>NZ_JPGL01000015.1 GCF_000732615.1 Burkholderia paludis
CGACCCCTTCGCAAAGTACGCCGTTGCTTTTGAGAGAATTTCAATATCGAGTTTCGCGCTGGCCAATTCCTTGCGTAGCCGACCGTTCTCCGTTTCCAGTTCGCTAATCGGGCCGGTTGTTCGTGCCGCGACCGACTCATGACCACCAGCCTGACCAACGCCGTCGGCCCGGCGACTACGCCGCATCCAGTCCCCTAATGTCGCTACCGGTACCCCAAGCCGTCGCGCGGCCTCATGCTGACCGACTGATTTGGCAAGCTTGACGGCCTCGACTTTGAACTCGTCCGTGTATTGCCGTTTCGGTACTGACTTCTCTGACATGCAACCCTCCGTACATACAGGAAATTAACAAAATTCCTGCTGTACGCGAAATCGAGGCATGGTCACCGGGACAATGGTGCGACGAGGAATCGGGCCTGCACTACAACCTGCATCGCTATTACGACCCGGACTCAGCGCAGTACTTGAGTGTTGACCCCCTCGGCCTTGCAGGCGGATTCCGGACCCAGGGCTATGTTCATGATCCAAGCGAGTGGGTTGATCCGTTCGGATTGCAGCAATGCCCCGAACGGGAAGTCAATGGAACGAAGATATACGGCAAGGGGCAGAGGGACGGAACGCCGGGGCATGACCAGTTCTCAGAAGTGATCGCTAACAAGCTCGCGATGAGTGGGAAATTCAAGGAAATCTATCTGAATCGATCCTATAATTTCGCTATGGATAATGCTGTTTCAGCTCGTCGACCTGACATTATGGCGGTGGATATCAATGGCAGGGTGCATGCAATCGAAATGGCATCACGAACTGATATGGGGGCAAAATTGCGAACGCTGACGTCGAGAAACTATGACGCGATGCAAAATCTTCCTCCAAATGAGCGCGGAGATATCCTTGTGTTCGAGCATCCGTATGATGCGCAAACGATAAAAACTGATCTGGATAATTTGATATCAGGAATCTGAGAAGAGATGAACACTGGAATCGTAATTTACGGAACCGATCCGAATCAGGCTGCGCTCGCTCTGTCAATTGCTGAAAATCTGTTTCGTCAATTTGGTGGGGAAGCGACTAACGCATTTTTTTTGGAATTCGTTGTCCGGCGCGGAGAGAGGTTTGTAGATGATCATGAAACATCTCTCGCTGACTTAAGACGCAGGATTTCGGTCGGAGAGGTCGCCGCGTTCCAAGTATATAGCGAAGAGGAAAAAAATGGTGTGCCAGTTATTTCATTTGGTCACAATGTTCCGGAATTTGAGGGGCTGGCATTTGTCGATGTACAAATAGGAAGGTCGATTCAAGAAATAAATATAGAAGTAGAAGAGTTTCTAAAAAATATTGCGATTTACATGAATTTTAAGTATGCGATTGCTTACGAGGCTGAAAATTCGTCGATTGCATGCAAATATTCAACTGGTGTAAATTTAGTTAGAATTTTTCCTTTTGAAAATACGTCTCTTTTCACCAGGGATCTTCCTGGTAGGTCGCCGGGATCGGCCAGCTACGAGGGAAAAAAACTCAGGATGATTTATCCATTGAATGTTATCAATGAGGAGCACTTGGAAATTCGTTTCAACGATCTTTCGTTGAAGGAATGGATCGAGTCTGGTTCTTCTCGTGGATCCTTGGAAAAAATTCCAAACAACATGTGGCTTTGGTCAGTCAAGGCGACGGACTTGCCGGAAGTGAACAACGCTTGCGGAGAGGCAGGGATATTACTCGCCTGGCAAAAAGCGTCAGCGAATAAGCCGACGAGAAAACTGCCGTGATCTTGCTTCCAGAACGACGTAAATCGTAGGCGGCCCTGTTGGTTCCAAATTCGCGCGTAAGGACATGAGATGATCGCGTAGTGACGGCGGGGTTAACCGTTCGGAAATACTTGACATCAATCGCCACGAGCATCTGCTTATACTCGATCGTGAAGTCCAGTGGGTCTCGTCCACCAAGTTCTTTCACCGGGAACTCGAAGCGACCGAGCAAGTCGCCGATCCAACGCTCAAAACGATCAGCGTCGGACCGGTAAATTCTGTTCTGATTGCCATCCATTTTGCTTGCGCCTTCGTTCTTTTATGAAACCGGTGTCCGACCGGGTTACCTATTCCCAGCTATCGATACAGCATGTAAGCATCGGGGTCGCCGCTATCTTACGTCAGATGGATCGTAGACCGGGGCGGAGTCCGTTACTTGCTTCATAAGAAGCGATGGTTGAAGAGAGGCGAGCGTGAATAGCACCTGTGGGTTGAAAGTACGCCGTCGGCTTCCGTGAGACTCACCATTCTTGACCACTGAGGGGCGAAGGTCCGAAACCAGCTGCGGATTCAACCCGTCGATCCAATCGAACTGTTTCAAATCGTCAAGTTCTGTTTAATCGCTCACTGTGACAGATCGACGTTCGCCATCAGCTCTCGCAATGACCGTGAGCATTGACCTCATTGTCTGCCTATAACCAACGGCTAACGTGTGCCCAAGCAGCAAACGCTATCTAATAGGCAATGTCCAGCCGATGATGATCGCGCGCGCGGACGTGTACGTTGTACGTCCTGATCCACACGTCGAACCCTCATTTTCATCGAACCACCAATAAAGGAGGAATCCGAACCATCAAAATCACCGCAGTAAACGAGCGCGGGCCGCAAGTGCTACCAACACTCACGACCCGCTAACCACAGCCAACTACAGGAGAGTTGCCCATGGCTAAGTCGAATCATAAAGCACGACCACCAAAGACGGAACGTTTCGTCACGATCCAGGAAATGTGGGGTTCCCCGAAAAGAATGGAACCCAGGCCGGAAAAGTTCTACCCGTACATGAAGATTGGTGGGATGTGGCTGGTCAACGATGCGTGTTTTGTCCCGGGCCGCAAGGCGCAGATCGTGATCGAGCCCGGCAGGCTGATCATCACGCAACTGTAAAAGGCAACGCCGCAAGATGCGGCCGCGCTGCGCGAAGTCGCGCAGCGCGCCGGGTAGGGCAACCTAAGCCACTCGCGCCGAGAGCATCACCAGGCGATATTGCAAGAAGACCGCGACGTCCCCGCCCCGCCGGTAGCCGTGCAATGCGTGCCCGCACCGTTGTCATAGAACGTCCGCGTCTCCGGCTGCGGCACCGACGGATCGAACGGATTCGGCGCACCATGCGGACCGCGCGGCGCATCGTACGGCCGCTGCGCCGCATACGATCCGCCACTACCAGCCGGCCGCGAGCCGTTAGCCCGCAGGTATTCATTCCAGTTCTGCTCGCGCTGCTCATACCCAGGCACCGCGCGGCCAAAACTATCGCTCCCACCCGCGCCGAGCGCAACGCGGTTCGCGGGCAATACCAAATCGGGTTCGTGCTCCGGCGAAGGCGGCGGAGCCATAAGCGCATCGCCCGTCACACGCAACGGCCGCGTATCCGGCGTATCGAACGGACTACGCTCCACGGGCGCGGCGTACTGCATGCGGCGGCGATTCATACGTGCCGTATGCCCATCGTCGCGAATGGCAGCGCGCCGTTCGGAACGAAAGACATTGGCACCAGCCGACCGATCGGTCAGCGTATCGCGGCCAGCCGCATTGGCGGTAGAAACAGAAAGCGCGCAAGCGATCGCGGCGGCGGAAGAAAATCGAAACGAATGATTCATCAGCGATCCCAATCAGGTGATGTGCAATGAAAAAAACGGCAGATCACTGGCTGGCGGCTGTACGACGAAAGGGCGCGGAAGCGGCCCCGAGACGACTGCGAAGCGTGCTGGTCACGACGTGCAGGAAGGCTGGCTGGATTGCAGAGACGAATTCGTATTATTTCATATAAATAACTACGAGCTTTCCAATGTTCGAATCGGTAGGCAATTAGTAGGAATTGCCGCCTCGGCCGAGCGCCCCGTTCTGGTGCCTGCCGGTGCAATCCTCAGGCGATTGATTTTTGACGGTCGGACCCTCTGCAAGCGCCGAACATGCCGCACGCAACGGAAAACTTCCGAACGCCAATCCCGTCAAGGTACACCGCCCATCCACCCCTTGCGGCGCAACCCGATAGCACCGTCAGCAAACGTTCCACCTCTTGTCCGGTTGCGCCCCGGTCGCTGCCGCGCGTCTCCGTGTTTTCCCTCGGTCGACCGGCATTTTTGACAGACGATTTAAAAACGCTCATATAATTTCGACTGCCTTGCCAACGGCTGTCGGACCATCCCTCCGATCAAGCGGTTTGGCAAGCGGGGCAGGCGAAACGCTTGCGCAATGCAAGACGCATCACGATGTCTTTCCGAACCAGACGTCCCCTTCGGGGACTGCAAGAGCCGGGCCCCGCTACGCAACATTCCGCCGGAGTTCCGTCTTCTATGTGTCTCGGGCGCGTTCCATATCCGCGCCCCGGGTGCTGTTCGATTGCGCAAGTCATGCCGCCTTTGCCCGTATGACTAAACAACATCGAGGAGCTCCCAGATGACGCTGTCCCGTCTTACGTCCATTTCCGTCGCCGCCGTGCTGTTCGCCGCCGGCGCCGCCACCGCGCAAGCGGAAACCGTGAAGATCGCCATCGCTGGTCCGATGAGCGGCTCGGTCGCCCAGTACGGCGACATGGTGAAGGCCGGCGCGCTGACCGCGATCGAGCAGATCAACGCTGCGGGCGGTGCGGGCGGCAACAAGTTCGAAGTGGTGATGATGGACGACGCGTGCGAGCCGAAGCAGGCCGTCGCCGTCGCCAACAAGATCGTCAGCCAGAAGATCCAGTACGTGATCGGCCACGTGTGCTCGGGTTCGACGATCCCGGCCTCCGACATCTACGAGAACGAAGGCATCGTGATGGTCACGCCGTCGGCCACCGCGCCGCAGCTGACGGAAGGCAAGAAGCGTCACTTCATCTTCCGCACGATCGGTCGTGACGACCAGCAAGGCCCGGCGGCCGCTCACTTCATCATCAACAACGTGAAGCCGAAGAAGGTCGCGGTGCTGCACGACAAGCAGTCGTACGGCCAGGGCATCGCGTCGTCGGTGAAGAAGGACCTCGAAGCCGCGAAGATCCCGGTCGTGCTGTTCGAGGGCATCAACGCCGGCGATTCGGACTACTCGGCGATCATCACGAAGCTGAAGTCGCAAGGCGTCGACTTCGTCTACTTCGGCGGCTACCACCCGGAAATGGGCCTGCTGATGCGCCAGGCGCGCGAGCAGGGCGTGAAGGCCACCTTCATGGGGCCTGAAGGCGTGGGCAACAAGGACGTGACGGCGATCGCCGGCCCGGCCTCGGAAGGCATGCTCGTCACGCTGCCGGCCGACTTCTCGGCCGACCCGGCCAACGCGGCGCTCGTGAAGGCGTTCGCGGACAAGAAGCGCGATCCGAACGGCCCGTTCCAGATGCCTGCGTACGCAGCGGTGAAGATCATCGCCGACGCGATCGCCGGCGCGAAGACGACCGATCCGACCAAGGTCGCCGCGTACATGCACAAGACGACGTTCGACACGCCGATCGGCAAGGTCGCGTATGACGCGCAGGGCGACCTGAAGGCGTTCAAGTTCGTCGTGTACACGTGGCACAAGGACGCGACGAAGACCGCCGCCAAGTAATACGGAGTACCCGCCCACGCATCCGCCCCGTCCGAGACCCGGACGGGGCGGGTGTGCATTCGCGCCGCGCATGCCCCCAGTGCGCGGCCGGCGGGCGGCCCGAGACGACACCGTGCGTTGCGCGCGGCCGAACGCCGTGATCCGGCGCGGTACGCCACACAGCGCCAACGGGAGCTTCCCGCACATGACTGACTTCTTTCCGCAATTCGCCCAGCAGCTGGTCAACGGCCTGACGCTGGGTGCGATCTATGCGCTGATCGCCATCGGCTATTCGATGGTCTACGGCATCATCGGCATGATCAACTTCGCCCACGGCGAGATCTACATGATCGGCGCGTACGTGGGCCTCGTGACCCTCACGGCCATCGGCGTCTCCGCCGGCTATCCGCTGCCGCTCGTGCTCGGCGCCGCACTGATCGTGTCGGTGATCGTCACCGGGCTGTACGGCTTCGCGGTCGAGCGCGTCGCGTACCGGCCGCTGCGCGGCGGCCCGCGCCTCGTGCCGCTGATCTCCGCGATCGGCATGTCGATCTTCCTGCAGAACTACGTGCAGATCGGCCAGGGTGCGCGCGACGTGTCCGTGCCGGTGCTGATCTCCGGCGCATTCGACATCCATCTCGGCGGCGATTTCGACGTGACCGTTCCGTATTCGCGGCTGATGATCGTCTGCGTGACGGTCGTGCTGATGATCGCGCTCACGCTGTTCATCTCGCATTCGCGGATGGGCCGGGCGTGCCGCGCGTGCGCGGAGGACATGAAGATGGCGAACCTGCTCGGCATCGACACGAACCGCGTGATCTCGTTCACGTTCGTGCTCGGCGCGATGCTGGCCGCCGTCGGCGGCGTGCTGATCGGGCTGACGATCGGCAAGCTGAACCCGTATATCGGCTTCGTCGCGGGCATCAAGGCGTTTACCGCCGCGGTGCTCGGCGGGATCGGCAGCATCCCGGGCGCGATGCTCGGCGGCGTGCTGCTCGGCCTCGCGGAAACCTTCGCAGCGGGCTACATGCCGGCCGAGTACAAGGACGTCGTCGCGTTCGGCCTGCTCGTGCTGATCCTGCTCTTCCGCCCGACCGGCCTGCTCGGCAAGTCGGACATCGAAAAGGTTTGAGGGAGACGCAGATGAGTACAGTCATTTCCGTTCGCCGCCCGGCCGCCGACGCTTCGGTCGGCCAGGCGCTGAAAAATGCCGTGGCCGCCGCGTTCCTGACGGCAATCCTCACGATTCCGGTGCTCGGGCTGCAACTGAGGCTCGACGGTTATCAGGTGGTGCTCACGCCGCACTGGCGGCCGGTGTGGATCGCGGTCGCGGCCGTGTTCCTGTTCCAGCTATTCAAGCCGTGGCTCGTGCGCGCGAAATCGGCGGTGAAGCTGCCGGCGATGCCCGCGATGGGCGCGCAGCAGCAGCGCGTGGTCGTCTGGGCGCTGCTCGCGGTCGGGCTCGTGTGGCCGTTCTTCGGCTCGCGCGGCGCGGTGGACGTCGCGACGCTCGCGCTGATCTACGTGATCCTCGGCCTCGGGCTGAACATCGTGGTCGGGTTCGCGGGGCTGCTGGATCTCGGTTATGTCGGGTTCTACGCGGTCGGCGGCTATACGTACGCGATGCTGAACCAGTACTTCGGGCTGTCGTTCTGGGAGTGCCTGCCGCTCGCCGCGATCGCGGCCGCGACGTTCGGCTTCCTGCTCGGCTTCCCGGTGCTGCGGCTGCGCGGCGACTATCTCGCGATCGTCACGCTCGGCTTCGGTGAAATCATCCGCCTGCTTGCGAACAACCTGACGAGCCTCACCGGCGGCCCGGACGGCATCTCGGGCATCCCGAAGCCGACCGTGTTCGGCTACGAGATGGCGCGCAGCGCGAGCGTCGAAGGCGCGAAGACGTTCCACGAACTGATCGGGCTGGAATACAGCGGCGACCACGTGGTGATCTTCCTGTACCTGATCGCGCTCGTGCTGGTCGGCTTCACGCTGTTCGTCACGAGCCGCCTGATCCGCATGCCGATGGGCCGTGCGTGGGAAGCGCTGCGCGACGACGAGATCGCGTGCCGTTCGCTGGGCCTGAACCCGACGCGCATCAAACTGTCGGCGTTCACGCTCGGCGCGGCGTTCGCGGGCATCGGCGGCGCGTTCTTCGCGGCGCGCCAGGGCCTCGTGAATCCGGAATCGTTCACCTTCATCGAATCGGCGCTGATCCTCGCGATCGTCGTGCTCGGCGGGATGGGTTCGCAGCTCGGCGTGATTCTCGCGGCGATCCTGCTGACCGTGCTGCCGGAAGTCGCGCGCGGCTTCGCCGAGTACCGGATGCTGATCTTCGGTCTGGTGATGGTGTTGATGATGATGTGGCGTCCGCAGGGCCTGCTGCCCGCGAGCCGTCCCCACGTGGAGTTGCCGCAATGAGCGCGAATGCAGAACTGTTGAAGGTCGCCGGGCTGCAGATGCGCTTCGGCGGGTTGCTCGCGGTGGACGGGATCGATTTCGACGTGCGCCGTGATGAAGTGTTCGCGATCATCGGGCCGAACGGTGCGGGCAAGACCACCGTGTTCAACTGCGTCGGCGGTTTCTACAAGCCGACCGGCGGCGACGTCGTGCTCGACGGCCACGCGATTGGCGGGCTGCCCAGCCACAAGATCGCATTGAAGGGCCTCGTGCGGACGTTCCAGAACATCCGCCTGTTCAAGTCGCTGACGGTCGTCGAGAACCTGCTCGTCGCGCAGCACCGCAAGGTGAAGGCGGGACTGCTGCACGGCCTGTTCGCGACGCCCGCGTATCGTCACGCCGAGAAGGAAGCGCTCGAGCGCGCGGCGGTGTGGCTCGACCGGATGGGGCTGACGTCGGTCGCCAACCGGCCGGCGGGCACGCTGTCGTACGGGCACCAGCGGCGCCTGGAGATCGCGCGCTGCATGATCACCGAGCCGCGTCTGCTGATGCTCGACGAGCCGGCGGCCGGCCTCAACCCGCAGGAGAAGGTCGAACTGCAGCACCTGATCGACAAGCTGCGCCGCGAGTTCGGCGTATCGGTGCTGCTGATCGAACACGACATGAGCCTCGTGATGGGCGTATCGGACCGCATCCTCGTGATGGAGCACGGCCGGCCGATCGTGATCGGCACGCCGGAAGCGGTCCGCAACGACCCGCGCGTGATCAAGGCGTATCTGGGGGAAGAGTGATGCTGAAGCTGGAACAGGTCCATACGCACTACGGCGCGGTCGAGGCGCTCGCGGGCGTGTCGATCGAGGTGAACAAGGGCGAGATCGTCACGCTGATCGGCAGCAACGGCGCCGGCAAGACGACATTGATGATGACCGTGTGCGGCACGCCGCGCGCATCGTCGGGCCGCGTGCTGTTCGAGGGCAACGACATCACCGCGATGTCGACGCACCAGATCATGCGGCAGGGGATGGCGATCTCGCCGGAAGGGCGGCGCGTGTTCCCGAGCCTGACGGTGCTCGAGAACCTGAAGATGGGCGGCTTCTTCGCGAGCCGTCACGAGATCGACGACGGCATCGAGCACGTGTTCAAGCTGTTTCCGCGCCTGAAGGAGCGCGCGACGCAGCGGGCCGGCACGATGTCGGGCGGCGAGCAGCAGATGCTGGCGATCGGCCGCGCGCTGATGAGCAAGCCGCGCCTGCTGCTGCTCGACGAGCCGACGCTCGGCCTCGCGCCGCTCGTGATCGCGCAGATCTTCGACATCATCCGCACGATCCGCGAAGAAGGCGTCACGGTGTTCCTCGTCGAGCAGAACGCGAACAAGGCGCTCGGCGTGGCCGATCGCGGCTACGTGCTCGAAACGGGGCGCGTGGTGCTGGCCGATACGGGCGCGAACCTGCTCGCGAACGACCGGATCAAGCAGGCTTACCTCGGCGGCTGATGCCGGACGCCGCCGGCCCGCGACGGGCCGGCGGCGGCATCGCGATCGCCTTCTCATGCAGGGCCGGTTCCCGGCCCTGTCTTCCCTATCCGATCCTGAAGGTGCTTTTCAGCACGTCGCGCAGATGCAGCGCGGCGCGATTGCTGTCGTCCGTCAGGATGGTGATCAGGTGCGGCGGGAGATCGGGCAGCACGATGCCGGCGACATGGCTGGTCAGGTTGCCGGACACGCGATCGTGCTCGATCAGGCCGACCGCGAGGCCGTTCGCGATGCAGGCCTCGACCGCCGGCGAACTGGCGCTCTCGAGCAGCATCCGGTGCGCGATCTTCGCCTTCTTCAGCGCGTTCAGCGCGGTGTCGCGGTACGGGCAGCCCTGCAGCTGCACGGCGATCGGCAGCGGGGCGTCGGGATTGAACTTGAAGGTGCGCGCGGCGACCCACACCGGATGGGTCTTGCTGAGCAGCTCGGCGCGCGGCGGCGCTTTCGGGACCACGGCGATCGTGATGTCGAGCTGGCCGCGCGCGAACAGTTGCTGCAACTCCTCGCTCGAGCGCGCCTCGACCGTCAGTTCGAGCAACGGCCGGTCGGCGGCGAAGCGCGGCAGGAATTCCGCCATGAAGTGCGCCGCGTAGGAATCGGGAATGCCGAGCCGCAACTTGCCGGTCAGCATCTGCGGCGACAGCGATTCGACGAGCCGGTCGTGGCTGAGCAGGAATTCCGTGGTGTCGCTCAGCAGCTTGTGGCCGAACTGCGTGAGTTCGACGGCCTGGTTGTTGCGCGTAAACAGGCGCTGCGCGACCATCTCCTCCAGCTTCTGGATCTGCGCGGTGACCGACGACGGGCTGCGATTCACATGGGCGGCCGCATCCTTGAAGCGGCCGAGCTTCGCGACGGCGTGGAAGGTACGCAGCAGGTCGACGTCCAGGGTGCGCGGCATGATTTTGAATTTCCGAATCAGTGATTCAGGTAATGTCGATTGACGGAATTATTGAGCATCCCATATTCTCGGGTCAACAGGCAGACAACGGCAGGCAGCCGGTCGGGCGTCGCACGTATCCGGGGAACGATTCATGTCGATCAATGATTTCGTTGTAGATGCGCTGGTGCGGGACAGGAAGCTGAAGGCGGATTCGGTATGGACGGTCGAGAATCACGAAAAGTATTCGACGCTGGCGCGCACCGACGATGAGGCGCGGCGCAGGGAGGCGGGGCGCGAGGTGTTTTCGCTGATGCGCAACCTGAACGAGCTGGGGGTGCGGAGCCCGGCGCTGTGCGCGGACCGCGACGGCAACGGTTCGTTGCGCGAAGCGATCGGCGCATTGAGCGAGCGGCTCGCCACGCTGTCGCGCGGCCGCCATGTTCACTACATCGAGCTCGGGCCGGAGCCGGTCAAGACGACCGAACTCGTGAAGGCCGTCAGCGGCGGCGGCCCGAACCATCTGCGCTACACGGCCGTCGACATCAACGAGTCGTCGGAAGACGCGATGCGGCACGCGATCATGCCGTTCCTGAAGACGCCCGGCTGTTTCAACTACATCGCCGACGATTACCGCAACGTGCAGTGGGACCATATCGACCTCGGCCAGGACGTGACGTTCATCACGATGCTCGGGTTCCAGGAAGGCAACGAACTGCCGGTGACGATCGGCCGGCTGATCCGCACGCTCGGCGGCAAGTCGACCTACGTCGTGTCGGAAATGCAGCTGCTGGTCGAGGGGCGTGAAGAACCCATCTACGCGTTCTACAAGAACGAGAACATGGTGCGGTTCTCCGAAATCGTCAGCCGGCAGCAGGGCTTCGAGCCGCTCGGCGAACATCACGTGTCGATCGTGCGGCTCGACCTGCTCGGCGATCAGTTCCACGTGGCGGTAACGCTGCAGCCGGTATCGAAAGCCGGAGCCGACGGGCATCTGATCACCAATGTCTGCCTGAAATACACGCCGGAGCAGTTCCGCCACGTCCGCCACAGTCATGCCAATTGCCGCGTGATCGACGAACTGCGCAGCGGGGACGGCAGCGTCGTGTACCAGATCGCGCAGTTCAAGGGCTGAATGCCGACACGACCACAGCGAGGCACGCGATGAACAAGGGAAATGCTTTGCCGGTGTTTGCGCGAGGGTTCGACCGGGTGAGGCTCGCGCTGCAGACGTCGCTGTCCGGCGGCGCGAATGTCGACGGCGCGCTGGACGCGTCGACGGAGCCGATGCGCTGGAGCGGCGCGTGCCTGCGCGACGGCTACGAGGTGCGATACCGGCGCAATCTCGACGATCTCGGCTATCGCGACGTGCCGATGCGCGGCACGCGCTCCGATGCGCTCAACGCGGTGTGCCATCTGCGCGGGCTGTTCTCCGCCGAAGCGGTCGATGCGCTGCGCGAGATCGGCCGGGCGCTGGAGCGCAGCGCGTCGAGCAGCAACTGGATCATCTCGAAGCGCGTGCGCGCGGTGACGGAGCGCTCGCGGTTCATCGACGACATGATGCACGACCGCGCATTCCTGTTGCGGGTGTCGCGTCTGGCCGGTGTGCCGCTGATCCCGTATCCGATGGTCAATGCGCGGTCGCAGTTCAACTACTACTATCCGGCCGGCCCGCGCGACGGCAACGCGCAGTTGGGCATGTGGCACACCGACGGCACGAGCTTCGTGCTGAACGTCGTGCTGTCTGACCGCGACGATTATGAAGGCGGAAACTTTCTGTTTTACGAATCGAGGGCGGAGACGTTCGACCGCCACGATCGCGAGCGCCGGCACGTGAAGACCGCGAACCTGGATCGCGCGGGCGACGCGCTGCTCATCTACGGCAGCAAGCTGTTCCATGGCGTCGAGCCGGTCGAGGCGGGGCGGCGCATGTCGCTCGTGCTGTCGTTTCATTGCCCGTACACGCGCGAGGACGACAACGGCTTCTGGCATCTCGCATCGGACGACGGGATTCCGCGCACAATCGTCAACTGGCTGGCGCTGCGGCGCGCGCTCGGGGACGACGCAGAACTGCAGTACCGCCGGCTCGGGCTCGAACCGATTCGCCCCGAGGATCTCGCCGACCAGCGCCTGTTTCCGGCCACCTTCTGAGAGCCGTCGCCCCATGCCGCTCGTCCTGCTCCAGCTCGTCTTCGTGTTGTCGTGGAGTTCCGGTTTCATCGGCGCCAAGCTCGGCGCGGAGACGGCTGGCGCGTTCAACCTGCTGTTCTGGCGCTTCCTGCTCGTCACGCTGTGCCTGGCGATCGTTCTGAACCGGCGGCTCGGGCGCCTGACGTGGGAGAAACTCCGCTATCACGCGGTGATCGGCTTTCTGTCGCAGTTTCTCTATCTGGCCTGCGTCTATGTCGCGATTCAGCATGGCCTGCCGCCCGGCATCGCCGCGATCGTCGCCGCACTGCAGCCGCTCATCACGGCCGCGATGACGGCGCTGGAAGGCAGCGAGCGCAGCGGGGCGCGCCAGTGGGCGGGCCTCGTCGTCGGCTTCGTCGGCGTGGGCATCGTGATCGGCGGGCAATATGCGCTGCCGGCCGGGTCGGTCGGGCTCGTCATGTACCTGCTGCCGCTGGTGTCCGCGCTGGGGCTGTCGATCGCGACGATCTACCAGCGGCGCCGCGCGCTGACGGCCGCGCGCAGCAATGAGGACGGGCTGTTCCTGCCGCTGTTCGTGCAAGGCTGCGTGAGCCTGGTGCTGTTCGCGGCGTGCGGGATCGTCACGGGCGATCTGCACGTGCCTACTCAGCCGAATGTGTGGCTGTCCGTCGTGTGGTTGACGGTGTTCTCGACCTTCATCGCCTACCTGTCGTTGTGGGCGCTGCTCAAGCGTATGCCCGCGACGCGCGTGGCGACGCTCGTCTATCTCGAACCGCCCGTGACGCTGGCCTGGGCCGCGTGGATGTTCGGCGACAGCATCGCGGTGTCGACCTATCTCGGCATCGTCGTCGTCGCGATCGGCGTGTGGCTAGCCAGCAAGCACGACGAGCGGCCCGCGCGGGCACGGCGTGCGGACATGGAGACGGCCGGGCGCTGAGGCACGGGTTGCGCGCACGATTCCGGTGTAGCGTCGCGGTACTGCCCGTCCCGCGAAGGAAACCGATGAAAGTCAAACGTATCGTCGCCAATATCGACACGCGCTCGGTCGACGAAGCGAAGCGCTTCTACCAGCGGATCTTCGGCCTCGACCTGCTGATGGACCACGGCTGGATCGCGACCTACGGCAACGGCGAGCAGATGGATGTGCAGATCAGCTTCGCGTCGCAGGGCGGGGCGGGCACGCCGACGCCCGATCTGTCGATCGAGGTCGACGACGTCGATGAAGCGCTCGCGCGCGTGCATGCCGCGGGGATTCCCGTCGAATACGGCCCGGCTGACGAGCCTTGGGGCGTGCGGCGGTTTTACGTGCGCGATCCGTTCGGCAAGCTCGTCAACGTGCTCGCGCATCGCTGATCGGGCACGTTGGGCCGGCTGCGACGTTTACGCATGCAGCGCCAGCCCCTTCACCGCCTTGTCGACCGCCTTTTTCGGCCCGCGCAACGCCAGCCCGACGAGGTCGAGATGCTCCGCATCGCCGGCGCGAAAGACTTCGCGGTTGGCCGCGTCGTGCCCGGTCGAAAACATCGCGTGCACGTAGGGCACGATCGTGAGTTCGCGCGACAGCGCCTGCCGGTGCGCGGCCTGCAGGCCGTCGAGGTCGGACGCGAACACCAGCATCGGCTGGCCCAGCATGCGGCCGTAGCGACGCCCCGCCGCATCCTCGTAAGGCTCGCCGAGCGCGTCGGGCGCTTCGGCCGCGACACCCGTCGCGAGAAACGCGACCACGTTGAGTTTCTGCCACGCCGCGAGATCGTCGCGCACGATCAGCGCCACCTTGGTATCGAACATGATTGCTCCTCGTTGAAGCGCTCATGATCGGATGCCGCGCGCGATCAGTCTGGAACGTTTGTGCACATTTGCCGGTACGCGGCCGGCGTGATCCGGTATGCGCGGCGGAACCAGCGACCCAGGTGGCTCTGGTCGGCGAAGCCGACGTCCGCGGCCGCCTGCGCGGGCGTGCGGCCTGCCGCCAGCAGCCGGCGCGCGGCGCGCAGCCGCAAGCGCACCAGGTATGCGTGCGGCGACGTGCCGTACGCGCGCTGGAACAGCCGCGTCAGCCGGAAGCGGTCGATCCCGGTGAGCTCGACGAGTGCGTCGAGGCCGATGTCGTCGCTCATGCGCGCATGCAGCAGATCGCGTGCGCGGGCAATCGCGGGCGCGACGGCCTTGCCGTCCGTCGCGAGCGGGGCGCGCAACTCGCCGCCGAGCCGCATCAGCAGGCGGTCGAGCGCCTGGTCGCGCGCGAGCTTGCCCTCGCTGCCGTGGAGCGCGACGAACGCCTGCCGGATCGTGTCGACGAGGCCGCGATCGTCGACCAGCGTATGGCCGAACGATGCCTCGATGCCGCCGAGGCCCGGCAGATCGAGCCGGCGCGCCGCGCGTTCGACCCATGCCTGCGGCAGGTACAGCATCCCGTAGGTGAAACCGCCTGCTTCGGGGGCATGCCCGTCGTGCAGCGCGCCCGGCTCGATCAGGATCGCGCGCCCCGGCACACTCGTATGCACCGACCGGTGGCACTGGAATTGCTGCACGCCCTGTTCGGTGAAGCCGACCAGCATGTCGTCGTGATCGTGCGCATCGTACGCATGGCCCTTGAAATGTGCGTGCAGGCTTTCGATGCAGGTGTCCGGATCGCGCCGCGCGACGAGCCAGTGGTCGGGGGCGCCGGCAGGTTGAATCGCTGTCGTCGTCATGGCTCGCCTCGCCTCGCTGGTCGTCGTTGCCCACCCGCCAGTGTACGCAGGTCGCGGGCTGCGTACACTGGCGGGCCGGTCGGCCACGCGGCTGCATCCTGCCGATCGTTCGTCCCACCCCGTGATAAGATCGCGCGCTTTCCGCGCCGGCGCCGTCTGCCCGACGGCCGCGGGCGGCCAACGAACCAGCGAGGATGGCATGGCCCAGATCGTCGTCGAAGGCCTGGCAAAGACCTACCGCGTCGCGGAGCGGCAGCCCGGCATGCTCGGCCTGCTGCGCCGCCGCTGGCGCGAGGTCGAAGCGCTCAAGGACGTCAGCTTCAGCCTGCGGCAAGGCGAACTGCTCGGGTTCATCGGCCCCAACGGGGCCGGCAAGTCGACCACCATCAAGATCCTGTCCGGCATCCTGCGCCCGACGTCCGGCAAGGTGATCATCGACGGCCGCGTGCCGTTCGACGACCGCATCGCGCACGTCGCGCGCATCGGCGCGGTGTTCGGGCAACGCAGCCAGCTGTGGTGGGACCTGCCCGTCATCGACGGCTTCGACCTGCTGCGCGACATCTATCGCGTCGATCCCGGCGCCTACCGCCGCACGCGCGACGCGCTCGTCGCGATGCTGCGCCTCGACGGCCTGCTCCATCAGCCGGTGCGCCAGTTGTCGCTGGGGCAACGGATGCGCGCCGAAATCGCCGCGGCGCTGCTGCACGAACCGCCGATCCTGTTTCTCGACGAACCGACCATCGGCCTCGATGCGCCGTCGAAGCTCGCGGTGCGCGACTTCGTCAGGACGCTGAACCGCGAGCGCGGCGTGACCGTGCTGCTGACGACGCACGACATGCACGACATCGAGGCGCTCGCGGAGCGCGTGATCGTCATCGGCCACGGCCGGGTGCTGGCCGACCAGCCGTTCGACGCGCTGCGCGCCGGGGTGCTGTCCGACCGCCGCATCCTGGTCGATTTCGCGGACGAAGCGCCGGCGCTCGACATCGCCGGCACGCAGTTGCTGCGGCGCGAGGGGCGCACGGTCGAACTGGCGTTCGATCCGGGCGTGATTAGCGCGCCGGCGCTCGTCGCGCGTATCGCGGCCGAGCATGCGGTCGAGGATATCCGCGTCGAGCAGCCGGCGATCGAGGAGGTCATCGCGCGCTTCTATCGCCTGCACGGCGCGACGGAAGCGTGAGCCGATGAACGTCCTGCGCCCGTACACCGCGGCCTTCTCGGCACGCTTCAGGGTCCTGCTCCAGTATCGCGCGGCCGCGCTCGCGGGTTTCACGACGCAATGCTGGTGGGGGGCGCTCAAGGTGATGATCTACGCGGCGTTCTACCGTCACGCGACGCACGCGCAGGCGTCGATGACGCTCGAGCAGGTGACGATCTACACGTGGATCTCGCAGGCGCTGTTCGCGCTGCTGCCGTGGGCCGGCGACCCCGACGTCGCGGCGGCGGTGCGGACCGGCGCGGTCAGCTATGACCGGTTGCGCCCGGTCGACACCTACACGTGGTGGTATGTGCGGGCAATGGCGTGGATGAGCGCGCGGGCGCTGCCGCGCGTCGTGCTGATGTTCGTCGCGGCGGCGATCGTGCTGCCGCTCGCCGGCTTCGGCGAATGGGCGTGGCAGCCGCCGGCGGACGCCGCGCGGGCCGCGCTGTTCGTCGTGTCGGTGCTGCTGCTGATCGGCCTTGCCGCCGCGTTCGTGATGCTGCTGAACCTGTGCATCGCGGCGACGCTGACCGATCGCGGGATCAACACGCTCGCGCCCGCGTTCGTGATCCTGTTCTCGGGCAACCTGATTCCGCTCGGCCTGTTTCCGGACCGGCTGCAGCCGCTGCTGATCGCCCAGCCGTTTGCCGGCATGCTCGACATTCCGTCGCGGATCTACATCGGCACGCTGAACGGCGCCGCCGCATGGGCCGGGCTCGCGCTGCAGGCGTTCTGGATCGTCGCGCTCGTCGGGCTGGGGCGCTTCGCGATGCGCCGCGTGATGGCGCGGCTTCACCTGCAGGGAGGCTGAACCGATGGATGCCGTGCGCCTGCTGTCGCGCTACTTCGCGACCTCGATCCGAGCGCAGCTCCAGTATCCGGCGTCGAGCCTGATGCTCTGCGCGGGCACCTTCCTGACGACCGTCATCGAGCTGGTCGGCATCTGGGCGCTGTTCGACCGGTTCGGCAACGTGCAGGGCTGGCGTTTCGGCGACATCTGCATGTTCTTCGGGATGGTCAGCGTCAGCTTCGCGATCGCCGATTTCATCAGCCGCGGGTTCGACGTGTTCGGCAGCGATTTCATCCGGACGGGCGACTTCGACCGCCTGCTGCTGCGCCCGCGCACGGCCACGCTGCAACTGATCGGCCATGACTTCCGGCTGCGCGTGATCGGGCGATTGCTGCAGGGGATCGTCGTGCTGGTCGTCGCGACGCGCGCGCTCGAATTCGACTGGAACGCCACGGCGATCGCGCTGGCCGTGTGGACGATCGCCGGCGGCGTCGCATTGTTCTTCGGGCTGATGGTGCTGCAGGCGACGCTCGCGTTCTGGACCGTCGAAAGCCTGGAAGTCGTCAACGTCGTCACGTACGGCGGCGTGCAGGCCGCGCAATTCCCGATCAGCCTCTATGCGGGCTGGCTGCGCCATTTCCTGACCTTCGTCGTGCCGATCGCGTGCATCGCGTATTTCCCGGTGCTGGCGATCCTCGGCAAGCCCGACCCGCTCGGCGCGCCGCGCTGGTTTCTGCCGCTCGCGCCGGCGGTCGCGTTCGTGTTCCTGGGCGCATGCTTCGTCGCGTGGCGGTTCGGCGTACGCAAATATACGTCGACGGGGACCTGAGACGCCGCCGCCGGTTCGTCCCGCGCCGGGCGCCGGGGCGGCCCGCGGCGTGCCGATCGAGCGGCGTCCGGATGCCGGTTTTCGTCGCGAGGGTGCGTCGAAGCGGCGAGACGGACCGGGCGGGGCGCGCAAAGGGGTTGCCGCGCACCGTTACAGCGCGCGTGCAATCGCCTGTTCCAGCAGCGACAGGCCGAGGTCGATCTCTTCGTCGCTGACGGTCAGCGGCGGCGCGATCCGGAACACGCCGCCCATCCCGGGCAACTGCACGATGTTCATGCTGAGCCCGAGGTTCATGCACTCGCGCGTGATTTTCGCGCCGAGCCCGTCCGCCGGCTCTTTGGTGCGGCGATCCTTGACGATCTCGACGCCGAGCAGCAGCCCGCGTCCGCGCACGTCGCCGATGCAGTCGAACCGTTCCATCAGGTCGAGCAGGCCGCGTCGGAGCCGGTCGCCCATTGCGTTCGCCCGTGCGACGAGCCCGTCGCGCTGCACGACGTCCAGGACGCGCAGGCCGACTGCCGCGGGCAGCGGGTCGGATACGTGCGTCGTGTAGAACAGGTAGCCGAGCGCGTGCGCGCGTTCCTCGATCTGCGCGGACGTGACGACGGCCGCGAGCGGCAACCCGGCGCCCAGCGTCTTCGACAGCGTCAGGATGTCGGGCGTCACGCCGTCGCGCTCGCACGCGAACATCGTGCCGGTGCGCCCGACGCCGGTCTGCGCCTCGTCGAGGATCAGCAGCATGCCGCGGGCCTCGCACTTGCGCTTGAGCGCCGCCATGTAGCCTTCCGGCAGCTCGATGATCCCGCCCGAACTGAGGATCGGCTCCGCGATGAAGGCCGCGAGGCTGCCGCTCGACTGGCGATCGATCAGGTCGAACGCGTAGTCGAGTTCGGCGAGCGGATCGTACGCGCCGTTGTGCTCGAAGCGGGGCCGGTACGCGAACGGCGCGGGGATCGCGAACGAGCCGACGGCGGCCGGGCCGACGCCCTTGCGGCCGGCGCTGTAGGTGGCCGACGCGGCCGCGCCGGTCATGCCGTGCCAGGATTGCGCGAAACCGACGATCTCGTACTTGCCGGTGACGAGCTTCGCCATCCGGATCGCGGCTTCGTTCGATTCCGCGCCGGTACTCAGCAGGAGCGCGCGATCGAGCCCGGCGGGCGTGATGTCGGCGAGGCGCGTCGCGAGATCGACGACCGGCCGCGACAGCATCCCGCTGAACAGGTGGTCGAGCTTGCCCGCGTATTCGCCGATGACGGACACGATCTCCGGATGGCTGTGGCCGAGCACCGCGCTCATCTGGCCCGACGTGAAATCGAGGATCGCGCGGCCGTCCGCGTCGTACACGAAGCTGCCTTGCGCGCGCTCGACGATGATCGGCTCGAACGTGCCGCCGTAGCGGACCAGGTGCTGCCTGGCGTTGCGCCAGAAGGTCGGGTCGTCGTTCAGGGACATCGGGCGTCTCCGGGCAGGGGGCAGGGTTCGCTTGCAGTCTAGGCGCGCGTCTGGTTTGATGGAAACGAATAGTTCTTATGCAAGGTAGAAAAGGAGCTGATACCTTGGGACGTTCGCTCGACATCGACCTGCTGCGCTCGTTCGTCGCGATCGCGGAGGCGCGGGCCCTCAGCCGCGCGTCCGCGCGCGTCGGGCGGACCCAGTCCGCGCTCAGCCAGCAGATGAAGCGGCTCGAGGAAGCCGTCGACCAGCCGCTGTTCCAGCGTACCGGCCGCGGCGTGGTGCTGACCCACCCGGGCGAGCGGCTGCTCGTGCACGCGCAGCGCATCCTGCGGCTGCACGACGAGGCGATGGCCGACCTGTGCGGTACGGGATTGTCGGGAACGATCCGGTTCGGGTGCCCGGACGATTACGCGGCGGCCTGGCTGCCGGCGCTGCTGCGGCAGTTTTCGAGCCTGCATCCGCAGGCGATCGTCGAAGTCGTGTGCGGGCCGACGCCGCGGCTGCTCGAACAGCTCGAGAAGCGCGCGGTCGATCTGGCGATGATTTCGTTGCCCGACGACGCGGCGCACGACGACGTCATCCGCCGCGAGCAACTGGTCTGGATCGGCGCGCCGGGGCTGACGCCCGCGCATTTCGATCCGTTGCCGCTCGCGCTGTCCGACCGCGACACGCTCGATCACGTCGCGGCCCGCGACGCGCTGGATCGCGCCGGCCGCGATTACCGCATCGCGTATGCGAGCAGCAGTCTCGCCGGGCTGATCGCGCTGGTGCGCTCCGGGCAGGCGTTCGCGGTGATGACGCAGACGGCGGTGCCGGCCGATCTCGCGATCGTCAACGGCGATCCGCGCTTGCCGCCGTTGCCGGCCGTGGGTATTGCGCTGCGGTTCGATCGCAAGCGGCCGTCGCATCTGACGGCGGCGTTCGCCGAGCATATCCGGCTCACGCTGCCGCAGTTGTGATCGGCGTGGCCGCGGCGCTGCTGCGTCACTCGACCGTCGACGAAGCCGACACCCGCGAGCGGCCGTGCGGATCGACCGCCGCATCGCGCAGGCGGATCGCGGCCTGCATGCCCGACAGCTTGAGTTCGGTCTCCTGATATTCGTTGACCGGCTCGGAATCGGCGACGATGCCGCAGCCCGCGAACAGCCGGCACGCGCCGCCGTCGACCAGCGCGGAGCGCAGCGCGACGATGAAATCGCCGTTGCCGTGCGCGTCGATCCAGCCGATCGGCGCCGCATACCAGCCGCGATCGAATCCTTCGTGCGCGCGGATGTGGTCGAGCGCCGCGTCGCGCGGGTGGCCGGCCACCGCCGGCGTCGGATGCAGCGCCGCGACGACCTGCAGCAGCGTCGCGTCCGCCTTCAGCGTCGCGCGGATCGGCGTGCTCAGGTGCTGCAGCTTCGGCAGCCGGTGCAGCGAAGGTTGCCCGGGCACGTCGAGCGCGTGCGACAGCGGCGCCAGCGCCGCACGGATCGCATCGACGACGAGCGCGTGTTCGAGCCGCTCCTTCGCGGAGGCCATCAGCGCCGCGCCGAGCGCGCGATCGTCGTCGGGCGTGGCGCCGCGCCGGATCGTCCCGGCCAGCGCGTGCGTGCGCACGTCGCCGGCCGCGACGCGGGCGAGGCGCTCCGGCGTGGCGCCGGCGAAGCAGGCGCCGTCGCGGCGAACCGCGAACAGGTGCGCATGCGCGTCGCGCTGCCTGAGCCGGCGCAGCAGCGGCGCGATCGCGACGGGCCGCGCGTATTGTTCGAGCACGTCGCGCGCGAGCACGACCTTGCCGAACGCGCCGCCGTGGATCGCATCCACCGCGCGCCGGACTTCGTGCTGCCATTCGCTCGCCTGCAGCGCCTGCGTGTGCAGCAGATGCGGTGCGTCGTCGTCGCGGGCGGCGGCGAGCGCGCCGAGCGACTCGATGCGGTCGAGGCACGCATGCGCGAGCGCGGCCGGATCGTCGTGCGCGGCGACGACGTGCTGGCAGACGGCCCAGTGCGCATCGCCCTCGCGCACGATCAGCAGCTTCGCGACCGTCATGCTCGCGTCGGGAAACGGCGCCCAGTGCGTGCTGCGCGCGCCGCGCGAATCGAACCGGAAGCCGCCGACCAGGCGCGGCGGCTGCGGGCCGGCCGTCACCGCCTCGCGCGCCAGCGTGCGCCAGCGCGCGTCGATCTGCGCGAAGCGCGAGTCGCCGGCGGCGCTCAGTTCGAGCGCGCAGTCCCAGCCGAACAGCGCGACCGAGGCGTCGCCGGCTTCGTGGAAGAACCACGGCGTCGCGCCGTCGTCCCACGCGGCGATCAGGTCGAAGAAGTCGAGCGGCCGCAGCGGCACCGACACCGATGCGAGCGTCGGCTCGCCGGTGGCGGCGGCGCGGCGGGCCGCGCGTGCGAACGTGTCGTGCAGCAGCGGGAGGCCGGCGTTCATGCGAGCCCCCGTTGGCGGCGCCAGTGCTGGGTCTGCTGCGCGATGTACCACGCGATCAGGTTGGCGAACAGCGTCTCGACGTAGTCGGCGTCGAGGCCGGCCTGTTCGGCCCAGCGGCGCCGGTCGGGCAGCATCGCGGCCACCCGTTCCGGCGCGGCGATGCTCGCCTCGTCCGGCTTGAAGCGCGACGCGGCCTTCACGTACTGCATGCGCCGGCCGAGCGCTTCGATGATGTCGGCGTCCAGCCGATCGATGGCTTCGCGAACGTCGGGAAGGCCCGTGCAGGCGTCCGGTGTCTTCATGTGTACTCCTTTCCGTAACGAAGGGATTGGTCGATCCGTTCGACCAGATGTGCGATCACCGCCGGGTATTGGTGCCGCAGGTAGAAGTGGTCGCCGCTGAACGTCTCGATGCGGATCGGGCGCGCCGCGACGTCCTGCCACGCCCGCGCCTCGTCGTCGTCGAGCTCGGAATCGGCGAGCGGCAGCATCACGCCGAGCGGCGTGTCGAGCCGCGGCGGCCGGTTGCGTCGATAGGTCTCGATCGCGCGGTAGTCGTGGCGGATCATCGGCAGGTAGATCGCGCGCATTTCCGGATCGGCGAGCAGCGCGGCATGCTCGCCGGACAGCCGCGCGACGTCGCCCACGAGCGCGTCGTCGGACTGGAGGTGCAGATCCGACATGCGCTGACGATGCGGCGGCGGCAGCGCGGAGACGGCGACGTAGAGCGGCGCCGCGCCGCGCGCCTCGAGCCGCAGCGCCACCTCGTACGCGAGCGCCGCGCCGAGGCTGTGCCCGAACAGCACGAGCGGCGCGTGCGCATAGCGCGACAGCGCGTCGGCGGCGGGGCCGGCGAGCGCATCGATCGTCGCCAGGCACGACTCGCCGAAGCGTTCCTCGCGGCCCGGGTACTGCAGCGCGAGCAGGTCGATGTCCCACGGCAGCGCGCGGCTCCAGCCGCGAAAGAAGCTCGCGGTGCCGCCGGCGTGCGGGAAGCAGACGAGCTGCGCGCGCGGGCACGGCGACAGGCGCAACTCGCGGATCCAGTTCGAATCGGTCGGGCGCGCGGTCATGCGGCCGCCGCCTGGAACTGGCGGCGCAGCAGGTCGCGCAGCGATTTCTTGCTGGTCTTGCCGATGCCGGTTTCCGGAAAGCGCGGCATGAACTCGATCCGATCGGGAATCTTGAACGCCGCGAGCCCGCAGTCGCGCAGGTAGCGCTTCAGCGTCAACCGCGTCGGCGCGGGCGCACGCGCGACGACGAAGGCGCAGGTGCGCTCGCCGAGCATCGGGTCGGGCATCGCGACCACCGCCGCGTCGTGCACCTGCGGATGCGCGAGCAACAGGTTCTCCACCTCCTCGGCGGAGACCTTCTCGCCGCCGCGATTGATCTGGTCCTTGTCGCGTCCCTCGACGACGAGATCGCCGTCCGCGGTGCGCCGCACGCGATCGCCGCTGCGATAGAAGCCGTCGGCGGTGAACGCCGTCGCGTCATGGTCGGCGAGCCGGTAGTAGCCGCGTATCGTGTACGGGCCGCGCACCTGCAACTCGCCGATCTCGCCGGGCGGGACCGGCGCGCCGGTTTCGTCGACGACGCGCACTTCGTCGCCGTCCGACACGGGGCGGCCCTGCGTGTGCGCGATGCGTTCGGGCGAATCGTCGAGCCGCGTGCAGCAGATGAGCCCTTCGGCCATCCCGAACACCTGCTGCAGCCGGCAGCCGAGCACGGGCGTCACGCGCTCGGCCGCGTGGTCCATGAGCCGCGCGCCGCCGACCTGCAGCACCCGCAGGCTCGACAGGTCGGCCTGCCGTTGCGGCTGTTCGTCGAGCCACAGCAGCGCGAGCGGCGGCACGAGCGCGGTATGCGTGACGCGTTCCTGCGCGATCAGCGCGAAGCTTTGCTCGGGCTCGGGCCGCCCGGTCGTGACCACGCGCCCGCCCGCGAGCAACGCGCCGATCGTGCCGGGGCAGCACAGCGTGAAGTTGTGCGCCATCGGCAGCGCGGCGAGATAGACGGTGCCGGCGTCGACGCCGCTCGCGGTGCTGCAGGCGCGCACGTTGTACAGGTACTCGCGATGGCGGCGCGGAATCAGCTTCGGCGTGCCGGTCGTGCCGCCCGACAGCTGGAAGCAGGCGATGTCGTCGGCGCGGGCCGCGCATTCCTGCATCGGCGGCGTGTCGTACAGGGCGTCGAACGGCGTGAACGCGTGATCGTCGCCGTCCATCACGACGTGCTCGAGCGACGGGCAGTCGGCCTGCAGCGCGGCCGCGAGTGGCCGGCAGTCGAAGTCGCCGAGTTGCGACGCGCACAGATACGCGCGCGCGCCGGCGAAGCGGCAGAACGCGCCGATCTCGTAGTGCCGGTGAGCGGGCAGGGCGAGCACCGGCCGCACGCCGAGCTGGAACAGCGCGAAGCACGTCTCGATGAAACGCACACCGTTCGGCAGATGCACGACGACCGCGTCGCCGCGCGTCAGGCCGAGGCGCGCGAGGCCGCCCGCGAGACGGCGGATGCGCGCCAGCAGGTCGCGATAGCCGAGCCGGCACGCGCCGTCGACGACGGCGAGCGCATCGGGATCGCGCCGCGCGCTCGCGTCGAGTGCATCGAAGAAAGTCGTGTCCTGCCAATAGCCAGCGTCGCGATAGCGGTGCGCGAAGTCGTCGGGCCAGTCGGGGGCATCGGCCGGGAAGGCCGGCGCCACGGAGGAAAGGGAGGATTGCATGCGCTGACCTTGGGTTCGGGCAAGTTGTCAGAAAATGTAAATGAGAGGTATTATCATTTGTAACAAGTGCCGCGATCGCGTCGTTTCTTTCGATATCGCGGCAATTTCATTCGATCGGGCGCCTGTCGCGCGGCGCCCGCCCGGCCCGGCCGGACAATCGGCCGGTTGTCGCCGGCGCGCGCCGGGCCGCGCGTGCCGCCTAACCAACGGACCTCCGATGAGCTCGACCACCTTCGCTTCGTCACGACGTCACCCGCCGGTGCTCGTGCCCGGCAACCATCCGGGCGTGGTGCACATCGACGCTGGCATGAAACTCATGAGCGGCACGCTGTGCTCGGACAGCCGCGACTGGTACGAGGAGCCGCTCGAAAAAGGGCTGAAGCTCGTCCTCGTGCAGAGCGGGCAGTTGCGCTGCCGCGTACCGGGCCAGCCCGAGCAGTGCATCAAGGGGCCGGGCCTGTGCGTGATCGCCAACGACGGCGAATTCACGACGCACCAGATCTACGATCGCGACGTCCCGCTGCGCTACACGATCGTGCAGCTCGGCCTCGACGCGCTCGACCGCAACCTGAGCCTGCTGCCGGAGAAGATGCTCGCGCCGACGGGCGGCGATCCGCGCATCGTCAGTTGCCCGGCGTCCAAGGCGCTGCAGGCGCTTGCCGTGCAGATCGCGACGTGTCCGTTCGAGGGCGCGGTGCGCGAGTACTACCTGAAGGCGAAGGCGTTCGAGCTGACCGCGCTGAGCGCGCAGTTGCTGGCGACGCAGCGGCAGTTCGCGCCGGCCGACGTGCGCGTCACGTCGTCGGACGTCGAGCGCGTGTACGCGGCGAGCGACATCCTGACGCGCGAGCTGCAGCAGCCGCCGACGCTCGATGCGCTCGCGGGCCGTGTCGGGATGAATTCGCGCAAGCTCACCGCCGGTTTCCGCAAGGTGTTCGGCACGAGCGTGTATGCGTACCTGCAGGAATACCGGCTGCGGACCGCGCACGCGATGCTGTGCGCGGAGGACGCGAACGTGTCGACCGTCGCGTACCGCGTCGGCTACAGCCCCGCGCATTTCTCGATCGCATTCCGCAAGCGCTACGGCATTTCGCCGAGCGACATCCGGGCGTCGTCGAACGCCATCGACGACGCCGAACTGGCGGGGGCGGCGATCTAAAACAACTGACCGGCTGCCTAAAGCAATCGACCGGGCTCATGGGTGTGAATGAGATAGATTCTCATTCACGGGTGGCCGCCGCCGCGCGGATCCGCCATCTAACGACCCATACAAGGCGTGCCCATGAGCCAGACCGCTGTCGATTCCAGGATCGACCATTC
Source organism: Burkholderia paludis (assembly GCF_000732615.1). GTDB lineage: Bacteria > Pseudomonadota > Gammaproteobacteria > Burkholderiales > Burkholderiaceae > Burkholderia > Burkholderia paludis. Next base: position 25,897 of record NZ_JPGL01000015.1, read on the forward strand.
CGATCCTTCCCGTTCTTCTCCCATTGCCTTGCGCTCGCGGCTCGTCGCGCTGATCGCCGAGCTGCTCGACGAGCCCGTCGACGAAGTCGCGTTGCTCGACGACGACGAGGACCTGCTGAGCTGCGGCCTCGATTCGATCCGGCTGATGTACCTGCAGACGCGCGTGAACCGGCTCGGTTACGCGCTGACGTTCGATGCGTTCGCACGCTCGCCGACGCTCGGCGCGTGGGCCGCGCTGCTCGCGAACGCGCCGCGCGTCGCGCGCGCGACGCCTGACGCCGGCGCGGCCGACCTCGACGTCGACGTGCATGCGCCGTTCGACCTGTCGGCGGTGCAGCAGGCGTACTGGCTCGGCCGCGGCGACGGCGAAGTGCTCGGCAACGTGAGCTGCCATGCGTTCCTCGAGTTCCGCAGCCGCGCGATCGATCCCGTTCGTCTGGACGCGGCATGCCGGCTCGTGCGCGAGCGTCACCCGATGCTGCGGGCGCGTTTCGCCGGCGGCCGGCAGCAGATCGTCGCGACGCCGGATTCGCCGGTGTTCGAGCACGCGGACTGGCGCGACAGGACGCCCGCCGACGCGGAAAGCGGCTGGGCGTCGCTGCGCGCGTTCCGGTCGCACGAATGTCTCGACGTCGAGCGTGCGCAGGTCTTCATGACGGGGCTCGTGCAGATGCCCGGCGGCGAGGATCGCGTGTGGCTGAGCGTCGACCTGCTCGCGGCCGACGTGGACAGCGTGCGGCTGCTGATGCAGGAGATCGGCGCGGCGTATGCCGAGCCGTCGGCATTGCCCGACGCGCCGTCGACGTGGTTCCCGGCCTGGCTCGCGCGTCGCGCGGCCGATACGCGCGACGCGCGGGCCGCGGCGCGCGACGCCTGGCACGCGCGGCTCGCCGCGCTGCCGGAAGGGCCGGCGCTGCCGCTCGCCCGCGCGCCGGAAACGATCCGCGCGCCGCGCTTCAGCCGCGTCGCGCATACGCTCGGCACGGCCGAACTCGCGCGCCTGCAGGCGCGGGCCGCGCAGCACGGCGTCACGCTGTCGTCGGTGTTCGGCGCGGCATTCGCCGCGGTGCTCGCGCGCTGGAGCGACCGGCAGGCGTTCCTGCTCAACGTGCCGCTGTTCGACCGGCACGGCGATGCGCCCGATCTCGGCCGCGTGATCGCGGATTTCACGACGCTGCTGCTCGTCGAGTGCGACGTGCGCGCCGACGCGAGCGCGGCCGACGCGGTGCGCGCCTTTCAGCAGCGGCTGCACGGCGCGATCGCGCAGGCCGCGTATCCGGCGCTCGACGTGCTGCGCGATGCGCGCCGGCAGGGTGCGCCGCGCGCGGCGCCCGTCGTGTTCTCGTGCAATCTCGGCGACGCGCCGTTCGTGCCCGACGCGTTCGCGCGCGTGTTCGGCGATCTGCACGACATGATTTCGCAGACGCCGCAGGTATGGCTCGATCACCAGCTCTATCGCGTGCCGGACGGCGCGCTGCTCGCGTGGGACAGCGTCGACGGCCTCTTTCCCGACGGAATGCTCGATGCGATGTTCGGCGCGTACGTCGCGCTCGTGCAGGCGTTGTGCGATCGCGACTGGCGGCTGCCGATCGCGGTCGAACTGCCGTCCGCGCAACGTCGCGTGCGCGATGCGCTCAACGCGGCGCCCGCACCGGGGCGGCCGCGCACGTTGCACGACGATTTCTTCGCGTTGGCCGCACGCGAGCCGGCGGCCGTCGCGCTGCGTTGCGGCGAGCGCGCCGTGACGCGCGGCGAACTGGCCGCGCAGGCGCTCGCGATCGCGGGCGGCCTGCGCGCGGCCGGCATCGGCCATGGCGATGCGGTCGAGATCAGCCTGCCGCGCGGGCCCGCGCAGGTGGCCGCGGTGTTCGGCGTACTGGCCGCCGGCGCGTGCTACGTGCCGCTCGACATCGCGCAGCCGGTGGCGCGCAAGGCGCTGATCGAGCGCGCGGCCGGCGTGAAGGCCGCGATCGGCGACGCGGCGCTCGCCGATGCGCCGCTGCCGCAGTTTTCCGTCGCGGCGCTGATGCGCCATGCGCCGCTGGCCGCTCCGGCGGCGGTGCCGCCGCAGGCCTCCGCGTACGTGATCTACACGTCCGGTTCGACGGGCGTGCCGAAGGGCGTCGAGATGACGCACGCGGCGGCGCTCAACACGATCGACGCGATCGGCGCGCTGCTCGGCGTGAACGCGGACGACCGGCTGCTCGCCGTGTCGGCGCTCGACTTCGACCTGTCGGTGTACGACCTGTTCGGTGCGCTGGGCGCCGGCGCCGAACTCGTGCTGCCGACCCAGGACGACGCGCGCGACGCGGCCCGCTGGATCGACCTGATCGCGCAGCATCGCGTGACGCTGTGGAATTCGGCGCCCGCACTGCTGGAAATGGCGCTGGCGGTGCCGGCCGCGGCCGACGCGTGCCGCAGCGTGCGCGCGGCGCTGCTGTCCGGCGACTGGATCGCGCTCGACCTGCCGGCGCGCCTGCGCGAGCGCTGTGGCGCCGCGTGCGCGTTCCATGCGCTCGGCGGGGCGACCGAGGCCGGCATCTGGTCGAACGTGCAGACGGTGCATGACGTGCCGCCGCACTGGCGTTCGATTCCGTACGGCCGGCCGCTGCCGGGGCAGGCCTATCGCGTCGTCGACGCCGACGGCCGCGACGCGCCCGACTACGTGCCGGGCGAACTGCTGATCGGCGGCGACAGTCTCGCGCGCGGCTACCGGAACGATCCGGAGCTGACCGTGCAGCGTTTCGTGCAGCATGCGTCGGGCCGCTGGTATCGCACGGGCGACCGTGGCCGCTACTGGCCTGACGGCACGCTCGAATTCCTCGGGCGCGAGGATCGCCAGGTGAAGGTGCGCGGGCACCGGATCGAACTCGGCGAAATCGAGGCCGCGCTGGCCGCGCATCCGCAGATCGACGGTGCGTGCGCGAGCGTCGCCGGCGGCGAGGCCGCGCGCATCGTCGCGGCGTTCGTGCCGGCCGATTGCGCGCCGGGCGCGGACCCTTCGTCGCCCGCGCTCGCGGAAGCCGGCCTTGCCGACACGGTGCACGCTGAAGCGGCCGTCGCGCGCGCGGTGGCCGACCGGCTGCTCGACGGCGATGCGGGCTTGCCGCCTGCGCTGCGCGGGCCGGGCCACGCGAAGGGCGACGCCCCCGTCGCCATCGACGGCGCGCTCGACCGGCTCGACTGGTATGCGGCCGATCTCGACGATCTGACCGCTTCGCTGCGCGCGCTCGCCGCCGATCCGGAGGGCGCCGCGCAACGCGTGCCGCTCGACGCGCGGGTGGCGCCGCTTGCGTTCGCGACGCGGTTGCCCGACGGCGCTCGCGCGCTGCGCCAGTTCGGCGATGCGCTGCGGGCGCAGGCCGACGCGCAGGCGACGCCGCCGCGGGTCGCGGTGCTCGACGCCCGTGCCGGGCAGTGGCTCGATGCGGGGCTCGGCGTGCTCGACGATCCGCGTTTCGACGTGACGCTGTTCGACGCGTCGCCGGGCCTGCTGCGCAGTGCGCAGGCGCGCTTCGCGCAGACGACGCCGACGCTGCAGACGATGCAGGACGGCCTGCTGCCCGCACGCCATCTCGGCCGGTTCGATTGCGTGATCAGCTTCGCGGCGGCGCACCTGCGCGACGATCCGCGCGACACGTTCCGGATCGCGGCCGCGTTGCTGGCGCAGCATGGCCGCTTGCTGCTCGCCGACGTGCTGCGCGATTCGCCGCTGCGCGAACTCGTCGCGGGCGTGACGGGCGACACGTCGGCGCCGCGGCCGTTCGGGCATGCCGCGCTGGCCGCGGCGGCGCACATCTGCGGCTTCGCGGTCGATGCCGGGAGCTGGCGCTCGAGCGCGTTCGCGTGCATCGACGCGCGCCGGGCCGGCGAGCCGGTCGCGCAGGCGGCGCTGGCCGACTGGCTGCGCGACCGGTTGCCCGACGCGATGCGTCCCGATGCGCTGTGGTGCGTGCCGCGCTGGCCGCTCAACGCGAACGGCAAGATCGACCGGCGGGCGGTGGGCGATGCGCTCGCGCGGGCGCTCGGCGACGCGCCGGCCGCGCACGAGGCGTTCGTGCCGGCAAACGAACGGCAGGCAACGCTGCTCGCGTGCTGGGAACACGCGCTCGGCCGTCCGGCGAATGCGCGCGAGGCGACGTTCTTCGCGCTCGGCGGCGACAGCCTGCTCGCGACGCGTCTGCTCGCGCAACTGCGCGAGCGGCTCGGCGTGCGGATCGGCATGGCGGCGTTCTACCGGCAGCCGACGCTTGCGGGGCTCGCCGCGCGGCTCGACGAGTCGGCGCCGTCCGCACCGGCCGACGGTGATACGCCGGTCGCCGCGATCGAGGAGGGCGTGCTGTGAGCTTCGACGACGTACTCGACCTCTGCCGCGAACGCCGGATCGAACTGTGGTGCGACGACGGCGGACAGTTGCGCTATCGCGCGCCGGCCGGCGCGCTCGACGCGGATCTGGCCGCGCGCATCAAGGCCGAACGCGACGCGTTCGTCCGTTTCCTGCAGGCCGGCGCGTGGCGCGGCGATCCGGCGGCCCGGCACGAGCGCTTCGCGCTGACGCCGGTGCAGGCCGCGTATGTGCTCGGCCGTCACGAATCGTTCGAGTTCGGCGGCCATGCGTGCCATCTGTACGTCGAATACGACGAACCCGCGAATCTCGACTGCGTGCGCTTCGAGGCGGCGTGGAACGCGTGCGTCGCGCGGCATCCGATGCTGCGCGCGATCGTCGAGGACAACGCGTGGCAGCGCGTGCTGCCCGACGTGCCGTGGCAGCCGCTCACGGTGCACGACCTGCGCGACGCCGATGCGAACGCATTCGACGCACACCTGCGGCGCGTGCGCGAGCGTCTCGACCATGCGGTGCATGCGCTCGACCGCTGGCCGGTGCTGCAGCCGGAAGTGAGCCTCGGGCCGGACGGCGCGGTGCTGCACCTGTCGGTCGATTTCACGTTGATCGACTACGCGAGCCTGCAACTGCTGCTCGCCGAATGGCGGCGCCGTTACGATGCGCCGCACTGGCAGCCCGCGCCGCTCGACGCGACGTTCCGCGACTACGTCGTCAATGAAGCCCATGCCGGCACGCGCGCCGATCATGCGCGCGACAAGGCATGGTGGCTCGCGCGCATCGACGATCTGCCCGCACGGCCGGACCTGCCGGTGTTGCCCGCGCTGCGCGCCGACGCGCGGCCGCGCTTCACGCACCGGCATGCGCGGCTCGACCGCGCGCAATGGGCCGCGCTGAGCGCCCAGGCGAGCCGCTTCGGGCTGAGCGCGGCGAGCGTCGCGCTGGCCGCGTTCGCCGAGGTCGTCGGCCGCTGGAGCCAGTCGCCGGCGTTCTGCCTGAACCTGACGGTGCTGAACCGGCCGCCGGTGCATCCGCACATCGATGCGGTGCTCGGCGATTTCACCGCGCTGAGCCTGCTCTCGGTGGACGCGACGCACGGGCGCGATTTCGTCGAGCGTGCGCGCACGCTTGGCGCGCGGATGTTCGACGATCTCGACCATCGCGCGTTTACCGGCGTCGACGTGATGCGCGAACTCGCGCGGCGGCGCGGCAAGGAGGCGGCGCTGATGCCGGTGGTGTTCACGAGCGGCATCGGCAGCGTCGAGCGGCTGCTCGGCGAGCAACCGGCCCGCGCGGCGCCGCCGCGCTACATGATCAGCCAGACGCCGCAGGTCTGGCTCGACTGCCAGGTGACCGACCAGTTCGGCGGGCTGGAAATCGGCTGGGACGTGCGCGACGATCTGTTTCCGGACGGCATGCCCGCGGCGATGTTCGACGCATACGTCGCGTTGCTCGGGCGGCTCGCCGGCGACGCCGAATGGTGGTCGCGCGTGGGCGACATCGTGCTGCCGGCCGACGCGCCGGCCGCCGACGCGCATCCGGATGCGGACACGCATATCGCGGCCGGCTTCGCCGCGCAGGCGTTGCGTACGCCCGATGCGCCGGTGGTGATCGATGCGCAGGGCGCACGCACGTACCGCGACGTCGCGCAACACGCAGCGGCGCTGCGGACCGCGCTCGAACAGGCCGGCGTCGGCGCGGGCGATACCGTCGCGGTGCTGATGCCGAAGTGCGCGCACCAGCTCGCGGCCGTGCTCGCGATCGTCCAGGCGGGGGCCGCGTACGTGCCGGTCGACAGCCGCCAGCCGGCGCTGCGGCAACAGGCGATCCTGCGCAATGCGCGGGTGCGCGCCGTCGTCAGCGTGCAGGCGCTCGACTTCGCGCACGACGGGTGCGTGCGCATCGATCTCGATGCGTTGCCGATCGATCCGCAATGGCCGCCGCGCGCCGCGCACGACATCGGCGGCGATGCGCTGGCGTACGTGATCTACACGTCGGGCTCCACCGGCGAACCGAAGGGCGTGATGCTGAGCCACGCGGCGGTGTGCAACACGCTCGCCGACATCAGCGCGCGCCACGCGGTCGGCGCCGGCGACGTGGTGCTCGGGCTTGCCGAGCTGAGCTTCGACCTGTCCGTCTACGACTTCTTCGGCGCGACCGCGCGCGGCGCGTGCATCGTGCTGCCCGATCCGGCGCGCGGCAACGATCCGTCGCATTGGGCCGAGCTGATGGCGCGTCATCGCGTGACGCTGTGGAATTCGGTGCCCGCGCAAGGGCAGATGCTGATCGACTACCTCGAAGGCGAGCCGGCGCTCGACGTGCCGGGCCCGCGCCGCGTGCTGTGGTCGGGCGACTGGATTCCGGTGACGCTGCCGGCGCGCTGGTGGCGGCGCTGGCCCGACAGTGCGCTGTTCAGCCTCGGCGGCGCGACCGAAGCGTCGATCTGGTCGATCGAGCATCCGATCCTGCCGGCGGACACGCAGCTCGCCAGCATTCCCTACGGCCGCGCACTGACGGGCCAGACCATGGAAGTGCTCGACGCACTCGGCCGGCCGTGCCCGCCCGGCGTGCGCGGCGAAATCCATATCGGCGGCGTCGGGCTCGCGACGGGCTACGCGAACGATCCGGTGAGGACGGACGAACGCTTCATCCGTCATCGCGACGGGCGCAGGCTCTACCGCACCGGCGATCTCGGCCGAGTGCGCGCCGACGGTTCGCTCGAATTCCTCGGGCGTCAGGACGATCAGGTGAAGATCCGCGGCTACCGGATCGAGCTGGCCGAGATCGATGCGGCGCTGGCCGCGCATCCGCAGGTCGGCGCGGCCGCGACGATCGTGCTCGGCGAAGGGGCGGAGCGCCGGCTCGCGAGCTTCGTGTCGTTGCACGGCGCGGAGCCGGCTACGCCGCCGGAGCCGGCGTTGGCGGCGCGGGAAGACGCACTGCATGAGATCGCGACGCACGTGCGCGCGGCGTTCGACGCCGCACGCTGGCCCGCGCACGCGGACGTGTCGCGCTCGGTCGCCCGGCTCGAGGCGGCGTGCGTCGCGTCGCTGGCGGCCTGGATCGTGCCGGCCGGCGGGCTGGGCGACGAGGCGCCGACCGATTTCGACACGCTGTGCGAGCGGCTGCGCGTGCCGGCGGCGCGGCGGCATCTGCTGCGCCACTGGCTCGCGATGCTCGACGGGCACGGCGTGCTGGATGCGAGCGTCGAGGGCGGCTGGCGCGTGCGGCCCGACGCCGATCGCGCCGACGCGCACGCGTGCTGGGATGCGTTCGCGCAGGATGCGTCGCCCGATCTGTGGCCGGCCGTACTGGTCGACTACTTCCGCGACAGCGCGGGGTGCATCGACGTGCAGGTGGACGGCAGCGTGTCGCCGGCCGGCCTGATGTTTCCGGAAGGCGCGTCGCATATCGCCGATGCGATGTACAGCGACGGCGAACATGCGCGTGCGCTGCATCGCGGGATGGCGCAGGCCGTGCGTGCGATCGTCGCGCGCGAACCGCGGCGCCCGTGGCGGATGCTCGAGATCGGCGCGGGCACGGCCGCGGCGACGCGGGCGATCGTCGACGCGCTCGCGCCGCTGGTGGAGGCGGGCGCGCGGATCGACTATCTGTTCAGCGACGTGTCGAGCTACTTCCTCGCGGCGGCGCGCGAGCGTTTCGCCGCGTATCCGTGGATGCGCTTCGTGCGGTTCGACATGAACGCGCCGTTCGACGCGCAGGGCATCGCGCCGCATTCGATCGACGTCGCGATCAGCTCCGGCGCGCTGAACAATGCGCGCGACACGGTCGCGCTGATCGCCGGGTTGCGGACGCTGGCGGCGGCCGATGCGTGGTGGGTGATCCAGGAACTGACGGCCGAGCATCCGGAAATCAGCATCAGCCAGGGGCTGATGATGGAAACGCCGGACGACGCGCGCGCCGCCGACGCGCGCCTGTTCGTGCCGCGCGCGCAGTGGCTCGAATGGCTGCAGGCGGACGGCGGCGATCGCGCGCTCGGGTGCGTGGCGCCGGGCACGCCGCTCGACGCGCTCGGCTACGACATCCTGGTCGCGCACGTGAAGCGCGGCGCGCCGCGCATCGCGACCGACGCGCTGCTGGCGTTCGTCGCGGAGCGCGTGCCGGGCTACATGGTGCCGTCGCAATTGCGCGTGCTCGACCGGTTGCCCGTGACCGCGAACGGCAAGATCGACCGCCGTACGCTGGCCGGCATCGCCGAGATTCGCGAGCCGGAGCCGGCGGCCGCTCGGCCGGCCCGGGCGCAGGCCGATGCCGATCCGCTGCTGGCGCGGCTGATCGGCCTGTGGGAAGCGGTGCTCGATACGCGCGACGTCGCGCCGGACCAGGACTTTTTCGCCGCGGGCGGCGATTCGCTGCTGATCGCGCAACTCGTGTCGCGACTGCGCGGCGAGGAGCCGCTCGCGCACGCGCATCCGTTCGACCGGCTGCTGCGCTGGGTGCTCGCGCAGCCGACGCCGGCCGCGTTCGCGCAATGCCTGCGCGACGCGCACGCGCAGCCGCCGGGCGCCGCATCGCCGGCGCCGGCCGTCGCGCGCGCGCCGCAGGCGTCGGCCGTCGTCCATGCGCCGGCGCCCCGCGTGCGCGCCGACGTGCGGCCGATTCCGCTGGCGCCGGGCGACGGTGTGCCGCGCGTGATCGTGCACGAGGGGCTCGGCACCGTGCATGCCTATCGTCCGGCGATGCCGGCGCTCGCGCGGCTCGGCCCGGTGCTCGGCTTCGCGGTGCGCGACGCGCAGGACTATCTCGACCTGCCGGCGCGCCACCTGAATGCGACGCTCGGCAGGCGTTACGCGGACGCGCTGTGGCGCGCCGGCGTGCGCGAGGTCGACGTGCTCGGCTACTGCTCGGGCGGGCTGGTCGCGCTCGAAATGGCGAAGTCGCTCGTGCAGCTCGGCGTTGACGTGCGCACGCTCGACATCGTGTCGAGCTACCGGATTCCGTACCTGATCGAGGATGAACGGCTCGTGCTGTTCAACTTCGCGGCGACGCTCGGGCTGCCGCTCGACGCGCTGGGGTTCCCGGAAACGTATGTGCTGGCCGACGCGCTCGCCGATGCGCTGAAGGCCGACCCCGCGCGGCTCGCATCCGGCAGCCTGCAGGCGCAGCTGGAGATCTTCGGCGATCGCTGCGAGCCGCTCGATGCGCTGCGCGGCCGCGTGCTGCGCGCCGCCGCGGGATTGTCGATGCAGGACGCGGTTGCGCATCCGCTGCTCGACGAGCGCGAACGGCTGTACCGGCTCTTCACGCATTCGGTGCAGGCGAGCCATTGGGCCGGCGATGCGCCGTACGCGGGCGCGCTGCGGCTGTTCGTGCCGGAGCGCTGCAACCCGCTGATCCCGCAGCAGCGCGCGGCGCTCACCGACTACTGGACGGCGCAGGCGCTCGGCGGCATCACGTCCGTCGACATCCCCGGCGGTCATTTCGACTGCCTGAACGCCGCGTTCGTCGACACCCGCCTGAAGGAGGCGCAATGAAGGACCATCCGCTGCCGGTCGTCGTGGCCGGCTCCCGCTTCGGCCAGTTCTACGCGGCGGGCCTCGCCGCATCCGGCACGTACCGTGTCGCCGGCATGCTCGGCCGGGGCAGCGCGCGCACGGCCGCACTCGCCGCGCGTGTCGGCGCGCCCGTGTTCGACAGCCCGGAAGCGCTGCCCGACGACGTGCGCGTGGCATGCGTGGCCGTCGGCGGCGCGGCGCGCGGCGAGCAAGGCGCGGCGCTCGCGTGCCGGCTGCTCGAACGCGGGATCGACGTCGTGATCGAGCATCCGCTGCTGCCCGACGAATGGGACACGGTGCTGCGCACCGCGTCGCGTCACGGCCGCCGCTGCCTGCTCAACACCTTCTATCCGAACCTGCCGGTCGTCTCCCGCTTCATCGCGGTCGCGCGGCGGCTGCGCGAGACGTGCGCGCCCGTGCATGCGGATGTCGTGTGCTCGGTGCAGGCCAGCTACGCGGCGCTCGACGTGCTCGCGGCCGCGCTGCAGGGCGTGGGCCCGTGGTCGGTCGAGCCGGTCGGGCCGGCGCTGTCGTCGATGCGCGAATGCGCGATGGTGCTCGCGGAAACGCCGGTCTCGCTGCGCGTGCACAACGAGATGGCGGCGGCCGACGACGGCCGGATGAGCGTGCTGTTCGGCATCACGCTGACGACGGAAGCCGGCACCTGGACGCTCGCGTCGCCGCACGGCCCGCTGTGGTGGGCGCCCGCGCTGCGCGAACCGGCGGCGGACGAGGACGGGCTGTTCCCGATCTTCGGCGACACGGCCGGCGACGACCTGCCGAGCATCCAGCTGTGCGACGAGGCGCGCGATACGTGGGGGACGATCCACGCGCACAGCTGGCCGCAGGCGGCCGTGCGTGCGGTCGATCGCCTCGTGTCGGGCGACGGGTTGCAGGCGTGCAACCAGCGCAGCATCGACGTCACGCGCGTCTGGCAGCAACTGACCATGCAGCTCGGCTTTCCGGAACAGCCGCCGGGCGATGCACGCACGGCGACCCTCGGCATGCTGCTGGAGCGTGCCGCATGAAGGGGCCGCTGCTTTCGATGTTGCGGCCGTTCGCGGCGCCGCTCGCGGCGGCGGTCGTGCTGCAGGCGCTGGCGGGTGTCGCGTCGCTCGTGCCGTGGCTCGCGCTCGGCCGCGTCGCCGACGCATGGCGCGCGACCGCGCAGCTCGACGCGACGGCGCGCGGCTGGCTCGTCGCGGCCGTGGTGGCCGGCGCGGGCTGGCTGGGCGGCCAGACGATCGCGCTGCACCTGACGCACCGCGTCGACGCGGCTCTTTCCGACCGCTTGCGCAAGCGCCTCGCCGATCATCTGCAACGCTTGCCGCTCGGCTGGTTCGCGCGCGCGGGCGGCGATCGCGTCGCGCGCCACGTCGACCAGGACGTGCGCGCGCTGCACCAGCTCGTCGCGCACGCGCCGGCCGACGTCACGCAGCTCATCGTCGTGCCGTGCGCGGCGCTCGCGTGCCTGCTGTACGTGAATCCCGTCCTGCTCGCGTTCGCGCTCGTGCCGCTCGTCGCGGGCGTCGCGCTGTTTCGCTGGATGCGCTCGGCGCGGTTCGCGCCGGCCGTCGCCGCGCGCAACGCGGCGCTCGAGCAATTGATGGGCGATTACGCGCAGCTCGCGCAGAATCCGGCGCTCGTGCGGCAGTATCCGGGCGCGGGCATCGAGGCGGCCGCGCTGGCGTCGACCGGGCGCTTCGGTCAGGCGTTCTTCGCGTGGGTCGGCCGCATCGGCGGGGCGGGGGCGTGCTCGCAGGTGCTGCTCGGCACGCCGTTCCTGCTCGCGTGGGTCGTGTTCGGTGCGAACTGGCTCACGGCCGGCCGCCTGCCGGTCGGCGAATTGTGCGTGTTCGCGCTGCTGATCTGGGCGGTCGCGGCGCCGGTGCGCGCGCTCGGCCACGGCGCCGACGCGTTGCGCGAGGCGCGCGCGGCCGCTGTGCGCCTCGATGCGCTGCTCGCGCAGCCGGGCTTGCCCGAGCCCGCCGACGGCGCGGCGAAGGTGCCGCGCGATGCATCGGTCGAGCTGAAGGGCGTGAGCGTCGATATCGACGGCGTACGGATCCTGCACGACATCGACGCGACGGTCGCGGCCGGCACGACGACCGCGATCGTCGGGCCGTCGGGCGCGGGCAAGAGCACGCTGTTGATGCTGCTCGCGCGCTTCATGGATCCGGATCGCGGCACGGTGGCGCTCGGCGGCGTCGACCTGCGCCTGCTCGCATCGCACACGCGGCGCGAGCAGGTCGCGATGGTGTTCCAGCAGGCCGCCGCGCTCGACGTGTCGATTGCCGCGAACATCGCGCTTTACCGGCCCGACGCCGAGCGCGGCGAGATTCGCGCGGCCGCGCGCGCGGCCTGCCTCGACGAACGGATCGACGCGTTGCCGGGCGGCTACGACTGCGTGTGCGGACGCGACGTGCGCCTGTCCGGCGGCGAGCTGCAGCGCCTGGCGATCGCGCGGGCGCTGTTGTCCGCGGCGCCGCTGCTGCTGCTCGACGAGCCGGCGTCGGCGCTCGACCCGCAAACCGGGCGCGCGTTGCGCAACGCATTGCGCGGCGACCCGCGCACGCGCGTGATCGTCAGTCACGATCTCGATGCGATTCGGCATGCGGACCAGATTCTCGTGATGGATCGCGGCCGCATCGTCGAGCGCGGCACGCATGCGGCGCTGCTGGCCGCGCACGGGCTGTATGCGCGGCTATGGGCCGAACGCGGCGCGGCCGCCGGGGAGGGAGCACGATGATGCAATCGCTCAAACGTTTGCAATGCCTGCCGCGCGACACGCGCGGCGCGCTGTGGCGCGGAGTCGGCTGGGCGGTGGCCGCCGCGCTGCTCGACGGCGCATGCGGGTTGCTGCTCGTGCCGCTGATCCGCGCGTGGTTTGCCGGCGCGCACGCGGCCGCGCTGCACTGGACGATCGCGCTCGGCGCGCTGACGCTATGCCACGCGCTCGTGCTGTATGTCGCGCAACTCGGCGGCTATCGCGCGGGTGGCGCGCTGGCCGTCGGCCTCGTCGAGCGCCTCGTGCAGCATTTGCCGCGCATTGCGTCGTGGCAGGCCGTGCGCGACCGTCATCCGGCGGGGCTGCTGCGCGGGCCCGTCATGCAGGCGATGAGCATTCCCGCGCACCTGCTCGGGCCGCTGATCGGCGCGGTCGTCACGCCGCTCGCGGTTGTCGCGGGGCTCGCGTGGATCGACTGGCGCATCGCACTCTGCCTCGCGGCCGCGGCCGTGCTGCTGTTCGCGCTGCTCGAACGCGGCGGCGCACGCACGCTCGCATCCGAGCAGGCGCGCGCGGCCGGCGATCGCGAGATGGCCGTGCAGTTGCAGACCTTCGCCGCGCATCAGGGGCTGTTGCGCTTCGCGGGCCAGGAAGGCGACGCGCGCGCGGCGCTGCAGCGCGCGTTCGACGAGCAGCATCGCCGCACGCGCACGCTGATGCGGCGCTCGCTGCCGATCGAGCTCGGCTTCGCGGGGGCGGTGCAGGGCGTGTTCGTCGCGATGCTGGTCGGCGGCGCGTGGGCGGTCGCGGCGGGCCGGCTCGATGCCGCGACGGCCGTGGCGGTGCTGGTGCTGCTCGTGCGCTTCATCGAGCCGCTCGCGCAACTCACGCAGTTGGACCAGGCGCTGCGCGGCGGCTGGCGCGCGCTCGATACGGTGCTCGCCGTGCTGCATGCGCCGCGTTTCGACAGCCCCGAGCGCGGCACGCCGGTACACGATGCGAGCGTCGACGCGGTGCGGGTCGGCTATCGATCGGGCGCCGGCGCGACGCTGCTCGACGGCGTCGACCTGCAGTGTCCGGCGGGCGGCTTCGTCGCGATCGTCGGCCCCACGGGCGCCGGCAAGAGCACGCTGCTGGGGCTGCTCGCGCGGCTCGACGATCCGTGCGCCGGGCGCGTGCTGCTCGGCCGCTCCGACGTGCGGCACCTGAGCGAGGCGACGCTCGCGGCGACCCGCAACCTCGTGTTCCAGGACAACGGGCTGTTTCGCGGCAGCCTCGCCTGGAACGTCCGGATGGGGCGGCCGGACGCGACCGATGCCGAGCTGCGCGACGCGCTGGACGCGGTCGGCCTGCTGCGCGACGTGGAGCGGATGCCCGACGGGCTCGAGTCCGACGTGGGGCCGGGCGGCCAGTTGCTGTCGGGCGGGCAGCGCCAGCGTGCGTGCCTCGCCCGCGCGCTGCTGGCGCGGGCGCCGGTGCTGATGTTCGACGAGCCGACCGCGAGCCTCGACGAGCTGAGCGCGCGGCGCGTGCGCGACAGCCTCGTCGCGCTGCGCGGGCAGCGTACGCGCATCGTCGTCACGCACCAGCCGGCGCTCGCGGCGGCCGCCGACACGATCGTCGTGCTCGACGCGGGCCGGGTGCGGGCGACCGGCACGCATGCGCAGCTTGTCGAAACCGATGCGTGGTATGCGACGTTCGCCCGGGCCGGGCGGCCGCCCGAAGGGCCGGCGCCCGCCCCGGCGGGCGCGGACGCCGATGTCCGGGCGGCCGAATCCGAACAATGACGTGAACAATGTATGCCGGCGTGCCCGGAATCGATAGGAAAAGGCCCTCGATCGAAAAATCCCCGGCCGGTTCTATTTGATAATGAGAATGATTATCAAATACGGGGGCGTGAATGCGGTACGAGGTACTGGAACCTGAGAGATCAAAGACGAAGGGCGCGCGAGTCGCCCGTTTCGGGCGGGCGCGCTGGCGTCCGTCGCTGTATCTCGGCCTGCTGATCGCCGCGCATCCGGCGGCGGCGTTCGCCGAGGCGGTGCCGGCGGCCGGCACGGAAGTCCGGAAGGAGGACGCGGTCGCCGTGAAGCCCGCCGCGGGCGAGCTGAAGGCGATTTCGGTGACCGCGGCGCGCGGCGCGACCGACGATCCGTCGGTGGCGACGGTCGGCAAGATGCCGCTTGCGTTGCGGGAGATTCCGCAGTCGGTCAGCGTGACGACGCGCGAACGGATCGACCAGCAGAACCTGTTCTCGCTCGACGAGGTGATGCAGCAGTCGGCGGGCGTGACCGTGCAGCCGTACGTGCTGCTCACCACCGCGTATTTCGTGCGGGGCTTCAAGGTCGATTCGTTCGAGCTCGACGGCGTGCCGGTCGTGATCGGCGACATGGCGAGCGCGCCGCAGGACATGTCGGTGTACGAGCGCGTGGAAATCCTGCGCGGCGCGAACGGCCTGCTGCACGGCTCGGGCAACCCGGCCGCGACGGTCAACCTCGTGCGCAAGCGGCCGCAGTACCAGTTCGCCGCGAACGCGAGCCTGAGCGTCGGCAGCTGGGACCGCTACCGCGCGGAGGCCGATATCGGCGGGCCGCTCAATGCGGCCGGCACGGTGCGCAGCCGGCTCGTGGCCGCGTACGAGGATCGCCATTTCTTCTACGACCATGCGAAGCAGGACACGCGTTCGATCTACGGCGTCACGGAAGTCGACGTGACGCGCGACACGCTGCTCACGTTCGGCGCGCAGTACCAGACGACCTCGTCGATACCCGACATGTCCGGCGTGCCGATGGCGCGCGACGGGTCGAGCCTCGGCCTGCCGCGCTCGACGTTCCTCGACACCGCATGGGGCCGTTTCAACTGGGACACGACGCGCGCGTTCGCTTCGGTCGAGCAGAAGCTCGGCGCAGGCTGGAAGGCGAAGGTGAGCGGCGAGTACCAGGGCGTGCAGTCCGACCTGAAGTACGCGGGCTCGTTCGGCGCGATCGACCCGGCGACGGGCGCGGGCGGCGCGCTGACGGGCGGCGCGTACCGGTTCAGCAGCTATAGCCGCAGCATCGATGCGAACGTGCAGGGCCCGGTGCATGCGTTCGGGCTCACGCACGAACTGCTGTTCGGGATGACCTATGCGAACAGCAGCAGCGGGCAGATGTCCGCGCAGCCGCTCGGCAACCTGTCCGGCACGCCGGTGAACGTGTACCGCTGGAACCCGAGCAGCGTGCCCGATCCGGGCTTCGGGCCGTACCAGCAATCGCAGCAGAACGACATCGAGCAGAAAGGCGTCTACGGGCTCGGCCGCATCAAGCTCGCGGAACCCGTCACGCTCGTGCTCGGCGGCCGGATGAGCTGGTGGAACCAGGACAGCCTCGGCGCGCACTACAACACCGGTGGCCAGTTGACGCCGTACGGCGGGCTGATCTGGGATTTCGCGCGCGACTGGTCGTGGTACGCGAGCTATGCGGAAGTGTTCCAGCCGCAGACCAAGTCGATGTGGGGCGGCGGCATCCTGACGCCGGTCAAGGGGCGCACCTACGAGACGGGCGTGAAGGGCGAACTGGCGGGCGGCAAGCTCGACGTGTCGCTCGCGGCGTTCCGCATCGATCTCGACAACAACCCGCAGGTCGACATCGCGCATCCGTGCGCGGGGCCGAACTGCTATTACGTGAACGGCGGCAGCGTGCGCAGCCAGGGCTTCGAGTTCGAGGCGAACGGCCATATCACGCCGTGGTGGAGCGTGTGGGCGAGCTACACGTACGACACGATGCGCTATGCGGACAACCTCGCGAACTCGGGCTCGTTCGCGCCGCTGCTGAATCCGCGCCACCTGTTCCGGTTGTGGACCAACTACGACCTGCCGTGGCAGGAGCGGCGCTGGAGCGTCGGCGGCGGCTTGCAGGTGCAGAGCAGCTACTCGGCGCAGGCAAACGGCGTCACGCTCAACCAGGGCGGCTACGCGCTCGCGAGCGTGCGGCTCGGCTATCGCTACGACAAGCACTGGAGCGCGGCGGTCAACGTCAACAACCTGTTCGACCGCAAGTATTACCTGAGCCTCAGCCAGCCGGGCTGGAACAACCGTTACGGGGAGCCGCGCAACGTGATGCTGACCGTGCGCGGGCAGTTCTGATGGCGGGCGGCTGGGGCACGCGCACGGCGCTCGCGATCGGCGGCGTACTGCCGGGCGCGGTCGCGCTCGCGATCACGCTGGCGCGTCATTACCCGGCCGACGGCCTGAACCGGCTCTATGCGGCCGTGCTGCTGTCGCTGGTCGCGAGCGTCGCCGCGCTGCTGTGGGTGCTCGTCGCGCCCGGGCGGCGGCAGGCCGCGTGGCGCGTGCTCGCGTGGCTCGCGGTGCTCGTGCCGTGCGCGGCGTTGTGGGGAGGGCGCTGACATGGACACTGCATCGCGTTCGCGCTGGCGGGCGCTGCATCGCGGGGCCGGCGCGCTGTTCGGCGTGGTCCTGTTCGTCGTGCTGTTCAGCGGCACCTGGAGCCTCGCGACCGATTCGATGCAGGGCTGGTGGCGGCCGCCGCCGGTTGCCGTCGCGCGGCCGGCGCTGCCGCTCGACGCGCTCGTCGCGCGCGCGGCGGCGCTCGGCGTGTCGCTGCGCGACGTGCGCATCGTGCTGCCGCGGCCGGACGATCCGGCGATCCGTTTCTGCGACGCGCGCCAGACATGCACGCTGGCGCTCGATCCGGCAACCGGCGCGCCGCTGGCCGACGGCGGACGGGCGGCGGTGCTCGTCACGCTGCACAAGACGCTGTTCGCCGGCTTTCCCGGGCGCATCTTCGTGAGCCTGTGGGGCATCGTGCTGCTCGTGCTCATCGTCGCGGGCGTGATCGTGCATCGCCGGCGCTGGCCCGACGCGGCGCGCATCCGGCGCGGCAGCGGCCTGCGCGTCGCGCTGTTCGACCTGCACGCGTGGATCGGCCTGTGGGGGACGCCGTGGCTCGTGCTGTTCGCATTGACCGGCGCGTTGTCGGGGCTCGGCGCGCTCGGCACGGTGGCGCTCGCGGGCGTCGCCTATCCGGGGCAGCCGCAGCGCGCGTTCGCCGAACTGCTCGGCGGGCCGCCGCCCGCCGCGGCCGGCGGCGCGTGGCGCGGTCAGCCCGATCTCGACGCGCTGCTGCGGCGCGACGCGGCGCGCATGCCGGATTTCCGCCGCGAGGCCGTCACGCTGCATCGCTGGGGCGACGCGAACGCGCGCGTCGAGATCGCCGGCACGACCACCGGCCTGCCGAGTACCGCCGTGTTCGAACGTCACCTGTATCGCGCGGCGGACGGGCAATGGCTCGCGGATGCCACCTCGCGTGGCCGTGGCTTCTGGCTGCGCACGTTCATCGCGGTGCAGCCGCTGCATTTCGCGCAATACGGCTGGGTTGGCGCGGGCGGCGGCGTGCTGCGCGTGCTGCACTTCCTGATGGGGCTGGCAGCGTGCGTGCTGTGCGCGACGGGGCTGCATCTGTGGATCGAGCGGCGGCGTGCACAACGCGATCGGGCGGCGGGCGTGCTGGCCGCCGTCGCGGTCGGCGCATGCGGCGGGCTCGTGCTCGCGGGCGGCGTGCTGCTGCTGGCCGGGCGCGCATTGCCCGACGGCGCGCGCGCCGATCACGCAGTCGCGATGCTGTTCTGGGCCGTGTGGGGCGGCACGCTCGTGCTGTCGGCCGGCTTGGCCGATCGCGCGGCGCTGGTGCGCACGCTGATGCGCGCGTCCGGTCTCGCCTACGCGCTCGCCGGTGCGGTGCATTGCGCGATCGCGCTGCTCGGCGCGCGCGAACCCGTGTACTGGCCGATCGACGCGGCGCTCGTCGCGTTCGGCGCCGTGCTGCTGCGTGCCGCGAGCCGTCCGCGCCGCGATGCGATGCGGCCCGCGCGCATGCCGGCCGGCGCCGAACCTTTTTAATGTCATGCAACTGGAGACTTCGATGCGCGATCTGCTCGAACATCGCCGCCTGGTCATCACGATCACGCTGCTTTACCTGTCACAAGGCATCCCCATCGGCATTGCGATGGACGCGATGCCGACGCTGCTGCGCCACGACGGCGCGCCGCTTCACGCGCTTGCGTTCCTGCCGCTCGTCGGGCTGCCGTGGGTCGTGAAATTCCTGTGGGCGCCCGTCGTCGACAACCGCTGGTCGCCGCGTATCGGCCGGCGCCGCAGCTGGATGCTGCCGATGCAGACGATCGTCGTGCTGTGCCTCGGCAGTCTCGCGCAGATCGGGATGACGGTCGCAACAGCCGGGTGGGCGGTCGGCCTGCTGGCCGTCGCCTCGCTCGCGAGCGCGACGCAGGACATCGCGAACGACGGGATGGCCGCCGAGCATTTCAGCGGCGATACGCTCGCAAAGATCAATGCGATTCAGATCGCCTGCGTGATGATCGGCTTCTTCGGCGGCGGCGCCGGCACGTTGACGCTGATCGGCCTGTTCGGCCAGCCAGCCGCGTTCCTCGCGCTGACCGCCGTGCCGCTCGCGAGCTTGGTGTGCGTGCTGTGGGTGCTGCCGCGCGACGCGGATCGTGGCCGCGCCCGGGCCGAACACCATGCGAGCCTCGTGCGCTTCGCGAAGCGGCCGCGCTCGTGGTCGCTGCTGTCGCTCGCGCTGCTGTCGGCGATGACGGCCGTCTCGGGCTTCGGCCTGTCGAAGCTGTTCCTCAACGACGCAGGCTGGACGCTCGACGCGATCGGCAAGCTCGGGATGGCCGGCGGCGTCGTGACGGTGGTGCTCGGGTGCGGCGGCGGCGCGTGGCTCGTCAGGCGGCTCGGCCTGTGGCGCGCGTTCACGGCCGGCGTGACGTTCGCGGGGGCGGGGGCGGCGCTGTGGTTTGCGCAGGCGAGCGGGTGGCTGCCGGTGTCGCCGTCGTGGGCCTGGCTGTGCACGGTGCTCGGTTCGCTCGCGACGGGGATCACGTCGGTGTCGATCATGACGGCCGGCATGCGTTTCGCGGGCGGCAGCGACCAGGCCGGCACCGACGTGACGGCCGTGCAGAGCACGCGCGATCTCGGCGAGCTGATCGCATCGTCGTCGATCCTGTCGCTGACCGCGAAGGTCGGTTATACGGGCGGGTTTCTCGCTGGTGTCGCGCTGGCGGTGTTCGCCGCGTCGATCGCGATGCGGTTGCGGCGACGGGAGGCGGCGTATGCGGTGAAGGGCGACGACATGCTGGCGTCGTGACGGACGTGGCGCGTGCGATTCCGGCTGCCCGCGCGGCAGTCGGGCGCGCGCGAATCCGCCGTCCGGTGGCGCCGGGGCGAAGCCTGGATATCGGGGAATCGGAAACGGAGGTGCGCGATGGCGCAGGATGATCGTCGATCGTTGCCGGCATGCGTG
The DNA here is from genome assembly GCF_000732615.1 of Burkholderia paludis. GTDB lineage: Bacteria > Pseudomonadota > Gammaproteobacteria > Burkholderiales > Burkholderiaceae > Burkholderia > Burkholderia paludis. The sequence continues at coordinate 45,808 of NZ_JPGL01000015.1, forward strand.
TGTCGCATGCGATGCAAGGACGCGAAGAGAGCGTCTGGTGCCGACGGCGAGACTCGAACTCGCACAGCTTTCGCCACTACCCCCTCAAGATAGCGTGTCTACCAATTTCACCACGTCGGCACTGCAAGGGGCGCAATTCTAGCGCGGCATCGCGCGTTTGTGAAGGGGGGGTGACACGGCGCGCGATGCACGCGAAGGCGATCCCGGTAGAATTCGGGCGATCGGCCCGACGATCATCGCAACCGCAACGCGCTTTCTTCCCGTGACACACACCCTCGAACAACTGCAGGCCGGACAATTGTCGGGCGCGCGGCAGCTCAAGCTTGCCGGCGGACTGACCGAATTCCCCCGCGAGATCTTCGATCTCGCCGACACGCTCGAAGTGCTCGACCTGACCGGCAACGCGCTGTCCGCGCTGCCGGACGACCTGCCGCGGCTGCACCGCCTGCGCATCCTGTTCGCGTCGGGCAACCGTTTCACCGCATTCCCCGACGTGCTCGGCGCGTGCGGCCAGCTCGACATGATCGGTTTCAAGGCGAACCGGATCCGCACGGTGCCGCGCGGTTCGCTGCCGCGCGCGCTGCGCTGGCTGATTCTCACCGACAACGCGATCGACGCGCTTCCCGCCGATATTGGCGACTGTTCGCGGCTGCAGAAGCTGATGCTCGCCGGCAACCAGCTGCGCGCGCTGCCCGCGGAAATGGCCGCATGCCGTGCGCTGGAACTGGTGCGCCTGTCGGCGAACCGGCTCGACGCATTGCCCGACTGGCTGCTGCGCCTGCCGCGCCTCGCGTGGCTTGCCGCGGCAGGCAACCCGTTCGGCGCCGCGACGGAGGCCGCGGCATCGGCCGGGCCGGAGGTCGCGGACATCGACTGGGCGTCGCTGGCATGCGGGCCGAAGCTGGGCGAGGGCGCGTCGGGCGTGATCTACCGCGCGCAATGGCAGGCGCACGGGCATGCGCCACGGGCGGTCGCGGTCAAGCTGTTCAAGGGCGCGGTGACGAGCGACGGCCTCCCCGATTGCGAAATGGCGGCGTGCCTGCACGCCGGCCGCCATCCGCACGTGATCCCGGTGATCGGCAAGGTGAGCAGGCATCCGGACGGCGCCCACGGACTCGTGATGGAGCTGGTCGATCCCGCGCTGACCAACCTCGCCGGGCCGCCGAGCTTCGCGTCCTGCACGCGCGACGTGTATGCGGCCGACGCGCGCTTCGAGCCGGCGGCGGCGGTGCGGATCGCTCACGGCATCGCGTCGGCCGCGGGCCATCTGCATGCGCGCGGCATCATGCACGGCGACCTGTACGCGCACAACATCCTGCACGATGGCAGCGGCGGCGCGCTGCTCGGGGATTTCGGCGCGGCGTCGCTCTACGATGTGAACGACCGCACGCGCGGCGCCAGGTTCGAGCGGATCGAGGTGCGGGCGTTCGGCCATCTGCTCGGTGAGTTGCTCGCGCGATGCGAACCGCCCGTCCGGGCGGATGGGGCGGCGCTCGATGCGCTGGCGGCGGCCTGCGTGAACGAGGAGGTCGACGCGCGGCCGTCGTTCGGCGAGATCGCGGCCGTGCTGGCCGCGCACAGGCACTGACGGGTTCGCGGCGGCTTATGCCTGCCGCGCGGTCAGCAGCTTGATTCCGAGCCCGACGAACAGCAGCCCGCTGGCGCGCTTGAGCGCCTGCACGGTGCGGCTCATGCCGAAGCCGCGATGGAACCGGCGCACGCCGGCCGAATAGACGCTGTGAACGACCACGACGGTGCACGCGATCGTCGCGTACATCACGACGAACTGCAGCGCGAGTGGGCGGTCGTGCGCGATGAACTGCGGCATGAACGCCGACAGGAAGATCATCGTCTTCGGGTTGCTGCCCGACACGAACAGCGCTTCGCGGAACAGCTTCCCGCGGTCGGGCACGGCGCCGGCCGTCGCGCCGGTGGACGCGGCGGGCTTGCGGTCGCCGCGCAGTTGCCGGACGCCCAGCCACATCAGGTATGCGGCGCCGACCACCTTCATCGTGACGAACAGCGGCGGCATCGCGGCCAGCACCGCGCCGACGCCGAGTGCGACGAGCAGCACGACCACGCCTTGCGCGACGAGGTTGCCCGCGATCGTCGCGGCCGTGCCGCGCGAACCGTAGCGCACCGTGTTGCGGATCACGAGCAGCACGTTCGGCCCCGGCGACAGCGTCGTGGCGAGATAGGCTGCGGCAAACAGCATCCAGGTCTGAATGGACATGCGGGGTTCGGGAAACGGTTCCGGCGGTCGGGATGACACGATGGTGCCACGCCAAAAAAGAGCAGCGTGGCCCGGAACCGCGCCGTCGCGGCGCGTCAGCGCGCGTCGCGCACGCAGTACGCGGGGCTCGACGGCGACGTGTCGATCGCGGCGGGCCGCGTCATCCACGCGATCCACCCGGCCCAGATCCCGCAGACGATCAGCACCGCGACATTCAACGGCGTCCGGTAGCGGACGATCAGGTCGGCCAGCGGCAGGCGGTCTTTCATGTGAGTCTCCTTCGACGAGGGGCGGGTGGCGTTACTGGCCGGCGTAGGTCGGCGCCTTGGCGTCGCAGGTCACGGACACCGTCGAGCCGTCCGCGAAATGCAGCCGGAACGGCACCTTCGCGCCGGGCGCGACGGCCTGGCGCGGTTGCTCCAGCATCACGTGATAGCTTTTCGGCTTGAACGTCACCGTGCCGTGCGCGGGCACCTCGACCGCGTCGACGTGAACCATCTTCGCGGTGCTGCCATTCGTCTGCGTTTCATGCAGCATCGCCATGCCGTACGCGGGCGTGTCGATGCCCGTCAGCGTGACGGGCGCGTCGCCGTCGTTCTTCAGCGTGAAATAGCCGGACGACGGCACCGTCGCCGGCATCGCGCGGATCCAGCAGGCGTCGGCCTGCACGGCCGGCGCGGCGAATGTGGCGGGCGCCTGCAGCGCCAGCAGTGCGAACAGCAGGCAGGTCGGAATCGGGCGTTTCATGGTGGGTTCTCCTGATGAGGGTGCAGCGGGTATCGGTGACGATGCGGCCGGCGCGACCTGCCGCGCGCATCGCGGACACGGTTTCAGCGCGCCGCGCGCGATGCGACGGCGGTTGATCGTCCTTCGAAACGTGGCAGGTCGCGCCCGCAGACGGCGTGCGCGGGCCGCGCGATGCGTAGCGGCATCGCGCGGAACGGCGGGTCAGGACGCGAGCGGAGGCGCGCGCGGTTGCGCGGCCGTCAGCGGCAGCGCGCGGCGCAGGCTGTCGAAGCGCGCGGCTTCGCGATGCGGGAGTGCGTGCGGGTCGGCCGCGAACGTCAGTTCGGGCGCGGGCAGGGCGGGGGAATGGGCCAGCAGGCTGCAATAGCCGCACGCGTGGAGGTGCGCTTGCAGGCTCTTCGACGGCGCATCGGCAGAGTGGCCGGCGGCCGGCGCGGCCGAGCAGTAGCCGGCCAGCAGCGCATCGACGCGCTGCTGCGTCGTCAGCGCCTGCGAGATCGTCGGCGCGAGCGCCGTCAGCAGGATGGCGAGCATCCCGATCAGACTGCCGATCTTCCGGAGGCGACGACTCAGCATGCGATGCGTGGCGGCGTGTGGACGACGATGGAGCGGATTATGCCACGCACGTCGTTGCGCAAGGCGTGCAGGACGTGCGACGTGGCGGCGCGCTATGCGTGCTGCGCCAGGTATTTCGCGATCAGCGTCATCTGGGCGGCCCAGCCCCGATCGTTCATCTCGTGCGCCTGTGCGCGGCGCGCCTCGATCAACCGGTCGAAGCCCGTTTCGGTGACGGTGAGCAGCGTGCCGCCGGCCTGGGCGGCGAGCGCGAACGTGACGAGCGTCATCAGCTCGGACGTGTAATCGGTATTCGGATCGATGGCGAACGGATGCCAGCGGAACGAGAACAGCTGCTTCGGCTCGACGCGATCGACGACGATTTCGAACACGGTGCCTGCGTAGGGCTCCTGCGTTTTCGCGACGTCGTCGTCGACGCGCGTCGGCGTGATGCGGCCGAACAACGGCTGGCCGGCCGCGAACGGCCCGTCGAACGTGACGCCGAACCACTGGCCGAATTCGCCGGCGTTGCTGACGGCTTCCCACACGCGGTCGGGCGATGCGGCGAGCAGGGCCTGCTTTTCGATGCGGCCGGTTTGCCGGGGCATGACCATGACGTTCTCCTCGCAGGATCGACCGTTGCCGGACGGCACGCGCGAGTGCGCGCGCCATGAACGGCCGCTAGTCGAGCATGACCGCGTCGGGCACGTCGAGCACGAGGTCCGACGTCGCGACGGCCACGCATGGCAGCGTATAGCCGTCGGCCTTTTCCTCGCGGCTCAACCCGGGCCATTCGATCGTGTAGCGTACGCTGCCGCTGACGATTCGGCAAAGGCAGCTTCGGCACGTGCCGTTGCGGCACGAGCGCGGCAGCGACACGCGCGCGAAGGCGGCGGCTTCGAGCAGCGTCAGCGAATCGGGCGCATCGAAGGTCGCGCCGAGCGGCTCGATGCGCACGAGGGGAGGGTGTTCCGGATCGGTCATGACGGAGGCGGGCGGCGGTTCGGCGGGGCAACGCGCCAAGCATACCCGAACGCGCCGGCGGCCGGCGTCGGCCGGCCGCGAGCGTCAATGCCGGCGCAGGTGCCGATAGACGGTGTTGCGCGCGAGACCCAGCTCGCGCGCGGCCGCCGACACGTTGCCGCGATGGCGCGCGAGCGCGGCGTCGATCACCGCGGCCTGGTGGCTTTGCAGCGTCGTTCCGTCGTGCGTGCCGGCCGACGCGGCGGGCGTTGCGGCGGGCAACGCGGCCGGTGCGCCGTCACGGTCGCCGTCGCAGTCGAGCCAGAAATCGTCGGGCAAATGCGCGAGCGTGATCTCGGCTTCGTCTTCGGCGAGCATGCCGGCCGTGCGCAGCACGTTGGTCATCTGTCGCAGGTTGCCGGGCCAGCGGTGGCGCGTGAACGCGTCGAGCACGTCGGCCGCGATGCGGCGCGGCATCGGTTCGCTGCGCGCGAGCCGCGCGAGGATCCGCTCGACGAGCGCGGGCAGGTCGGTGCGCGCGGCGAGCGCCGGCAGCGTGACCGCGAGCCCGTTGATCCGGTAGAACAGGTCTTCGCGGAACGTGCCTTCCGCGATCATCGCGCGCAGGTCGCGATGGGTCGCGCAGACCACGCGCACGTCGACCGGCACCGCACGGGCGCTGCCGAGCGGCATCACCGCGCGTTCCTGCAGCACGCGCATCAGCCTGACCTGCTGGGCGAGCGGCATGTCGCCGATTTCGTCGAGAAACAGCGTGCCGCCGTCGGCCTGCACGATCTTGCCGGGGCTGCCGCGCTTGCGTGCGCCGGTGAACGCGCCGTCCTCGTAGCCGAACAGTTCCGCCTCGATCAGCGAATCGGGCAGCGCCGCGCAGTTGACCGCGACGAACGGGCCGTCCGCGCGCGGCGACGCCTGGTGCAGCGCGCGGGCGAGCCATTCCTTGCCGGTGCCGGTCTGGCCGAGGATCAGGAGCGGCAGGTCGCGCCCGCGGATCTTCGCGACGCGTTCGAGCACGGCGGCCATGCGCGCGTCGCCGGTATCGAGCGTCGCGAACGTGATCGCATCGGGGTCGGGCGCGCGCATGCGCGCCGCCGGCGCGGGCGGCGTGACGGCGACGGTCGCCTTCTGCGCTTCCGGGAATTCGCAGCGGGCGAGCACCCGCACGCCGGTCGACAGCGTGAGGCGGAACGTGGCTCCCGGCGAGCGGGCGGCCTGCTGCGCGAGCTGGCCGAAGCGCATCCCGAACAGGGCGTCGCTCGCCTGATGCCGCAGTGCGTCGAACGATGCACCGAGCTGGAATTGCGCGCTGCGGTTCGCGGCGATCAATCCGCCATCGGGGCCGAACGCGACGAGCCCGGCGAACAGCGAATCGACGCAATCCTCGTGCGCGTGAAAGCGCAGCCGCAGTGCTTCGCCGCACTGGTTCGCGAACAGGTGGTTCTCGATCAGTTGCGCGGACATGCGCACGAGCGCGAGCGTATGCGGGCTGGAGCCGCGCGGGTCGCCGCTGACATCGAGCGTGCCGAGCGTGCGGCCGAACGGATCGACGATCGGTGCGCACGCGCAGGTGAGGATGTGGTTGGCGCGCAGGAAATGTTCGGAGCCGTGCACGACGACGGCCTGGCCCGCCGCGAGCGCGGTGCCGATCGCGTTGGTGCCGCGCGCGCCTTCGGCCCACGACACGCCGGTGCACAGCGCGACGCGGTTGGCTTTTTCGATGAAGTCGGCGTCGCCGATGCTGTGCAGGATCACGCCGTCGGCGTCGGTCAGCAGCACGAGGCTTTGCGTATCGGCGATTTGCGCGTGGAGATCTTCCATCACCGGGCGCGCATGCGAGAACAGCGTGTGATTCGTGTCGAGCAGCTCGCGCAGCGCGATGTGCGACAGCGGAGCGAAATCCGGGCGTTCGTGCGCGCGCAGGCCGACCGCGGTCGAACGGGCATGCGCCTGCGCGAGCAGGTCGGTGCGACCCGCGGTGGCGGGCAGCACGAAGGGTTGCGGCATGACTTGTCTCCTGTCGGCCCCAGTTAGCGCTTCAGCGCTTACTGGGGCCCCATGCTTCGCGGTCGGCGCCCAGTTAGCGCTTCAGCGCTTGCTGGGGCCCCATGCTTCGCGGTCGGCCCCGGTTGGCGCTTCAGCGCTTGCAGGGGCCCCATGCTTCGCGGTCGGTCCCGGTTGGCGCTTCAGCGCTTGCTGGGGCCCCATGCTTCGCGGTCGGCCCCGGTAAGTGCATTAGCGCTTGCAGGGCCCCACGCTTCACGGTCGGCCCCGGCTGGCACCCTGGCGCTTGCCGGAATCCCATGCGTCTCGATCGGCACAGTTCGTGCCCCGGTGTGTTCGACGCCGCTTTGCCGAAACCGTCTGCGGATTCGATGCGCCGCTTGCGACGTGGCGTCGACGTGCGAAATTCCACCCTCCGGGTACGCATCATCATACAAGCGCCGCGCCCGGCGCGCGACCGCGTACAAAATCCCCTTGCTTTTAAATACCCGCCTGCAATGATGGAAATGGAGCACGCACGCGCCGTGTTCCGCATTGCAACATGCATGCGACGCGACATGCATCCGTTCGGGAGACGCATCATGGTTCGGACGGAACTGAGAGTCGTGCTGGCGGCCATCGCCACCTTCATCATGCTGGGCGGCATCGCCGTGGCGATCCACGGGCTGCTGTTCGATCTGACCGACGCGGTGCGATACGGGGCGGCCGCGATCGCGGTAGGCGCCACGACGGCTGCGATCGCGCTCAACGTCTGGCCGACCGATCCGCACTGACGCCGCTTTCCGAATCGGTGCCGGATGCCGCGCTGATCTGATGAAATGCGCGTCGGAACGCCGCACGCCGGAAATTTTGTCTCCTGCGCGAAACCGTCTAAAGTGGAAATCAACCGGCATGCACGTCCCGCGCCATCACCCCGCGGGCCGGGCCTCCGCCGGCGAGCCCGCGTACGTTTCGTCCGGCCGGCAGCGGACGACGGACGCGGTCATTCGTTTTCCACCGGTCGAGGCGGCTCCCATGCAGATCCATTTCACGAACGAGAAGCCCGAGTATTCGGGGCGCGACCTGATGCTCGGATTCACGGCATTGGTCAATGGCGAGCGCGTTCAATGTCAGATCACCGCCGAGGCGCTGGAAGACCACTTCGGTGCGGCGTCGCCGCGCTTCGAGGACATGGTCGGCGCATTCGACCAGCACCGCGAGCGCATCGAGGCGGCCGCACGGCGCTTGCTGTCCGAGACGCGCGCGCAATGCGTGACGCTGCGCAGCGGCTACGTCCGCTTCTACGAGGCGAACTGGCGCTGACGACGGCACGACGTCCGTCTTCCGGCGCGCCGCCGGGCGCCGCGCCTGCGAAGACCCTGGCTTGCACGCGATGCCGTTCGGCGGGGCCGGGCGGCATTTTCACATGCGCGCCGTGCGGGCGCGCGGCATGACCGACGCCGCCGGCTCGCGAGGAGCGCACGCAACGGACATCGTCCGGAAACGACGACGCCACCCGAAGGTGGCGTCGTTTCATCGTGGGTTGCGCGACGCGCAGCCGTCACTCGCTGCCGAGATAGAAGAAGCGGAACAGGAACACGGCCGCGATGATCCACACGATCGGCTTGACCGTGCGAGCCTGGCCCGTCAGCAGCTTGAGGCCGCCGTACGAGATGAAGCCGAACGCGACGCCGTTCGCGATCGAGTACGTGAACGGCATCAGCAGCGCGGTGAGCGCGGCCGGCACGGCTTCGGTCGCATCGTCCCAGGGCACGTCGACCATCTCGCGCAGCATCAGGCACGACACGTACAGCAGTGCCGGCGCGGTTGCGTAGGCCGGCACGACGCCGGCGAGCGGCGCGATGAACAGGCACGCGAGGAACAGCACCGCGACGGTGACGGCCGTCATGCCGGTGCGGCCGCCGGCCTGCACGCCGGATGCGCTTTCGATGTACGCGGTGGTCGACGACGTGCCGAGCACCGAGCCCGCGACGATCGCCGTGCTGTCGGCGAGCAGCGCCTTGTTCAGGCGGTTCATCTTGCCTTCGACGAGCAGGCCCGCGCGGTTCGCGACGCCCATCAGCGTGCCGGTCGCATCGAACAGCTCGACCAGGAAGAACACGAGGATCACGTTGATGATGCCGGTCGACAGCGCGGCGCCGATGTCGAGCTTGAACAGCGTCGCGTCGATCGACGGCGGCGCGGAGAACACGCCGTGGAACTGGTTGTCGCCGAAGAAGAACGACAGGACGGTGACGCCGATGATGCCGATCAGGATCGCGCCGCGCACGCGCAGGTGGTCGAGCGTGACGATCGTGAAGAAGCCGACGATCGCGAGGATCGTGTCGTGCTTGTGCAGGTTGCCGAGCGTGACGAGCGTGGCCGGGTTGCCGACGATCACGCCCGACGTCTTCAGCGAGATGATGCCGAGGAACAGGCCGATCCCCGCGGTGATGGAGATCCGCAGCGATTTCGGAATGCCGTTGACGATCGCCTCGCGCACGCGGAACAGCGTGACGAGCAGGAACAGGCAGCCGGAGATGAACACCGCGCCCAGCGCGGCCTGCCACGTGAAGCCCATGCCCTTGACGACCGTGTACGCGAAATACGCGTTCAGGCCCATGCCGGGCGCGCAGGCGATCGGGTAGTTCGCGTACAGCCCCATGATGATCGACGCCAGCGCCGCGACGAGGCAGGTCGCGACGAACACGGATTCCTTCGGCATGCCGGCGTCGCCGAGGATCGCGGGGTTGACGAAGATGATGTAGGCCATCGTCAGGAACGTGGTGACGCCCGCGAGTATTTCGGTGCGGAAGTCGGTGCCGGCTTCAGCGAAGCCGAAATACCGCTTGATGGATTCCATGAAGGCGTTTCTCCGGTCGGGTTGTCGTGTTGCTTGTTGTGCCGAATTGTTGTAAAGGCAGTGCGCGGCCGGCCTACTGTAACCAGCCACTATTGCCCGGCTATCGGCGGATTGTAATAGCGCGGATAGCTCGGACGATATAGTTGAAGGGTACGATCGCGCAGCCCGGCTGCCTGCGCGCGAACGGTCTGGCAGCCCGGCCGCGCGGCGAAGGCGCGCATTTTACCGGTTCGGGCGAAGCGGGCCGGAGGAAATGGCGGATTGGACGAAAAGGCGGGGCACGCGAACGCAACGTGCCGATGCGTGCGCAACGGCACGCCGGCCGCGGTGCGCGTGACGGATGCGCGATGACATCCGGGTGAAACGGAGCGACCTCAAGCTGAACGGACACGGTGCGCGCCGTGCGCGTGCGGCGCACCTGTGCATGGCCGCGGCGGGCGCGGCCATTCGTCAGTCCAGACGGTTGCAGGCATCGGGCTATCCTGCTCCGAAGCCGTTCCGTCCGCAACTGTCATGTTGCGATACGGGAGCGACTGTGGTTTCTGTGTAAAAGATTGCAAGACCCCATCGCATAAACCGGCAAGTCTTTCTAGGATAGATACACCGCACATGCACACGCCGGCCGGTCATTGCCGACGCGGGGGAGTCGCAGTCCGTGCAGGCAGGCGGTGAAGTGCGGTCAAGGCCGTTGCGCGTTCGGGCAGGCACGGCCGATTGCGATTGCCCGATGCGGGTTCGTCCGTAATCACGGAGGTCAGCATGTTGAACTGGATCAGCCGTTGGGCGATGCGACACGCCCCCACGCCGGAAAAAACCGCTGCATCGATGCTCGTGACGGCGCGCATGGAACTGTTCGCAGCCGAACAGCGCGTCATCGATGCGAAATTACAGGCGGATTACTGGCGCACACGTGTGTCATTCCTCGAAGAGGTGCAGAAACAGGGCATCGATCCGTGGGTGACCTCGCAGGCCGCGCAGCGCCCCGACCTCGAATCCACTCCCCGAAGCACGGGCCCGCGTCTCGCCGCCAGCACCTGATGCACCTGCTGCATCCGGTCGCTGCGCACGGCGCGCGATCGCTCGCGGCACGCAGGCGCGTGCCGCGTCATTCGATGCGCACCTGCGGCGCGTAACGCCGCGGGTGCGTCCGTTTCCTGTCGCGGCCGTTCCGCGCGAGACGTGCCTGACGGCGCGTCGTTCATCCGCTGTTTCTCCCTGCGCCGAAAAGCAAACGTTGCACTTGCGCGAGCGTGCGTCTGAACCGCTCGCCGCGCGTCACCCACGCCGTCGTGATCGACGCTTCGGCGGCGACGTCGCCCTCCGTGCCGAGCCAGATGCGTTCGCCGCGCGCGATGCGCAGCACGTCGCCCGGCCGCACCCGGTAATCGTCGACGGCGGGCGGGCGCGTGATCCACAGCGCCGCGCCGTGCGCGCGGATCTCCGCGTCGCGCGGGGCGCGCCACGTCATCGTCGTGCGCGGCGCGACCGCGAAACGGATCACGACGGTCGGTAATGCGATCGCGCCGGCGCGGCGCCGGTCGGGACGGTCAAACAGCGGGCTTGCGTGGTCCATCGTCTTCTCCATTCAGTGAGCCGGATGGACGACGGGCACGACAACAAAAAGGCCTCGTCCGTTTCCGGCGAGGCCTCGTGTGACATGCGGTACTGCTCGATCGCTAACGCACAAGCGCCTCCCGTGAACCATTCTTTCGAATGTTCATCGAGCAATGAATCGCGATCGCGACGGGCTTGAACGTAGGCATGCGAACGAGTTTCTCCGGATGGTGCGGTGTTGTCAACGACAATTTTAGAGATAAGCTGAGGGCGTCGTCGCGCTTCACGTGCTTCACGTGGCGGCCGCACACCCGGGCGGCGATGCGTTCGTCATTCGCGACTTCGCCATCGGTCGCGCAGCAGGCCGCGCATCCGGGCGAGGGCGCGCGCCGGCCACCCGCCGCGTTTCATCGGGTACGCGGTCGTGATCGATGCCGCGGCCGGGCGGTCGTCGTCGGTGCCTATCCAGATGCGGTCGCCACGTCGCACGCGCAGCATGTCGCCGGGGCGCAACCGGAAATCGTCGACGCAGCTCAGCCGTGTGATCCACAGCGTCGCACCGTGCACGCGGATCTCCGCGTCGTGCCGCGCGCGCCATGTCAGCGTCGTGCGCGGCGCGACCGTGAAATGCATCTCGATCTTGGGCAACGCGATCGCGTCGGTGCGGCACCGGTCGCGGCATACCATCAGCCGGCTTGCATGGTTCATCGTCATCTCCGTTCGTTGAGCCGGGCGGGACGACGCGCTCCATGAAAAAAAGGCCTCGTCCGTTTCCGGCGAGGCCTTGTGACATGCGTAACTGAATCTCGATGCTAACGCACAAGCGCCCCCCGTGATCGCCGCGTATGGGCGTTCACCGGTTTTGTAGTCGCGATGGCGTTGGGCTTGAGCATGGGCATGCGGAGCAGTGTGTCTTGGCAGCGCCGCAATGTCAACGGCGTTTTTGAGATAAGACGGGTTATGCGTCGCGTTGCGCGAGCCCGTTCACGAGCAGTTCGGACAGCAGGCCCGTCATCCCTTCCGGGTGCGTGGCCGCGCGCGCCTTGAGCTGTTCGACGAGCTCGGCGTTGAGCTTGCACGCGAACGGCACGAGGCCCTGTTCCTGGTCGAGCTTGCGTTGTGCGCGACGGTCGAGCTTGGCCGCATCGTCGGCGCTTTTGCCGAAACGCGCGGAGCCCGACTGCTTCATCGCGTGCGTCAGCTTGAGCGCCTTGTTCTTTTCGAGATCGGTTTTCTTCATGGCCATCGCGGCACCTCCGGGAAATGAAGCCGCGATTGTACGCATTTCGGCGGACGACGCCCGCCGGGCCGGCAGAAAATCCGGTCAGGCGCCCTTCGTCGTGCCCCAGTTGCCGCCGTGCGCGGCCGCCTGCGCCGCCGGCGAGCGGGCGAGGTAGGCGAGCGCCTGCTCGGTCGAGCCTTCGTGGTGCGGCGTATAGCCCGGTTTGAAATAGCGCAGCGCCGCGCCGATCACCTTCCAGAACGACGGCAGGTGCCCGCGCCGCGAACCTTGCCACCACGCGAGCACGAAGCCCGGGTAGCGGCCGGCGCCGGGGTCGCGCCGGTACATGAACTTCGCGCCCGTCGTGATGTAGTAGAGCAGCAGCACGATCACGAACGTCATGTGCAGGCAGCGCTCCGGATAGGTGCCGCCCATGTGCCGGTAGATGTCGAACGCGACGGTGCGGTGCTCGACTTCCTCGGCGCCGTGCCAGCGCAGCAGGTCGACCATCGTCGGGTCGGCGTTGCCTGCGTCGAGCCCGTGCGCGTTGAGCACCCAGTTGCCGAGATAGCCGAAGAAATGTTCGAGCGACGCGATCACGGCCAGCTGCTGCCGCAGCCAGAAACGCGTATGGCCGATCTTCAGCCCGAGCGGCTGTTCGCCGAGCACGCGCGTGAACAGCCGGTTCAGCTTTTGCGTGAACGGCTTCGTGTCGATCCCGTGCCGGTCGTAGTAGTGCTTGAGCACGCCGCCGTGCGAACGCGAATGCACGGCTTCCTGCCGCAGGAAGCCTTCGGCCTCGTCGCGCAGGCGCGCGTCGGTGATCAGCGGCAGCGCCTTGTTGTACACGCGGCAGAACCACAGCTCGCCTTCCGGGAACAGCAGGTTCAGCGTGTTGATGATGTGAGTGCTGCCCGGGTCGTTCGGCACCCAGGTGACCGGCGTGTCGCTGAAGTCGAACTTCACGTGCCGGGCCTTGATCTTGTGATAGTCGGCGGTATCGGTCATTCGTGTCTCCCTGTGCGGCGGCGTGCGCCGTCAATGCGATGCCATGCTGACGCGGGCGATCATCCGGCCCAGCCACGGCATGAAGCGGCCGACGAAGCGCAGCGCGTGCGCCTCGCCGCCGACCGCGACGACGGGGCGGTTGCGCAGCACGCCGTCGACCATCGCCTGCGCCACGGTTTCGGGTTTCAGTCCGCGCATCTGGTACAGCTTCGTCGCGCGCTTGCGCAGCCGCGCCTCGTCGCGTGCGTCGGCGCCCGCGTACTGCGTCGACGCCATGATTCCGGTTTCCGCGAAGCCGGGGCATACGGCCGTCACGCCGATGCCTTTCTCCGCGAGTTCCGCGCGCATGCATTCGCTGAGCATCAGCACGGCGGCCTTCGTCGTCGCATAGGCGGGCAGGTCGCGCGACGGCCCGAACGCGGCGGCCGACGCGGTGTTGACGATGTGGCCGCCAGTGCCGCGCGCGGCCATCTGCCGCGCAAACAGCCGCGAGCCGTGAATCACGCCCCACAGGTTCACGTGCAGGATGCGTTCCCAGTGCCGCGTGCTCGTGTCGAGGATGCCGCCGGCCATGCCGATGCCCGCGTTGTTGATCACGACGTCCGCGCCGCCGAGTTCGCTGCCGACCCACGCCGCAAGCGCTTCCATCTCGTCGGCGGACCCGACGTCGACGCGTTTCGCGATCGCTTGCGCACCGGTCAGCCCGATCAGCAGCGCGGTGCGTTCGGCGCTCGCGGCATCGATGTCGCACGCGACGACCGTCGCGCCTTCGCGGGCGAACGCGAGCGCCGCGCAGCGGCCGATGCCGCTGCCCGCGCCGGTCACCACCGCGACCTTGCCGCTGAACGGGCCGCTCGTCGGGCGGCGGCGCGCGTTCGCGAGCGCGGGCGGTTCGTTGCCCGATTCGACCGCGTCGATCAGTTCTCCGGCGAGGCCCGCGAAGCGGGCCGGGTCGGAGAGCGGCAGCCAGTGGCCGGCCGCGACTTCGCGGCGGTAGTACTGCGGCACCCAGCGCGACAGGTTCTCGGACAACGCGGGGCTCACGTACTTGTCGCCGAGCGGCACGATCGTCTGCACCGGCGCATGCGCGTGGCGCTCGCGCGGCGTGAACAGGCAGCGGATGAAGTTCGCGCGATAGAGGCGCACGCCGCGCGCGCCGTCGTCGGCCTGCGTCGGGCGCGGCGCGGCGGGCGTCTTCTCGAGCCGGCGCAGCAGGCGCGGCCACGCGCGGCCGAGCCACAGCCGCCAGCCGAGCTCGGGGATGAACGGCAGGTGAAACAGGTACACGTACCACGACCGCACGAGCTGGCCGCCGAGCCTCGCGAGCGACGCGGGCGTCGGGCGCAGCAGGCGTTCGCGCAGCCAGAAGCCGACATGGTCGAGGCACGGCCCCGAGCACGACGTGTACGACGCGATGCGGCCGGCGAGGCGCGGATCGGTGACGAATTCCCAGCCCTGGATCGAGCCCCAGTCGTGCGCGACCAGATGGACGGCCCGGCCGGGGCAGAGCGCGTCGATCACCGCGACGAAATCGTCGGTCAGCTTCGCGAGGTGGTAGTCGGCCGTGCGCTTCGGGGCGCCGGACAGGCCCGCGCCGCGCACGTCGTACGCGATCACGTAGTGCTTGCGCGCGAGCAGCGGCGCGACGTGCTGCCAGACGCTGCTGTCGTCGGGATAGCCGTGCACCAGCACGACCGGCGGGCGGGCCGGGTCGCCCCAGGTCCTGACCGCGAGCGTCAGGTCGCCGGAGGCGACCGCCGTCTCGCTGTGTACCGATTCGAACAGGGCCAGCGGCGCTTCGTCGGAGAGAGGCTGCATCGTGAGTCCGTCGTTCAGGGAGTCGGGAGGAAGAAGGGCGCGCGTCAGGCGGCGGCCGGCACGGTCGCCGCGGCCTGCGTGCGTTCGGCCAGGCGGTGCTGCCAGCGGCGCACGTGCGGCAGGTCGTCGTCGAGCCAGTACGCGTCGTCTTCCGTGATCACGAGCAGCTCCTCGAACTTCGCGCCGACACCGGCGAAGCCCAGGTGCGGCTCGACGGCCCACAGGCCCGGGACGGGCGCATGCTCGGAGCGGCGGTCGATCGACCACAGCGGCGACCAGCCCTGCTGCTTCGCCGCGCGGCCCTGGTCGAGCAGCAGGTTGCGCGTCGCGTTCAGCCCGAAGCGCGCGACGAAGCGCGGCTTCGACAGCGTGTGGATCTTCGCGACGCGATGCGCGAGCACCTTGAACGGATAGGCCTTGTGGCGCGGCTCGACGCCCTGGCGGCGGCACAGCGCGTCGACTTCCTGCGCGACCTCGGCCATCGGGCGGCGCGCCTTCACGAGCCGCACGATCAGGTCGCGATGGTCCATCAGGTCGTCCTGCAGTTGTTCGAGGATCGGGTTGTGGCCGAGGCAGTGCGCGTAGCCGACGTCCGCGACGATGCCGTCGAGCACGGGCGCGACGTCGAGGATCACCGGCATGTCGGTTTCGAGCTGGCGATTGCCCGGGAAGAACGCGAGATTGAAGCCGCCCATGTGCCTGAGGCCCGAGAAGCCGGCGAACGCGGTGCGGTCGCCGAACCAGGCGAACGGCTTGTGCAGCCAGTCGCGCACGCCGTTGTCCTGCAGCCATTCGGTCAGCAGGCGCGCGGCTTCCTTCTCGGTGATGCCCGGGTAGAGCATCGCGCCGACGGTTTCGACACAGCGGTAAGCCAGCTGCTGGACCGCGCGGAACTGCGGCAATTCGTCGAGGTGGACTTCCGGCAGCGAATGGCGGTCGGCCATGATGCGTCTCCATGTGTTGGCCCGCGCCTGCGCGTCGGCGCGGCTCGGGTCCGGTTCAAGGCGGGGTGCCGATCCGGAATGCATCCGCGCCGTTGTGTCGCGAATTATTCAGTCAGCATTTAATGTGCCATTGAGCAATGTAATTATCATAGCCGGTTCGCCGTGGCGCGCCAGCCCCCGAAGGTGAGGATTTCTCCTAATGGAAGGGGGAAATGGAGGGGACGCTCTAGGTTTCCGTCGCTCGGGGAGGGGGGAAGCCGCATGCGCGTGCGGGCCGGCGGGATCGGCCGGAGGGCGGTGCGGGCGGCTCCGGCGCCGGGCCGGCAGGTCGCGCCGGATCAACTTCGCGTCGTATCGCGGCGGGACGCTGTCAAATTGCCGAAATAATTTCGTCACATCATTCGCCCCCTGTTCCAGGCCGCCCGGCCGGGCGGTGCCGGTGCATCGCGCGCGGGGCGGCCCCGAAGCCGATTCGACATTTCACGGAGAGAGACCATGCAACGCCGCCAGTTCATGAACACCCTTGCCGCGGCGACCGCCGCGACGTCGCTGATGCTCAAGGCCGGCACGGCCGACGCGGCAAGCGCATCCGCGCCGGACGCGCTGGACCCGGGCCGCTGGTCGCCGTTCAACGCCGCGCGTCTGCAGGCGGTGCTCGACGCGCATGGCGTCGCGAGCGCTCGCTACGACGGCAAGCGCCGCCCGTACGCGGTGTTCGACTGGGACAACACGTGCATCATGAACGACTGCGAAGAGGCGTTGCTGATGTACCAGATCAATCATCTGCAGTACCGGCTGACCCCGGACGAATTCGTCGGCGTGATGTGGAAGGACGTGCCGAAGGGCGCGTTCATGAAGGATTACACGACCGTGGACGGCAAGCCGGTGACGATGGAGGATCTCGCCGCCGACGTCGAATCCGACTACCGCTGGATTTACGCGAACTACAAGGGCTTCGGCGGCGACAAGAGCCTCGACGAGATTCGCGAGACCGACCAGTTCAAGGATTTCCGCGCGAAGCTGTACTTCATGTACGACGCGATCTGCGACACGCATCCGCTCGAAATCGGCTACAAGTGGATCCTCTACTTCTACAAGAACATGACGACCGCCGAGTTGCAGGCGATGGCGGAAGCGTCGAACAACTACGGGATCGGCGACGCGCTGCGCAAGGTCCGCTACGAGAGCCCGAAGGCGCTGCCGGGCAAGGCCGGCGTGGTGGCCGACACGCATTTTCACGGCATCCGCATTCACGAGGAAATCCGCGCGGTGATGCATACGCTGCGCGCGAACGGCATCGACGTGTACGTGAGCACGGCGTCGCTCGACGACGTCGTGCGCGTATTCGCCGGCAATCCCAACTACGGCTACGGCGTGCCGCCGGAAAACGTGATCGGCCTGCGTCTCGACATGCAGGACGGCAAGTACACGAGCACCTATCCGGCCGGCTGGCATTTCAACTGGGGGCCCGGCAAGACGGTGGGCATCCGCAACGTCCTCGCGTCGAAGAAGGGCTATGGCCCGCTGCTGGTGTTCGGCGACAGCGACGGCGACGCGTGGATGCTGCGCGACTTCAAGGACACCGCGGCCGGCGTGATCGTCAACCGGATGAAGACGGGCGAGATCGGCGCGGACAGCAAGCTCGCGGCCGGGCAGATCGGCAACCCGGACGCGCGCTTCCTGCTGCAGGGGCGCGACGAGCACACGGGCCTGATGATTCCGGACGAGAAGTCGATCAAGTACGGCAAGACCGAGCGCAAGCTGCTGGCCTGACGCCCGACGGGCGTTGAAGCGCACGGGCCGGGCCCCGCGCGCTTCACCCCTCCCGCTTCCCGTTCCACCGCTCCAGCAACACCCCCAGCAGGTCGATCGGCAGCGGAAACACGATCGTCGAATTCTTGTCCGCCGCGATCGTCGTCAGCGTCTGCAGGTAGCGCAGCTGCATCGCCTGCGGCTGCTGCGCGAGCCGTTGCGCGGCCTGCAGCAGCTTTTCCGACGCCTGCAGCTCGCCCTCCGCGTGAATCACCTTCGCGCGCCGCTCGCGTTCGGCCTCGGCCTGCCGCGCGATCGCGCGGATCATCGTTTCGTTGAGGTCGACGTGCTTGATTTCCACCGTCGACACCTTGATCCCCCATGCATCGGTCTGCGCGTCGAGCGTCTTCTGGATGTCGGCGTTCAACTGCTCGCGCTCGGCGAGCAGCGCGTCGAGTTCGTGCTTGCCGAGCACCGCGCGCAGCGTCGTCTGCGCGAGCTGGCTCGTCGCCTCGAAGAAGCGCGCGACCTGGATCACGGCTTTCTCCGGATCGACCACGCGGAAATACACGACCGCATTCACCTTCACCGACACGTTGTCGCGCGTGATCACGTCCTGCGCGGGCACGTCGAACACGACGGTGCGCAGGTCGATCCGCACGACCTGCTGGACGATCGGGATGATCAGCACGAGCCCCGGCCCCTTCACCTTCCAGAACCGGCCGAGCATGAACACCACGCCGCGCTCGTATTCGCGGAAGATGCGGATCGACGACGCGACGAGCACCGCGACGAAGACGATCAGGACGCTGCTGAAGCCGAACGTGTAGCCGATCATGACGGCTCTCCTTGATGTTGTTCTTGCGCGGCCACGTCATAGAGCGGGGCGACGGTGAGCAGCAGCCCCTGGCGGCCGGTGACGCGCACGCGGCAGCCCGCGGCGAGCGGTGCATTGCTGGCGACGCGCCAGCGCTCGCCGCGCACGCGCGCCCAGCCGGCGGCGGACGGCGCGACGCCGCCCGCGCCGTGCGGCTGGTCGGCCAGCAGCCCGTCGTCGAGCACTTCGCCGATGCTGCCGACCATCGCCTCCGCGCCCGTCACGACCGGGCGGCGTCGCGCCCGCAGCGCGACGCTCGACACGCCGGCGACGAGCAGCCCGCCGCCGAGCGCGAGGCTCGCGATCACGGGCCACGGAATCCCGTAGCCGGGCACGTCGGTGTCGATCAGCATCAGCGCGCCGATCGTGAACGACACGATGCCGCCGAAACCGAGCACGCCGAAGGTCGGCAGGAACGCCTCGGCCACCAGGCAGCCGAGGCCGAGCAGCACGAGGCCGAGCCCCGCATAGCTGACCGGCAGCAACTGCATCGCGAACAGCCCCACCAGCAGGCAGATCGTGCCGACGACGCCCGGCAGCACGAAGCCGGGGTTCGCGAATTCGAAGAAGAGGCCGTAGATGCCGATCGTCAGCAGGATCAGCGCGACGTTCGGATCGGCAATGATGGCCAGGAAGCGGCTGCGCCAGTCGGGCTCGACCACGACGAGCGGCGCATGCGCGGTCGCGAGCCGCACCGTGCCGGCGGCGGTCACGGCGGTGCGGCCGTCGAGCTGGCGCGCGAGGTCGTCGGGATCCTGCGCGATCAGGTCGATGACGTGCTGCGCGCGCGCCTCGTTCGCCGACAGGCTGACGGCTTCCCGCACCGCCCGCTCGGCCCACGCGGCATTGCGCCCGCGCAACTGCGCGAGGCCGCGGATGTACGCGGCGGCGTCCTGCGTCGCCTTGCGGATCTCGGTGGACTGGGTGTCGTTCGGCAGCGCGGCCGACGTGGCGGCCGCATCGGACCCGCCCGCCGCGCCCGGCGCCCGCGGAGCGGCCGGGTTCGCGCCCGGCGGCGCGGCGCCGCCGATGCCGAACTGCACGGGCGACGCCGCGCCGAGATTGGTGCCGGGCGCCATCGCCGCGAAGTGGCTCGCGTAGACGAGGTAGGTGCCCGCGCTCGCGGCCCGCGCGCCGCCGGGCGCGACGAACGCGGCGACCGGCACGGGCGAGCCGAGGATGGCCTTGATGATCTGCCGCATCGACGTATCGAGGCCGCCGGGCGTGTCGAGCTGCAGGATCGCGAGCGGCGCGTGACGGCGCGCGGCGCGGTCGAGCGAGCGGACGATGAAATCGGCGCTGGCCGGCCCGATCGCGCCGTTGACGGGGATCACGACCACCGGGCGATCGGCGGGCGCTTCGACCGGCTGGGGCGCGGCGACCGCGGCGCATACGACGAGCAGCGCCGCGAACAGCGCGGCGCGCGCGACCCGCGCGGACAGCGGGTGACGAGGGTGGCCGCCGGGCGTGGCAGGCGCCGGCGGCGGCCCATGACGGTGAACGAGCATCGGGACGTCCGGGCGGCGCGCGGCCGCGCGCCGTCCGGCTTGCGGAAAGGGCGTGGGCCCGATGCTTAAAGATTAGGCGGTTTCGGCGGAAAGCGCGAAGCGCCGGCCGGGTCAGCTGGCGCCGCCGCCCCGCGCGAGCACTTCGTCGCGATAGTCGGCCGGGCTGCGCCCGCTCCATTTGCGAAACGCGCGGTAGAACGCGCTCGGCTCGGCGAAGCCGGCCGCCGCCGCGACGTCGGCGATCGTGCGCGCGGGGTCGGCCAGCGCCTCGAATGCGAGATCGCGCCGCAGCGTGTCCTTGATCGACTGGTACGCGTGGCCTTCCTGGTGCAGTTTGCGCCGCAGCGTGGCCTCGGCCACGTGCAGCCGCGCGGCCATCCCGCCCGCGCCCGGCCACGCGGCGGGCGGCATGCCGCGCAGCACCGCGCGCACGCGCTGCGCGAGCGCGTTCGGATTGCGGTACTTGACGATGAAACTGGCCGGCGCGTTGCGCAGGAACGTCTTCAGCGTCTTCGCGTTCTGCACGACCGGCAGCGTCGCGAATTCGGGATCGAAATCGACATACGAGTCGGGCTCGTTGAAACGCATGTCGTCGCAGAACATCGCCGGGTATTCGTGATCGGCCGGCGGCGTGTCGCAGCGGAAGCTCGCGTGCAGCAGCGGAATGCGCCGCCCGATCAGCCAGCAGGTGAGCCCGTAGACGATGATGAAATAGGTCGCGTACGTGAACATCGCGGGCGTTGCGCCGTTGTTGCGGTGCACGAAGCGCAGCCGCACGCGCTGCGGGGTCGCGTCGAGTTCCGCGTGCAGGTCGTCGAGCACGCAGTGCATGAAGTTCACCGCGCGCGCCATCGCGTGCAGGCCGTCGCGCGCGGACAGCGCGGCCTGGCTCATCGCGATGAAGCTGCCGCTGCGCATCGGGTGGCGATCCTGCCCGAAAAACTCGTCGTCGAGCGTGCGCGCGATTGCGTTCCACAATGCGCCGTATTGTTGCGCGGACACGCGTGCGCGAGGCTGCCCGAGCAGCGCGGGCGCGATGCCGGCCTGCGCGAGCAGCGGCTCGGCCTCGACGCCGCGCCGGGTGGCGAGCGCGACGCTGTAGGCGACCAGGCTGATCGCGACGGTTCCCTTGTCTTCCTGCTTCATCCGTGCCGCCGGTGTGGCAAAAACGCTCAGTGTAAATGAGCGACGCGAGCATCGAACAGTCGGGCGTGCTTGCCTACACTTGTTGCATCGAAACGCAAGGACGGTCGCGCCCGGCGGCCGCGGGAGACAGCAGCACCATGGACGAGCTTTACACCGAAGACCAGCGGATGATCCGCGATGCCGCGCGCGCGTTCGCCACCGAGATGCTGGCGCCGAACGCCGCGCAGTGGGACCACGACGCGCAGCTGCCCGACGCCATCGTCGCGCAGCTCGGCGAACTCGGCCTGCTCGGGATGATCGTGCCGCAGGAGCTGGGCGGCTCGTATACGGACTACGTGGCCTACGCGCTGGCGATGGAGGAAGTGGCCGCCGGCGACGCGGCGTGCGCGACGATGATGAGCGTGCACAACTCGGTCGGTTGCGGGCCGATCCTCGGCTTCGGCACGCCCGCGCAGAAGGATCGCTGGCTGGCCGACATGGCGTCCGGCCGCGTGATCGGCGCGTTCTGCCTGACCGAGCCGCACGCCGGCTCCGAGGCGAACAACCTGCGCACGCGTGCGGAGCTGCGCGACGGCAAATGGGTGCTGAACGGCGCGAAGCAGTTCGTGACCAACGGCCAGCGCGCGGGCGTGGCGATCGTTTTTGCCATGACCGACCCGGAGGCCGGCAAGCGCGGCATCTCGGCGTTCCTGGTGCCGACCGATACGCCGGGCTTCATCGTCGGCAAGCCTGAAAAGAAGATGGGCATCCGCGCGTCGGATACGTGCCCGATCACGTTCGAGAACTGCGCGATTCCGGAAGAGAACCTGCTCGGCCAGCGCGGCGAGGGGCTGAAGATCGCGCTGTCGAATCTCGAGGGCGGACGCATCGGCATCGCCGCGCAGGCGCTCGGCATCGCGCGCGCCGCGTTCGACAAGGCGCGCCGCTATGCAGGCGAGCGCGTGCAGTTCGGCAAGCCGATCGCCGAGCATCAGGCGATCCAGCAGAAGCTCGCCGACATGGCCGTGCAGATCAACGCCGCGCGCCTGCTCGTGCATCACGCGGCGAAGCTGCGCACGGCCGGGCTGCCGTGCCTGTCGGAAGCGTCGCAGGCGAAGCTGTACGCGTCCGAGATGGCCGAACGCGTGTGCTCGGACGCGATCCAGATCCACGGCGGCTACGGTTATCTGGTCGATTACGAGGTCGAGCGTCACTACCGCGACGCGCGCATCACGCAGATCTACGAAGGCACGAGCGAAGTGCAGCGGATGGTGATCGCGCGACAGCTTTGAGTCGCGCCGGCCATCGCCGACGAAACATCATGCAGGACACGAGGAGGCCAGGGCGGTGAACGCGGCGCGCAATGACGCGACCGTGCGCCGCATCGGAGGGGATCGGGCATGCGCCGCGGCGCGTGCGCCGGTCGACCGCGAAGCACGGGGCCCGCGCAGGCGCGGAAGCGCCAACGTGGGCCGACCGCGCAAGGCATGGGGCCCGCGCAAGCGCTGAAGCGCCAACGTGGGCCGACCGCGCAGGGCATGGGGCCCACGTAAGCGCTGAAGCGCTAACGTGGGCCGACAGGAGACGACACGATGACGGTACAGGCATTCCTGGACGCACGCGACTTTCTGCTGCGCCATCGCACGGACTACGACACCGCATACCGCGATTTCGCGTGGCCGGCGCTCGATGCGTTCAACTGGGCGCTCGACTACTTCGACCCGATGGCGCGCGGCAACGACCGGCCCGCGCTGTGGATCGTCGATGCGGCCACCGGCACGGGCGATCCGTATTCGTTCGCGCAGATGTCCGAACGTTCGTCGCGGATCGCGAACTGGCTGCGCTCGATCGGCGTCGTGCGCGGCGACCGGATCCTGTTGATGCTGCCGAACCGCGTCGAACTGTGGGACGCGATGCTCGCCGCGATGAAGCTCGGCGCGATCGTGCTGCCCGCCACCACGCAACTGTCGCCCGACGACGTGCGCGACCGCGTGCAGATCGGCGGCGCGAAATACGCGATCGTCGACGAGAACGAGACCGCGAAATTCGAACAGCCGGATCTCGGCCTCGCGCGGAAGATCGTCGCCGGCGCGCCGCGCGAAGGCTGGCTCGCGATGAACGACGGCTACGCGGCGAGCGCCGCGTTCGAACCGGACGCCGTCACGCACGCGAACGATCCGATGCTGCTGTACTTCACGTCGGGCACGACGTCGAAGCCGAAGCTCGTCGAGCATACGCACCGCACCTACCCGGTCGGCCATCTGTCGACGATGTACTGGGTCGGCCTGCAGCCGGGCGACATTCACTGGAACATCAGCTCGCCGGGCTGGGCGAAGCACGCGTGGAGCTGCTTCTTCGCGCCGTGGAACGCGCAGGCCTGCGTGTTCGCATTCAACTACGCGCGCTTCGAGCCGAAGGTCGTGCTCGATGCGCTCGTCAAATACCAGGTGACGACGCTGTGCGCGCCGCCGACCGTGTGGCGCATGCTCGTGCAGCAGCCGCTCGCGTCGTTCGACGTGAAGCTGCGCGAGATCGTCGGCGCGGGCGAGCCGCTGAATCCCGAGATCATCGAGCGCGTGAAGAAGGCGTGGGGCATCGCGATCCGCGACGGCTACGGCCAGACCGAGACGACCTGCCTGATCGGCAACTCGCCGGGCCAGCCGGTCGTCGCGGGCTCGATGGGCCGGCCGCTGCCCGGCTACCGGATCGCGCTGCTCGACCCGGACGGCGCCCCCGTGACCGAAGGGGAGGTCGCGCTGCCCATCGGCGCCGACGCCGCGCGCCCGGTCGGGCTGATGAGCGGCTACGCGAACAACCCCGATGCGACGGCCCACGCGATGCGCGACGGCCACTACCGCACGTCCGACATCGCGATGCGCCGCGACGACGGCTATTACGTCTACATCGGCCGCGCGGACGACGTGTTCAAGTCGTCCGACTACCGGCTGAGCCCGTTCGAGCTCGAGAGCGTGCTGATCGAGCATCCGGCGATCGCCGAGGCGGCCGTCGTGCCGAGCCCCGACCCCGTGAGGCTGTCGGTGCCGAAGACGTTCGTCATGCTGCGCCAGGGCTACGAGGAAAGCCCGGCGCTCGCGCTGGAGATCTTCCGTTTCTCGCGCGAGAAGCTCGCGCCGTACAAGCGCATCCGCCGCCTGCAGTTCGCGGAGTTGCCGAAGACGATCTCGGGAAAGATCCGCCGCGTCGAGCTGCGCCGTCGCGAGATCGAGCGCGGCGACGACCCGAGCGCGCGGATGCCCGGCGAATACTGGGAAGAAGATTTCGCCGCCGAATTGAAGTGATCGACCGCGGGCCGTGCGCGCCGCATTCCGCGGCCGCGGCCCGCAGCCGGATTGAACCGGCCGCGCGGCGACATGACGCTGCGCGGCCCTCTGCCAGGAGATGGGATCGATGAACGCGAATCCGACGCCCCGCACGGGGCAAGACGTGCCGACGGTCAAGCTGCTGATCGACGGCGCTTTTGTCGAGTCCGCCACGAACGAGTGGCGCGACATCGTCAACCCCGCGACGCAGCAGGTGCTCGCGCGCGTGCCGTTCGCGACCGTCGCGGAAGTCGACGCGGCCGTGCAGGCCGCGCACGCCGCCTTCGCGACGTGGAAGAACACGCCGATCGGCGCGCGCATGCGCATCATGCTGAAGTTCCAGGATCTCGTCCGTACGAACCAGCAGCGCATCGCGAAGATGCTGACCGCCGAGCAGGGCAAGACGATTCCCGACGCCGAGGGCGACATCTTCCGCGGCCTGGAAGTCGTCGAGCACGCATGTTCGATCGGCACGTTGCAGCTCGGCGAGTTCGCGGAGAACGTCGCGGGCGGCGTCGATACCTACACGCTGCGCCAGCCGCTCGGCGTGTGCGCGGGCATCACGCCGTTCAACTTCCCCGCGATGATCCCGCTGTGGATGTTCCCGATGGCGATCGTGTGCGGCAACACCTTCGTGCTGAAGCCGTCGGAGCAGGACCCGCTGTCGACGATGGCGCTCGTCGAGCTCGCGATCGAGGCCGGCGTGCCGAAAGGCGTGCTGAACGTCGTGCACGGCGGCAAGGAGGTGGTCGACGCGATCTGCACGCATCCGCTCGTGAAGGCGATCTCGTTCGTCGGCTCGACCGCGGTCGGCACGCACGTGTACAACCTCGGCAGCGCGCACGGCAAGCGCGTGCAGTCGATGATGGGCGCGAAGAACCACGCGGTCGTGCTGCCCGACGCACACCGCGAGCAGGCGATCAACGCGCTCGTCGGCGCGGGCTTCGGCGCGGCCGGCCAGCGCTGCATGGCGACCTCGGTGGTCGTGCTGGTCGGCCGCGCGCGCGACTGGCTGCCGGACATCGTCGAGAAGGCGAAGGCGCTGAAGGTCAACGCGGGCGCGGAAGCCGGCACGGACGTCGGGCCGGTCGTGTCGAAGGCGGCGAAGGAACGCATCCTGTCGCTGATCGACGCGGGCGTGAAGGAAGGCGCGAAGCTCGAACTCGACGGCCGCGACGTGAAGGTGCCCGGCTACGAGCACGGCAACTTCGTCGGCCCGACGATCTTCTCGGGCGTGACGACCGGCATGTCGGTCTACACGCATGAAATCTTCGGGCCGGTGCTGGTCGTGATGGAAGCCGACACGCTCGACGACGCGATCGCGCTCGTCAACGCGAACCCGTTCGGCAACGGCGTGGGCCTGTTCACGCAGAGCGGCGCGGCCGCGCGCAAGTTCCAGAGCGAGATCGACATCGGCCAGGTCGGCATCAACATCCCGATCCCGGTGCCGGTGCCGTTCTTCAGCTTCACCGGCTCGCGCGGCTCGAAGCTCGGCGACCTGGGCCCGTACGGCAAGCAGGTCGTGCAGTTCTACACGCAAACCAAGACGGTCACCGCGCGCTGGTTCGACGACGACGCGACGGCGGGCCCGGTGAATACGACGATCCGGCTGCATTGAGCGGCGGAGGACACGAACATGAAAATCGGTTTTATCGGCCTCGGCCACATGGGTGCGCCGATGGCGCTGAATCTGCTCAAGGCCGGCCATGAGGTGCACGCGTTCGACCTGAGTGCGGACGCGCTGCGCGCGCTGCAGGACGCCGGCGGGCAGGTGGCCGCGTCGCCGCGCGATGCGGCGTCGGGCGCGACCTTCGTCATCACGATGCTGCCGGCCGCGCCGCACGTGCGGTCGGTGCTGTCCGGCGAAAACGGCGTGCTGGCCGGCCTCGGCGCCGGCGCGACCGTGATCGATTCGAGCACGATCGATCCGGCCAGCGCGCAGGCGTTCGGCGCGCTGGTGCGCGAGCATGGCGGCGCGTTCGTCGATGCGCCCGTGTCGGGCGGCACCGGCGGCGCGGCGGCCGGCACGCTGACCTTCATGGTCGGCGGCAGCGATGCGGATTTCGAGCGCGTGAAGCCGGTGCTGGCCGGCATGGGCAAGAACATCGTCCACTGCGGCGCGACGGGCATGGGGCAGGTCGCGAAAGTCTGCAACAACCTCGTGCTCGGCATCTCGATGGCGGCCGTATCGGAAGCGATGTCGCTCGGCGTCGCGCTCGGCATCGACCCGAAAGTGCTGGCCGGCATCGTCAACACGTCGACGGGCCGCTGCTGGAGTTCGGATACCTACAACCCGTATCCGGGCGTGATCGACACCGCGCCGTCGTCGCGCGGCTACTCGGGCGGCTTCGGCACCGACCTGATGCTGAAGGATCTCGGCCTCGCCAACGACGCGGCGAAGCAGGCGCGCCAGCCCGTCTATCTCGGCGCGCTCGCGCAGCAGCTGTATCAGACGGTGAGCAGCCGCGGCGACGGGCAGCTCGATTTCTCGGCGGTGATCCGCCTGTACCAACCGGCAACGAAGAAGGACGCGTGATGATCGAACTGGACTACGTCGACGACGGCGCGATCGCGTGCGCGACGCTCAAGCGTCCGCCCGCGAACGCCTTCACCGCCGACGGGCTGCAGCAACTGCAGGCAACCGTTGCCGAACTGAACGCGAATCCGCGCGTGCGCGCGCTGGTGATCACGGGCGACGGCCCGAAGTTCTTCAGCGCGGGCGCCGATCTCAACACGTTCGCCGACGGCGACCGCGCGGTCGCGCGCGCGATGGCGTCGCGCTTCGGCGCGGCGTTCGAGGCGCTGCACGATGCACGCGTCGTGACGATCGCGGCGATCAACGGCTATGCGATGGGCGGCGGGCTCGAGTGCGCGCTGGCATGCGACCTGCGGATTGCCGAGACGCATGCGCAGATGGCGCTGCCCGAGCCGTCGGTCGGCCTGCTGCCGTGCGGGCTCGGTACGCAGACGCTGCCCTGGCTCGTCGGCGAAGGCTGGGCGAAGAAGATCATCCTGACCGGCGCGCGCGTCGACGCGGCCACCGCGCTGCGGATCGGCCTCGTCGAGGACGTCGTGGAATCGGGCGCGGCACGCGATGCGGCGCTGGCGCTTGCGCGCAACGTCGTGCGGCAGAGCCCGCATGCGGTCGCGTACAGCAAGGAGCTGATCGGCCTCGCGCGCCGCGGCGTGCCGCGCGGCGCGGCGCTGGCGGTCGAGCGCGAGCGCTTCGTCGACCTGTTCGACACGAACGATCCGCGCGAGGGCGTGGCCGCGTTTCTCGGCAAGCGCGCGCCGCAATGGCACACCGACGGGGAGCCGCAACGATGAGCACGCCGGTCTCGACTCCCGACGCCTTCGCACAGCCCGCGCCGGAGGTGCTGTTCCGCGTGGTGAACCGCGTGGCGCTGATCACGCTGAACCGGCCGGCCGCGCTCAACGCGCTGTCGTACGCGATGATCGGCGAGCTGGCCGCGCTCCTCGCGCGCTGCCGCGACGACGACCAGATCGTCGCGGTCGTGCTGCGCGGCGCGGGCGAGAAGGGCTTCTGCGCGGGCGGCGACGTGCGCGCGCTGCACCGGATGGTGGCGCAGCGCGAGACCTGGCTGCCGTTCTTCGTCGACGAATACCGGCTCGACTACGCGATCCACACGTTCCCGAAGCCGGTGGTCGCGCTGATGGACGGCGTGACGATGGGCGGCGGCATGGGCCTCGCCCAGGGTGCGGCGCTGCGCGTCGCGACGGAACGCAGCAAGATCGCGATGCCGGAGACGCGCATCGGACTCGTGCCCGACGTCGGCGCGACGCATTTCCTGTCGCGCATGCCGGTGGAACTCGAACTGTACGTCGGGCTGACCGGCGCGCTGCTGTCGGGCGCCGACGCGCTGACCGCGAAGCTGGCGGACCTGTGCGTGCCGTCCGCGTGGCTCGACACGTTCGAGACGCGCATCGAGAGCGTCAAGTGGGACGGCGACGTGCTGCCGCTGCTGCGCAAGGTGTTCGAGCCGCCGTGCAACGTCGTGCCGCATGCGGCGCTCGACGGGCAGATGCCGTGGATCGTGCGTCACTTCGACAAGCGCTCGGGCGTCGAGCGGATCGTCGCGACGCTGACGCAGGACCTGGCGCGCGACGAACTGGCGCGCGAGCACCGTCAATGGCTGCAGGCGACGCTCGATGCGCTCGCGAGCCACTCGCCGACGATGCTCGCCGTGACGCGCGAGGCGCTGCTGCGCGGCCGGCAGATGACGCTGGCCGAATCGTTCCGGATGGAACTCGGCATCGTCGCGCGAGCGATCGAGGAAGGCGACTTCTGCGAAGGCGTGCGCGCGCATCTCGTCGACAAGGATCGCAAGCCGCGCTGGGCGCCCGCGTCGCTCGTCGAGCTGCGCGCCGAACGCGTGCGGCATTTCCTCACGTCGCCGTGGAAGCTGTTCGCGCATCCGCTGGCCGATCTCGGCGCGGCGTGACGACCCGACGCGCCGCCCGGCGCGTCGGCTTCCATTCATCTCATCGCGTCCTGTCCCGGCGCGCGTCGTCCTGGCGTCCGATCATCGGCGGCACGGCCTGCGCGAGCGCGTCGATCACGCAGCGCGTCTTGCGCGGCAGGTAGCGCGTCTTCGGCCAGAGCGCGTGGATGTCGCCTTCGCAGACGAAGCAGCGGTCGAGCACGACCGTCATCTCGCCGCGCTTCACGTAGTGATCGAGCAGCCAGCTCGGCAGCCATGCAATTCCGAATCCTGCCGCGCCGGCCGCCGCGATCGCCTGCACGTCGTCGAAACTCAGCTGGTGCGGCATGTCGATACGGACCGTCGAGCCGTCCGGCGCGCGCAGGTCCCACGGTTGAACCACGCCCGAACGTGAATACGCGATCGTCCGGTGGTGCTTCAGATCGTCGAGCGACGTCGGCATCCCGTGGCGCGCGAGATACGACGGCGCCGCGCCGAGGCTGCCGTATTGCCTGCCGAGCCGCCGCACCGCGAGGCTCGTGCTGTCCGCGAGCGTGCCGATCCGCACCGCGAGGTCGATGCCTTCCTCGACGAGATCGACGAAGCGGTCGCTGATCGATACGTCGATCCGCAAGTGCGGATAGGTGCGCGCGAGATCGAGCACGACCGGCGTCACGCAGTGGTGCCCGAACGCGAGCGGCACGCTCAGGCGCAGCTTGCCGCGCGGCTCGTTGCGGCCGCAGTCGAGGTCGGCCTCGGCCGCTTCCAGCTCCGCGAGCGCGCGCACGCAGCGGTCGTAGTACGCCTGGCCGTCGTCGGTCAGGCTCTGGCTGCGCGTCGTGCGCTGCAGCAGCCGCGCGCCGAGCCGCTTCTCGAGCCGCGCGACCGCCTTGCCGACGGCCGAGCGCGTCATGTCGAGCCGCTCCGCGGCCAGCGCGAAGCTGCCCGATTCCACTACCTGGACGAAGGTCGTCACGCCGTCGAGTCTGTCGGTCATGGCAGGGTGCGTCGATTGGGTCCTGTAATTCCCGAGTCTGGCGAAACGGGTGCGTCAATGGGGATCGAGATTCTCACTATAGTACCGATTCCCGTCCAGCGTGCGTTGCCGGCCGCACGCGGGCCATCCTTCTCACCTGGAGGTGCGCGGCCCGTTGCCGGGCCGCCGCGCAATACGCATGACGCTATCCGACTCCCGCAGGAATGCGGTCGCGCTCGCGGCCGTCTGTCTCACGTCGCTGATGTTCGGCCTCGAAATCTCGAGCGTGCCGGTGATCCTGCCGACGCTCGAACACGTGCTGCATGGCGATTTCAACGGCATGCAGTGGATCATGAACGCGTACACGATCGCATGCACGACCGTGCTGATGGCGGCCGGCACGCTCGCCGACCGGTTCGGCCGCAAGCGCGTGTACGTGATCGGCACCGTGCTGTTCGGCGCGACGTCGCTGCTGTGCGGGCTCGCGCCGAACGTGCCGGTGCTCGTCGCGGGGCGGCTGCTGCAGGGCGCCAGCGGCGGCGCGATGCTGATCTGCCAGATTGCCGTGCTGTCGCACCAGTTCCGCGAGGGCCGCGAGCGCGGCCGCGCGTTCGGGATCTGGGGGATCGTGTTCGGCATCGGGCTCGGTTTCGGGCCGATCGTCGGCGGCGCGATCGTCGCGCTGGCGAGCTGGCCGTGGGTGTTTCTCGTGCACGCGCCGCTCGCGGCCGTCGCGCTCGCGCTGATCGGCGGCGCGGTGCGGGAATCGCGCGATCCGCATGCGGGCAGGCTCGACGTGGCGGGCATCGTCACGTTGTCGCTCGCGGTGCTCGGCCTGGCGTTCTACATCACGCAAAGCGCCGAACTCGGGCTGACCAGCGCCGCCGGGCTCGGCGTGCTGGGCGCGACCGTGCTGGCGCTGGCCGGCTTCATCGTCGCGGAACGCGCCAGCGCGCGGCCGATGTTCGACTTCTCGGTGTTCCGGATCCGCGCGTTCACCGGGGCGATCTTCGGCTCGATGGGCATGAACTTCAGCTTCTGGCCGTTCATGATCTACCTGCCGATCTGGTTCCAGGTCGCGCTCGGCTACGACAGCGTGACGGCCGGCCTCGCATTGCTCGCGTACACGCTGCCGACGCTGGTCGTGCCGCCGGTCGGCGAGCGGCTCGTGCTGCGCTACGGGCCGGGCGTCGTGATTCCGGGCGGCCTGTTCACCATCGCGGCCGGTTTCGCGCTGATGCGGCTCGGCAGCGCGGCGGAGCACGCGAGCTGGCTGACCATGCTGCCGGGTTGCGTGATCGCCGGCATCGGCCTCGGGCTGACGAACACGCCTGTCACCAACACGACGACGGGCGCGGTGCCGAGCGCGCGGGCCGGGATGGCGTCGGGCATCGACATGAGCGCGCGGATGATCTCGCTTGCGCTGAACATCGCGGCGATGGGCTTCGTGCTGGTCGCGGGGATCGTCGCGAGCCTGAAGGCCGGCGTCGCGGGCGCGATCGGCGATGCGGCGTTGCGCACGCTCGCGCAGGAGATCGCGTCGGGCCGCGTCGACGGGCTGCAGGCCATCGCGCCGGCGCTCGCGCAGGCCGATCCGACCGGCGCGGCGCTGCACGCGGCGCTCGTGCACGGATTCGGCTGGGTGATGGTGTACGGCGCGGCGGGGGTGGCCGTGCTCGCGGCCGCGAGCGCGGTGGCGTTCGCGCCGGCGCGGCGCGAGGCGGCCGTGTGCGAATGACGCCGGGCGCGGCCGACCCGGCGCGCGCGCCGGTCAGGACATCCCGCCGCCGAGCGCGCGGTACAGCGTCATCTGGTTGTT
Organism: Burkholderia paludis; assembly: GCF_000732615.1. GTDB lineage: Bacteria > Pseudomonadota > Gammaproteobacteria > Burkholderiales > Burkholderiaceae > Burkholderia > Burkholderia paludis. The sequence goes on from NZ_JPGL01000015.1 coordinate 77,532, forward strand.
GAGCCGGTTCAGGCGCGTCTGTTCGTCGGCGCCTTGCGCGTCGCGCAGCCGCTGTTGCTGGTCGAGCCACGGCTGCACGGCGGTCGCGCCGGCCGCGAACCGCGCGGCGGCCAGCCGCTCGGCGCGCTGCGCCTGGGCCAGCGACAGCGCGCGCTGCTCGGCCTCGCGTTCGAGCTGCACGCGTGCCGACAGTGCGTTCTCGACTTCCGCGAGCGCCGTATAGAGCTTCTGGCGGAACCCGACGACGGCCTCCTCGTACTGCGTCTTCGATACCTTGACCTGCAGTTGCATCGTGTTCCACTGGATGAACGGCAGCGCCAGGCCGAGCCCGAGCGTGCCGACCGGATTCGCGAGCACGCGCTCGAGGCTCGTGCTCGACGTGCCGGCCTGGCCGGTCAGCGTGAAGGTCGGATAGAAGCTCGTGCGCGTGGCGTCGACCTGCGCGAGCGACTCGCGCAGCCGGAACTCCGCCGCGCGCAGGTCGGGGCGCCGGCCCAGCAGGCTGGCCGGCAAATCGGCCGCCACGTCGGGCGGCGCCGCGTCGGGCAGCGCCGCCGGCTCGGCCGCGCGCTGCTGCGGCGGCCGGTCGAACAGGATCGCGAGCGCGTGGCGGCTCTCGGTGCGCTGCTGGATCAGCTGCGTCTGGGCGGCGCGTTGCGCGGCGAGGCTCTGTTCCGCCTGCGCGAGATCGAGCCCCGACACGGCGCCGGCCGAGTGCCGCGACCGGACGATGGCGAGCGTGCGCTCCGCATACGCGATGTTCGCGTCGCCGAGCGCGATCTGCCGGTTCAGATAGCCGAGCCGCCAGTACAGCGACGCGGTCGTGCCGATCAGCGACAGCCGCGCGGCTTCGAGATCGGCGGCCGTCGCGTCGGCTTCCCAGCGCGCGGCATCGCGCAGCGCGGCCAGCCGGCCCCACAGGTCGATTTCGTAGCTGAGCGAACCGTTCACGCCGCTCGAGCGGCTCATCTGGTGCGTATCCAGCGTGCGCGACACGGCGCCGTTCGCGCCGACCGTCACGCTGGGCGTCAGGTTCGTATCGGCCAGCCCGGCCTGCAGTTGCGCGCGATACACGCGGATCGCCGCGATCGCGAGGTCGTTGTTGGCGCGCAGCGCGTCGTCGATCAGCGCGTCGAGTTGCGGATCGCCGAAGCTGCGCCACCAGTCGCGCGTCGCGGCCGGCGCGCCGGCCGCGACCGGCGCCGCCCAGTTCGCGGGCATCGCGACGGCGGGCAGCGGGGCATGGCGCGCGTCCGTGCAGCCGGCCAGCAGCGCGGCCGCGCATGCGAGTGCGCCCAGGCGGTGAAGCGGTGAGGTGTACGTCATGGCAGTCTTTCGTCAGTCGCGCGCGAGCGCATCGATCGGATCGAGCCGCGACGCATTGCGCGCGGGCATGAAACCGAAAATCACACCGGTGAGCGTCGAGCAGACGAACGCGGTGACGATCGCGCCGGCCGAGAACACCATCTTCCATTGCGCGACGAACATCGAGAACACCGCACCGAGGCCGAACGACAGCGCGATGCCGATCGTGCCGCCGAGCAGGCAGACCAGCACGGCCTCGACGAGAAACTGCTGCAGGATGTCGGACTGGCGCGCGCCGACGGCCATCCGGATGCCGATCTCGCGCGTACGCTCGGTGACCGACACGAGCATGATGTTCATCACGCCGATCCCGCCGACCACGAGCGAGATCACGGCGATCAGCGACAGCAGCAGCGTCAGCGACTGGCCGGTCTTCTCGACGGTCTTCACCACGCTGTCCATGTTGTACGTGAAGAAATCCTTGCGGCCGTGGCGCTGGGTCATCAGCTTCTCGAGGCTTTTCTCGGCGGCGGCGCTCGGCTGCCCGTCGCGCACGCGCACGGTGATGCTGTCGAGATGGCGCTGCCCGAACAGGCGCCCGCTCGCGGTCGTGTACGGCACCCACACGTTCAGGCTTTTCACGCTGCCGAACGCGCTCTTCTTGTCGGCCGTCACGCCGATCACGACGCACGGCACGTTGTCGACCAGGATCACCTCGCCGATCGGGTTGCGCGCCGCGCCGAACAGCTTGCGGCGCGTATTCTGGTCGATCACGGCCACCTGCACCTGGCGGCGCACCGCGTCCTCGTCGAACGCGACGCCCAGCGCGAAGCGCATTCCGCGCGCCTGGAAGAAGCGGTCGCCGACGCCGCTCACGAGCGCGTTCACGTCGACGTTGCGATAGCGCAGCAGCAGCGTGCGCGACGTTTCGGGCGTCGCGCTGTCGACGTACGGCTGCTCGGCGAGCGCGGCGACGTCGGCGGGCACGAGCGTCTGGATCGCGTCGGCGCGGCTGTCGCCCCAGTCGGCGCCCGGATAGATGTTGATCGTGTTCGTGCCGATGCTGCCGATCTCGTCGAGCATGTAGCGCTTCGCGCCTTCGCCGATCGCGACGATCGATACGACCGACGTGATGCCGATGATGATGCCGAGCATCGTCAGCAGCGTGCGCAGCCGGTGCGACACGAGCGCGATCCACGCCATCCGGCACGCCTCGGCGAAGCGGCCGGTGCCGGCCGCGAAGCGCCGCGCGTGCGTGCCGGTGCCGGCGTCGCCGGGCGGCGGCGCGGCGTCGTGCGCGGATGCGGATACGGATACGGATGCGGATGCGGATGCGGATGCGGGCGGCGTGCCGGCCGCCGCGTCGGCCGCGTGCGTCGCATCGATGCCGGCTTCCGCGAGCGCGTCGGCGTATTGGCGGTTCGGCCGGTCGGCGACGATCTCGCCGTCGCTGATCTCGATGATGCGCCGCGCGTGGCGCGCGACCGCCTTGTCGTGCGTGACGATCACGATCGTATGGCCGAGCGCGTTCAGCTCGTGCAGGATGCGGAGCACGTCCTGGCCGCTTTTCGTGTCGAGCGCGCCGGTCGGTTCGTCCGCGAGGATCACCTGGCCGCCGTTCATCAGCGCACGCGCGATGCTCACGCGCTGCTGCTGGCCGCCGGACAACTGCCCGGGGCGGTGGTGCGCGCGATCCGCGAGGCCGAGGCGCGCGAGCAGTTCGCGCGCGCGATCGTGCCGCTCGGCGCGTGCGGTGCCCGCATAGATCGCGGGCATTTCGAGGTTCGCGACCGCATCGACGTGCGGCAGCAGGTGATAGCGCTGGAACACGAAGCCGAAGTGCTCGCGGCGCAGTTGCGCGAGCTCGTCGCTGTCGAGCATGTGCGTGTCGCGCCCGCCGACCGTGTAGGTGCCTTCGCTCGGATGGTCGAGGCAGCCGAGGATGTTCATCAGCGTCGACTTGCCGGAGCCCGACGCGCCGACGATCGCGACGATCTCGCCCGCATGGATCGACAGGTTGACGTCGTTCAGCACGACGATGTCCTTGTCGCCGGCCGGAAAGCGTCGCGTGACGGCGGATAGTTTCAGCAGGGGCCGGCGCATCGTCATACCGCGTCCGCCAGCGGCGCATGGTCGTCCGCGGCCGCTTCGCCGATCACGACGCGCTCGCCGTCCTTCAGGCCGGCCAGCACTTCGACGCGCACGTTGTTGTTGATGCCGATGTGGATGCCGCGCGTTTCCGTGCTGCCGTCGGCGCGCAGCACGCGTACCGCGTAGGTGCCGTCCTTGTTCCGTTCGCCGAGCGCGGCGGCCGGGATGTTGAGCGCGTTGCGCGCGTTGCCGAGCACGATGCCGACTTGCGCGGTCATCGAGATGCGCAGCCGGTGCGCGGGGTTCGGCACTTCGAACAGCGCGTTGTAGAACACGGCGGCGTTCGACTTCGCGCCGCCGCCCGCGCCGCCGCCGAGCGCGCCTTGCGCGTCGGCGTAATTCTGCGGCGCCGGTTCGATCGCGCGCAGCTTGCCGTAGTGGCGCCTGTCCGGTTCGCCGAGGATCGTGAAATACGCGGCCTGGCCGGCGCTGACGCGGATCACGTCGGCTTCCGACACCTGCGCCTTCACGGTCATCGTGTCGAGATCCGCGAGCTTCAGGATCACCGGCGCCTGCTGCTGGGCGATCACGGTCTGGCCTTCCTGCGTGACGATCGCGACGACCTCGCCGTCGATCGGCGCGACGATGCGCGTATAACCGAGATTGGCCTGTGCGGTCTCGATCTGGATGCGGGCCGAGCGGATCTGCGCGGCGAGCGACGCGAGCGTCGCGCGCTGCACGTCGAGCGTGGCGCGTGCCGCCTCGAACTGCTCGCGCGACGTCGCGTCGTCGGGCAGCATCGCCTGCTGGCGACGGAACGCGAGTTCGGCCTGCGTGAGCTGCGCGGCGGTCGACCGATGTTGCGCGCGCAGGTTGTCTTCGCTGGCGCGTGCCTGGCGCAGCGCGTTTTCCGAAATAACGGGATCGATCTCGGCGAGCCACTGGCCCTTCGTGACCTTGTCGCCGAGCTTGACCTTCAGCGTCTTCAACTGCCCCGAGACCTGCGCGCCGACGTCGACCTGCCGGAAGGCCTGCAGCGCGCCGGTTGCGAGCACCGCGTTCTCGAGATCGCCGCGCGTGACGGGCGCGGACAGGTACTGCGGATGCTTGTCGGGCGCGCACGCCTTCAGCGTGACGCCGGCGGCGATGACGACAATGGCGGCGGTAGCCAGCGCGATGCGCCGGCGGCGATGGGTCTTCAGAGTCATGAGAACGCGGCGAGGATGAAGCGGTGCCGGCGATGCGTGCGGCCGGGCGGGACGATCCGGCCGGCGTCGCATGCCGGGCGCGTGGCCCGCGACGGTGCCCGCGTACGCATCGCGCGGGCGTGCCGGTTCGAATCAGCCGTTGATGGTAAGCGAGGATTTCACGAGAAGTCGTGTAGAAATTGTGCTGAATTGTGCTAGCACCGCACTGGCGTGCGCGCCGGGCGGCGTCATTGTTGCGGTCTGTGAATACGGCGCGCGAAGGCGCCGCGAGCTTACGGGTGCTGCGTACCCGCGTCGATCCTGCGTTGCGTATCGCCGTCGACGATTTCGCGGATCGCGCTGAACAGCGGCGCGGCGTCGGTATGGCGGCGGCCGTAGCCGAGATTGAACGCGTAGTCGAAATCGGGCGGATTGCTGCCCTGGTTGTGCTGCAGGATCGTTTCCAGCTTGTCGAGCGCCTTCGTCGCGCGTGCCTCCGGCGACGCGGCCGCTTCGTACTCGTCCCACAGCGCGACGATCTCGTCGCGCAGCGGTCGATCGAGCGATGCCGTCAGCGTCAGCAGGTCGTCGCGTTCGTGCGCGCTTTTGTCGGGATGCGCAGCCTGCTCGATCGCGGGGATGTCGCCGTGCAGCGCTTCGCCGAGATCGTGGACGACGCAGAGTTTCAGCAGCTTCAGCGTGTCGATGCCGGGCAGCGCGTCGGCGAACACGAGCGCCATCAGGCACAGCCGCCAGCTGTGCTCGGCCGTGCTTTCCGCGCGCCCGGCCGATGTGTGGCCGCTGCGCAGCACATCCTTCAGGCGTTCGGCTTCGCGCAGAAAATCAAGCCGCGCGTGGAGCGTATCGGGGGTCATGGTGGGTGTCCTTGCGATGGGCCGTCAAGCGTACTGCGGCCGCGCGCGGCTCGTCCACGCATGAAATATGCGCGGCGGCTGGCGTGCGTCGGCGCGCCGCTATTTCAGCGAGAGCCCGGCCCAGCAGAACAGCGCGAAGAAGCCGGCCTGGAGCAGGACGACCAGGCCGAAGATGCGGGGGTGGTGGCGGCGCGCCACGCGCCTGCCGCCGGCGTTCGCCACACCCGAGCGAAGCGCGATCAGCACGGCGGCGCCCGTGTAGAGCATGAACGAGACGATCACGAGTTCCCGGACAACGAGTCGCAACATAGGACTTATCTCCTCGGGGTGCCGCCGTTCACGGCGGCGTCTTTCGCATGATGCGCCGCGCGTGGCGGAATGCGCGTCACCGTCGGCTGCAGGCGCTTCGTCGCGACGCGTTGCTCACGCGTCCTGGAGTGTTTCCACGAGCCGGGCGGCCGAGCCGTCCGACAGTGTCATCCGTGTCCACCGGCACCGGCTGCCGCGAATCGGCACGACGCGCGATGCATTGGCGCCGGTGTCGAACTCGACGCTCGGCGGTCCGGCGCGGTCATGCCAGCCGAGCGTGTCGAGCGCGGCTTCCATGCGCGCGATTTCCGGCGTCGCGTAGCGCCACAGCGACGTGCCGAGCAGCATCGGCAGCGGTTGCGAGAACTCGGCCGCGCGCGCGGGCGAACTCGCGAGCAGGCGGTGCGTGAGGTCGCACACGAGATGCATGCGGCCCGCGCTGCCCGCGACCAGCCGCGCAAGCGCGCGGTCGCCCGCCGAATCGAGGCGCGCGGCGAGCAGCCGCTCGGCCGTCGCGCGCTCGTCGGGCGACATCTGCTGGACGCCGGCTTCCCAGCGGGAGATCGTCGATTGTGCGACGCCGAACAGTTCGGCCGCATGGCTTTGCTTGACGCGGTGCAGCGCGCGCCAGCGCTTGAGTTGCGGTCCGAGCGCCGGGGCGTGAAGCGGTGAGGCGGGCATGGCGGTGCTCCGTTCGGGGTGGGTGTCGCGTTGGCGCCGGCATGCGATCGATCCGGTCATGGTGCGGCCCGTCTCTTGCGCGGTCCGGCTTCTGACGCCCTCGTAGCGGGATTCTGGCGCATCCGCCCAGGGTTGTCGAACGGGAAGTCTGCCGTGGCAGCGTTGCCGGTTCCGCGCCCTCCGGCGCGTGCCGCGACGCCCCGGCCCGCCGACAACGTTTTCGTCGCGCTTTGAAGCATCGCCGCCATATCTTATGATTCGGCCGGTGCGGACCCGTACCGGCCGCCATCGGTCATGTCGAGGCATGACGCGCCGGTACGAATTACCGTCCGTCGGCCGGCGCGTCGTGCGATGCGCGGTCGAAACGACAGGACACGCGTGGCCAGCGCGTTTCCCGAAAAATGACGAGAGGGCACGATGGTACGACTGGTCTTGCTGCTGCCGGGCATCGAATACCTGCGCACCCGCTGGCGCGGGCTGGCCTTGCCGGGCCGGGTGCGGGCCGTCGCGGGCGTCGCGGGCGTCGCGATCTGCGTCGACGCGCTCGACGGCGTGCTGCATTTTCCGATCCGGATCTTTGCGTGGCTGTTCCAGCCCGACCACGCGACCGGGTCGAACGCATGGCGCCCGTCGACCGTGCGCGTGCGGAGCCGCCACTACGATCCGGCCAGGCTGCACGCATTCGGGTCGTCGTGCCGGCAGGACGCGACGTACAACCTCACGCACCGCAACTGCTCGAGCACCGTGTCGAACGCGCTCGAAGCCACGCTCGACGGCGCGATGTGGCGGCTGAAGGGCGCGCGTACCGGCTGGGGCGCGTTCGTGCGTCGGCTGGTCACGCCCGAGCCGCGGGTTGCCGCGCAGATCCGCAAGCGCGCGGTGACGATGGCGTGGACGCCCGGGCTCACGCTCGACCATGCGCGCGCGCCCGGCATGCTCGCCGACCCGCCGCCGTTCGCGTGGTGGAAGGTCGCGCGCTCGGCCGTGAAGGCGATCATCGCGTCGCGTCGCGCCGCGCTTGGCGCGAACAGGGCAGTACGGCGCGGTCGCCCGGCGGATCGAAGGCCGCGCCGATGAAGTGAGCGTGTGCCGCCGGCCGAGGGCCCGGCGACGGTACCCATGACAAGAACCCACAAACGCAAACCACGATGAACAAGACACGCGTTATCCGCATCCTGATTCCGGCCGCACTGGCTCTGACGGGCGCCCGCCTCGCGCAGGCGAACGCCGACGAAGTGCCGCGCATGAGCAACGACGTGTACCGGACTTCGGTGTCGTTCTGCGCGAACGTCGAGGCCGCCGAGAAGATCGAGTGCCAGGGCGACATGATTGCCGCCGGCAGCCGGATCGTCGCGGCGATCGGCGGCTTGCCGCCGTCGTCCGCCACGTCGATCGACGAAGGCGCGCGCAGCAAGCTGCCGGCGGCGGAGCGCAAGGGGCTCGCGCCTGTCGAGCCGGGCGCGATCGACAAGGACGACGATCTCGCCGGTCTTGCCGGCATGGTGCGCCTGTGCGACGTGTACGAATCCGAACCGGCATCGCGCGCGCGGCATCATGCGGCGCTGAAGCAGCAGGCGCCGGATGCCGCGCCGCGCGTCGAGGCGTTGCTGGCCGATGCATCGACGGCGGCGCGCCAGCGCGTCAGCATCGGCGTGTGGCAGATCCTCGCGCTCGAAGGCCCCGAATCGGCCGCGCGCGCGTGCACGCAGCTGGGCACGGGATCGTGAGCGACGGCGTGCCGCCGGGATGGCGGCGCGCGTCGGGCGTGTGACGCGGCCCGTGGCGCGGCAGCGCGCCTGCGCCACGCGGAATCATTCGTCCACCTTCACATTCGTGCCACGTTGCATCGGCAACAATCGGGGGCAGACATTCGACAATCTTGCGGCGCATCCCGCGACCGCAAGTCTTTTCCGAGGAAACGCCATGCTGAAGACGCTCGCCCGCGCCGCCGCCGCACTCGCCGTCGCTTCCGTTTCGCTGCACGCCGCCGCACAGACCAGCTACGACTACCTGTTGCTCGCCGCATCGTGGGAGCCCGGCTTCTGCGCGTCGCACGACACGCCCGAATGCACGAACCTGGCCGGCACGTACGCGGCGACGAGCCTGTCGCTGCATGGCCTGTGGCCGAACAACTACGACGGCAACCAGCCGTTCTACTGCGGCGTGCCGCAGAACGACATCGACCTCGACAACGCGCACCAGTGGTGCAGCATGGACGCCTACCCGATCAGCAGCGCGACCCGCAACACGCTGTCGACGTACATGCCGGGCGTCGCGTCGTGCCTCGACAAGCATGAATGGTTCAAGCACGGCACCTGCTCGAACTCGGCATCGCCCGACGCGTACTGGAACCAGGCATCCGGCATGATCAGCCGGCTCGGCAACACGTCGTTCAACGCGTTCCTGCAGGCGAACGCGGGCAAGACGGTGACGCGCAACCAGTTGCTCGCCGCGTTCGAAGGCGCGTTCGGCAGCAATACGCGCAGCGCGGTGTCGCTGAAGTGCACGAAGACGAACGGCGTCAGCTACTTCAGCGAGGCGTGGATCGCGGTGAAGACCAATGCGACCGCGCAGTTTCCGAGCGCCGCGTCGCTCGTGACCGACGGCAACACGCAGGGCACGTGCCCGACGTCGGGCGTGTATATCGCGAAGTAACGCGGCGTACCTGCCGGGCCGGTGGCGGCATGCCGGCCCCGGCGCTCGCGCCGGGTCAGACGCGCTCCTCGAGCGTCCGGCGCGCGGCGCGCAGCACGTCGCCGCTGTCGAGCCGGGCCGGATGAAACCACGGCGCGAACCAGAACAGCCATGCCGGCGCGATGCGCGTGAACACGCCGGGATGCACGAACAGCCACCATTGCAGCCGCACCCATTCGCGCAGGTTGCGCCGCTGCCGGTCGGCGGCGGCGAGACGGTAGATGAAATACGCGAGGTCGAGGACGAAATACACCGATACCGCGAGCATCGCGCCGCAGCGAATCAGGTAACGCCTGAGCGGGCGCGGCTCGACGGTGGCGAGGACGTCGAACGCGACCGCCTTGTGTTCCGTTTCCTCGACCGCATGCCAGCGCCAGATCGCGGCCATCGTCGGCTCGGCGCCGTCGAGTATCTCCGGATGCGTCAGCAACTGGTCGGCCAGGATCGCCGTGTAGTGTTCCAGGCAGGCCGTCAGCGCAAGGCGCGTGAGGGCCGGCATGGCCGCGAGGCTGGTCTGCTGGCGGCGCCGGATCAGCGCTTCGAGTGCATCGACCGGCGCGCCTTGCGCGGCGAGCCGCTGGTTGTAGGCGCGGTGCTCGCGAATGTGCGTCGCTTCCTGGTGAATGAAACCGGCAACGTCGTCCGCGAGCGGCGTGCCGGCGGGAATCTTGTCGCGGAAGTGGGCGACGCTGTCGATGAAGAACCGCTCGCCGAGCGGAAACATGATCGAGAACGCATCGAAGAAACGCGTGACGTGACACCAGCCTCGGTACCAGTACCGGGGAACGGCGTCGTCGAGCGGAAAACGCAGGTCGCGTCGTGGAATCGGGGGCGACGCCGGGCGGGCGTCGGGCGTGCGCGAGCGCCGGAACGGAAATTTCATGTCGGATCGGTGGCCGGGCGTGTCAGGCGCTTGCTCCATCGGATGCCCGGTTGTTCCAGATAACGGTACGAGAGGGTAGCCGCCAGCGCGATCGCGCCGAGCGAGCCGATCGCGGTCGCGGCCAGTCGCGGCCATCCGGCGTGCGCGAGGCCGCCGGTGCGCCACAGGATTTCGTCGGCGACGAGCAGCACCGGAAGGTGGCAGAGGTAGATCGAATAGGCGCGCTCGCCGATCCAGTCCAGCATGGCGTAGGGCCGGCCGCGGCGACGGGTGTCGTCGTCGCGCTCGCGGGCGGTTGCCAGCCATACGAGGCCGGCGGCGGCCAGCGCGAGGATCGCGAGCGGATCGCCGGGCGAGATCGACGGCGCGCCGACGAGCAGGGCCAGCAATACGATCCCGGCAGGGGCCACGAGGCGCCGGGCGGCGAGCCAGGCGGCCACGCGGCGCGATGCGTGGCTGCGGTGCAGCGCATACACGCCCGCACCGAGCACGAGCGCGTCGATACGCGTGAACCAGCGCAGGTCGAACGCGTGGACGGGCTGCGTGTTGAGCAGCACGACACCGGCCAGCGCCACGACCAGCACCGTGCGCAGGCGGATCGCGAGCAGCGCGGTCGCGAGTACGAGATAGAACTGTTCTTCGAGCGACAGGCTCCAGTAGATCGACGTCAACTGCGGCAATCCGCATCGGGCCGCGGCACCGTCCGCATGGCAGCCGGCCCAGAAGATATTCGCATAGCCGAATGCGCCGGCGGCCGTGCCGCGCAGTTGCGCGGCCAGGTCGACGGGGCCCAGGGCCGTCAGCACGGAGCCCAGCGCGAGGCCGACGGCGAGCCATGTCCATGCGGCCGGCAGCAGCCGGCCCGCGCGCCTGATCCAGAACGCACGCCAGTCGGCCGCATCGATGCGGCCGTTGGCGCGGCCGGCCAGCAGCGAGCGGCTGATCACGAAGCCCGAGATCGCGAAGAACAGGTCGACTCCGCCCCACAGCGACAGGCGATCGGCGACGGTGCCGTCCGGCAGCGCGAGCAGGTAGTGCTGCATCAGCACGAGCAGGATCGCGACGCCGCGCAGCATCTGGATGCCGGGCAGGCGCGGCAGGGCGGATGCGCGATGCGGTTCCGCGGTTCGTGGTTGCGGGTCCGGCAGGGGCGCGAGGGGCCGCGTTCGGAGCGCGTCGGCGGCTTCGGCGGGCCGTGCGGCTTCGGCCGTGGATGGCCCGGATGACGGGACGTGCCGCCCGGTCATCGTGCGGCCGCGCCACAGCAGCGCGACGAGGTCGCGCGATGCCAGCTGCGGTTCGCCGTCGTCCACCGCGTTCGGCAACGCGTGCCACGGCACCGCCGGATTCCGGTGATGCTGCAGGTGCAGGTTGATGTGATACGGCCACACGAGTACGCGGCCGATCCAGCCCGTGCGCCATGAATACGTCCAGTCCGCCCAGCCCGGCGTCGCATGCGGGCCGCCGCTGTGCTCGGCCATGCTGCGGATTTTCTGCAGCAGCACCGACAGCGTGAGCAACGGCACGAACCATAGCGCGGCGACCAGCATGAGCGTGCGCGCGGAACAGGCCCACACGAGCAGTGCGACGATCGCCACCCAGACTGCCGCCGCCGCGTGGAACGGGCGGCCGAGCCGCACGTTCTGCCCGCCCGCGCGACGGAACGCCGCCATGTTGCGCACCATGTTCAGCACGAACAGGTCGCCGAGGAACTGGCGCGCGAGCGGCGCCGCGCCGAGCGGCCGGAACCGCCACGGCTGGCCGTGATAGAGGAAGCGCCGCTCCGGGTCTTGCCCGGTGCCGAGATGGCGGTGATGCGCGAGATGCAGCGGCCGGTAGAACTCGACGGGCACGAGCCCCGGCACGCCGATCGCGAGGTTGATCAGGAAATCGTTGAGGCCGCGTCGGCGCGTGAGGTGATAGTGGGTCGCGTCGTGATACAGGATGAACAGCGCATGCTGTCGCGTCGCGACGACGAGCGCGGCGAGCGCATACGGGAGCCACGAGCCGAATGCGACAGCCACGCGGATCGCCACGACGATGCATGCCCATTCGAACAGCGCGGCCGCCGCCGTGCGCAGGTCGGCCTTCGCGCGCAGCAGCGCGAGCGTTGCCGCGCCGGCGGCGAGGCCGACCGCGCCGCCCCACGCGACATCCGCGATGCGATGCTGGCCGGTGGTCAGCACCGTCGCCATCAGCAACGCGCTCCACGCGACGAACAGCAGCGCCGTGCGTTGCCGCAGCGCCAGCAGCACGAGCGCGATGGCGACCGGCAGCGCGACGTGCCCGCTCGGCGACGCGGCGAGCGGCGTATCGATCCGCTGCAGCCACGCGATCCAGCCGCTGTCGGCGGCCGGCCACGACACGGCGGTGGGCCGCAGCAGATGGCACACGAGGCACAGCCCCGTCGCGAGCGCGCCCGCGAAGAACGCGGGCAGCAGCCAGGCGCGCCCGCGCCCGATCCAGACGAGCGCGGGCATCACGAGCAAGTAGGTCAGATAGAGCGGCACCGTGCCGGGCACCAGCGGAATCGCGCGATCGAGCGCGCTGGCCGGAACGGTCGCGACCGGTCCGAGCGGCAGGTGCGTGACGAAGCGGTAGAGTGCGCCGGTGACGACGAGATAGACGACGAGGAGCAGCCATGGCCGGGCGATCGGCGCGACGTTCGAATCCTGGCGGGAAAGGACGTGGGGCATGGCGGCGGCGGGTGGGTAACGGGCTATCATAGCAAGCTGTTCAGTCTTGCAGGAGTACCCGATGGAGTTGCGTGCCACCGCCGTCGAGCGTGCGGCCCTGGGCCCCGACGACATCGACCGGATGTTCTCGCTGTATGCGGCGTCCTATTGCGACACGGGCCGCGCGCAGTTCGACCGCGACCTCGGCGACAAGACGCACTGCATCGTGCTGCGCGACGGCGGCGGCGCGATCCAGGGTTTCTCGACGCTCAAGCAGTACGACACGCACTGGCGCGACACGCCGATCCGCGTGATCTTTTCCGGCGATACGATCATCGATCCCGCCCACTGGGGCACGCAGCATCTCGCGTTCGCGTGGATCCGCCACGCGGGCGACGTGTGGCGGCAGGCGCCCGCCGTGCCGCTGTACTGGTTCCTGATCTGCAAGGGGCATCGCACCTATCGCTATCTGCGCGCGTTCGCGCGCGACTACGCGCCGCGCGCCGACAACCTGACCGCGCCGGCGACACAGGGCCTGATGGATTACCTGGCCGCGAGCCGCTACGGGCACGCGTACGATCCCGCTACCGGCCTGCTGTCGTTCGACACGCCGCAGGGCCGGCTCGCACCCGCGCTCGCGGAAGTGCCGGTCGCGCACCGGCGGCTCGCCGATGTCGACTATTTCCTCGCGCGCAACCCCGGCTATGCGCGCGGCGACGAACTCGTGTGCCTGTGCGAACTGTCGGCGTCGAACCTGCGGCCGCTCGCGCGCCGGCTGTTCGACGGCGCGTGAGCCGCATCCATGCGGATCCGTCTCGCGCAACCGGCCGACAACGCGCGCATCCTCGAATTCCAGGCCCGCCACGCGATGCAGGGCAGCCTGCCGCTGCGATTCGACCGTGCGCCGGACTACTTCGCGCTGCACCGCTGCCATGCGCGGCACCATGAGGTCTGGCTCGCGGAGGACGAGCGCGCGGCGCTGAAGGGGCTCGCGAGCCTCGTCGTGCGCGACGGCTATCTCGGCGAACGTGCACAGCCGGTCGCCTATCTCGGCGACCTGCGCCTGATGCCCGACCGGCGGCTCTCGCGCGAATGGACCGACTCGGTGCGCGAACGCTTCGCGGCGCTGCGCGCCGAAGCCGGCGTGCGGCACGCGTACTGCTGCATGATCCGCGACAACCGGCTCGCGGTGCAGTCGCTGGCGCGGTCGCGGCGCGAGAACCGGCTGCGCTTCTCGCACTGGCACGGCTACGAGAACGTATCGATCTATGCGCAGCGCGGGGTATCGTCCGCGCCGCGCCGCGCGGACGGCATCCGGATCGTCGACGCGCAGCCGCATCACGCGGATGCGCTGCGCGCGTTTCTCGATGCCGAGTCGCGCCGCCAGCCGTTCGGCGGCGTGTTCTCCGCGGACGAGTTCGCGCGGCGGCTCGATACGTGGCCGTCGTTCGGCATCGGCGCGTTCCTGCTGGCGCTCGACGCGCGCGGCAACCTGCGCGGCTGCGTCGCGCCGTGGGATGCGGGGGCGATCAAGCGGATCGTGCTCGAGCGGCTGCCGTTGCCGTTGCAGGCGGTCCGCGCCGCGTTCAACGCGTGCGCGCCCGCGTTGCGCCGCCCGCGGATCGCGGCGCCCGGCGAGCCGTTGCGCGACGTCTACCTGACGCACCTGCAGGTGCGCGACCGCGCGCCGTCGGTGTTCGCCGCGCTGCTCGACACCGCCTGGCTGCGCGTGCGCAAGCACCATGCGCTGATGCAGCTGTGCCTGTACGACGGCGATCCGCTCGGGCCGGCGCTCGCGCGCTATCGCGCCGCGCGTACGCCGATGGATCTCTACACGCTGTCGACCGGGGCGCCGGCCGAGCCGCTCGACGGCCTGCTGGCCGGCCGCGTGCCGGGTTTCGAGATCTACCTGGTCTGAGCGCGCGTGACGTGCAGCAGGTCGGCCAGCGCGAGCCAGAAACGGCCGGCGTCGAAGCCGAGCCCGCCGAGCACGGGCTGGCCGTGATCGAGCCGCGGCAGGCAGATCTGCGGCACGCCGGCCATCACCTGGTGTTCGAGATAGAACTGCCCGTCGTGCGCGCAGCCGGGACGATGGCCGTTCAGCCGCCCATGATGCGAATCGAAGCGCGTGGACGCCTCGATCGACCAGCTCACGCCGTGCACGAGATGGAGATCGCGCGGCAATGCCGCGAGCATCGCGCCGACGCGCGGATCGCGGTGGCTGCTGATGTCGCGCGTGCCGGCGTCCGCCCAGCGCATGCGCAGCAGGCGCCGCGCGACGCGGTCGGGCCACGGCGCGGCCACGTGCGGCGGCACGCCGTGACGGAAGATCGTATCGACGATCGCAGAGGGGCCGCACGGCGGCTGCACGAGCGCCATGCCCGCGCAACGCGCGGCCAGCGCCGGATCGCCGACGAGCGCGGCGAGCGTGTCGATGCCGCCCTTGCTGTGCGCGAGCACGACGAATTCGTCATCGGCCGGCAACCGTGCGCGCAGGTACGCGCCGATCTGCGCGCCCTGCTCGAACACGCTGTAGGCGGAACGCACGGGCGCCGTCAGCACGCGATAGCCGGCCGCGCCGAGCGTTTGCCGCGCGCCGCGATTGCAGCCGGGCAGCCATTCGGAATACAGCCCGGCAACGAGCACGACCGTCGTCGTCCGCGGCAGGCGGGCCGTGCGTCGCGTCCAGCCGTCGATGAACGCGTCGGTGCGGTCGAGGGCCGGTTCGGCTCGCGCGAACGGCGTGGCCGGGTAGTGGCGGCGCCACGCGTCGAACCCGTCGGGCGTCCATGGCGCGTGCGTCATGCGGGCGATTCCGGTTCGGGCTCGGGCTCGGCGGCGGCGGCCAGGTACGGTTCGAGCGCGGCGCGCGCCGCGCGCAGCGCCGCGTCGCTGTCGATCCGGTCGGGATGGAAGCGCGGCGAGAACCAGAACAGCCACATCGGCATCACGCGCGTGAAGATGCCCGGCGCGACGAACAGCCAGCGCAGCAGTTGCAGCCAGCCGCGCAGGTTGCGGGTCTGGCCGTCGACCGCGACGAGGCGATGCACGAAATGGATCAGGTCGATCACGAAGTAGACCGAGATCCCGAGCATCGCGCCGCAGCGTACGACGTAACGCCGTGCCGCATTCGGCATTGCCGCCGCGAACACGTCGAATGCGACCGCCTTGTGCTCGGTTTCCTCGATCGCATGCCAGCGCCACACGGCCGCCATCGTCGGATCGGCCCCTTCGAGGATCGCCGGGTCGCTCAGCAGGCGATGCGCGAGGATCGTCGTGTAGTGTTCGAGGCAGGCCGTCAGCGCAAGCCGCGTGACGGGCGACACCTGCCGCGCGGCATTGCGCTGACGCGCGTCGAGCAGCGCTTCGAGCGCGTCGACCGGCACGCGTTGCGACGCCAGGCGCGCGTTGTAGAGCCGGTGCACGCGGATATGCGACGCCTCCTGCCGCACGAACGCATCGACTTCGGCCGCGAGCGACGCATCGCCGCCGACGCGGTCGCGAAACGGCCGCACGCTTTCGATGAAGAAGCGCTCGCCGAGCGGGAACATCACGGAAAACGCGTCGAAGAAGCGCGTGACGTGGCACGCGCCGCGATACCAGAAGCGCGGGATGCGGTTGTCGATCGCGAAATGCACGTCGCGCGTCGGCATGCGGGACGCGGCGTCGGCGTCGGGGGCGGTGCGGCGGAACGGGCGCATGCTAGTTCGGCCCCGTCGGGGACGGGGCGTGGGCCGTTGCCGGCGGCTGACGCATCTGTTGTATCCTCCCGTGCAAACAACCACCATTCCGAGCCATGAACCGACCGAGCGCGCAAGCCGCTGCGGCGCAAACCCGACGTTACGATCGCGCGAACCTGCTGGTGCTCGCGCTGCAGAGCCTGATCTGGGCCGGCACGCTCACCTGGCTCTCGCATACGGGCGCGGGCGCGATCAAGTGGCTCGTGCTCGTGCCGTTCTGCCTCGTGATGCAGGGCGTGTTCTCGATGATGCACGAAACCTTCCACGGGTTCGGGCATCGCCGGCCGATCGCGAATTATATGATGATGTGGTGGGCGTCCACGATGTTCGGCGCGGCCGCGACGCTCATTCACGTGAATCATCTCGGCCATCACGTGCGCAACCGCACGCGCGCCGAGCGCGCGGATTTCGCGACGGGCGACGAATCGCTGCTGCGCAAGTGCATCGAATACTACGCGGCGATCCTCGGCGGCATCTGGCTCGGCAGTTTCGCCGGCAGCTTCGTGCTCGCGCTGGTGCCCGGCCGCACGATGCAGCGGCTCGCCGCGCGCGGCGACGACAACACCTACGCGGCCGCGTTCAAGGAATTCAGCGCGGCCGACTTCCGCCGCATCCGCTACGAAACGCTCGCCGGCGTCGCCGCCTGGCTGCTGGCCGCCTGGCTGTTCGACTGGTCGGCGTCGGCGGTGCTGGCCGCGTATGTCGCGTTTGCGTTCTCGTGGTCGTCGCTGCAGTGGGTGTACCACATGCGCACGCCGCTCGACGTCGTCGAAGGCACGTACAACATGCGCGCGCCGACCCCCGTGCGCTGGCTGCTGCTGAACTTCAACTACAACCTCACGCATCATCGCCGCCCCGCGCTGCGCTGGCAGGACATGCACGCGGCATCGGACCTGCGCGAGACGCGGCCGCTGTGGTACGGCTGGCTGACGATCTTCGCGCCGCCGCGCCGGCTGCCCGACGATCTCGCGCAACTCGACAAGACCTACTTCTGATGGATGCTTCCCGCAGCCCGGCCGACGCATGGCGCGCGTTCGCGCGCGCCGCGCAGCCGGACGTCGAGCGCTGGCTTGCCGGCCTCGCGGCGCCGGGCGACGCGCAGGCGCGACGGCTGACGGCGCTGCTCGCCGCGAACCGCGACACGGCGTTCGGGCGCCGGTTCGGCTTCGACCGGATCGACGGCCCCGCGCAGTTCCGCGAGCGTGTGCCCGTGCAGCCGGCCGCCGATTTCCTGCCGTGGCTCGATCGCGTGTCGCACGAGCAGGCGCCGGTGCTGACCGCCGAGCGCCCGGTGTTCCTCGAACGGACGAGCGGCAGCACCGCGCGCAGCAAGCTGATTCCCTATACGCCCGCGTTCCTGCGCGAGCTGCAGGCCGCGATGATCGTGTGGCTGGCCGACATGTACCGCGCGTGCCCGGCGCTCGGCGAAGGGCGTGCGTACTGGTCGATGTCGCCGCCGCTGCATGCGCCCGGCGTGGCGCCCAACGGGATTCCGGTCGGCTCGGCCAGCGATCTCGACTACCTCGGCGACAGCAGCGCGGCCGCGCTCGCGTCGACGCTGCTCGTGCCGCCGCTCACCGGCGACGTGTCGACGTGGCGGCGCGAGACGCTGCGCGCGCTCGTTGCCGACGAGGCGCTCGCGTTCATCAGCGTATGGAGCCCGACGTTCCTGACGAGCGTGCTGCGCCCGCTGTTCGAGCGCGACGATGCCGACAGCGCGCGCGATCTCGCGTGGGTCGATGCGGCGCTGCCGTCGGAGCGGCGCGCGGCGCTGCGTCGTGCGGCGGACGCGGGCGATTGCCGCGCGCTGTGGCCGCGCCTGGCCGCCGTGAGCTGCTGGCTGGACGGCCCGAGCCGGCATTACGCCGACGCGTTGCGCGTGCGATTTCCGCACGTGCAATGGCTGCCGAAGGGACTGTTTGCGACCGAAGGCGTCGCGAGCATTCCGTTCGGCGCGGGTGAAGGCTGCCCGCTCGCGATCGGCAGCCACTACCTCGAATTCGTGCGCGACGACGGCAGCGTGTGCGATGCCGAAGGGCTGCGGCCCGGCGACGACGCGCAGGTGCTGCTGACCACCGGCGGCGGGCTGTATCGCTATGCGCTCGGCGATCGCGTGCGCGTGGTCGGCATGAGTGCGCGCACACCGCGCATCGCGTTCGCCGGGCGCGCGGCGGCAAGCGTCGATCTCGTCGGCGAGAAGCTCGACGAGCAGATCGCGGCCGATGCGCTGCATCGCGGGCGCGGGCCGTGCGACGAAGTCGGCGCGTGCCTCGTGCCGAGCGCGGCGCGAGACGGAATGCCCCATTACGTGCTGTGCGTTGCCGGCGACCTCGGCGACGCGGCGGCCGACGCGATGCGTGCGGCCGTCGAAGCCGAACTCGAGCGAGCGTTCCACTACGCACACGCACGCCGCCTCGGCCAGCTCGGCCCGCTGCGCGTGCGGCGCGTCGGCGGCTCGCCGGCGCGGCTCGGCGACCTGCTGCAGCAGGCGGCCGAGCGGGCCGGCATCCGCGCGGGCGACGTGAAGCCGTGCGCGCTCGTGACGCGGCCGGCGATGGCCGACGCGCTGCTCGCGATGACGAATGAATGACGCGATGAACGACATGATCGAACCACAGGGATGCGGGCGCGAGTGCCCGGCGCGCGACGCGGCGGATGCGCACGAACCCGCGCCGCCGGCCGACGGCCTGCGCGAGCAATGGTTCGTCGCGTGCACCGAACGCGAACTCCCGCGCGACAACCCGCTCGGCGTGCGGATTCTCGATACCGGCATCGTGCTGTTCCGGCAGCGCGACGGGCGGATCGCCGCGCTGATCGACCAGTGCGTGCATCGCGGCACGCGCCTGTCGGCCGGCAAGGTCGACCGCGACACGCTCGTGTGCCCCTATCACGGCTGGCGCTACGACGGCGCGGGGCAGGTCGTCCACGTGCCGAGCATCGACGGCACGCGGCCGACGGACACGCCAGGCCGCTACCCGTTCCGGCAGCGCGCGCTGCCCGTGCAGGTGGCCGACGGGCTGGTGTGGGTGTATCCCGGCGCCGGCGACCCGTCGGCGCGCGCGATCTTCCGGATGCCGTTCCGCGACGTCGCGCCATGGCAGTCGTACTACATGGTCAACACGTTCGACGGCGACATCGCGATGCTCGCGCAGAACTTCATGGACGTGCCGCATACGGTGTTCGTGCACGACGGGATTTTCCGCAGCAGCCGCGGCCAGGCGATGGAAGCGACGGTCGCGGCGACGCCGGACAGCGTCGCCGTCACGTATCACGACGGCGACGACAAGATCGGCTTCTGCCTCGACTGGCTCACGAACCCCGATCGCGTGCCGCTCTCGCACGTCGACCGCTTCATCGCGCCGAACGTGACGCGCTGCGACTATCTGTGGGGCGAGCGCTCGGGTTTCCTGATCGTCAGCCAGATCACGCCGATCGATGCGCGCCGCTCGCGCGTCTATACGTACATCGCCTATCGCTTCAGGTTGCCGCGCGGGGTGCTGCGCGCGCTGCGGCCGCTGCTGAACCTGTACACGCACCTCGTGATCCAGCAGGACGTGCGGATCATGCGCGCGCACCGGCAGGGCCTCGACAACGCGCCGGGCTTTCGTGCGCACAACGTGCGCGCCGACATCGTGCACGTCGCGATCGACCGGCTGCTCGACGCGGTCAGGCGCGACGAGCCGCTGCCGGCCGAACAGTGCGGCGAGAAGGTGATGCGGTTCGAACTGTAGGCGCGCCGCGCGGGGCCGCGCGGCGAGGGCGGCCGGCGAGGGCGTGAACGGGCCCTAGCAGGCTGTTGAAATTAGGAACGGTGTAAACGGGTGCTGCGGGCGGTGCGTTAGAGATATCGTGTTCATGATCTTGGGCAGACGAGAGCGATGCGCGGAATGGACGAGATGCAAGAGCCGCTGTTCACGACGGTGAAGCTGGAAGACGTCGTGCCGGCCGATCATCCGTTGCGACCGCTTCGGTTGCTGGTCAATCAAGCGCTGAAGCGACTTAACGGATTGTTCGGCACGATTTACGCAGACAGCGGCCGTGCGTCGATTCCCCCCGAGAAGCTGCTGCGTGCGTTGCTGCTGCAGGTGCTGTACTCGGTGCGCAGCGAGCGCATGCTGATGGAGCAGATGCGCTACAACCTGCTGTTCCGCTGGTTCGTCGGACTGGCGATCGAAGACGCCGTTTGGGACCACTCGGTGTTCTCCAAGAACCGGGATCGTCTGCTCGAGCACGAAGTGGTCGAAGCGTTCTTTACCGAAGTCATGAGCTTGGCCGACAAGCAAGGGCTGCTCTCCAGAGAACACTTCTCGGTCGATGGCACGCTGATCCAGGCATGGGCCAGCCACAAGAGCTTCCGATCCAAGGACGGTTCGGACGATCCGCCGACCGGCGGTGGCCGCAATGTCGACACCGACTGGAAGGGCAAGCGGCGCAGCAACGACACGCATGAATCGAGTACCGATCCGGATGCGCGCCTGTTCCGAAAGGGGCGGCAAAGCGGAGCCATCCTTTGTTATCAGGGGCACATCCTGATGGAGAACCGCTCGGGCTTGGTGGTTGGCGCCGTGGTCAGCCACGCTGACGGTTTCGCCGAACGCGCAAGTGCGTTGCGCCTGCTCGACTGCGTGCCGGGCCGTCATGCCAAGACGCTCGATGCCGACAAGGGTTACGACATGCGCGACTTTGTCCGGGATTGCCGAGCGCGCAAAGTGACGCCACACGTCGCGCGCAACGACACGCATCAAGGCGGCAGTGCGATCGACGGCCGTACCTCGCGGCACGCCGGTTATGGCATCAGCCAAGTGATTCGCAAACGCATCGAAGAGCACTTCGGCTGGGGCAAGACCGTCGGCAGGATTCGGCAGACCGCGTATCGCGGCATCAAACGAGTCGACCAGCACTTCAAGCTGACGATGCTGGCGAGCAACCTGACTCGAATGGCCCGAATACTGACAGCGGTGCCGCAAGGAGCGACGCGATGAGCTGCCCGAGCGCAGCAGTTGCGTGGCAACACGCCGGCCGGCCCGCTCGCCAGCGGGGCATCCGGCTCGATCCGTCTGCAACTCAGCGGCCAATCGCATACGAAACCCATTTAAACAGCGCCCCGATTGTCAAAGCGAGGCATTTTTCAACAGCCTGCTAGAGCGCGTGACCGTCGAGAAAGGTAAATTATGGCCAGAGGCTACCCTTCTCGCCTAACCCACGTGCAGCCAGGCGGACCTCGGTGTCGTCGTTCCATTTCATGCTGCCCGAAAACAGGCTGACAGAACGAGTAGCCGAAGACCAATCCCGGTCACGCAATGCATTCAGGTCAAGCGCCACGCCCGAAGCGCGAAACTCCCGCAACCGGTCCTGCACGTCTAGTCCGGGTAATTCGGCCAGGTTCCGGCAATTGAACAGCGACAGCCGTTCCAACTTCGCGCCGCACAGGTCCAGCCTCGAAAGCTGCAACTGGTCCTCGATGCGCAGGGTAGAAAGCGAGGGCAAGCGTGATAGGTCGCCCAACGTGGAAAGCCCGCGCACGCGCAGGATTTGCAGCATCTCGATGGTTGTACTAGACAGGTCGTCGATGTCATCGCGACCGCCCAGGATCAGCGTCATTTCCCTCAAGTCCGAGATGGCCGAGATGAAGCCGAGCGGATGCTTTTTTGCGTAGGAGCTGAGCGTCAGCTTGCGCAGGCGGGATAGGCCTGCGATCACGTCGATATCCTTTGAATGGCCTTGGATGAATAGTTCGGTCAGCGATCCGCACCGCGCTAGAGGCGACAGATCGATATTCCGCTTATGGTTTTCAGCCAGCACAAGCCGTTCAAGTCGGCCAATGTCGATCGTGTCGAGGAAGTCGGGCCGATTCAGCTTGAAAACCCCGAAGCTCAGGCGTTTCAGCTTTGGAAGCAGGCCGACTTCTTCTTCATGGACGATCTCGGAAAGGCAATCGACTGCAAGGTCGCGTGTTTCGGGCAAATGGCGCAGCAAGGCCGCATCGAACGGCGTCCAGTAGTGCCCGTAGAACCGGACCTGAAGGCGGTCCCCGGCTAGCCGGCAAGCTTCGTTCAGCGATTGCAGTATCACCGGGTTGTAGGCTTCAGGCGTGCTGAACTGGACAACCAACTGCCCGTGTTCCCCGCAGGCCTCCACGATCTCAATCGGCGAAAGCGTTTTCGGGTCGGTAACCCGGCCACTGTCTACCTGCAGCATGCACTCCCCCGTTATTCGTTAATGGCCTCGTCATTAGACGGCTACGGGCCACATCGTAGCGCCTCCTGAAGCCTACTTAATATTCCGAACTCTGGTGGCACTTACTCAGCGTCGCGCGTTATCCGACAGTGATTTAAACAAGCCATATGAACGAAGCGGCTGCAGCAACGAAGGACGCGTAGCGCTGGGACAATTTATCGTATCGGGTAGCTATGCGACGGAACTGTTTGATTCGAGCAAAGAACCGTTCGACCAGATTGCGGGAGCGATAGAGATGTCTGTCCAATGGACGCTGTTCACGCCTGTTCGTGCGGCTTGGAATGACGGCCTGCGCGCCAATTGCGTGCAGATGCGTAATGAGGGCGTTCGTGTCATAGGCCTTGTCGGCGGCAACGCTGCCGGGCTTGAATTCGCCCAGCAGCGGTAGTGCCTCAGGGCGT
The DNA here is from genome assembly GCF_000732615.1 of Burkholderia paludis. GTDB lineage: Bacteria > Pseudomonadota > Gammaproteobacteria > Burkholderiales > Burkholderiaceae > Burkholderia > Burkholderia paludis. The sequence continues at coordinate 100,610 of NZ_JPGL01000015.1, forward strand.
CGCCTGCCTGACCACCGGTGAGGCTGAATTTCGCCAGCATGCCCAACCCGTCAACCAACGCGTGAATTTTTGTGCTCAGGCCACCACGAGAGCGGCCTAGCGCCTGGTCACCTTTTTGGGGTGCGCCAGCGGCGTGCTGGTGTGCACGGACAATGGTGCTGTCGATGAAGACCTCCTCGAAATCCGCGTCGCCGGCCAGTGCGGCAAACACCCCGTGCCATATGCCAGCCTGGGACCAGCGCGCGAATCGCTTGTATATGCTGTTCCAGCGCCCGAATTCTTCTGGGAGGTCGCGCCACGGGCTGCCTGTGCGGGCAATCCACAAAACAGCCTCGACAAATTCCCGGTTGTCGGTTGCCGGTCGGCCTCGGCCTCCGGCCTTGCCAGGCAGCAACTGCGCAATGCGTTCGTATTGGTCACCTCGCCACAGCCTCCGCACCATTCCCGCCTCGCAAAAGACAGGATGTAAACAGATTGCCGTTGAAGGTAACAGCGCCGGACGTCGTCTCGTTGCTTTTTGTCAACAGCCCCTAGCGTGCGGGCCCGGATGCCCGGCCTTCGGTCAGGTGACGATGCACGGCCGGCAGATGCTCGAGCGCGAGCGCCGGATACGCGTGATGGACCTGGTGATAGCCGATGTTGCGCGGATACAGCACGAGCTTGCCGATCCAGCCGAACGTCATCGTGCGCGTCATCCGCCAGATCGATTCCGGCGCGCGCTCGTCGATCTCCACGTGATCGTGTTCGAGCAGCACGCGGTTCGCGTTCATGATGCCGCCGACGATCCACGGTAGCCCGTAGTAGGTGAAGAACGGCAGATCCCAGTGCACGACGGCCGCGATCGCGAGCAGATAGCCCGCGCAATGCGGCAGGTCGGCGCGTGCGCACGCAATGACTTCCGGATGACGGCGCAGGTCCTGGCGCGAGCGGTCCTGCATGAAGCCGCGCGCGTACCACGGCCGGAACGCGGGCCACGCGAGCGCGAGCGGCGCCATCAGCGCGCGCAGCGGCCACCAGACCGGCAGCAGCGCGCCGCGCAGCATCATCGCGCGCCGCACCCAGCCGCCGCGCGCGGCGAGCCGGTGCAGGTACGGATCCTCGGCGGTGCCGACCGCGCGATGATGACGCAGATGGTGATAGCGCATCGCGGCGATCGACGATCCGATCGTCCAGCCGGCGAGCGCCTCGACGAGTGCGAGCGGCAGCGTCATGCGCCGCATCGGCAGGTGGCAGGCGTCGTGCAGGATCACGCCGAACGCCTGCAGCCGGCCGGCGATCAGCAGCACGGCCGCCGCGTAGACGAACGGGTTCGGCACGAAGCGGATCGCGGCCCAGCACAGCAGGATGCCGAGCCAGTCGACGCACGCGTAGCGGACGAGCCGCCACGGCCGCGCGCCGGCCGTGAACGGCAGCGTGCGGTTCAGTTCGGCAGGTGTCGGCAGGGCGGATGGGGTCGGCATTCGGTGGTGTCGGGCGTGCCGTGGGCGGCGCGCATGCAGGCTTGTCGGTCGGCAATATACACCGGTTTCGGGCCGCGGTCGGCCATCGTGCATGCGCCGCGGCGGTCAGTTTCCGGCGCAGGGCGCGCCGGACCAGCGCGTTGCCGCGCGGGCAGCGTCGTCGAGGTTCGCACCGTCTTCGCCGCCCCAGGCGACGAAACCGTCGGGCCGCACGAGCACGGCGCGCAATCCGAGCCGGTCCTGCGCGTCGCTCGCGACGTACGCGACCCGGTCGCGCCGGCGGCTCGCCAGCGCCTGCAGCGGCCGGCCCGCATCGAAATCCGGCAGCACGCCCTTGCCGTGCCTGGGGCGTTCGCCGAGCCGCGTTCCGTCGGCCAGCGCGAAGTCCGGCGCGCTGCGGCCCACGAGCGGGTGGCCGCAGCGCGCGTACGCAACGGATACGCCGCACACGCGTTCGGCGAAGTAGGTCGCGCCGTCGGCGCGCCGCGCCCGGGTCCGGGCTTGCGCTCAGGCGAGCAGCCGCAACGCGTCCGCGAGCGACAGCACCGTCGTGCGCGATTCGAACGCGGTGGAGAACAGGTGCTCGTGAACCACCGGGTCCGGGTCGTAGCAGCAGTCCTTGACCGTGTACAGGCGGAAGTCCGCGTCGCTTGCGTGGGCGATCGACGACAGCATCACGCCGGTCGATGCGATGCCGACCATGATCAGCGAATCGATGCCTTGCTCGACCAGCCGCGCTTCGAGGCCGGTGCCGAAGAACACGCTGGCGCGATGCGCGACGATCAGCGGCTCGTCTTCCCGCCGGCCCAGCTCCGGGCACGGGCCGTCGTCGACGAAGCGGCCGAGCTGCCTGATGCCCTGGCCGTTCTTGTTGCGCGGGCTGATTTCCGGATAGCCGGGGCTGAACCGGAGATTCGCGAACCAGACGCCGATGCCGCCGGCGCGCGCCGCGTCGCAGAGCCGGCGCGTATCGGCGAGCAGCCCGGGCGCGACCGACGGAAAGAGCCCGAGGATGTCGGTCTGGTAGTGCATGACGAGCACCGCGGTGCTCGACGCTACGATGGCGGGAACCGGCGAGGGGTGGTCGCCGGTGTTCGTGCGGGTTGCCGTTGCGATATCCGGGGCGTTTGGCCGAGCCATGAACGAAGGTCTCCGATGGTCCGCGGGGAATGTCAGCGTTCCCGATTTGTACCGGAAAATCGTGCCGGCCGCCGAGGCGTTTTTCGTAGGCGCGTTGTATCGTGTCGTGCTGCGGGCCGGCAATCGTCACGCCGGTGCTCCGTTGCCGCCTGCCGGCCATATACTGGCGGTCGTTTCGTCGACTACCGGTCGGCCGGGCCGGTGCGATGCCGGCTTCGATGGCCGGCCCGAGATGCGCCGCTGTCGGGCTGCCGCTTTCGCGCGGATCGCGTGCGGCGCAGCAACGCCGGCAGGCCGCGCGCCCCTGTCACGTTGTATCCATGCGAGCTACGCGCCATGCCGGTTACCGGATTCAATCACTACAATCTGCGGGCGGACCGGTCGACACTCGACGCGCTCCGCGATTTCTACGTCGACATCGTCGGTCTGCGGCAAGGGTTTCGCCCGCCGGTCAAGAGCTTCGGATATTGGTTGTATGCGGGCACGCAGGCCGTGCTGCATCTGTCGGAAACGCGGCCGGACGAGTCTCGCCCGTCTCACGTCACCAATACGTTCGATCACGTCGCGTTTTCCTGCACGGATGCCGACGCAATGGCGCGCCATCTGACCGGGGCCAACGTGGCATTCACGCGCAAGCACGTTGCGCTCACGGGGCAGGTGCAGATATTCTTCAGCGATCCGGTGGGCCATCGCGTCGAGTTGAATTTTGCGCAAGCCGACGAATGATCGCGCGAGGCGCTTGCCGCCGGGGTCTCACCCGAAACAATAACCATGCGCCAGGTTGGCGCTCTACCCGGAGGAAGGCGGATTCATGGCGGCGGTACATATCGTTTTTGGGGCGCAGGGTGCAGGCAAGTCCACGTACGCGCGCACGCTTGCAACATCCACCGGCGCAACGCGCTTCTCGATCGACGAATGGATGGCGCAGCTGTACGGCCCCGATCTTCCGGATCCGGTCGACCTGAACTGGATCATGGCGCGCGTGCAGCGTTGCGAGAGTCAAATCTGGCGCACTGCCGAACAGATCGCGAAAAATGGCGGGAACGTGGTACTGGATCTCGGCTTCATGAAGGTGCGAAATCGTTCGGCGTTTGTCGAACGCGCCGAGAGTGCCGGTATTTCGAGCGCGCTGCACTATGTCACCGCACCGCATGACATTCGTCGCGATCGTGTGTTGACCCGGAATGCGGAGCAAGGCGAAACGTTTTCGTTTGAAGTCTCGCCGGCGATGTTCGACTTCATGGAAAAGCAATTCGAAGATCCGACGGCGCTCGAGCTGGCATCGGCAACCGTCTTCGATTCTCATCGCCCAGCCGGGGCGTGAAGCTGCCGAGCGCCCGAGCCATCGAGGACCGAAGGGGCGCCGGCGGGCGGTTGAGGAGGCAAGCCGTCGGCGCGGCGAACTGCGGGGCGACGGCGAATCCCGGCTAACGCACGAGATCGCAATGAATCTGCAGGCTTTCCGTGGCGTTGCGGTGAATCCGGAATCCGTGTCGCGTCAGCGCGGCCTGGATCTGCGCCAGGGCCGACGCGCAGCGCCGCACGCGGCGCTGCTGCCAGCCGGGCGGCGTGAATACGCCGAGCGGCAGCATCCGGATGCGACGACCGTTCACGCTGAACGACACGTCGATGTGCGTTCCGTCGACATCGTGTCCGTTGCTGCCGAAAATATCGTCCAGTTCGCCGCGCCGGGCAGGGTAGAGCAGGCGGAACGTGCCGATGCCCAGCGCGCGAAACTGGCGACGGGCAAAACCGAGGCCGGATGCGCGGGGCTCGTAGCCACGTGTCAGGATCAGGTCGATCTGTGCGGGCAATTCGGTCTGGATTGCCTGCAGCTTGCCCAGGACGTGTGTATCCACGTGGACGTGCCGCGCCGGCCAGCGCGGACGGATCTGGACGCCGGCTTGAACGCCGTGCGTCAGGGTGAGGAGATTCGGGGGCATCGTCGGGTTGTCCATGGACGCAACGGGTAATCGGCGAGAGCCGTCGACGGGCGATTTTCGCATCGAGCATGCCGACGTGGGGCGATATCGGCACATCGACGTCTCGAACCGGCCGGTTGCGATTCCAGCGTCAGCGCGCCTGTCCGTCTGAAATATAAACCCGCAGGCGACTCCTTCGCGATGCCGTCGAGACGGCCCGGCCGGGCGAACGTCATGCTGCCTTCGACGTTCGGGATCGGCCGCGGCCGTGCCGCCCGGCTTGCGCCGGGCGGCCTCGACACGACACGCTGCGATGCAGCGCTCGCGCCGAACGCGTCACGCCCGTGGCGCACGGTCCCGCACGCCGCGACCGTACGCCGCCCGGGCAGGCGCGCTCCGATGGCGCCCGGGCGTCAGGAGGCGCTTTTCGCGCTACTGCTGCTGCGCACCGTTTGATTCAGATAGAACAGAACCCCGGATGCGTTCTTGCTTTTGAGTTGAACGATACGGAACGCGGGATCGGCCGTGCTATTGATCGCCCAGAACGCCATGGCGGTGCCATTCCCGCATTTCGCGGCCGGCGCGGTCACGGTGGCCGACGTGACGCCCGGCAAGACGGGAACGTTCGACGATTCGACATCGCAATTGTTGTTGTCACGGGACTGGATGAAGACGCCGGTGGTGGTCAGCGGCGAATTCGCGGGCGGCGGCGTGAAGTCCACGGACATCGAGGTTTGCTGGCCGGCCAGCGATCCCGTTGCCGTCAGGAAAGTCGCCGTGACGTCGCTGCCGAGCACCGGGAAATACCCCGCGTTGTAGGCGTTCTGGCCGAGCGTGGCATCCGCGAAGCTGTTGGGATTGGTCACGCTGTAGGTGCCGAGTGACGTGCCGCTCGAGTTGTACAGGGTGAACTGGTAGACCGCCTGCGGCGGGAGGGTCGACAGATTGATCGGCGTGCCGCCGGAGATCCAGTATCCCACCGACGCGGGCGGCGTATATGACGAAGGCGCCCACGACCAGCGGTACTCGCTCGTTCCGCTGATGCCGGAGGTGGGCGGACGGGTCAGCGCGGTAGACGGCGCCGTGCTCAGCAGATTCATGTCGCCGCTGCTGTCTTTCGCGAGCCACAAGCCGCACGGGCTCGATGCCGACGTCGCGGCCGGATTGCAGGTCGTTCCGCCGGGCAAGCCGGGCCCCGTGACATTGACGAAACTGATATTGGCACCCGAATGCCCCGTACCCAGACTCCCGACCGACAGATTCACGCCCGCATCGAAGAACGGGACATCGGGGTTGCCGGTTGCCGGGTCGGTATAGGTGTCGAGGAAATTCCGGTAAGTGGTCCGCGTCGACACCGACAGGTTGTAGGGAAGCTGATTGCCGATGATGTCCCAGGTTCCCGACGGCGTCTGCTGTACGGTCGTATAGAGCGTGTATTGCCCGTTACTCCCGGATGCGCTCGATAATCCATAAGGAATACCGATCAATGCGCTGGTTCCCGCACTGTTGACGGAGACGACAACCGGTACCGAGCCGTTGAGGTTCAGGCTGGACGAGCTGAGGTCGGTGTTGTACTGCGTGATGTTCGTGAAACCATTCTCCAGGTAACTCGCGTCGATCAGGCCGCTGCATGCCGCGCCGGTTCCGCCTGCCGCGCCGCACGATTGCAGTGCGGCAGGGAGCGTGCCGAGGTAGGTCTGCAACGACACGAGCGCCGCGACCGTGCCCGAGCTGACCGTCGGCGCGACCGGTACGTTGGCCGCCGTCGACGTATTGTTCAGCGTGAGGTAAGCCGCCTTCTGCGACGCTGCGCTGGTCGGTGTCTTGTAGACCAGGTAGGTTACCGCGCCTTCCGGCACGACACTGACCATGTCGATCAGCGCATCCGCGCCCGAGTGATTCGCGGTGAAGGGGGTGCCGACCGGATCGAAGTTCGCAGGCAGGCCCGTTGCCGCCAGCAGATTGGACAGATAGGTGTCGAGCGTACCGGTGGCCGCGGTCACGCTCGCGCCCGTTACCGCGTTCAGTGTCGTCGCGGCGCCGGGCGTGACGAAATCCAGCGGGTTGCCGTCGGACGTCAGCAGGGCACTCAGTGCCGTGGTGAGCGTGGTGACGTTCGAGGTGGCGGTCTGGCCGGCTGTCGGCAAGCTCGCCAGTACCGACACCATCGGGCTGACCTGGGCAGACGGATCGGTGGCCACCAGCGCAACCGGTGCGGTGAGCGCACTCGTGACCAGCGTGAAATTGCCGTTCGTGTCCGCGGTGGCGGTGGCGGTCTTGCCGTTGACATCGGTGGCGGTGACCACGGCATTCGCGACGGGGTTGCCGCTCGCGACCGTTCCCTGGATCGCCGGCGGAGCAGCCAGCGCGGAGCCGCCTTGCGGTCCGCTGTCGGTCCCTCCACCGCATGCGGCAAGCCACAATGCGGCCGACGCGAGCACTGTGAGGCGTCCCCGGCTCGGCGTGATATGAGCAAATTCCATGCTGATTCCCCTGGTGGTCAATTCAAAGAAAACCACTCGATAGCCTGCGTCGATCCCGGCAGACACACGAGCAACCGAGTTTAGGAAATGCTTCGCGACTCTCGGCACGTCGGTCGAAGCGATCGGGCAAGCGACAAAAAATCGTGGCCCCGTGAACGTGCGTGTTCGATGTTCCAACTCTCCTTGCCGGGCCCGCTGCCGTGTTCGGTCCGGCGTTTCGCGATCCCTGGCCATACGTTGCGATTGCAGCGGGCTCGCCCATGCCGTTCGGAGTCGTCGCCGCTCGATCAGGTTGCCTGTATGGTTAGTACTTCTTATCGACGTTTCTGGACTGACGTCCATCGGAAACGATCAGTCAGTCAACCGAACGAAAATGCTCCACATTCCCGGCTATTACAAAATCATTTCGTAAGCTGCCTGTGTGTTTTCCCCGAGCTTGAAGCGATGGCGGTTTGCCGACTTCCGGTTGCCGCTGCGCCGTGTTAACCGCCCGGTACGGTTTCACGAGCAAGATTAGCTTGACGCTGTAAGTGAAGCATCCACAATATTGGGGAAAATCGTCGGGCTCGATGCCCAGGCGAGGCGACAGCGGGTTGGCTATACGACAGGCGGCGGGGAAGCCACGGCAATGAAACGTACAGCAGATGAGGCGATAGCAGCGCTTTACACCGCCGCGGTCGATCCGAACCAATGGGATTCAGCCCTCGATGCATTGACTGCGCTGGCCGATGCACGGGCTGCGAACTGTTTTGTGCACGACGCGCTTTCGGGAAGCTTTCTGGAATATCGCTTCACGGGATACGGCTCGAACTGGGCGCAGGCTTATGCGGAGCATTACCACAGTCTCGATCTGGCGCGCGGCGTGCTGCTCGCCAAGCCGGGCGGAAGAATGTATCCGATGCATCGCTATGTACCCGACAGCGCGGTCCAGCGCAGCGAGTACTACCAGGACTTCTACGTGCGCGAGGGGCTTCGCTATTCCTGCGGCGGCACGCTCCTGGAGGGCGATCAGCGCCTGATCCTTGCGGTCCATCGTCCGGTGGGCCATCGCCCTTACGACGAGACGACTGTCGGCGAGCTTCAACGGGTGCTGAGCCACTTGCCCAATGTCTTTCGCGTGCGAAACCTGGCCGCCAGTACGGCGGATCAAGCACTGATGACCAGTGCCGCGCTCGACGCGCTTCCTCGCGCCGCCATCGTTGTCGACGCGGAACTCAATGTCCGCTATCTCAATCGCGCAGCGGAAGCCGTGCTGCGCGAGTCCACCGCGGTGAATGTTCAGATGAATCGCCTGACCCTCGACGGGCTCGGGCTTGCGCAACAACTGGCGCACAGGGTCCGGCGCGCCTGCCTGACGGTGCCCGAGACGGACGCCACCGCGCTTTACGTGCGCCAGGAGCGCGACGGGCTGGTCATCGAGGTCAGTGTCGTGCCGCTGAAACCGCAGGTGGCGACCGGGCTCGGTTCGCCGCAGCCGCTGGCAATGGTTCTCTTGCGCCGGCCGTTCCGCAAGACGGAATGGCCGTCGTCGGCCGCGCGGTCATTTGCCCTGTCGGGCGCCGAAATGGCTGTTGCAGCAGCGATCGCCGCGGGGCTGACGCCGGGCGAATATGCGGTACGGAAAGGCGTGCAAATCAGTACCGTCCGCAGTCAGATCAAATCGATCCTGCAGAAGACCGGCACGCGGCGCATCACGGACATCGCGATACTGTTTGCCGAGATCGACATGGCCGCGTCGGGCCCCAGGAAGTCGCCAGTGGAAGAGTCTATGTCGGCGCTCAGTACGAGCGAGTGACTGCCTGGCGGTTGGCTTGTGTGTCGCTGCGCGGGTGTTCGCCTGTTGTGTTGCGATAGACGAGTCGCGCCTGACTTTGCCGCTTCACCGTTTCGCCGCCCGGAATCGGCCGAGCGTGGCGTTCGACATCGTCGTCGAAATCTTCGACAATCGGCCGCACTTTCACGAACGACAGCGGCCGCGGGCCGACACCCGGGGCGGCAAGCACGATGGCGAAACCAATCTTGATCCTGGTGCTGAAGGGTTCATTCCCGGATGCTTTTTGCTTTGTCGAGACGCTGCTTCAGTCTCTTGGATTTCTGCTCGTCAATCCTGACAGCGGACGGGTCACACACTGGAGCGACGACGGCCAGCAGAGCGCGGTATCCCGAGCCGGGATCGTTGACGAGGCATCGGCAGGCGTGGTGAAGAACGTGCAGTTTTGGCGGTCCGGCGATGATGACCTATTCGTGTCGTGGATCGATGTGTCGCCGGGATGGGAATTTTCTTTTCATCTCAATGGCGTTACGCCGGAATTGAAGGTCGCGTTGGCAACCGCGCTCTCAAAGGCGGTCCTGGTCGATTTGAAGCTGCAATATGGGGAAGAGAGCGCATTGAGGATCGATTTTGACTGACGCTGCAACCGGGAGCCTTGCCCGGATTCGGTTTGCCAGATCCAGCGACCGGTTTGGGTGCAATTGACTGGCTGTAGGGCAGGTCCGTCTGCAGCCCCCCGGCCTCCGCGCAGCTTGAAGCTTGTCGCATCGACGGGTTGAATCCGCAGCCGATAGTGGTCAGTCGACGATCCGGTTGAAATCCTCGACAATCCGCAGGACGTCGCCGCCTTGCTGTGCGAGGTTGCGAAATCGCTTCCGAAGCCCGCCACCTGTCCTCACAAGGTGCAATGCCTTTACCGCTCGTCTTTTTGCCTGCAATGCCATGCGACGGACGCATGTACGCCGATCAACTCGAAGGGTTGAGCGATCTGGTCGCACCGTCAGTTCGGATACTGGCCTGTCCCACGCTCGCCGAAAGTGCCGAGAGGCTGCTGGCTTCCATCGACGGGCCGTTCATCATCGCAGGCACGGCCTACGGGGGCAGTGTCGCGATGGAAGTCTTCGCGCGCGCGCCCGAACGCGTGCGTGGGCTCTGGTTGATGAACTGTCAGCCGGGAGTCCATCCGTACCCGGATGTCGCTCGCGCCACCAGCCGAAGGATCCGGACAGGAGAGCATGAGCAAGTGCTCGCGGAATTCGCCGAGAACGCGATTCCCCCTGACGACGTCGGCTCGAGAGCCGCGTTCGTTCAGATGGCTCGTGATGCCGGGGCCGAGATGTTTGCACGACAATCCGATGCGACATCGACCCGCTCGGACCATTGGTCGACGCTGGCAACGAGCACGACTCCAACGCTTCTCATCTGGGGAGCAGCGGATCGCTTCGTTCCGGCGGAAGTCGGTCGGCGTGTCGCCAGGCTCATGCCGCATGCGCGATTCGAGTTGCTGGAGGGGTGCGGACACTTTCCGACGCTTGAGCGGCCAGCGCGATGCACGGACATTGCCCGGCGCTGGCTGGTCGAGCAAGTGATCGGCAGCCCGGCCCAAGGCCTGGCAGCTGGATGAGCGAATGCTCAAAACGTCGAGCGAGGACCGATCGCTTCAAGACATCGAGCGGTTGAATCCGCCGCCGGCTGTTCACGGTCACGAGCCGGACACATTCCGCATCGGCTCACGACCGCCGTTCATTGGCTCGTGCTACGATCCGCGAGGCCTGACTGACATACCGACGCAGGCAGTCACTCACCCGTAGCGAACTGCAAAAGACTCTCCTCGCACAATGTACGCAGCTGCCTGGCCTCCCTCGAAAACGCATTGAACGCCACTGGCGATGCAATGGTTGCATCCGCCCTGGCATTCGTTCCGGATCTGCTTGGAATGGCAGTCCGGCGATGTCGCTCGAATCGACTGACCTCATTCGGATTCGTGCGACTGCGTTTTTCAAGAGACCACAACATGCGTATTCTCAACGCGATGGCGGCTCGCGCCATCCCGCTCGTTCCCCGTTCGCTGATCCGCAGGATTTCCCGTCGATATATCGCCGGCGAGACGCTTCGCGATGCGCTTGCGCGCGTCCAGGCGCTCCACGCAGCCGGCTTCCGGACAACCGTCGATGTGCTGGGCGAGAGTGCGATATCGTCCGATCAGGCGGAGTCGATGACCCGCGACTATCTCGATCTCGTCGAGACGCTCGGCATGGCAAATGAACCGGCCGAACTGTCGATCAAATTGACTGCGCTGGGGCTGCATCTCGACGAAGACGCCTGTATGGCGAGAGTCGCGGCGATACTGCGATCGGCGGCAGAACACGGGCTCGGTGCATGCATCGATATGGAAGACATCGGTTGCACCCGGAAAACGCTCGATGCGTTCGCAAAGCTCGAAGCCGACGAATATGCAATCGGAATCGCACTGCAAGCGTACTTGACGCGCACACACGACGACATCGTTCCACTGCTGGCGCGCAAGAGCCGCATGCGCATCTGCAAGGGCATCTATGCGGAAGCAGACGAGCATCTCGTCGACGGTGCATCGAGGGATCGCGCGGCAATCAATGCGCACTTCGCCCGACACGTATCGAGTGCGATACAGGCGGGATCGTTCGTGGGTATCGCGACCCACGATGCGCAATTGATCGATATGCTGACCACCTGGCTGAAACGCGAGCGGATCGACCGGTCCCGGTTCGAATTCCAGATGTTGCTGGGCGTATGCGAGCCGGCGCGCGATGCGCTGCTTGCCGAAGGATTCAATGTGCGTGTCTATGTGCCGTACGGTCGCGACTGGTATGGCTACAGCATCCGGCGAATCAAGGAGAATCCGCGGATCGCCGGATATGTCCTGAGGGCGGCGATACGTAACGATCGGGCGCGCTGACACCTGCAGCGTCCATCCCAGATTGGGGCCAACCAGATGGTTGGTCCCGGTCTTGTGATTATCGGGTGCGTTTGCGAGGTGCTTCCGTGTCGGACGGTGGTCTATGCCGCGAGCGGCGCCATGACGCGTTCGCCGTCGCCGAGGAGGGGCCGCGCTTGTTGACCGCATTCCGCAAACCGGCCCTGTTCACTTTGTCGACCCTGCGCTCGGTGGCACGTTGAGCGTTCTTCGACCGACAAGCGTCGCGCCCCGGCTATCGCCGATCTTGCCGTGTCTGGTCGAACGCTTCGCTAGGGGCGTAGCCGTATCGTGTCTTGAAAATCCGGCTGAAGTATTTCTCGTCGATGAAGCCGAAGCGTCGTGCGATAGTCCGGATTTTCTCGCTGCTCCGCTGGCCGCTCGAAAGCACCTGATGAGCCAGATGGAGCCGACGCTGACGGATCTCGCGCATGACGCCGCCGGAAGGGGTGAAAAGCTGATACAGCTTGGCACGTGATATTCCCGCTTCCCGGCAGATACGATCGGGCGTCAGGTCGGCCTCGAGCAAATGCATGTCGATGTAGTGACGTATGCGCCGGGCAAGCAGTTCGTCGACGACGTGAGGGGATTCCGGGAGCCCGTCGGACGCATTCTGCACGCAGGCCAGAAGCAGTTGCGTCGTTGCATCGGCAATGTAGGGAAGCTCGGCCGCGCTCAGTCCGGGCAGGTTTTCGCGAAGCGAAAGCAGGTGGTCCCGTAGCAGGGCGACCGACCCTTGGGATAGCGAATACCCGTGTAGCCGCTCTACCTTCGGAGGTAGCAGTGAGCGCGGCACCGCGAGGGAAATCTCGTGGCCGCTGGTGGCGATGTACTCGAACGGTCGTCCGTAGTCGAGCAGGTACAAGTCGGCGGCCCGCTTGATCTGCGAGACGGATCGGGTGCGAAGGCTGAGCGATCCGCTGACTTGCAGGTTGAAGCAGTAATAGTCGTGATAGTCCGCACGGACATGGCGCGGGGTTCGAGCGGCGCCGAAGCTTGCCGCAGCCGGCCCGCCTTTTCCTTTCCAGACGCGATTTTCGAGGACGAACGGTCCGAACGAGACATGCTGGCAGTGCAGGTCGAACGCAGCACGTGCGCTCCCGTCCGGAGAAAAATCGAAGAACGGCACTTCCACCGCCCATGCTTCGAATTGCTCGTCAGGCGGGGCATCGGACGTCGAAAATCGTTCGACATGCGGACGCGATGGGTCGCTTGGCATAGGAAGTCAAGATCGTTGGCAGACAAGCCAACATGCTCGCGCGGCATCGTGCGGCCAGTCAGTTCATCCGCGGTAGCGATACTGCCGGCGCCGCAGGCCGGTGGTCATCCGACGAGGCGCCAGCAGGGTCTTGCCACGATAGCATGCCTGGTGAAGAAAGCGAAAACCATGGCGGCACGATGATTGCAATAAGTTAGTTCGACTTTGCAGTCGGCCCCACACCCGTCGCGGCAATCCGGCACAGCCAACTGCACGGCGTTACTTTCGGATGACTGATTGGTTAATGCGCCCGACACGGCGTTGGGCGCGACGGGCGGTGCGATTGCTCCCCAAGTCGTGACCCGTCGCTGAAAGGTTTACCTTTCTGTGTTGTAAAAATCATGACCGCCCGGGCGTCAATCGTCAGTGGGTACGTAAAAAATTTATCGTTCAGTAGCTAATTCGTGTTTATTAAAACGCGTGTCCACCAAGTGTAGACGCTACGCTACCTTCAATTGAAACAGTATGGATTAAGATGCTTCCGGTGTCATCTCTGCCTCTAAAATCGACTCCCTGGCGCCTTCTCCCGCGCTGGCGGGCCGCGAGCACGGTCGTGGCATACGTCGGAGCATGAATAAAAAGCGTGGATTTTAGATGAAATGAAGTGACGAGATTAAATGAATTCGAATTTGGGTATTTAAAAATTATAGGCCTGGTGCCTTGGAGTGTCGGCAGCGGTATCTCCTGGATGGGAGATGTTTTGAAAAGCGTGGCAAGCATTAACCTGTCGCGCGTTATTTGACAATGAAAGGTCCAGCTTGCGGTGGGCATGACGGCATGTCGCTTTTGCCGGCGATTGTGTTGCCCGGCCCGGCGGACCGGAAACCCACGGAATGGGGAAGCGGGTATGACATTCCTCGATAACGGTCTGTCCGCCCTGGTCGGCCGGCTTTACGACGCCTCGCTTGACGGTAGTCGATGGGCAGGGATGGCCTCGACGATCGCAGCGACGTTCAACGCGAATAGTGCCGTTCTGAAGCTCCATGACGGTGCGAGCGTGCAATTGCTCGAGTGCACCGATAATCTGCAGATACCACCGGCACGCCTGGATTGGGCAAACCACTGGCACCAGAACGATCTTTGGGTCAATCGCGCGGTGGCGCGCAGCGTTGAGACCATCTTTACGGATCGCGATCTCGTTACGCCGCGCGAGCAGCGCGAAAGCGGTTTCTATCAGGAGTGGCTGTGTGAACTCGACATCCATCATGTCGTCGGCACGCTGTTTCCGGTCGGTGACGGTGCGCTTGGGGTGCTGGGTATTCACCGCCCGAAATCGGCGCGCCACTTCGGCGCCAGGGACCGCCGGAGGGCAGCGTTTCTCCTTCCGCATATCCAGCGCGCTTTCCAGTTGAGCCAACGCTTGTCCACCGTCCGGCACGAAGCCGCGCTGGAAGCGCTGAACCGCGTCGATACGGGCGTGCTGGTCACGAATCAATCGTGTCATGTGCTGTACGCGAACGCGATGGCGGAGTATCTGCTTCGCGCGAGCCAGGCAATTCATGGTCTGGCAGGACGCGTACGCCTTGACGATAGTGCGTTGCACGAGCGGCTTGTGCAGTTGATCCGGTCCTCGGTGTCGACGGCGTCCGGCCGGGCGAAACCGCTGGGCCGGACGTTGAAGGTTCCACGCACCGGTCGTTTGCCCCTGACGCTGAGCGTCAGTCCGTTGAGGCCGAGCGGCCTGATCAGGACGGCCACGCCGCTGGCGCTCGTTTTGCTGCGCGACCCGGAATATCCGACAGCGAGCGTGTGCCATTTGCGAGAGTTGTTCGGCTTTACCCCGACCGAAGCAGCCATTGCCGCCGACCTCGGGACGGGGCTTTCGCTGGATGAGATTGCCCGACGCAAGGGTATTGGCATGGGCACGGTCCGATCCCATCTGAAGCGAATCCTGTTCAAGACCGGCACGAATCGACAGGCTGAAGTGGCAGTGCTCGTGGCGCGAAGCGTGGCGTTGTTTCGACCGCCGGAAGAGGAAATCTCTCCCAAATGAGAGGCGACAAGTATCCCCGTCGTCGGTAATCTCGTGCCTGAAAACGGGAGCGCGGCTTGCCTCGCTCCATACATCGCCGATGGGATTCGGACGGCGATGGCGAGACGCGAAGAATCATGTCGAGCGATGACCGGAAATTTAATGCAGGAATACTGATTAGCTGTCGAGGTGACCATGCAATGTGGTGAGTGTTCGGCGTCTGTCGATTCCAGGCGGTTGAGCGAGGCGCCGCGATGGATGATCCAGGCACGCGATACAGCATGCTTGCAAGTCTGGAGAGCACGGCCGCGCCGGCTGGAGATTGAATAAAAAAGGGACGCTTATGAAACCCATTGCATGGATGGCGATGGCTACCTGTCTCGCGCTCACTGCGTGTGGCGGCGATGATGCTTCGACGGGGAGCGGTTCCGCCTCGTCGCTTTCGGGGCCGTCGTCTTCGGGCGGGGGCACGGCGCAGGCGCTGTCGACGAAACCGGACCTCGGCGAAAACCATCCGCCGCAACTTGCCCTCGACGATGCCGGGAATGCCACGGTGGCGTGGAGCGATGTGGGCACACCGGGTTCGACGCATATCTTTGCGAGCCGCTACGTGAACAATGCCTGGAGCACGCCGACGCTGTTCGGCAAAGATCCGCAGGGCGCGTTTGCGGCAGCCCTGGCAGGCAACTCGGCCGGCAATCTCGCGCTGCTGTATGTCCTTGACGTCATGGAGCAGGGGGTGACGGTCAGTGAGGTGCAGACGAGCTTCCTTACCCCCGGATCGTGAGTCCGCCACCGAGTACGTGAGGCTGGCTGCTACGCCCTTGGGGGCGGCGGCCTGGTCCTCATCGTCCGAACGGCTGTTTGCTTGTACGGCGCGTTCTTCGGTTCGCATGTCGCAACACCTATCTTTCAGGAATTCAGCATGCTTCGCAAAATCGTGTGTATCGGACTCTGTGTCGGGATGTCCGCCTGTTCAGGTATGGGGGGCGATGATGCCAGTCGTCCGTCGCCATTCGACAGCGCTTATCTCAAGGCCCATGTCATTCCGGGCAAGACCACCGAAAGCGACGTCGCGCAGATGTTCGGCGACCCCTTCCAGAAAAAGAGCTTCCCTCAACTGGGCAAGGACATGTGGGTGTACTCCAACGTCCATATGCCGGGGCAGGGAAACCGGTTGCTGTCGATGGCGGGCATGGCCGCGGGCTTCATCCCCGGTGCGGGGCTTCTCGCCCAGGCGACCAACGCCGGACAGATGGTGGATGCAACGTCGGGGCCGACCAAGGCCAAGACGATGCAGTTCGAATTCAACAGCAGCAACGGCACGGTCAAGGACTGGTTCGGCGACGTGCAGTAAGACGAACCCGGGTAATGGAGAGGTCGCCGCGACATGCTGGCGTGTTGCGGCGCGTGTGAGGGCATGAAACCTCGGGAAGTTGATAGAACATGACCATGCGGAAGGCGTTGCAGCCGACACGGAATGCCCCTCGTCTTGTCGGCGCGCGGATCCACGCAGATCGACATGGCTTGCGTCGAGAAGTCGACGGCGCGGACGTTGGGGTCGGGATCGTCCGACGACGTCATGCTTGGCAACGCGCAGGATGGACCGACCGGGATGTCGGGCGGAAGGAACGTCGGGTACGACGCGACCGCCGGCAAGGGAAGGCGTTTCGGCTGCACGGTTTTCATCGTGCCGGGCATGACGCCGATCGCCTACCCGATCGGCAGGGACCGGGAATGCTTATCGGCGGATTGATCGAGTCGACGCATGCGATGTGCCCGGCAAGACAGATATCGGCGGCACGAGCCGGTCGTGCCTGTCGTCGTTGCGTGGGCGATCGTCGCGTCGGCGCCGGCTTCCGGTATCGGTGATCCACGATGGTTGCGGATTTCCCGCTGGATACCTATCGGTTCACCACGCTGGGCGTGCCGGAAAGCGAACGCTTCGACGCATGGGCTGCGGCGCTGTCGCTCTGCGATTGCGACTCGCCCACCGACGCAACGGTGCCTTTCGATGCCGAATTTCATGCGATGCGTTTCGGGCCCTTCGTGCTGACATCGCAGCGCTGGGTGCGAACGGAGCATCCCGTGTCTTACCGCGCCGTGCGAAGCGCTCGGAAGATCGTGGCCGATGGCCTCGATTACTTTCACGTGATGTGTCAGTTGACGGGCAGCGCGGTGGGCGAGTTCGGATCCAGGCGGGTTCATGCCGAGGGTGGGGCGCTTTATGTATGTGACATGAGTCTGCCGTTTGATTGTGTCGTGACGGCGGGCGATGCCATCGGCTTGCTGGTTCGCCGCGATATGCTCCAGGACCTGGATCCGAATCGACGCGGCGACATCGTCAATCCGACCATGGGTGCCATTCTCACCGAGCATTTGCTTACCCTGCGAGGCAACATGGAAAAGCTGGGCGTTGGCGATATCCCGTACATCGTGCGGGCCACCAATACGCTTCTGCGTGCAGGGTTGACGCGACCCGGCGAGGTGCTGCCCGATGGCCTTTCCGAGGTTGATTTCGCGTTGATTCGTCGTGCAAGGCAATTCATTGACGCGAACCTGCCACGGGCCGATTTGACGCCCGAGAAGATCAGCGACGCTATCGGTATCTCGCGCTCCAGGCTATACAAGCTTTTGCAGGGCAGTGGCGGCATCATGCGCCAGATTCAGCGGCGGCGACTGTCTCGTGCGTATGACGTGCTGACGGATCCGGATCTGCCGAAAGAGCGTATTGTTCAGGTGGCCCGGCGTCATGGTTTCGTTGACGAAAAATACTTCAGCCGGATTTTCCGGGCGACGTTCGGTTGCACGCCACGGGAAGCCATGGCGCGTCGACGCACCGTGCAATTTCAACCACGCGCGTCTGTAATTGACATATCCGGTCCGACGTTTGTTCAATGGCTCAAGGCCGATGGAGACATGCCCGTGTCGTTCGGGATCTGACGACGACGCGCGTGGCGAACGCGCAAGCAACGGTGACGCGTCCGGACGGAAGTCGCACGACTGGACACTGACGGTTCCGCGCTCGCTGTCTTGTGCAGGTCGTATGACAGAGACGGAACTCGATATTTTTCGCAGGGGAAATTGATGCGCACATCGATCATGGCCGCCGGGCTGATTCTGGCAGGGGTTGGCGTTGCCGGCTGTGTTGCGCCGCGACAGCCTTGGGTGGCTCAACCGGCGCTCACTCAGCCCGCCGCGCCTGCCGCGGCCAAGGCGCCACCGACGCTAGAAGAAGTAGACAAGGCAATCGAAGCGATCGACAAGATCACCGCGGATGACCGTGACAGGATTGCGCGGGATTTCGCTCCCAAGGAAGACCTGGAGATCGATCGCGAAATGCGCCAATTGCTGATCGAAGCCAGGCCCATCGTGATCTCGCGTGACAAGGACAAGGCGCGCGATTGGCGAGCGAAATACAACGCGCTCGCGGCGCGACGGAATCAGGCCGAAAAGCGCTTTACCTACGACTGGTTCAGGCGGCATCCGGGTATGGCCTCGCAAGATACCGGCTCGCCGTTCGCCGGACGCACGGACCCGGGCTGCATCGGTGGACATTGCCAGTGGACGCCCCCTCCGGCTGAACCGCGGACATGTACCGTCAATGGGATCGGGTGGGTCGGGCAGGCGCCGTGCTGAACACGCGGATTGCATGAGCGATCAAGCGCTCCGGAACAACTCTTTCAGGGCAATGGCGGCATCTTGCGGCAGATCCGGCGACAGTGGCTGAATGGTGCTCATGATGTGTTGACTGACCCGGATATACCGAAAGAGCGCATCGTCCAGATGCGTCCGGTGTTGCGGCTTGGGTGACGAGAACTATTTCAGCCGTAGATGACTGCATCGCGAGTGTCGGGTCCGACGTTTTTCAAGGACTTGAAGATCGCGGGAAAATGTCGGTATAGCTCAGGCTCAGAAAATAGCGCACGTGTCGGGTGTGGAAATGAAAGCAATGCGTAATAAATTTTCCGGTCGAGAGGACATCCCGTCTCGCGCCCGATGCGCCGCGTATGTCGCATGACCGGGATGGGAATCGATAATTTTCACAGGGGAATTCGATGCGTACCTCGATCGTGGCCATGGGGCTGATTCTTGCAGCGGCCGGTCTTGCCGGCTGTGTAGCAACGGGGCAGCCCTGGGCGGCTCAACCCGCGAAATCTCAAGCTGCCAACGGGAAGGCGCCTGTCTCGACGCCGGCCCAGATAGATGCGGCGATCGCGGCGATGGACAAGATCACCGAAGGGGATCGGGATTCGGTCGCGAAAGATCTTGTTCCCAAGGAAGATATCCAATTCGATCAGGAAAAGCGGCAATTGCTGGTGGAGGTTAAATCCGTTCTGGCTTCCGGTGACAAGACCAGGGCGCGAGACTGGAAAAGACGATGGGACGAGCTTGAAGCCCGGAAGGCCGAGGTCGACAAGCGCTTCCTGAATGCCTGGTTTGCCAGGCATCCGGGTATGGCCGGGCAAGATACCGGTTCGCCATTCGCGGGGCGAACGGACCCGGGTTGCATAGGCGGACGTTGCGAGTCTCCGCCGCCCGGGCCGTCGCGGACATGCATCGTCAACGGGAACGGGTGGGTCGGGCAGGTACCGTGTTGAGCCGATTGCCCGGCAGCCGGATCGGGGTGCATTGGCGCGCCGCAGCAACGGTAGCTGAAGCCATCCCCAAAGCCATGGCGGCCCGCACCGGAGGCGGTGCCTCCGAATTGCCGTGTCCATGACTCCGGTGTGGCGTCCCTGTTCGCGTTCAATCAATTCGAGAGCGTAATGAAGAAGATCCGCATCGTGAGCTGGCTGCTGGTGCGGGGATCGGAGTGGCGTTCAGCACCGGCGCGCGTGCCGAAGGAGGCTGTCCATCAGGCATGATTCCGTACAGCGGCAGCGATTTCAGAGTTGCGGACCTGCTCCGGGTTCGGGCGGTTCCGGACCGGGCGGCCAGGTGTCCGGTCCAGTCGAAGGCCCGGCGGTTCGCTGGAATGACCATTGGCGTGCCCAGGCGACCGATGGACCCAGCGGCAGTCTGGGGGCAGTCGAGAATGCGGTCAGCCAGGGTGAAGCCACTCGCCCGGCATTGGCCAGGTGCCATGCTCGGCATGGAGCCTCATGTGTTGTTCAATCCGTTTACCGAAACGGATGCGGGTCCATGGTCATAGGGGACGGCGGAAAGTTTTTTGCCAACAACTCCGATCAGGAATTGGATAAGGCGATACAGAAGAGCACGGCTGCATGCACGGCTCACGGCTATCCGGATTGCCACGTCTATTGTTTGGGCGGCAGCCTTCCGGAACGCGTTCAATAGTTCTTCAGACTCCGCGCCGAGGGGTAGCCGCCCCCCGCTCCTTGTCGAGACGCCATGACAATGCGGGGCGTTCCTTGATTCTTCCTCGCGTCGTGGCGACGGCCTTTGCAGGCACCTCGTCCCGCGCCCAGCGTGTCGATCCCCGCAGTTCTACAGGCGCGACGATGCCGTGCAATTCCGGCTATTCCGGCTATTCCGAGGCGGGCCACCTGAAACCTGACGAGCACGACGCATTGTCTGCAACGACGATTCCCGGTCGTCGCAGGTGCGTTCTCCATGCGTCTCGAGGTTTGTCCGGCCTCGCAAATTGGTAGTCAGGTGCCGGGCCGACAGGGCCCTCCCGGCGCGCGGAAAGCGTCGATGAAAAGTATTGGAATTTGATGCCGGAAAGCATTTCCGGCGATCTTCCGGCCCGTTGTGCGTGCCTTTCGCCGATGCATGGCGCAGAGTGCACGCACGACGAAGAAGGCAATTGCCACACGGTTCGCGTGATCCGGAACGAGTGGGCAAAGAATCGCGAATTCATTGTCGCGCCGCAATCGGAACCGTCGAACGCTTCGAGCGACTTGGCGGGATATGGGCAGGCAGCGGGAAGTCGGCGCCCGCGATTGAAAATCGAGGAACCTCATGAAACCAGTAGCGTCGCCGGTAACGGCTTCTCGCTGTCATCCGCCCGGCATGCGCGACGGCGATGCATCGACGAGGGACGACTTTTTCAACATGCGTACGGTTCAGGCCGGCGCGGAATATCGGTGACCTGCGATGTCTTCCCGTTCGGACGCCGATACCTACCGATTCACGACGATCGATACGCCGGAAAACCGGCGATTCAACGCATGGGCCGCGGCAATCTCGACCTGCGACTACGAGTTGTCGGCCGATGCGATCATGCCTTTCGACGCCGAATTCCGCGCGATGCGATTTGGACCGTTTGTGCTCCTGTGGCATCAGTGGCTGCGCCGCGATCACGCCGCGTCGTATCGGGCGATCCGGACGCAGCGGAAGATTCGCGCGGACGGTGTCGATCATTTTTATCTGAGGCTGCAGTTGACAGCTAGCCCGGCGGACGAAGGCCGCCTTTGCCTCTTCGACATGAGCCGGCCTTTCGACTGCATGTCCACCGCCGGCGACGTGGTGGGATTGATGATTCGCCGCGACACGCTGCATTCGTTGAGCCCGGATCGACTCGGCGTCGCCGTCCATCCCGCGATGAGCGCGGTCCTGGCGGAGCATCTGCTGACCTTGCGTCGCAACATGGAAAAGCTGGGTGCCGGCGACATTCCTCATGTCATGCGTGCTACCGACAATCTTCTGCGTGCCGGGCTGATGCGCCCGGGCGATACGCGGAACGACGGCTGGTCGGCGGGCGACCTCGCGTCGTTCCGTCGCGCCAGGCAATACATCGACGCGAACATGGCGCGCGCGGATCTGACTCCCGGGAAAATCGGCGAGGCTATCGGCGTCTCCCGGGCTAAACTCTATCAACTCTTTCGGGGCGATGGCGGCATCATGCGACAGATTCAGCGGCAGCGACTGGATCGCGCCCATGACGTGCTGATGAATCCGGACATGCCGAAAGCGCGCATCTCCGACATTGCCTGGCAGCACGGGTTCGCCGATGAAAAGTATTTCAGTCGGGTCTTTCGCGCCAGGTTTGGTTGCATGCCGCGCGAAGTCATGGGCCTTCGCCATGCTCAGCGGCCAGCCGTGAGCGCTGCCGATGCCGATCCGGTGCAATACGGCCCGACCTTCGTGCAATGGCTCAAGGCAGCGCGATGAGATCGCTCGAGAGGCTGTCACGCGCGACACCACGGCGGCGGGACCTTGCAGGCGGCACGTTCGACGCAGTCGTACCTGGCCGTTGCCGCACCTGCGCATCAAGGGTGTTGAACAACGAGAACGAATAGTCGGATCCAGGAGATTCGGAATGGAAGACAAGAAAAAGGGCGGATTCCTGATCGTCGCGGGAAAAGTCGCCTACTTTCCGCTTGCATTGATCGCCTGTTGTCAACTGGCGCTATGGGCGTCGGTCGGAACGGATACTTTTCTGCTGGGCGACCCGGCCAGGTTGAGCGGGGGGCACTTCGTGCTCAGTGCGGGGCTGCTGTTCGTACTCTTGCCGATATGGTTCGTCGTATTTCTGATCTTGTTTGTCGTGGCGTTTTTTAGGTTGCGGAGAAGAAATTCTGCGTTCGGCTGTCTCGTCGCGGCGCTGTCGGCACTATCGGTTTTCTTTTTCCTGAGCGTAACGGAGAGTTTGCCCTGGTCCTGAAAGCGATCGTGAGGGCGTGCAGTCATGCGCGCGATGCGACGGATTCGACGGCTGCAAGGACTGGCATGGCTGGCAAGGGCCATGGGTGCCCATGCCGAAGGGCAATACCGCTCCAGTGTGCAAGGGTGGCAGGCCTGCGTTCCTGCTCCGGGCTATGGTGACAACGCCCGGCGATCCGGGTGCGTTCCTCGCGCCGGACCACTGAAGTTCAGGCAAGAGAGCCGATACAACCCTCGACAAAGCAATTCAGAAAACGGTGAACACTGTAATGGCAACGGATATGCAGATCGCCATGTGTATTACGCCGGTTGCAGCTTTCCGGTGCGTACCCAATAGACGGCGTGCCAGGCGTCCCGTGCGGATCCGGCCGCAGCGATGTGCAGTCGCCTTGCCGGACAAGCGTCGTACTGACGAAAGCCGGTCGAGGGATCGCACACGGGATGGACGACGGGCGGGGGTGCACGGCTCGTGGTTGGCGGCGGGTGCATCGTGCAACGAACGAATGTGGCAGTTCAGTACCGGCGACCGGCTGGAGTTGTCGGACTCCGTTATCGCATGGCAACGAATCCGGAATGTTCAATTGCGTCCACAAAAGGTGGAGATTCATCCGCGACATGGAAATTCTTCGCATTTCTTCGCGATATCCGGATACGCTTCGCTCGACGTGAGCGGAGCGACGATCGTTCGAGTCATGTTGCTAGAGATCGGAATCCGCAGGCGTTTTCCGCTTCCGCGACGATTGCTCTTGGTCGTTCCGGCATGCAAGGTTTTCGCTCGCAACCCAAGCGGCACGTACCACGTCACTTTTTCGAACATAGGCGCTCCATGCTTGCCGGAAACCTGATCGCAGCGAGGTTCTGCATCGCAATCGCGTCGACGGTGATGATGCTCGCGATGCCGGTGCGCGCGGAAGTGCCGCCGATGAGCGACGACCAGCTCGCGAGTCAGGCCGATCTGATTGCAACGGGCTATGTGGATTCGGTGGTCGAGCACGACGAGGTCCGATATCCGGACGAGGAGTCGGTGGAGCGGTCCGCCGTCGATGCGTTGGTCGATTTCTTCCGCCCGCGTCCCAGGCTCGTGACGGCCATCTACACGGTCACGATGGAAGTGCAGCAGATCGACAAAGGGGCGCTTCCGCCGGGCGAGCGGCGGCTTCAATTTACGGCGCGGGAAAACGTGCAAACGCCAAAGCACTGGATGGGAGGGACCAACACGTTGCGCTTGTCGCTGCAATCCGGCGACACGATCAGGGTCTATCTCGAGCGGAATGACGATCAGTGGGTGTTGTTCCACCATATGGGGCTGTGGCTGAGGCGCTGAATTGCCGCCCGGCTGGCTTGGCGTTTGCGTTCCGGTCGCGCCGTTGAGTGTGTACCGGTTGTCTGAATGAGTCGGCGGATCGGGAGGGCGAGACGGTGATGTTCTTGAAGGAAGCATGGCTGGCCATGCTCGTGATCGCGCCTTCGCTTGCCGCGCATGCGGCGTTACCGGTACCGCCGGCAGGCGCCGGCGCGACGGAGATCGTGAAATTCGCTGTTGGTTACGAAGGGCGTGCCGACGACGCCAGCGAGCTGTTGCGAGGCGCCAGTCGCGCACCGACCGATCTGGAGGCCGGTCTTTTCACGCGCGCTTTCCTGCGTGCCTGGTATGACTTGAAAGCGAAGGAGGCGGCGAATCCGGATATCGTGTCCACGCCGAACGGCAGCCCCGGCATCGATAACGTCACGAACGGCGAGACGGACTATCTGATTGATGCTGAATCCAGCGGCAATTGCGCAAGAAAAGACCGATTCGATGACGTTTCGAATGGTATCAACGGCACGGTGGTTGCCGTTCGGGGTTGCGCGCGCAATCGATACGTTTCCTTGTTCTTCTTGAAGAATGAAGCGGGTCGTCTGAAGATCGACGATGTCGTGCAGGGTGCGTTTGCGAGCGATCCGCTCAATCCCGCCGCGCTTCATCGTGCGGGTGTGTCTCAAGGCATGCGAAATGAAATTGAAAGAAAGCTGGGTGTGTTCGGGGTGTCGAAAAAATAGCACGGCGGGTTGGAGCGGTCCGGGCGCTTACCCGTGCGAAGCGCGTTTGAGCTTCCGGAACGCATCGGGCTCCCAGACGCGGGTGGTCAGCAGGAGGGCGGTGCCGCGTCGTTCCTGCAAAGGGGCGCTGGCCGACTGATCGTGCAATGCGGCAAATCGGGTGCGCAACTTACGCAGCTCGGTTTGCAATTGCTGGTAGGCGGCCTTTGTCAGCATGCCGTGGACGAACCCCATCGCTTCGTCGGGAATGTCGAACCGGCTTTCCATGAAGTCGGGCAGCGCCTGGCGCACGAAGAATTGCTGGATGGGTCCGTTCACGAGCCATTCGAAATCCCGCGCAATCCGGAGCCGGATGCGGTTGCCGGGCTTCAGTTCGATGATGCCCATCCGGTCGAGCGCGAGCAGGTTCTTGATGCACTCGGCTTCCGTCAACCGGTAGTGAGAAACCATGTCGGAAACGGACCAGTGATTGAACGCGCAAACGGTAACCAGAAGCTGCTTTTCGTCGGCGACGAGCCGTGCTTCCTGCTCGTGGGTCAACGTGTGCAGCAAAGGAAGGGATGCCTCGGCCTCCTGCAGCAATTCGATCATCGTCAGTCCGACGAGATCGCAAAACTGGGAAAGCCGTTCGACGGTCAGGTTGCCGTCCGTCAGCAGGCGTTTCACGCTGGGCTCGGACAGATCGAGTGCTTGCGCGGCGTCGCGGTAGGTGAGGCCCGCGGCCTTGAGCCGGCGTTTGAGGGTAGCGACGAGTCGGGGCAATTCGGTCATGGGAGTATCGGAATCCGCGACGGGGAGTGTTATTTTATTTAAGGAATGGCGAGGCGGGTGCGGAAACCGAAGTCTTTTGGCATGCTGACTTCCGTTGATCGATTGCGGACCGATGGTCCATCGGGGGATGCGTTGAATATCAATGAATTGCGATCGGGAGTGAAGGCGTGGATCGCCGCATGTGTATCGGTCGCCTTTTTGCATGCCGGCTTGGCGCACGCCGGCGACGCGCGGCCGTTCTGTGCGTCCGCAACGGATACGCTGGAGAAAGACGCCGCGACGCGTGACGCCGTTTCCATGATCTTCGGGCGGAATCCCGCCTATGTGCCGGAGCAAGGTCCGGCGCGCGCATGCATTTTTCCCGTGGCAACGCTCATGTATCCGGACGCGCGCGTGCTGATCATGGGCTCGGTGCCGGGTGAAGTCTATCCCGTTACCGAAGCCCGGCTGTCGGCGTATTTCCTGAGATCGGAGAACGGGGCGTTTCGGCTGGTGACGGTCCGGCGCGATTTCGCGGATGGTGGAAGCGGGATGGGTAACGTCGGGAAAATCACGGCGATTCGGTACGGCGCGGACGAGGGTATGACGATCGCCGGCGATGGCAACGGGCAGGGTTACGACTACGGCTCCGTCGCGCTGTTCGTGTTCCGGAGCGACGGCATCGCGTCACTTGGCACGATTCCGACGAGCTATAGCGACGGCGGTGCCGTGGACGACCCGGCGAAGGAGACGCAGATCGAAGGCAAGGTCGAGATCGGACAGCCGCAACCCGATCAGGTCCGCGTCGTCTATTCGATCAGGCGCAGTGGGAAAGTCGCGCAGCAGGCCGTGGTGTGGAAGTTGCGGAACGGCCGGTTCGTTGCGGCTTCGGGTTCGGTTCCGGCGGAGCTGCGTCGTTAGTCAGGACGCGCGTCGAATCGCGGTGACTGCACCGGTAGTCGGAAGCGGGGCGTCGGCGCGTCGCTCGGGGCGACGCGTGTCGACGACGGGAGGGTGCTGACGATCTGTGCATCACAACAGACGGAGCGGTTCATGGCGGCGATGAAAGGTTCGAGCGGCGTTGACGGATGGACACCGTCGCCGCATGGCTGGCGAGTAGCCGTTGCGCTGCTGATTCTGGCCGCGTGCACGCGCACGGCCATGAGCCGCGAACCCGCCTTCAGGCTGAATCCGCATCCGAGTCGGCCGTACGAGATCACGGTGACGGTCAAGGACGCTCCGGCGCCGTTCGATTCGATCGGTATCCATGTGCTGTACCAGGTCGTGAACGACCGCTGCATCAGGGTGTTGAGAGGCAGCGGCGCGACGCCGGTCCTTGAGAGGTCAGTGCCCGTCGAATTGACGCGCGTGGGCGGGAATCGCTACACGGGCACGATGTTCGCGGATCTGATGCAGGACGAAGACTATTTCGGCCTTGGAACGTGCCACTGGACGGTGGAAAGCGCCAATGCCGAAGCCCGGATCAATCGCCTCGTGCTGAGTACCGGCGTGATGCCGGCCGACAGCGGTGCGCCGGCAAGCGTCGAGCGTTTCTTTTCGAATCGCTCCTTCGTCGATTCGCAGCGGTCACGCGTGAGTATCGGCAATGCGCGCCGCTCGGATTTCGGACCCGACGCAAGCAATACGTTTTCGATCGTTCTGACGGTCGTGGGCAAGCCCCGGTGACAGGCTGACGGCATCGGATCGTCGTTATGAAGTGCCGGTATGCGATTCCGGAAAGTCGGTTCGAGCGAGCGGGGCGAAGCTTGCCGATGCGCTTCGTGTATGGGGTCGAATATATGCATGAGTGGAAACGGGCGGCGCGTGTGCAGGATGGGCTTGAATCAAGCGTCATTCAAGCGGGATGTCGAACATGACGCCGGTTCGCAGGCCGTGTGGGCGCGTCGTCGTTCGGCGCGGCTGTCATATGAATCCAGTGAGGTGGGTGGTATGGGGAAGCAGGTTGTCACCGGGTGGGCGGGATGTCTGCTCGGTATCGCGCTCGTGTTGCCGGTCGTATCCCGGGCCGCGGCACCGTCGTTCGACTGCGCGCATGCGTCGACGAGTGTCGAGACCGCGATTTGCGGGAGTCCTGCGCTGACGGGGGCCGATCGCGCAATGGCCGACGCATACCGTGTCGCGCGTGAGCGTCTCGATCGCGATGCCGGCCGGAAGCTCGTTGAGGATCAGAAGGCTTATCTCGTTGCGCGCGACCAGGCGTTTCACGATGCTTCGAGCCGCGCCGACGAGAAGGGATTGCGCGAGAACATGGAAAGCCGGACCCGATTCCTGCGAGGTATCCCTGCTCGCGCACCGGCGGGTTTTTCCGGTCGTTGGGGCAGTGTCGGCGGTCTTGTCGTCGTGGATGCGGCGGACGGCGCCTACAAGGTATCGGTCAACACGGTCGAACCAGACATGGGGCGATGGGTTTGCGATGCCGGCGGTATTGGCGCGATCGTCGACGGCAAGCTGGTGGTGAAGGTCGACGGAGGCGCGGTGGTGCGGCTAAGCCGCGACGGGCCGTTACTGAAAGTCGAGACGCAACCTCCGTCGAACGTGCAGGATTGGCACGCGCCTTACTGCGGCACCAGCGGGTCGCTGGATGGCGAGTATTTCCCTTCTTCGGGAGCGAACTGATGCGGGCGCACCTTGAAGGTGGCGGCGTGACCGATTCGTCGCAACGGCGTAACGGCGCGGCGACGCTCGCGTGCCGACGCGCTCGCGTGCTGGCGTTCGCGGTGTCGATCGCAGGCGCATCAGTGTCGACGCAGGTGTCGGCGAGCGGCCACATCCCGCCGCGCGCGCTGCCATCGCGTGACTTCGACAGCTTCGAGTCCTGCCGTGCCTACCTGCAGCAGGTTCACGCCGACGACGTGAATGGCACGACGGATGGCGACGTTCCGATGGAGAACGGTGGAACGCGCCGAAAGACACTCGATACGAACGGTGTCGTGTCGACGGGTGCCGATACGGTGCGGTACGAGGCAACGGTCGGTATGGCGACGCGGGGTGTCGAGCAGCAATTCGGCGAATCGTACAGATGCGTGCCGACTCATTTCTCGTACACCCATACGGTGCTGGCGTGCTCGGGCGCGAAACTGTCCGGCGTGCAGGACAGCGGCTTCACGCTGCCGGGCTGCGATCCCGTCACGGGCAAGTAGGCAGTGGCCGCACGCGAGAGCTCGCGGATAGGCGTGCGACGAACGCGGACCGGTGGCGGCGCGAAGATCGGGGCCGGTATCGAGCGGGATTCATCACGTCACATTTCGATCGGGGTTTTCACGATGAATCGACATTCCGGCGGCGCCACTATCGGCGCCGCAATCGGCGCGATGCTGCTGCTCTCATGCGTGACCGTGCATGCGGAGCAACGCTGCGGGTATTACATCAGTTCGGCCCCGAACGACCTCGAACTCATCGACAAGGACGCGACTTGGACGATCAAGACGCCGAACCGGCAAGGCGGAAAGGATGCCGATGGACTCGAGAACCTGCCGTCTGTAACCGATCGGCGTTACATGTTCAGGCATTTCGACACGCGGGTCGGATGCGCTTGCCTGAATGTGGAAACGGACGCGCGGCGCGCCAGGATTACACGGGTCGATTCCGGCAAAGGCGTTCCGTGGAAACGCTGCGAATCCGACAAGGCGTTGCCGAAGCCGGACTGAACGGCGATGCTCGGATCGCCCGCCGCGTAAGGAGCGCGACCCGCATGCGGGCGATGCGCCGGCAGTGCGATACCCGGTGAATCAGGCCTCGTGCAAGGGGCGAAACCTGAGGGCCGGAAGTAACTGACCGGAAACTGGAGCGTTCGATGACGGTAACTACGGAAGAAGGCGCAATGAAAAGACCGACTTCGCTGACTATCCTGGGCTGGCTTCTTGTCGTACTGGATGTGGGGAATCTCGTCTACTTGCCGCTTTTGCTGAGTAATCCGCTGGCGATCGAGTTGCTCAGCCAATACCGCGTGAGGCCCGGCGTGACGATTCTGGTCGGATTGATCGTCGCGGTGTCATGTATCGTGGCCGGCGTCGCGATACTCAAGGGGCGAGAGTGGGGGCGCACGCTGTACGTGGGTGCGAGCGTGGCGGGGCTGGCGATCTCGGCGGTCACCATGCCGACCGACATGACCATGGTCGTCGCGCTCGTTCCTTCGGCACTGCTGTTCGCGCTGTTTGCCTGTCTGCTGTATCGCCGACCGGCGACCGAATACTTGCGCCAGGCCAGATCGTGACGGCGATGCCGTGTTGCCGTGCGCTCGAAAAAGTCGCGTAATTCGATACGTTCGGTATCCCCTGCGAGCTTCGCCAAGGAAAAAGAGTGCACATGACCCGTTTGCGCGATGATGGCGCCGGGATGGAGGTCGACGGAATCGATCTTCACCGCGCTGGAGGCCGCTGGCGCGCGAATCGATACACGGCCGCGACTCGCAGCGACAAGGGCGGGTCGCATCGTCGAACGGGAGGGCGATCGTGAGAGGAAAGTATGGCGACATTTGCGAAGCGTATTGCGTACGATTCGGTACCGCGGTTTTCGTTGCGGTGTCGTTCGGAGCGATGCTGACGGCGGCCGACGCGTCGAATCTTGTGCGTCGCACGACGGATGAACTGACGACGATGGCGTTCTATTGGGGTTATCTGTTGCTTCCCGCAGCCTTGTTGCCCGTGGTGCGCGTCATGGGGTTGCTGGGGAAAGTGCAGGTTGCCCTGTTGTTGATCGCGCAGTGTCTGCTGTGCGTCGGTTTCGCATGGTACGCAGTTGCCGAGCAAAACGAGTGGGTTTGGGTGGAGTACTGGCCGGCCTGCGCGGCCTGCCTGGTTCTCGCGGTGCTGGCGTATCTCGTGCGCGGCCGATTCAGCGAGAAATGACGCGGCACGCGACTGACGGGACGGGCTTGCGGTATCGGCCGCGTATCGACGGCGCTGTTCAAGGAGGGGTTCGTGAGAGCAACCAGGAAGAGATCGTCGGGATTGCCGGATGCGGGTGCGCCGGTCGGCGTGCGTGGCATGCCTCATGCCGCGAAGGTCCTGTTCGTGTGGAGTGCGATGACGTGGGCGTCGGGCTCCTTTGCCGCAGGCCTCGATTGCGCGGCGGCGAGCTCCGGCGTCGAGAAGCTGATCTGTGCAAATCCGTCCCTGACGGCACGCGATGCCGCGCTCAATCGGCTGTATGGCTGGACGATCGCCGATGCGGCGCCGATCGACAAGCAGAAATTGACCACCATCCAGAAACAATGGATCGGGCACGTGCGCGACGTCTGTACCACGGCGGCCTGTGTCGGGGATGCCTACGATGCGCGCATCAAGGCGCTCGCGTCGATCCGTTTCGACGGCGGCTCCGCGACCTATGTCCGCGATGTCGCAGCGGCTGCCCGCGTGACCCGGCAGATACAGCAGGATCTGAGAAAGGTCGGCATCACGCAATCGCTCGGTGCGTGCTCGCGGATCGTGTCGCTCGACTCGCATCCCGACAGCTACGGCGCGCTTTGCGATCTCGGCAGCCAGCGGCCGGTTCAGGTGTGCGACGAGGACAGGGTCGGCAACCTCGCGGTCAATTTCTATGGCTTCTCGGAAACCGGCGGCGGTCTTGCGGCGTTTACGCAGGCCGTGTGCCCCGGCGGCTAACCCGTCGAAGACGGATTCATCGAATGCCTGTGACGGCGCGGCTTCCGTGCGGGAGGTTGCGCCACCGCGTATCGTGCCGGTCGACGCGGGATCGAGCCGGAACATCGCGGTTCGACCGGAGGCTATCGAACGGCAAGGGTCATGAGGATACGGAAATTTCTGTTTGCCTTCGTAGCAATCGCGGCGCTCGGAGCCGGTTACGTGCTGCGGCCCAGGCACGATACGCTGCCGGCCTATCGTTGCGACCGGCTGGAAGGTGCATCCGCCGTGGACGATTGCATGAATCACGTCTTTCCCTCGCGAGAACAGATACTGGCCTACCTGAACGACGCGACGTTCGGGCAACCGAAGAGAGGCGACGACTACGGCTTGCAGTATTTCGGTCGTGATGGTCGCTATGTGCTGTTGAGTGTCGGAGGCGAGTCGGTCTCCTGGGGAACTGCGTTCATCGACAGCGGGCGCTGGTGGCTGCGCGATGCCGTGCTGCCGTTGCAGGATGGGCGCAAGACAAGAACCGTGGTCGTGCAGGAGATGTGCAGCCTGGAATATGCGTGGACCGATCAGCCTCGCCGTATCGATGACGAGGATCCGGACGTTGCCTGCGAAGCGATGTGGGATACGCGCTTCAACACGTTCCAGGAAGGCAGCGCGCCGCAGATCAGGACTGCCGGCGATGTCTATGACCTGCTGGACCTCTATCGCATGGACGGCCATCAGTTTCATGTTCAGGATTTTTCTCCGGTCGCGCCGGGCTTGAAGATTCCTCCCGAAACGCTGACGCGTGCCGCCCATCTCTACAAGAAAAGCAGGCCGGGATTGTCTTGAATCGCAATTGCGCGTGGTACCGAAGCGCCGGCGGCGAATGTCGTTCCGGCTCAGACGGTGCAAACGAGAGGTGGCTGTGTGAATTCGGACAGTCGGGTAAGTGGTGGAGCCGGGGTGATTGCCGACGGCGGAATTCCACGATGAGCCGTCGGGCAATAGTGTTGGGCTTCGCTTGCGAGCAGGTGGGGCAGTCTCCATGAGCGGGCGCAGTGGTTTTTTTGGGGGAGCGCGCGACTAGCAGAGTGCTTGCGGCGTTCACGCCAGTGCCAGCCGTCGTCAGTATCTGGCGGCGGGCATGGCGAGATCGACATGACAATTGTCAGAAATGTTTATGGCAACAGGAATCCCTATTGCGCCAGTTGATGTGCTGAATCATTATTCCAATGTTCCGGGCCAGGATTGTAAAAGCGAGAAAATAATGAAATGGTATTTAAAGGTTCTAAAAAATTACGCTATTTTTAACGGGCGTGCACGTCGCAAAGAGTACTGGATGTTCCTCCTGGTCAACACAATTATTGCGGGGGTAATCGGTGCCATCCTGGGTTTTATTGCTGTAAGGGTAGGAAACGTTGCGCTCGTCAATTGGGCGCAACTCTATAACCTGGCGCTCTTGATTCCGAGCGTTGCGGTCGGAGTACGGCGCATGCACGATACGGATCACAGCGGCTGGTGGCTGCTCTGCCCGGTCGTTAACCTGGTCTATCTGTTCATCCCTGGTACTGTCGGAGAGAATCGTTTCGGCGACGATCCCAAGGCGGCAACGATCGGGGGTAGTGCTGCGTAACGGGGTATCTGGATTTCGAATTACGTTTTATTGATCTGGCGCCAGCATGAACGAGTGGCTGTCCGTCACGGAAGCCACTCGGCTTCCAGCGCGGCAATCATGGCGCAGAAGACTCGGCAGCCGGTGCACTCGAGATCACGGAACAGATTCGTCGGAACCCCGGGGCTTGGATCGAAGCGCGAGGACTGAAGGCGGCGGGTTTCCTGCTTCCGAGCTGGTTGTTACATCGCTGCATTTGCCGACGCGTCAATGTGCCCGGTTGATACGTTGCCGGGCTGCGTCGGTCGGCCCGGACGATACCGCATACGCTACACGATGCGCCGCACAAAAGCGTCACCGATCTATCTGCGGACGAAAAGCCTCCGGGCGGTGCGGTTGCGACTCGGCCATACGAAGCTAGAAAGCACGGTTCGCTATCTCGGCATCGATGTCAACGACGCCCTTGAGGCGACGGAGCAGACGGGGGTTTGACGGCATCGTGGCCAGCGGGCGGTCGCTTGCCGGCCAGGAGCAGCCACTCGACGTCGCTCGCTGAATCATTTCTATCTCGCCTTCTGCGTTCGGGAGGCCGCACTCTATCAGGAGGGCTTTGCCTTGCCGTTCAAAACACGGTTGTTGGTCGTTGCTTCCTGCCTGTTGTGCGCACACGCATGCGCTTCGACTCTGACGTTGAATTGTGCAGATGCGCAAGCAGGCACTCTGAACCAGAAGGCAGCGGAATCCCGTCTTATGGCAGAGTCGCACGGACTCGCAGAGAGAATTGCACCACATGTTCTGCGCGTCAATGTCGCGGGGAAGGCATTACTGTTCAAGGACATTCCGGCCGCTGGGCTTGACAACATCGCCTACACATTCTGCGGGAGTCTGGGAGGGTACTCGCTGATTGGATGGGACGACGGGGACGAATTTACCGGCAAGCTGATTGACGAACGCACTGGACGGATATTGCCCGCGGGACAAGAAGTGATCTTCTCCCCTGATGGTCGTGCCTATCTGGCGATTGGGCAGGAAGATGGCCTTGATGGCGAGGATTGGGCGGTTCGCTATGCGAATGATGGACGGGTGTCGTGGCAGGGCCATAGCTTCATCGTGTCCGGAAATGTCGGCGCTGCTCCGTTACACGAGCTCTCTAACCCCCGCTGGGGCGAAAGTGGCAAACTCGAGGCTGAAGCCTCGTGCCGGGATTCGCCGAACGCGGTCGTAGGGTTGATCAAGACCCAGGGGCGGTGGTCATGGCATGTGCCTGCCGGTTGCCATCCGGTGCGCTGAGCTCGAAAGACCTTGCCCGAAGCGCATTGTGTGGCCACTTTTCAGAGCGTCGGACGACCGAAATGGGCGGTGGATTCAACCGGTCGCTTCCACGACTACCGGCCACAAACGGTCAGTCGGCAGCGACGTCAAGATCATTTTGAATTGAAACGTGTGCGTCGGGTCGCTGGCCGCGAAAACCTGCATCGAATCAGAAATGACATCCGAAATGAGAGCAACAACACCCAGTGCCACTGCGGGTCGAAAGCGATATATCGAACGCTGCATGCTCGCGCTTGTCGCCTTCATGGTTGCGACAGCCGCGCGTGCAGTCGACTCGGGCATGCCGGAGTCCCCATGTGGCGAGCTTGACACGGGATATTCGATCGACGACAGCGTACGCGGTTCGCTA
The DNA here is from genome assembly GCF_000732615.1 of Burkholderia paludis. Lineage (GTDB taxonomy): Bacteria > Pseudomonadota > Gammaproteobacteria > Burkholderiales > Burkholderiaceae > Burkholderia > Burkholderia paludis. The sequence goes on from NZ_JPGL01000015.1 coordinate 134,824, forward strand.
GGGACAAGCCCCCCTATAAGTGCGTGCGTTGACGTGCTTCGCGCGCCACATGGTTCGCGTCGCCGCTTACGCATCTTCGTTGGTGGAAAACAGGTCTTCGGTAATGACGTCATCGTGCTCGGACCGGATGACGGCGGCATCCAGGGCGACCCGTTCCAGCCGCTCACCATCAAGCATGGTTCCTTGATCGTGCAGAACTCGGGTGGTGGTGGCCGACTTCGGTGGTCTGAAACATGGCGTTTGACAATACGTAACAAACAATGGGTCCTGGCCGGATGGGATGAATACGGATATGACATGTATGGTGGCACCGCAAGCGGCGCCAAGGAATCCATTACAAGCATCAATGCTTTAACCGGCGCTATACATGACGACGGGACCGATTATCCTGGCGATGGGGAGCCGAATATATCGACTCACTACGCCTGCAAACTGCCCGCCAAGTGGGTCAGCCCGGCTGCTTCGAAAATTGAGGAAATTCGCAACCGTAGCTTTAAATGCGGAAAGAATATTGGGAAATTGATAAAAATTAATTGAGCGGATGATTGTAGGATATTCGTAGGATTGTTCAGGATTCCTGTTGTGCTATCTGTGTGTGGCGACTATCGGAAAGGGCAATGTCTGGAACGGTTGGCTGGCCGTTGGTTTCAGGGGCGCTCAGGCGTTCGGAGTGCACGACGATGGTCAGGAGACGCTCTTCGAGCCGGCGCTCGCTCGCGAACTGGCCCGGACGTAGGGCCGCGGTAACTTCGGAGCGGGGCAATATGAGGTGCTCCTGGCTATAGCGGATAGCCGACTCCAGTTCCATGCCATCATCGAGCGCGGTCAGTTTCCTTTTCCCGAGCAGGGCAGACGCAACCCTCAATTCCTTCCATCGGGTTTCGACGCCTGGCACATGGATGACATTGCACGACTGGAGACGTTAGCCGGCAGGCTTGGATTGGCGAACGAGGCCGATGTCGTCAAGGCGTTCGGGCGGGTGGTCGAGTATGGCGAGGGTTATTTCCGTATGCTCGCCTCACATGCCGGTTACGACGAATGGCATTGCACCGACGCAAATTTTTACGTGTTGGCGCTGATCTGCAATTTTGTCGAGCAACTTGCCGTCGACGATCTTATGGCCTTGAACTGGGACGAGACCTTCGCCAAGCGAGTGCTAACCACGACGCTGCGTTCGTTCGACGCCGCGCGCCGGGATAAATTTCCTGAGGAGGGGCAGGAAAAGAGGGGGCGGATAGCCCGCGTGTGTCTATCCGGATGCGATGAACCTTCCGGATCGATTGGGAATGAGCCGGCGCTTCGTTTCAATCGAGCGATAGGCCGAATTGAGAGATTAACGAATATCGGTGATGAAAATCCGGGTCACCGATTTTATTATTGAGTTTAACGAAGAAACAGGATGGGCAGTCACCATGAGCGAATCGGTTTCCGTTGCGGCCCAGATACGTTTAAGCGAAGCGGCACTGGCGCGCTGGTTCAAGCACAGCATAGCTCCGGGGAACAAGGTGCTCGATGTGCTCGCCGGGATGCTTGACGAAGCCGATCTGAACCCGCAGGAGACGCTGTATATCTGCCAGTACCTACCGGCCACGCAAACGCTCGTATTCTTCCTGAGTAACAGCGGCGCCCGCGGATCTGCGACGGTCCCGGTCGTGTCTCTGCTTGAACTGCTGACGCAATACACCGATATGGACGACGATGGTTACCTGGCGATCGGCACCTATCCCTTCGGGAGCTTCGCGGAGATCTCCGCATCCATCATGCGCCGGCATGCGGTCGTGCCAGTGGAGACGTCGCATCCGCATGCACTTGATGAACTCGAACCGTTGCTGGTCAAGCTGCTGAAATGGATGCCGGAGCAGTATCGCCATTATCCCGCCTTGTATCACCGCAAGATCGTGCTTTGCTTTAAACGAATGGGCAATTCATTTGTCCGTCGAGCAACGCCGGATGATCCTGTTTTGATCGGAGACGATTACTTTACCGACGGTAAGCGCGTGCTGTGGAATGATCGCGACGACGAAAGCGCGGTGCCGGTACCTGAGGCGGACCCTTACACCTTCAGGCGGCTCGCAGGACGACTCTGGGCCGATGCGATACATCTGTATTGTGAAGGTCAACTGATTCTAAAGCTGGAAGGAAAGCCCAAAGTAGTGGGTGACGTCGTCATCGTTGGCCGGCGAGGGTTGTTTGCTCAACTCGACAGCAGCGGGCTGGAGCAGGATGAAGTGGATCCTGCCACGCTGAAGCGCATCGATAGCCGTAGCGACTATTACGAAGATGCCACGCATGTGTGGCATGGGATGAGACGCATGCCGGAGCTTCCCGGCGACGTGACCATCCTTTTCACTCCAGGCGCGATCGCTCGCGGTCGCAATGCGATATACCGGTTTGGCGCGCCTTTGGAACATGCCGTGCCGGAACAGTTCGAGTTTCTCGGGCAGGGCTATTTTCGTGATGGCGGTGCACTATGGCACTACGATTCAAACCTCGCCCGGCTCGTTCGCATGCCGTCTTCCGCCGCTCATGCCCTGCGCCTGGCAGGGCCGTTCTGTACCGACGGCTTCAGCGTGTGGTGGGAGGCGCAAGTATTGGAAGGTGCGGATCCCGCCACCTTTCGCGCGATTGGCTTCAGCTATGCGATCGATCGCAACAATGTGTGGTTTCAGGCAGACCGGATCGACGGCGCTGACCTCGACAGCTTCCAGAATCTGGCAGGCAGCATCTATGCACGGGACGGGACGTGTGTTTATGCTTACGGCAAAGTCATCCCCGATGCGTTACCCGATAGCTTGCGGGTACTCAACTGGTTCGAAGCCCGGGACGATCGGCAACTTTACGTATACGGGATCGCGTCCGGTGAATGACCGTGATGCAGGGCGGATGAAAGCATGGCGAGCCGTTTGCGAATCATGTTCGTCGGTGCGGCGATTCGCTTGTTGCAGGTCGATTCAAGCTATCGCAAGCCCGGATTTCCCGAGCAGTGCCGGGCGAGTGCGCCAGCGTGCCTGGTCCTCGAGCGCCTCGCGGGATTGATTCCGATAATATCGACGCGAGACTCACTGCCTGACTGGCTACAAAATTCCGCCGCAGGTCAAGCCGACGTTCGATCTTGCCGCCAAGATCGTCAACAACCTGCTCTACCGATACGTCGAATGCTACCGACGGCGATGATCGCCGTCGGCAGGCCGCAATGCTAAGTGGCGTTACATCCTTCGCGCATTCACGTTATCTAACTAGTTCTTCCAGTCGGGACGTTAGAAGCTCGTATTTTCTTTCCGAAGTATCTGCCAATGCCTCATCGCGAGTGGATTGAGTGTCGTCATACGGTACCGGTTCGACAAACTGGCTCACCGTCAGATCCCACTTCTTTCCGTCGATGAGATTGTAGAAGTGCTTACCACCCGATGTTCGCGTAGTGAGAATCTGACCGCCGAAATAATCTTGGACGACAAGCGAGGTGACACTGCAGTGATTCTGCGCTGGATTCGATGGTGACCAAGCATCGGTCGGGCTTGACGTGTCTCCCGCCCAAACACGTGAAATTGCTCTGTACAAGTCGAGGGGTGTCGCAAAGGCTTTCGATACAGAAGTCATGTGATTTTGCTCTCTAGTTGAGCCGACGACCGATGGAGCACCCAAAAAAGACAAAAGCCCCGTCGTTGCCGGCGGGGCTTCGAAGCGCATGTCGCTGCGAATTTCTAGCGTATGCACGTCCCCAGCGGTAGTCCCGAATGGGAATGCGCATGATGGTGGGTCGCAACGGCGAAGGACGTGAAGGCTTGCATAGATAGTGAGTCTGCCTTCAGTTATTAAGTCCGTCAATGGATGTTTTATTGTTCTGCTTGCGTCCTGTATGGCCGCTTTCGAGCACAACGACTGGCAGCTCAGGGTCGACTACACCCGGTCGCGACCGGCGACTGCCCCCAGTTGATCCGGTTTCAGTCAACCGCAAAGCACTGGCCGCCATTCGCGTACGGCCGCGCGCCGGTCATTCACGTTTCACCGTAGAATGGCCGCTGCCCTAAGCTTCGGGCATTCGTTTCCCATGTCCTTCACGTTGCTGGTGATTAATGAAAGCTGAACGCATACTCGTTTTGGATATCGACGGCACGCTGACGGATTCAGTCGCAGTGCATCAGTCTGCGTTCCTGGCTGCGATGCAGGCCTTGAGGCTGCCTGCCCTCGACACTGACTGGGGGAGCTATCCACATCACACCGACACGGGAATCCTCGCACACGCGCTATCGTCCAACGGTTGGGGTCCGATGAGTGCATCGGCCGTTGCGTCGTTCGAGCAGGACGTGGATCGTCATTTTGTGGACGCGCTTTCCCGCCAAGAGCTCAGAGAAATCCGTGGAGCGGGCATATTCGTGCGGGAGGCTATGGCGTCAGGATGGGGAATCGTGTTCGCGACTGGGGGCGGGAGGCGTGTCAGCGAGCGGAAACTGAGGGCTGTCGGTATCCCATTTGACGACGACCTGCTTGTTACGGCGTCCGAGTATCCCTCGCGTACGGATCTTGTCGCTGCCGCCGTCGAGCGTGCTCGGCGACACTATAGCGTTGGAGCGGCTTGCCGTACCGTTTCAGTCGGAGACGGGCGCTGGGACCTTGAAGTGGCCGAATATCTCGGCCTCGAATTTGTTGGCATCGGCATTCCGCCAAAATCGGACGTCCTGACAACGCGCGGCGCTCTTGTCTTTCCGGATCTCGAGCAAGCATTACCATTCTTGTCGAGCTGAGGGAAGCCGGCCAGACGTTGCGAGCCCATGAAAGTCACGCCTGCTTTCAGGGCAAAGGCGGTCGTTGGTGCTGACAGTGTTGAATGCCTGCTTCGGGTCGGCTACAGGCGGTCGCGACCGGCGGCATCCGGCCACTTTCAGACATCCGGAATCACCGCCTAGATCGTCATCAATCGGGCTTAGGTCAGCTTTTCGAATAATTGCCGCGATCGCTCCGATCAAGATACCGCCAAGGTGCCATCGTCGCCAACCCATATCACCGCCGGGATGCTGTAAAAGTAATCGAGCAGTAGCAGATCGTGCTCATGGCATGCGGCCTTCGGCCACCTGTCTCGGAGGTAAGAGATGATCTCGTCAGGCGAAGCGTGCCACTGGGCTTCGTGATCGTTGATCGTAAATCGAGGATTCGGATGTGCGGGCGAGACATAGCAATCCGCGCCCGGGGCAACGAACTTGATCCTTCCCGTCTGAAGAAGATGCTCGACGACTCGAAAGAATGCATCTCTATGGCTATGGAAGGCCATACCCGGTGAGTTGCCGCTGATCGCGCTGAAAAGACCCGTAATCCAAAGGCCAAACGAATCTTTCACGATTTTGTCGATTTGAGCGGAGTCATCCATGATAAAGCGGGATCGAAAGAAAGCTCGATAGGGGAAGGTAAGTCGTAGACCAAGTGTAATGTTGAATGGCCGCTTCCGGCAAACCGGACCGTCTCTTCAGGGTCGGGTTGCGACCGCCCGACGCGGCGCACACTCAATCTCCATTCTCTTGAAAGGAAATTGTCATGGAATCCGAGAGGGTCGTGGTTGTCCACCGCGTGCCGTGGAACAAGGGCACGCTGCACCGGGCAGAAGCAGCCGTTAAAGCTCCGGGAAATCTGGGCGATCCGGACGAGACTCCAGATGGCGTCGAACCTTCGCGAGCTCGCGATGTTCAATCTCGCAATTGATAGCAAGCTCCGAGCGTGCGACCTTACGCGGTTGCAGGTCCAGGATGTCCGTCACGGCAGCCATGTGGCGTCCAGGGCGACTGTCATGCAGCAGAAGACCCAGCGGCCGGTGCAATTCGAGATCACGGAACAGACCCGTGAGAGCCTCGAGGCATGGATCGAAGCGCGGGGACTGAAGGCGGCGGATTTTCTGTTCCCGAGCCGGGCGCATACGTCACCGCACCTGTCGACGCGGCAATATGCTCGGCTGGTACATCGCTGGATTGCATCGATTGGCCTGGACGACACCGCATACGGTACCCATACGACGCGCCGCACGAAAGCTTCGCTGATCTATCGGCGGACAAAGAACCTTCGAGCGGTGCAGTTGCTGCTCGGACATTCCAAGTTGGAGAGTACGGTGCGCTATCTCGGCATTGAGGTCGACGATGCCCTTGAGATGGCGGAGCAGACCGAGGTTTGACGGCGTCGCGGCCGGCGAGCGGTCGCTTGCCGGCCAACACAGGTCGTTCAACATGGGTGCCTGAATCGTCGACAATCTCAGAGTTCACTCAATTAGAGTTGGCCCAACCCTACCAGCATAGACCAGACGGATGACGGTCATTTAATCAAGGATTTCCCTGTTGATTTCAGCAGCGAAGCACGGGCATGACAAATCAACCCAAAAAAATAAAAGCACAATGAAAAATATTGCAATATTTTTGAAATTAATAATGGCGCTCGGGCTGTCGACGTGGGCATTGAACGGCGCTGCATTCTTACCGGTCATGTATTCGAAGGCAATATCGATTCGCTTCGACGAGGGGAGCTTCGATCTATCAGCTGACGAGAAAGCTCGCTTGATCAAGCTTATTGAACACAAAGATGACTTTCTATCATTGAACGCTTTTCTCGTCATTGCACATGGAGACGAGGAGTCAAGCGAGGCAAATCGAGAGGCTCAGGCGATGCTTGCCGGTGCGCGGGCAAATTCGGTCAACAACTTCTATGCTGAGCACGCGGCACTTGAGTTCCATGAGCTAATTCACACGTTCACGGAGCCAATAACACACAAAAACGTTGCGAACGAAGCCGGTCGTGCGACCGTCTTGATCCAGGGATTCTGTCGGCCCGGAAATGATACGGTATGTAAAGAACATTGGCCTCCGAGCCAGACTATAGAGCGCGAATAGGCATCGATTGGTAGAGGAAGGTCAGAAGGAGTGTGTGGCGTAGGTCCAGGCGTAGGTTTGCGCCCGTGGCCTTATCAGAGAAGCCGCAGGTACTGCTGCATCGTTGGGGTGACGGGTGCAGGTGTTGCTGCGGGTTGCGTGCTCATGTGACCGGGAAAAGTTGCTTTGGCCGCCCGAGTTTACCAGTGGGCTGGACGGGATCGAAGTTCGCCATCCGGCCATGCGTTGGGGAGGCCAAGCGGCGGCATCCGGCCAGGAACGGCCGTTCGACACAGCTTTTTAGATCGTCGACAATCGGTGCAGATAAGGGCGTAGCCTTTAGCGGTTACCGTCGATCAGATCGTTCAGCAGCGCATCGAACGCGGCCTGTGCGTCTTCAAGTTCCTGCAGGGCGGCATCAAAGGTTTGCAGCGCGAACGGCGAAGGCTCGCCGCTGCCTTGCGGCGGAAATTGCTTCTGCATCGAGGCGAACGTACTCTGCACGCGCAGCGTGGCGGCCACCATGCGCTCCATCGCCTGGGTTTCTTCGGCTCGGGCCTGTTCCGGATTCATTCCACTCTCCTTGGATGGTTTTCTTGAGGACCAGATCGTACACGCTGTGTCCGTTCTTGCCGCCCTTGGCAGAACGACACCATTGAAGGTTCCAACGGCACGCTGCGCGAGAAGCGATTTAATCGGGAATGATTCCGCAGTCGCGCCGGGGCCAAGATACTCATCGAGCGTGGCTACAAAATCCCGCCGCAGGTCACAACGATTGGCCGCTTTGGATGAATCTGAAGAGCCGTTCAGGGTCGGTCACGGCCAATCCCCAAAAGGGCAGGCGTAGGTCTTGACGTAGCTTTTGGCGCCGGGCCTTGTCACTTAAGGTGCGGGCTACTGCATCATTGTAGTGACCGTCGCAGGTGCCGCTGCGTGCTCACGTGACCGGAAAAATTTGCTTTGGCAGCCCGAGCTTACCAACGGCCCTAAAACGGGATCGCTCGAAGTTCGCCATCCGGCCACAATCGGCCATTCGACTTCGGTATCAGAATTGTTGACAATCGGTTCGCACATACAACCACACCAACGTCTGATGGAACTAACAGCCGAGCAAGCAAAGGAAGTTGCGCAACGCGCCATCACCAAGGCGGGTTGGGAAGGCAGCGACGCGGTTGTCGTCGACAAATACACCCAAGAGTTCGATGTCGGCTGGGTCTTCTACTACCAGTCAGCTCGTTTTCTCGAAACGGGAGAGTTTGGTTTCTCGCTGGTCGGAAACGCTCCCATCTTTGTTGGTCGCGTGGGTGGGTATTCCGCCTTCATCAGCTACCTCAGGCCCGTTGTCGAATCCATCGAAGCCTTCCGCGCCTGCGGAAATGCAAACGCGTAGTCGACAATGGCAAATACGGCACAAATTTTTGAGTGGCCGCTTGTGAGGGGCGCGTGAAGGGCTGCCCGGAGGCGACTGCGGCCAAATGGCCCCCCCATTGAGCACGCCAAGATTCCCCTCCCGCCGTTATACGGAAAGAGACCCGCTCGACTCCGCCCCCTCAAAAAATCGACCTCCCGGTATAAGTCGTCAACCACTCCAGCGCCAACGTCCCCGCCAGCGAATTCCCGTTCGCATCGAGCCCCGGCGCCCACACGCACACCGCCATCTCCCCAGGCAGCACCGCCACAATCCCGCCCCCGACACCGCTTTTCGCCGGCAGCCCGACGCGATACACGAAATCGCCGGCCGCATCGTAGGTGCCGCAGGTCAGCATCAGCGCCGACAGCCGTTTCGCGGAACTCGAGTCGACGATCTGCTCGCCCGTCACCGGCGCGACGCCGCCGTTCGCGAGGAACAGCGCGGCGCGCGCGAGTTCCACGCAGTTCATCGTGATCGCACACTGCCGGCAATATGCATCGATCACCGTGTCGGGCGGCATCTGCATGTTGCCGAAGCTCGCCATGAAGTGCGCCATCGCGCGATTGCGTTCCGCGTGCTGCAGCTCCGACAGCGCGACGCGCGAATCGTAGTCGATGTCGGTCGCGCCGATCAGCCGCCGCACGAATTCCACGAGCGCCGTTTCGGCCTTCACGAAGCGGCGGCACAGCACGTCGGTGACGACCAGCGCGCCGGCGTTGATGAACGGATTGCGCGGCTTGCCGCGCTCGCTTTCGAGCTGGACCAGCGAATTGAACGCGTTGCCGGACGGCTCGCGGCCGACCCGTTCCCACAGCGCGTCACCCAGCAGCTGGAAGGCGAGCGTGCACGCGAACAGCTTCGAAATGCTCTGGATCGAAAAGCGCTCGTACGCGTCGCCGACGGTGCAAACGGCTCCGTCCAGCGTCACCACGGCCATCCCGAACTTGTCGGCGGGCACTTTCGCGAGTTCGGGAATGTAGTCTGCAACCCGCCCCTGGCCGATCCAGGGGGCGAGTTCGGTGTGGATGCGTTCGAGAATCGGTTGGTAATTCATCACGTCTGGCAGGGTAGGGGCGCGGTCCGGATTTCGGCGAGCCCGTATGGAACCGTCCCCACGCCGATTCGTCAAGCACGGGTGATGTCGCCCCGTTATTTTCAAGACCTCCAAACGGGCAACCGGCGGGCGCAGTATCATGCGGTACGTTTCGGCCAATGGCCGGCGTCCGGCATCGGCCGGCGCCGCCTCGGCTTCCCCGTTGAACCGACCGCTGCCCATGTCTTTTCGCATCCTGCTCGTCGAAGACGACACCCGCTTGTCCACGCTGATCGCTGGCTACCTGCGCAAGAACGACTACGACGTCGATACTGTGCTGCATGGTGACGCCGCGGTGCCGGCGATCCTGTCCCTTCGTCCCGATCTCGTCATCCTCGACGTGAACCTGCCAGGCAAGGACGGTTTCGAAATCTGCCGTGAAGCGCGCAAGCAGTACGATGGCGTGATCATCATGGTGACGGCCCGCGACGAGCCGTTCGACGAACTGCTCGGCCTCGAGTTCGGCGCGGACGACTACGTGCACAAGCCGGTCGAGCCGCGCATCCTGCTCGCGCGGATCAAGGCGCAGTTGCGCCGCGCGCCGGCGCGCGCGGTCGAGAGCACCGCACCGCAGCCCGAGCGCTACGCGTTCGGCAAGTTCTCGATCGACCGCACCGACCGCACGGTCGTGCTGCCCGACGGCAGCACGCCCGATCTGACGTCGGCCGAATTCGACCTGCTGTGGGCGCTGGTGTGCCATGCGGGCGAAGTCGTCAGCCGCGACGACCTGATGCTGCAGTTGCGCGGCGTCGAGTTCGACGGCCTCGACCGGACGATCGACGGGCGCATCTCGAAGCTGCGCCGCAAGCTGCGCGACGATGCGAGCAACCCGCAGCGCATCAAGACGATCCGCAGCAAGGGCTACCAATTCAGCAAGCACGCATGGGAATGACACTGCCTTCGCGCGACGCCGTCACGATCCTTGCGGGCGTTGCGCCGGCCGGCCGGGAGCCGCGATGATCCGACGCACCGGTTCGCACCCCGATGCACCGCCGCTGCCGACGCTGCGCTACGTCAAATGGCGCTGGCTGCATTTCCGCCGCGCGTGGACCGACACGCGCGCGGACCGCATCCCGAGCTGGTCGCGCCTGTACGTGCGCACCTATCTGCATCTGCTCGGGCTCGTGCTGCTGACCGCGCTCGTGCCGGCGCTCGCGCTGTGCGTCGAACTGTCGCCGCAGGTCGTGTGGCACGCGTTCGACCCGCTGCCGGGCGACATCTGGGTCGTGCTGGTATTCGTGTTCGCCGCGCCCGCGCTCGCGGCGTACCGCTGGATGCGGCCCGTGTGGTCGGATCTCGTGATGGTGCGCGAACGCGCGATCGATTTCACGGGCGGGCGCTTCAATACACGCGCGCGCGAATCGCACAGCGTGATCATCGGTCCGCTCGCACGGACGCTGAACGCACTCGCGATGCGCATGGAGCGGCTGATCGCCGCGCAGCGCGATCTCACGAACGGCATCTCGCACGAGTTGCGTACGCCGCTCGCGCGCGTGCGTTTCGCGCTCGAAATGCTGCGCGAGCCCGGCTCCGCGGCGGAATACCACGGGGCGCTCGAAAGCATCGCGCAAGACGTGACCGAACTTGAGGAGCTGATCGACATGAGCCTCACGTATGCGCGGCTCGAATACAGCTCGCTGCAGTCGAATCTCGAGATGACGGCGCCCGTTGCATGGTTCGAGCACCAGATCAGCGACGCCCAGTTGCTGTATCCGGAGCGCGCGATCGAATCGCGCATCGCGATCGCGTCGGACCTGCGCGTGAAGATGGACCGGCGCCTGATGTCGTACGCGATGCGCAACCTGCTGCGCAATGCCAGCAAGTACGCGAAATCGCAGATCGTCGTCGGGATCTCGCTCGTGCACGGCAACATCGAAATCTTCGTCGAGGACGACGGCCCCGGCGTGCCGGAGAGCGAGCGCGAGCGGATCTTCGACGCGTTCGTGCGCCTCGACCGCCGCACCGGCGGCTACGGGCTCGGCCTGTCGATCACGCGGCAGGTGCTCCACGCCCACAACGGGCGGATCGCGGTGGTCGATCCGGTCGAACTCGGCGGCGCGCGCTTCGAGATCAGCTGGCCGGTCTAGCCGGACGCCGCGCGAGGTCCTTCCTCGCCGCGCCGGCCTTGCCCGGCCATTCCTGTCCTGTCGTTCCTTTTCCGCCGCACTTTCCCCGTACCGATTTCGTCACCGGCGCAATCGCATGAGGATTCGTTTGCCGCGCGTGCGCGCTTTGCATTACGATTGCAATTGCAACTATCTGGGCGGGCCGCGCCGTGAACGCCGAGGCGGGCAGCCCGCGATGCAGCAACGCAGCAGCGAAGCCGGGGCCGCCATGCGTGCCGCCCCTTTGTTCATGCCTTTCAGCACGGGTCATCCATCATGCGGTTATTGAATATCGTGTCTTCTCCCCGCGGCGCCAGGTCGGCGTCGGTTGCTGTCGCCAACGCGTTCGTCGATGCGTATCGCGATGCGGGCGCGCCGGTCGACGTCGATACGCTGAACGTCTGGGAAGAGGATTTGCCGGACTTCGGCAGCGACGCGATCGGCGCAAAGTACAAGGGCGTCGCCAACGCGCCGATGGATGAGGCCGAACAGTCGGTCTGGCGGCGGATCCAGTCGCTCGTGACGCGGTTTCAGGAAGCGGACCGGATCGTCGTCGGCGTGCCGATGTGGAATTTCGGCTATCCGTACAAGCTGAAGCAGCTGATCGATCTCGTCAGCCAGCGGAACATGTTGTTTACCTTCGACGGCAACGCCTACGGCCCGCTGCTGAAGATTCCGCGCGCGCTCGTCATTCATGTGCGCGGGCAAAGCCGGGAAACCGGCGCGGGCGCCGACAATCCGGGGTTTCGGCACCAGGCCGACTACCTCGAATTCTGGCTGAAGTTCATCGGCGTGCAGGAGGTCAGAAGCCTGACCGTCGAACACACGTGGAATGCGATGGCCAGCGACAGCATCGGGCGGGCGCGGGCGCGGGCGGTCGCGATGGCGGCGGATTTCTGATCCGCCGGCGCGGCGCGACGGATGCGCGGATGCCGCCGAAGCGGCATCCGCATGCACTCAGTAGGTACGGCCGAGCTGCAGGTAGAAGTTGCGCCGGCCGCTCGGGGCGAGCGCGACGCCCATGTACACGGGGCCGAACGACGTCGAAAGGCTCACGAAGAACGTATAGCTCTGCTTGAGGGCGCCGCCGCCGACCTTCACGCCGCTCGACCAGACGTTGCCGACTTCCGCGCTGGCGCCGACCGACAGGGCCTTGACCGGCGATGCGTTGAACGACATCAGCTGGTTCATGTAGGTCACGTTCCCGTACGCGAGTTCGTTGCCGTTCAACTGGTCGGCCGCGTAGGCGGCCAGGTGCTGGAAGCCGCCGAGCGTGAAGTTGAACGCATTGATCAGGTTGGTGCCGCCGATGCTCTTGCCGCCCTCGATCGTCGCGCTGATGCTGTGCCGGCCGAACTGCTGCGCGACCATCGCCTTGCCGTAGATCTCCGTGTACGGCGTGTTGGAGATGTTGTCGGCGAAGTCCTGTGCCGACTGGCTGTTGTTCGATATGAGCGAGCGTTCGACGCGCAGGTCGGCGTAGTAGCCCCGGCGCGGGAACATCGGATCGTCGAGCTGATCGATCACGAGCCGCGCGCGGGCCGTCAGCGCCTGCGACGTGAAGCTCGGCCACAGCAACGTCTGGCCGCCGTCGTCGAGGCCGAACGGCAGGTTGTAGGTCGGCGTGCCATGCCCGGCCGAATAACCGATACCGATCCGGAAATCGCCGAGCCGCGCGATCGGCAGGCCGAAATCGATCCCGACGCGGGTCGTCTGCATCTGGTACTGCGTCAGCTTCACGTCGCCGCTGTCGTCGTACAGGTTCGCGTAGCGGCGCTGGTACTCGGCGTAGGGCGACAGGTAGAAGCCGTAGGTCGACGACAGCGGCTGGCGCAACTCGACGCGCGCCGACTGCAGGTCGCTGCCGATCGTCGTATCCGCACGGAATTCGAGCCCCGATTCGGTGAGCCACGGCCGCCGGTAGCCGACGTGCAGGCGGAAGCCGCCTTCGTCGGTCGAACTGCTCGACAGGCCGAGCCCGAACAGCAGGAAGTTCGGTCCCCAGTATTTTTCCCGCGCGTTGATCTCGAGCACGTTGTCGTCGCCGTGGCTCACGATCTGCTGCGTGACGCTCTCGAAGTTGCCGCCCGTCGTCAGCCCGAGCAGGTCCTGGCTGACCTCCTTCGGGTCGTAGATGTCGCCGGGCTTCACGTGCAGCGCGTTGCTGACGACCCGCTTCGGCACGCCGCCGGAGGTCTGGATGACGATGCGCGTGATCCGGATCGGCGGCGGCAGCGGCTGTGCGTGCGCGGACCGGTAGACGGCGTAATCCTCAGGGGAAAGCGCGAATTGCCTGAGCCGCGGCAGCGCCGCGGTGGCGGCGGCCGCGCCGGCGGCGATCGCCTGCTTCGCGTTCTGGAAATCGGTGAACGCGAGCGAGCCGAGGTCCGGCGTGAGCAGCACGTCCTGTGCGTCGAGCTGCTTGCGCTGGGCGGTCACGTTCTGGCGGATCAGGATGCCGACCATCTGCTGCATCACGTCGGCGGGCGACGCGAGCGCATCGAGCGGGCGCAGTTGCGAACCGATGTCGACGGCGATCACGACGTTCGAGCCCATCTGCCGCACGGTGTCGACGGGCAGGTTGCTGACGAGGCCGCCATCCACAAGCGCGCGCCCGTTGATCTCGGCCGGTGCGAACAGGCCGGGCATCGCCATGCTCGCGCGGATCGCGAGCGGCAGCGAGCCGTGGTCGAGCACCACCATCTGGCCCGTCTGCAGATCGGTCGCGACCGCGCGGTACGGGATCGGCAGGCGGTCGAACGGCTGGTTGGTCGGCACGGCGGCCGTCCAGTCCGCGAGCAGCGCCTGCAGCCGGTTGCCCTGCACGAGGCCGACCGGCGCCTTCACGCCTTTCTTGCCGAAGCCGAGCGTCAGCCCGTTGATGTACAGGCGTTCGTCCTCCCGGCTGGTTTGCGGCAGGTCCGCGCGGTCCGTCACGTCGAACGCGATATCCGCGAGGTCGACCTCCGACAGCCGCTTCTGCATCTCGCCGGCGGCCATCCCGCTCGCATACAGGCCGCCGACCACGGCGCCCATGCTGGTGGCCGCGATGCAGTCGATCGGAATCCGGTTGTCCTCCAGCACCTTCAGGACCCCGAGGTGTGCGTAGCCGCGCGCGCCGCCGCCGGACAGCACGAGGCCGACCGACGGCCGGCCGGCCGGGCCGCCGTCGGCCTTGCAGGACTGGACGGGCTCGACAGCCGGCGCGCTTGCGGCGGCGATCGGGGCGGCGGCGGGTTGGGCGGCCGGCAGCGGTTGTGCGGCGGCCGTGCAGCACCAGAAGGCGACGAGCGTCGTGCAAAGCGGGCGCACCCGCGCCCAGCGGAGGAAAACGTTCGCTGTCATGGAGGACATACCTGGCGTGATCGGGCGTCTGAAGCCTGCCGGGAGCAGGCAAGACCGAGAGATTACCGTGTTTTACAGAGGTAATGCGAGCGGTCGTTGCGTAGCCAGATGCGCGCCGAACGGCATTTTTGACAATTGAGTCGCGAAAAAATCATCGGAATTGCCTAAAGTATCGGAACGATTTGCCGCTAAGGTCGTGATGGGGCGGCACGGACGCGCTGCGGGAATGCGGTGCGGCTGCCCGGCCCGTTCGCTTACAAAGGTTTTGATATGTCGACACCGCTGTTCGGAAAGTTGTTTGCGCAACCCGTTGCGATCGACCCTGGAACGGCGAGTACACGGATTTACACGCACGAGCGCGGCGTGGTGCTGAACCAGCCGTCGGTCGTCTGTTTCCGCAAGGCCGGCGCGACCGACGCGCGGCCGACGCTCGAAGCCGTCGGCGAACTCGCGAAGGCGCTGCTGGGCCGTGAGCCGGGGCATCTGGAAGCCGTGCGGCCGATGCGGCACGGGGTGATCGCCGACGCGCACGCGGCCGAGCAGATGATCCGCAGTTTCATCGACATGTCGCGTACGCGTTCGCGCTTCGGCCGCCGCGTGGAGGTCACGCTGTGCGTGCCGTCCGACGCCACGGCGGTGGAGCGGCGCGCGATCCGCGAGGCCGCGTTCGCGGCTGGCGTATCGGAGGTCGAACTGATCGAGGAGTCGCTGGCCGCCGGGCTCGGCGCGGGCCTGCCGGTTACCGAGGCGGTCGGCTCGATGGTCGTCGACATCGGCGGCGGGACGACCGAAGTCGCGGTGATCGCGCTCGGCGGCATCGTCTACCGCGAGGCGATCCGCGTCGGCGGCAGCCAGTTCGACGCGGCGATCGTCAACCACGTGCGCAACCTGTACGGCGTGCTGCTCGGCGAGCAGACGGCCGAGCACGTGAAGAAGACGATCGGCTCGGCCACCAGCGCGTTGCCGCGCACGTCGACGCGTGCGGTCGGGCGCGGCGTCGGCGACGGCCTGCCGCGCTCGGTCGAGCTGTCGAACCATGACGTCGCGGATGCGTTGGCCGCGCCGCTCAAGCAGGTGATCGGCGCGGTGAAGTCGGTGCTGGAAAACGCGCCGGCCGAGCTCGTGACCGACATCGCGAATCGCGGCGTGGTGCTGACCGGCGGCGGCGCGCTGCTCGCGGGCCTCGAGCGCCTGCTGTACGACGAGACCGGGCTCGCGGCCCGGATCGCCGACGAGCCGGCCACCTGCGCGGTGCGTGGCGCCGGCGAGGCGATGGGGCGGCTCGCGATGTGCCCGGTCGACTGATTCGGGCCGCGACGGGCCGACCAGGCCGTCAGTCTTGGCACGGTAGTCCGTACGCTTTCAGTTTCCCTTCGGTTTCCTGATGGCCGGCCCGCGTCGCCGGGCATTTGTTCCGGCCCTCTTGCCGGAAAGCCGCGCCGTCCGGCTGCGGCCTGTCGCGTGGACACCCGGGCATGCGTCATGCTAGCGTTACGCGCCCGTGCGGGGCGGGTCCGCCCACGCCCGACGACCTGAGAGACCGACTACCTTGAAAATCCAAACCAAACGGGGCTTCATGGCCCGAACCGGCCGTGTGCTGGCCGCCGTCGCATGCATCTGGATCGCCGCCGCCGTGGTGCTCGTCGCGTACGGGATGCGGATGCCGAGCGAGCCGGCCGACGTCGCCGTGATCTTCGGCAACGCGCTCGACGAGACCGGCGCGCCGAAGCCGGTGCTGGCCGCGCGGCTCGACGTCGGCGTGCGCTGCTACCGCACGGGGCAGTGCCCGGCGTTTCTGGTCAGCGGCGCGATCGACGGCCCGGGGCTGAACGAGGCGACCGCGATGCGCGACTATCTCGTGGCGCGCGGCGTGCCGGCGGACCGGATCGCCGTCGACGACCAGGGCGACAACACGCTCGCCACCGCGCAGCACACGCTCGCGTTTCTGCAGGCGCACCGCCTGTCGCGGGTTCTGATCGTCAGCCAGTACTACCACCTCGCACGGGTGCGCCTCGCGTTCGAGCGCGTGGGCATCGCACGGGCGAACATCTCCGCCGCCTATCCGCGCCGCTTTCAGTGGCGCGACGTCTATTCGAGCTGGCGCGAAGTGCCGGCCTATGTGGTGTACGCGGTGCGCCTGTGGGTGAATCCCGATGCCCGGCCGGTTTCGTTCCGGCCGATGCTTTACCTGATGAGCCTGTTTTCCTGAGACGGCGCGCCGTTCAGTCGGCCGGGACGATGTGTTCGATGCTTTCGACGCTTTCGATCCGAATCGGTCGAGCGCGGCGCGGGTTTTCCGGCCGATGCGCAGCAGAAATCTCAGCCGGCGATATAGGCCGGATCGACGGCTTTCGGAGAGGTGGCCGACCGGATGTGAATCGTATTGTTTCGGGTTTATCCGGATGCGGAATTGTTGTGTCGTGGAAAATGACAGGGGTAATTGGTGCGTAATTTCGTTTCCGTGTAAGGATATGGTGATTGTCGATTTAATTAAATGAAAACAAGCTGACGAAGGATGTGTGAATTTCTTTGTATTAAGCGCTTTCTGAAATAAAATAATTCGCGCTTGTTTGTCATCGATTCAATTGTAAAAAGATCGACTGGAAAACCCTGTTTTTTTGATGTAGCCTTGTCTGACAAAAGCAGGGCGGTAATCAAATCAACCAGAAAGTCGCTGCAAAAGAAAACAGGGGCCATCGACATGTCAATCGAGTAGTTTCACGCCTGCCTTCAAGGGCCAATTCAAGATTCATCCATCAATAAGCCGACGTCGCATTGCGACGGCCGGAGCGGATGATTTCGTCTGCGATTTCCTGCCGGCGACCGTCCAATTCCGCGGTAATACCAATTCCAATAACGAGGAAAAGCATGAACCTTGCGCGCTCCAGAAAGGCAGGCGAGCCGTTTCCGAGAATCCTGTTGCCGACCGGCATGTTCCTGGCGCTGTCTGGCGCGGGCATCGTCCCGGCATATGCGGTCTGCTCGTCGGCGGGGCCCACCGTGAGCTGCTCGGGTGTCGCGAATCCGCTCGCCCCCAGCTACTCGAACGCCGGCAGCGGCCTGAACGTCACCGTGAACAACGGCGCGTCCCTCGGCGTGCTGCTCGGCGTCGGCGGAACCGCGCTGTCGCTCTCGGGCAGCGGCAACACCGTGGTCAACAACGGCACGATCGACCCGTCCGCGCTCGGCACCGGGCTCGGCGTGCTGTCGAGCGGCATGCTGGTCGGCAACGCGTCGGCGAGCACGACGACCGTCACCAACAACGGCACGATGAAGGGCTCGACCGGCGTCGCCCTGTCGGGCGTCACCGGGATGGCGCTCGGCGTGCAGAACGGCACGGGCGGCACGTCCAATATCACCAACACCGGGGTCATCAGTTCGAACGGGCTGGTCGGCGCGACCCTGGTCGGCTCGGACGCGCCCGTCGTGGTCGCGTATGGCGGCGGGCAGGTCAACTTCAACAACAGCGGCACGATCACGGGCCGCGTGGGGTTCGAGGCGAACGGCACGCCGGGCGCGGGCAATACCTTCACCAACTCGGGCACGATCAACGGCAGCGTGTCGATGGGCGCGAACAGCAACAATACGTTTACCGCGACCACCGGCTCGTCCGTCAATGCAGCCGGCGGCACCGGGGTGGCGCTGAACCTCGGGGTCGGGGTCGTCACGATCGGCCTCGCGGCCACCGGCACGGTGGACGGCGGGCAGGGCGGCAACAACACGCTGGTGCTGACGCAGAACGGCGGCGGGCCGGCGAACGGCTCGATCAACAACAGCAGCTACATCAACTTCCAGAACCTGCAGGTCAACAGCGGGACCTGGACCACGACCGGCGCGTCGAGCGCGACGAATGCCACGCTGAACGGCGGCGTGGCGATCGTCGACAACAATGCGGGGCTCGGCACCGGCACGATCACGGGCAACGGCGGCACGATCCAGGCCGCGAACTCCGGCGTCAGCCTGAGCAACAACGTGACGGTCAACGGGGGCGGGCTGACGGTGCAGGGCGCCAACAATCTCGGGCTGTCGGGCACGGTGAGCGGCAGCGGCGGGATTACGCAGGGCGGCACCGGCACGCTTACGCTGTCGGGCGCGAATACGTATACGGGCGGCACCACGCTGAACAGCGGCGGCATTGTGCTCGGCAACGGCTCGGCGCTGGGTTCCGGCACGCTGACCGTGGCCGGATCGGGCACGCTCGACACCACCGCCAACGTGACGGTCGCCAACAACATCTCGACCAACAGCGGTACGACGCTCACGCTCGGCGGCAGCAACAATCTCGGGCTGTCGGGCGCGATCTCGGGCGCGGGCGGGCTCGTGAAGAACGGCGCGGGCACGACCACGCTGACGGGCGCGAACTCGTACACCGGCAGCACGACGGTCAACAGCGGAACGCTGGCGGTCGGGCCGGGCGGCAGCCTCGCGCCGACGAGCGCGGTCAACATGGCCGGTGTGGGCGCGACGCTCGACATCAGCGGCGCGAACACGAATCAGACGGTGGGCGCGTTGAGCGGGGTGGCGGGTTCGACGGTCTCGCTGGGCGGCAACGGGCTGACGTTCGGCGACAGTACGAACCAGACGTTCGGCGGCACGATCAACGGAACGGGCGGCGTGACGAAGCAAGGCAGCGGCACGGAGACGCTGACGGGCGTGAGCACCTACACGGGCGGCACGACGGTGACGGGGGGCACGCTGGCGATCGGCGCGGGCGGGGGGCTCGCGTCGACGGGCACGGTGACGCTCGCGAACGCGGGGACGGCGCTCGACATCAGCGGCGCGGGCGCGAACCAGTCGATCGGCACGCTGAATGGCGCGGCGGGTTCGAACGTGACGCTCGGCGGCAACTCGCTGACGCTGGGCGGCACCGCGAACGGCACGTTCGGCGGCGCGATCGGCGGCACGGGCGGGATCACGAAGCAAGGTGCAGGCACGGAGACGCTCACGGGTGCGAACACGTACACGGGCGGCACGACGGTGACGGGCGGCACGCTGGCGATCGGCGCGGGCGGGAGTCTGGCGTCGACGGGTGCGGTGACGCTCGCGAACGCGGGCGCGACGCTCGACATCAGCGGCGCGGGCGCGAACCAGACGGTGGGCGCGCTGAGCGGCGTGACGGGCTCGGCGGTCTCGCTGGGCGGCAACGGACTGACCTTCGGCGACAGCACGAACCAGACCTTCGGCGGCGCGATCACCGGCACGGGCGGAATCACGAAGCAGGGCGCGGGCACGGAAACGCTGACGGGCGCGAATACGTACACGGGCGGCACGACGGTCAACGCGGGCATGCTGGCGCTGGGCGCGGGCGGCAGTCTCGCGTCGACCGGCACCGTGAATCTCGCGAATTCGGGCACGACGTTCGACATCAGCGCGTCCGGCGCGAACCAGACGATCGGCGCGCTGACCGGCGCGGCGGGTTCGAACGTCACGCTGGGCAGCAATACGCTGACGCTGGGCGGCAGCACGAACGGTACGTTCGGCGGCACGATCACCGGCACGGGCGGGATCACGAAGCAAGGCGCCGGCACGGAGACGCTGACGGGCACGAATACGTACACGGGCGGCACGACGGTGGCGGGCGGCACGCTGGCGGTGAGCGGGGGCGGCAGCCTCTCGTCGACGGGCGCGGTGAGTCTGACGGGGGCGGGCACGACGCTCGACCTGAGCGGCGCGAGCGCAAACCAGACGATCGGCGCGCTGTCCGGCGCGAGCAATACGACGATTTCGCTGGGCGGCAACAAGCTGACCTTCGGCGACGGGACGAACCAGACCTTCGGCGGCACGATCACCGGCACGGGCGGGATCACCAAGCAGGGCGTGGGCACGGAGACGCTGACGGGCGCGAACACGTACACGGGCGGCACGACGATCAACGGGGGCAAGCTGGCGCTGGGCGCGGGCGGCAGTCTCGGGACGGGCACGGTGTTGCTCGGGAATCCGGGGACGACGCTCGACATCAGCGGTGCAAGCGGCAACCAGACGATCGGCACGCTGATCGGCGCGATGAATTCGAACCTGACGCTCGGCGGCAATTCGCTGACGCTGGGCGGCAGCACGAACGGTACGTTCGGCGGCGCGATCACCGGCACGGGCGGGATCACGAAGCAAGGCGCCGGCACGGAGACGCTGACGGGCACGAATACGTACACGGGCGGCACGACGGTGGCGGGCGGCACGCTGGCGGTGAGCGGGGGCGGCAGCCTCGCATCGACGGGCGCGGTGAGTCTGACGGGGACGGGCACGACGCTCGACCTGAGCGGCGCGAGCACGAACCAGACGATCGGCGCGCTGAGCGGCGTGACGGGCTCGACGGTTTCGCTGGGCGGCAACGGGCTGACGTTCGGCGATAGCACGAACCAGACCTTCGGCGGCGCGATCATCGGCACGGGCGGTGTGACGAAGAATGGTTCGGGAACCGAAACGTTGACCGGCACGAATACGTACACGGGCGGCACGACGATCGCGAACGGCACGCTGGCGGTGGGGGCGGGCGGCAGTCT
>NZ_JPGL01000016.1 GCF_000732615.1 Burkholderia paludis
CGCCGCCCGCCCCCGCCACTCCGCAACCGGGCAAGTGGAAGAGCGCCCGCGCGGGCGACCTGATCGACGTGACGCTCGGCGATCTTCGTCCGACGCAGGGCGCGATCGGTTACGACCAGATCTACTACAAGCTCGGCCGCTACGAACTGCAGCCCGACAAGAAATTCGACGACTTCTGCGCGGACGAAGGCCTCGGCGGCATCGCGACAGGCAGCTACGGCGCAAAGTCGGCGCTGCGCGACCCGGCGAGCTACGCGTGCACGACGAGCGACGCGAACGCCCGCGACCGCTCGGTGCTGAACCCGGTCGTGATCGGCCCGAACGGCGACGCGCTGTACCTGACCGACGGCCACCACGGCCTGTCGACCTATTACGAAACGCCCGATGGCGGCCCGGCCCTGCACGTGCACGTCGTCGTCAAGGACAACCTGAGCGACTACGCGGGCGACACATTCTGGCAGCAAATGCAGAGCCGCGGCTATGTGCGCCTCAAGAACGGCGAGGGCAAGCCGATCACGGCCGCCCAGCTGCCGGCCGGGCTCGGCCTGGCGCTTGGAATGACGAACGACCGTTACCGGTCGCTCGTCTATTTCACCCGCGACATCGGCTACAGCAAGCCCGCGCAATCCACCGACTACCTCGAGTTCTACTGGGCCGACTGGCTGCGCGCGCAGCCGGGCACGTTCGCGCTCACCGGCTACGACCTGACGCGCCTCGGCGCAACCGATCCCGATCCGGCGAAGGCCGACACGGGCTACCTGAACGCGGTCTGGAATGCGTCGACGCGCATGGTCGCGGCCACGGATCCCGTGATCGACGGCAAGACGGGCGCCGACCTCGGGCGCGCCGATGCGATCAACGGCGGAAAGAAATACAACAAGGGGGAATTCGACAAGCTCCGCCAGCCGATTACGGCCGACAAGCCCGGCAAGATCGCGTACGCGCTCGACTACAAGACGCGCCACGCGCTGCCGCGGTAAGCGTCGCGCGGAAACGGGCTCCGGCCGGCAAGACCGGCCCGAGCCGGCCCGCTCAGAGCACCTTGCGGTACCCGTCGTCGTCGCTCGGCCCTTCCAGATGCGACACGTCGCCCCACTGCACGACCTGCGCGCGGCCGTCGACGTAATCGACGACGTTGATGCTCGTATTGAGCAACGGGTAATGGCGCGGCGCCGATAGCTCGATCGCGTTTGCAAACCGGTACACGCAATCGAGCACGCCGCCGTGCGCGACGCAGGCGATCCGGCCGCCCGGATGCGCGGCCACGATCGGCTCCAGCGCATGCAGCACGCGGTGATAGAACACGCGCTGCGACTCGCCGCCCTCCGGCGCAAAACCCGGATCGCGTGTCTGCCACGCTGCGTATGCATCCGGAAACAGCGTCTCGATCTCGCCGCTGTCATGCCCCTGGAACGCGCCGTACGAGCGTTCGCGCAACCCTTCGCGCAGTTGCAGCGGCAGGCCGAGCGCATCGGCGAAGGGCTGGGCGGTCTGCTGCGCGCGCATCAGGTCGCTCGAATAGACCGCGTCGATCCGTACGCCCTCGCGCGCCTCCCGTTCGAGCCGGGCAGCCAGCCGCTGCGCCTGCGCGAGCCCCGAGTCGGCCAGCGGAATGTCGGTATGCCCCTGGATGCGCTTGATGCGGTTCCAGGCCGTCTCGCCATGGCGGATGAAAAGAATCTGCGTGGAGGCCATCGCGGCGCGTCTCCGGGGAAGAATCAGGGCCGTACTTGCAGCCAGAACGTCACGGGGCCGTCGTTGACGAGCGACACCTGCATGTCGGCGCCGAATTCGCCCGTCTCGACGACCGGATGGCGCGCGCGTGCAGCCGCGACGAAATAGTCGAACAGCCGCGCGCCTTCGTCGGGCGGGGCGGCCGGCGTGAAGCTCGGGCGCAGCCCGCTGCGGGTATCGGCCGCCAGCGTGAACTGCGACACGAGCAGCAGGCCGCCCGCGCTGCCCGCGCCGTCGATGTTCGACACCGGCAGGTTCATCTTGCCGTCGGCGTCGCTGAACACGCGGTAGCCGAGCAGCTTCGCGAGCAGTTTGTCGGCCGCCGCATCGGTGTCGCCGCGCTCGGCGCAGACCAGCGCGAGCAGGCCCGCGCCGATCTCGCCCGTCGTACGATCGCCGACGCGCACGTCGGCGCGCCTCACGCGCTGGATCAGCGCGATCATGCGGTCAGCGTGACGCGCGCGAAGCGGCGCTTGCCGACCTGCACGACGAACTCGCCGGCCTCGACCTTCAGGCCCTTGTCCGACACCGTCGCGCCGTCGACCTTCACGCCGCCCTGCTCGATGTTGCGCAGCGCCTCGCTCGTCGACGGCACGAGGCCGGCCTGCTTCAGCAACTGGCCGATCGCCAGCGGCGCGCCGGCGAGCGTGACCGACGCGATGTCGTCCGGCACGCCGCCCTTCGCGCGATGGTTGAAATCCTCGAGCGCACGTTCGGCATCGGCTTGCGAGTGGAACCGCGCGACGATTTCCTGCGCGAGCAGCACCTTGAAGTCGCGCGGGTTGCGGCCGCCTTCGGCCTCGCGCTTGAAGCCGGCGATCTCGTCGAGACCGCGGAACGACAGCAACTCGAAGTAACGCCACATCAGCGTGTCCGAGATGCTCATCAGCTTGCCGAACATGTCGGTGGGCTTCTCGCTGATGCCGACGTAGTTGCCCTTCGACTTCGACATCTTCTCGACGCCGTCGAGGCCTTCGAGCAGCGGCATCGTGAGAATGCACTGCTGTTCCTGGCCGTACTGCTTCTGCAGTTCGCGGCCGACCAGCAGGTTGAATTTCTGGTCGGTGCCGCCGAGTTCGAGATCGGCGTTCAGCGCGACCGAATCGTAGCCCTGCATCAGCGGGTACAGGAATTCGTGGATCGAGATCGGCACGCCGCCCTGGAAGCGCTTCGTGAAATCCTCGCGTTCGAGGATCCGCGCGACCGTGTAGCGCGACGCGAGCTTGATCATCCCGTCCGCGCCGAGCGGCATCGACCATTCGCTGTTGTAGCGGATCTCGGTCTTGGCCCGATCCAGCACGAGCGCGGCCTGCTCGAAGTAGGTCTTCGCGTTCGACTCGATCTGTTCGCGGGTGAGCGGCGGGCGCGTCGCGTTACGGCCCGACGGATCGCCGATCAGCGACGTGAAATCGCCGATCAGGAAGATCACCGTGTGGCCGAGGTCCTGCAACTGGCGCATCTTGTTCAGCACGACCGTATGGCCGATGTGGATGTCGGGCGCGGTCGGGTCGAGGCCGAGCTTGATGCGAAGCGGCTTGCCCGAGGCCGCGCTGCGCGCGAGCTTCTGCGCGAACTCTTCCTCGATCAGCAGCTCGTCGACGCCGCGCTTCGTGACGGCGAGCGCATGCCGGACTTCGTCGGTGATCGGGAAAACAGGCTTGGAACTGGGTTCGGTGCTCATCGGTGCCAGGAAGAATGTCGCAAAAACAGGGATTTTCCCATAACTTGCGCGGGCATCGCTTAACGATGCATCACGTTGCGCGGATAATCGGGCGCAAGGCGCGCGGCACCGGCCCGCGCCGCACGATCCAGGAGAACCCAACGTGCCGCAACGACATCCGCAAAACGCCCATCCGGCCGACGGCATCTACTTCGGGCTGATGTCGGGAACCAGCATGGACGGCGTCGACGGCGTCG
This sequence comes from Burkholderia paludis, assembly GCF_000732615.1. GTDB lineage: Bacteria > Pseudomonadota > Gammaproteobacteria > Burkholderiales > Burkholderiaceae > Burkholderia > Burkholderia paludis. The sequence goes on from NZ_JPGL01000016.1 coordinate 3,652, forward strand.
CCGTGCGTTTCGAGGCCGGCAAGGCGCCGGCCGTGCTCGCGGAAGCATTCGTCGGCTTCGCGCCGTCGCTGCGTGACGCGCTGTTCGCGCTGCAGCAGCCGGGCGACAACGAGATCGACCGGGAATCGCTCGCGGCCAACGCGCTCGTCGCGCGCTATGCGGTGTGCTGTCACGAATTGCAGCGCACGGCCGGGTTGTCGCGCGACGAGATCCGCGCGATCGGCGTGCACGGCCAGACGGTGCGCCACCGCCCCGAGCGCGGCTATACGCGGCAAATCAACAACCCGGCGCTGCTCGCCGAGCTGACCCATGCCGACGTGATCGCCGACTTCCGCAGCCGCGACGTCGCCGCGGGCGGCCACGGCGCGCCGCTTGCGCCGGCGTTCCATGCAACGGTGTTCGGCGCGCCGGGCGAAACCCGGATCGTCTGCAATCTCGGCGGCATCAGCAACATCACGATCCTGCCCGCCGAAGGCGGCGACGTGCGCGGCTTCGACTGCGGGCCGGCGAATGCGCTGCTCGACGAATGGGCGACCCGCCACCTCGGCAAGCCATACGACGAAGGCGGCAAGTTCGCCGCGCGCGGCGCCGCCCATGCGCCGCTGCTCGACGCACTGCTCGACGAACCGTATTTCGCCGAGCCGCCGCCGAAAAGCACCGGACGCGACCTGTTCAATCCGGCGTGGCTCGACGCGAAGCTCGCCGCGTTCGCGCAGGTCGCGCCGGAAGACGTGCAGGCGACCCTCGCCGCGCTCACGGCCGTATCCATCGCCCGCGAGATCGCCCGGCACGCACCGGGCTGCAAGGCCGTCTTCGCATGCGGCGGCGGCGCCCGCAATCCGGTGCTGCTCGACGCGCTCCGGGCCGCGCTGCACGCGGCCGGCGTGCCGGCCACGGTCGATACGACGGCCGCGCTCGGCGTACCACCGCAGCAGGTCGAGGCGCTCGCCTTCGCGTGGCTCGCGTACCGCTTCACCGCGCGCCAGCCCGGCAATCTCGCGACGGTCACCGGCGCCGCCGGCGATCGCGTGCTCGGCGCGCTCTACCCGCGCTGACCCGACACGCGCCACGCCGCGCCCGCCGCATGGCGGGTGGATGTAAAAAAACGGGGCATGAAGCCCCGTTTTTCATGCCGGCAAACCGGACAGGATCCGTCGTGCGCTCAAACCGAGAACGACGAGCCGCACCCGCAGGTGGTGGACGCGTTCGGGTTCTTGATCACGAACTGGGCGCCGTTGAGGTCGTCCTTGTAGTCGATCTCTGCGCCGACCAGGTACTGGTAGCTCATCGAGTCGATCAGGAGCTGGACGCCGTTCTTGTTCATCACGGTGTCGTCCTCGTTGACTTCCTCGTCGAACGTGAAGCCATACTGGAAGCCCGAGCAGCCGCCGCCCTGCACGAACACGCGCAGCTTCAGGTCGGGATTGCCCTCTTCGTCGATCAGTTGCTTGACCTTGTCGGCCGCTGCGTCGGTAAAGACGAACGGAACCGGCACTTCGGCCGTCGTTGCTGCGGATTCGGTAACAGCGTTCATTGCGAACTCTCCAAAAAGCTTTAGCCGCTATTGTAGGGCCGATCAGAAGATCGTGCTGAAGTCCATGAAATCAACAGGTTCTTGTCGATTTCGTCAAACGCGCCCGCGCGGGCCGCGGCGGCACAAGCCTGGAAGCGGACATAAAAAAACCGCCAGCGCGAAAGCTGGCGGTTTTTCCGGCGAACGCCGCCCGAAAGCGGCGAAGCCATGAAGCGGGATTAACGCTTCGAGAACTGCTTGGCGCGGCGTGCCTTGCGCAGACCGACCTTCTTACGCTCGACTTCACGCGCATCGCGCGTGACGAAGCCTGCGCTCGACAGCGACGGCTTCAGCGTCGCATCGTAGTCGATCAGTGCACGGGTGATGCCGTGGCGCACTGCGCCTGCCTGACCCGTTTCACCGCCGCCCGCGACGTTCACCTTGATGTCGAACGTCTGGCCGTGGTTCGTGAGTTCCAGCGGTTGACGCACGATCATCAGCGACGTTTCGCGCGAGAAGTAGTCAGCGATGGGCTTGCCGTTGACGATGATGTCGCCCTTGCCAGCCTTGATGAAGACACGTGCGACTGCGCTCTTGCGGCGGCCCGTGCCGTAGTTCCAGTTACCGATCATGTGGGCTCCCCTTAGATCTCAAGCGCCTTCGGCTGTTGAGCCGAGTGCGGATGCGTGGCTTCAGCGTAGACCTTCAGCTTCTTGATCATTGCATAGCCGAGCGGGCCCTTCGGCAGCATGCCCTTGACCGCCTTCTCGAGCGCGCGGCCCGGGAAGCGTTCTTGCATCTTGCCGAACGTCGTTTCATAGATACCGCCCGGGTAACCCGAGTGACGGTAGTACTTCTTGTCCAGCGTCTTGTTGCCGGTGACCTTCAACTTGCTCGCGTTGATGATGATGATGAAATCACCAGTATCGACGTGCGGAGTGAATTCAGGCTTGTGCTTGCCGCGCAGACGGCGTGCCACTTCGCTGGCAACACGGCCGAGAACCTTGTCCGTCGCGTCAATCACGTACCATTCGCGCGTCACCTCATGGGCTTTTGCGGAAAACGTCTTCATGATCGATCCAAAAAAAATGCTTTGCCCGGTGTGTTCTTCCTGCTTGTCTGTGTGCGCTTCGAGGCGCGGTGCAGGCTCTCCCTGTTCTTTTTCCGTGGGCATGAATGCGGAAAAGCCCTGAATTATAAAGGAAATCCGGCAACGCGGTCAAAGGGAATCCACTTCCGGTGCGCGCGACGGCCGAAATGGGCCAAAATCCGGTCGTGCCCCGACCCGCCAGGCGAACCGAGCGCCCGGGGCGGCACCCGTCGACGCGCGGCATGCAGCCTCGCCGCGCCGGACCGGCCGAACCCGTAAAACAACAAGCCAGCATGATGAAACAACGACTTACGCCCTTCATCGCGGCCGCGCTCGTGGCTGCCTCGGCGCCTGCCGTCGCCGCCCGCGCCGACTGCGAAGCCAAGCTCGACGCGCTCGATGCGCGCATCGCCGAAGCCCGTGCGACCCATGCCGAGGATCGCGTCGCCCGCCTGCGCGCGGTGCGCGAACGCGTCCGCCACTTCTGCTCTCGCGGCCACGGTCATGCGTCGGCCCCGCAGGCGCCGGCGCCCGCCGCCCGCTTGCCCGGCGCGGCGTCGCCGCCCGCGGCACGACAGCCTGCGTAACGATGCCGGGGCGCGCAAGCCGCGCGCCGATGTTTGCATGGGACGAAAAAAAGCCCGAACGGCTGGTTCGGGCTTAATCCACCATAGGAGGAGGGTGGAGGAGACATTCGGAGGTTGCCGCAGCGCGACAACCAATGAGGCTCATTATACGAACGCGTCACCGACTTCACAAGAAAATTTGCATTACGAAATCAAACACCATAATGCGGAATTTTTCAGAACGCGTTTGAAAAATCGATTTTCCCTTTGAAATCAATGCCATGATCCTGCCCGGCAGGCACGAGGATCGCCCTTGCCTAGAGCGAAACCCCTAAATCCGGAGGGGAATTGGCTGTCCGGCGCGCCGTTTGCGCGGCACAGGCGTTGCGCGTCGTGCAGCGCATCAGCCGACCGTTGCGCAGCGGGCTACAATGCCGGATCGAATCCGAATCAGGCAACGCGGGAGTGCAAGCATGGAATGCAAAGTAAGCTGGATGGGCCAGGACGGCATGGCGTTTTCCGCCGAGACCGGCAGCGGCCATCTCGTCACGATGGACGGCGCGCCGGAAGGCGGCGGCCACAACCTCGCGCCGCGCCCGATGGAAATGGTGCTGCTCGGCACCGGCGGCTGCACGGCCTATGACGTCGTGCTGATCCTGAAGAAGAGCCGCCAGGAAGTCACCGGCTGCTCGGTCACGCTGAAGGCCGAGCGTGCGAGCGAGGATCCGAAGGTGTTCACGAAGGTCCACTTCCACTTCACGGTCACCGGGCGCAACTTGAGCCCGACCACGGTCGAACGCGCGATCAACCTGTCGCACGACAAGTATTGCTCCGCGTCGATCATGATCGCGAAAACGGCCGAGCTCACGCATTCGTTCGACATCGTCGCGGCCTGACCCGCGCCGCGCGTCGATCGCGCATGAAAAAAGGGCCGGCGCTCCGCAAGGAGACGCCGGCCCTTTCGCATTCGAACGGCAAAGCAGGCCGATAAGCCGGATTCTGTGCACGTCGCGCGCCGAAGCGCGCCACGCGTGGCAGCCATTCCTCTAGGCGCGCCATTGCTGACGCGCTCAAGCTTCCTACCCGCAGACGAGACGGGGGCCCCGTCCTGCATCCGAAAATGCGCGCCTGCCTACTTGGAATTGCTCCGGGTGGAGGTTACCGTGCCGGCGAACGTCGCCGTCGCCGCGGTGCGCTCTTACCGCACCGTTTCACCCTTACCTGATCCCGGCTTGCGCCGGGCCATCGGCGGTTTGCTTTCTGTTGCCCTGTTCCGCGTGTCGCCACGGATGGCCGTTAGCCATCACCCTGCCCTGTGGAGTCCGGACTTTCCTCGCCCCCGCGCGCCCGAAGGCGGCGAGGCCGCGACTGCCTGGCCTGCTTTGCGACGCGCATTCTAGCACTGCGCGCCGCTGCCGGCAGCACGCGAGCGGCGGCCGCTGCGGAATACGGCCGGGTCGTCGTAGAACGCGGCCTCGGCATTCGCGTCGCACCAGCCCGGCACACCGAGCACCGGAAGCGGCGCGAAGTCGCGGCTCGTCAGCGCGCAAGTCGCAAGTTCGGCGGCGATGCGCGCGTCGACATGCGCGATGCGCCACGCCTCGGGCCACGAAAAATAGTCGGCGCTCACTTCGACGATCCACGTATGCGCGGTGCAGGACTTGTAGGGCGCGACGAGTTTCCCGAGCAGCGCATGGCCGACGAGCCGCGCCTCGCAGCGCGCACCCCACGCGGCGCGCGAGGCAATCAGCAGCCGCGGCCAGTCGAACGCGCGCAGCGCGTCGGCGAGTGTGCGGTCGGCCGTCACGAACAGCGCGGCATTCTCGTCGAACAACGTGAGCGCGTCGCGCAACGCGCCGCGCACCGGGCCCACACCGCCTGCCGCGTCGATCGCCGCGGCCTGGCGCGCATTCAACGCCGCCTTGATGCGCGGATACGCGAACCATACGAGCGCGTTGAAGAAGTCGTGCAGGTTGTGGCGGGTCGGGACGCCGCCCGTCTCCGCAATATGGGTCTCGTACGCGATGCCGGGCGGTAACGCGGCCTGCGGCACGAACCGCAACAGCCTGCCGCGGCCGCTCACGCGCGGGCCGTCGGGGCCGGTATCGCGCAACGCGCCGTTCAGCATGTCGAGCAGCGCGGCCTCGCCCGCCCGTGCGGCCGCCTGCGCGGCGCGGCCGGGCTCCGCGTAGGGCGCGAGCCACGGCACGGACCAGTCGATCCGTGCGACCTCCGCCGCCGCGCCGCCGGCCGCATGGCCGGGCTCGCGCGGCGGCGCGCAGGTCACGCGAGTTTCCAGCCGATCGTCTCGCCGCCGCGCAGCGGCACGACCGGCGTATCGCCCGCGAAGATCTCGCGCGGCAGTTCCCATGCCTCGCGACGCAGCGTGACCGTCTCGGCGCTGCGCGGCAGCCCGTAGAAATCGGCGCCGAAGAAGCTCGCGAACCCTTCGAGCCGGTCGAGCGCGCCGGCGTTGTCGAATGCTTCCGCATACAGTTCGAGCGCGTGCAGCGCCGTGTAGCAGCCCGCACAGCCGCACGCGGTTTCCTTCGCGTCGCGCGCATGCGGCGCGCTGTCGGTGCCGAGGAAGAAGCGCGGGTTGCCCGACGTCGCGGCCTCGACCAGCGCGACGCGATGCGTCTCGCGCTTCAGCACGGGCAGGCAGTAGTAATGCGGGCGAATCCCGCCGACGAACAGCGCGTTGCGGTTGTACAGCAGGTGATGCGCGGTGATCGTCGCCCCCAGCAGGCCGGGCGCCGCGTCGGCGTCGCGCACGTAGTCGGCCGCGTCCTTCGTGGTGATGTGTTCGAACACGACCTTCAGGCCCGGGAAGTCGCGGCGCAGCGGCGTCATCACGCGGTCGATGAAGACCTTCTCGCGGTCGAACAGGTCGATCGACGCATCGGTCACCTCGCCGTGCACGAGCAGCGGCATGCCCGTTTCCTGCATCGCCTCGAGCGTCTTCGCGCATTTCGCGAGATCGGTGACGCCGTGGTCGGAATTCGTCGTCGCACCCGCCGGATACAGCTTCACGCCGTGCACGAAACCGCTTTCGCGCGCGCGGCGGATCTCGTCGGGCGGCGTGTTGTCGGTCAGGTACAGCGTCATCAGCGGTTCGAACGTCATCCCGGCCGGCAGCGCGGCCAGGATGCGCTCGCGATAGGCCTGCGCCTGCGCGGTGGTCGTCACCGGCGGCTTCAGGTTCGGCATGACGATCGCGCGGCCGAACTGGCGCGCGGTGTGCGGCAGCACGGCGGCCAGCATGTCGCCGTCTCGCAGGTGCAGGTGCCAGTCGTCGGGACGGGCGAGCGAGAGCGTCGCCGGGGAGGAAGCGTTCGAGGCAGTCATAGGAGGCGTCGTGAGGAACGGGCGGGCCATCGGCGGGGCCGGAACACGCATGCCGCGGGCCGACTGACGGCAAACCGCAACACGGGGCCTTCGGTCGGCGGAATCCGCTTTTTACCGCTCGGGGCTCGGTGATATGCTAGAAGCCGCATTGTACCGGGGTTCGCCCGGTTCGTTACCCCCCGCTTCAGCCTGCCGCCCCAAGTAAAATGTGCCAACTCTTAGGAATGAACTGCGCCGCGCCGACGGACGTCACATTCTCCTTCACAGGTTTCGCAGCCCGGGGCGGGCTCACCGATCACCATGCCGACGGCTGGGGCATCGCGTTCTTCGAGGACAAGGCCTGCCGCCTCTTCATCGATCACCAGGCATCGGCCACGTCGCCGATCGCCGAGATGGTGAAGCGCTACCCGATCAAGTCCAAGAACACGATCGCGCACATCCGCAAGGCGACGCAAGGTCACATCCTGCTCGAGAACAGCCATCCGTTCATGCGCGAGCTGTGGGGCCGGCACTGGATCTTCGCGCATAACGGCGATCTGCAGGACTACGCACCGGACATGGACGGCAGCGTCTACCATCCGGTCGGCACGACCGACAGCGAGCAGGCGTTCTGCGTGCTGATGCAGGGGTTGCGCGAAGCGTTCCCCGGCGCGCAGCCGCCGCTGCCCGAGCTGTTCGAGCGCGTCGGCGAGCTGACGCGCGGCATCACCGATCACGGCGTGTTCAACTTCCTGATGTCGAACGGCCAGGCGCTGTTCGCGCACTGCTCGACGCGGCTGCACTATCTCGTGCGGCGCTGGCCGTTCTCGACCGCGCATCTCGTCGACGAAGACCTGTCGATCGACTTCGCGAAATACACGACGCCCGAGGATCGCGTCGCGGTGATCGCCACGCAGCCGCTCACCGACAACGAGGTCTGGACCGCGTTCGAGCCGGGCGAGCTGATCATGTTCCAGTGCGGCGACGTGGCCGCGCGGATGCGGATTCCGGTGCCCGAGCGCGTGCTCGAGAAACTGCGCAATCCGTCGCTCGACGCATCGGCGTCGGCGCCGCGCGTCGCACGCGAGGCGCTCGCAACCGCCACCGACGGCGATTCCGACGACGCGATCGACTTTTGAGCCCGGCGGGCGCACCGCGCGCCCTTCCCTGTTCGTCACCGCACGCCGAAACGATTCCGCACCCCGTCCGACCGCGACGGTCGGCTTCGCGCGCCAGCGATGCGGCAACGCTCGCCGCCGGGGCCAGTCGTTCGCTTTGACCCTGACCCAGGCCACAGTCCGGGGCAAGTCGAAACGATCGCGCGTAACATTTTCTTGATTTAATTAATTTCCAGGCGAAAATAATCAAAAAGCAAAATAAATAATCACGCGCATCCAGAGCGCATATAATCCGGAAGCCATATTCTAACGCACCCCCTCGACGCAAACCGTGCGCCACCGCACCGATCCGGCAACCGCGAATCCGCCCTTATAAAATCGGCAAATCCCTTTACCACAAAGACTTTCAGTTCGATTCGCCACACAATTCAAAAATACCGAATCAAATTGGCATTATTGCCACATTCATTATTTTTTTGATAATCGATCATCCTCTCGATCAGTAGACTCCGCTCATCCCCGGTGTAACGAAGCGCAATAAATGGAGAAGCGGCGATGGCCGCCGCACGTCCATTCCGGCCATGTCCCCACCGCGGACCGAGACTTCACTGCACGGCGGTGAATGCCGCATCAAAACAAGAGAGAGAGGCTTGTCGTGAATCATTCATTTCGATCGATCTGGAGCGAGACTACCGGCTGCTGGGTCGCGGTTGCGGAAACGGCGCGGGCATGCGGCAAGCGTTCGGGCAAGCCGTCCGGCACCGGCCGCCACGCCGCGCGCCCGACGCCGCTGCGCATCGCCGCACTCGGCGCCGCGCTGGCCGTGCTGTCGGCCGGCTCCGCGCACGCATCGACGTGCGGCAGCGGCGCGGCAGTCGCGAGCGGCGGCACCTGCGTGCTCGGCAGTTTCAGCCCGACCGTCAACGACAACCTCGTCGGCGCCACGACCGTGACGGGCGGCGACCGGGTCGGCCTGACGGGCGCATGGACCGGCGCGACCGGCGACATGGGCTACACGCTGATGCCGCTCGACACGACGTCGATCATTTCGGGCAATCCGAACCAGCCGCTGGTGTCGCTCGGCGGCAAGACGCAGAGCGTCGGCACGCCCGATTCGATCACGGGCGGCCGGACGTCCGTCGCGACCTACGACTCGTCCGCCTTCGTCGCGTCGAGCGCGGGCTCGACCGACGTGCCGGTCTACCACGACGTGAACGGCAACCAGTACGTGAACACGCGCATCGGCACGGTCGCGAACTCGGGCGGCACGCTCGACGTGTCGATCGGCAATCCCGCGAACGCGCCCGCGGCGGCCGGCAACGCGATCACGATCGCGGCAAAGCAGACCGACCTGACCTACGCGGACGGCACCGGCTCGACGCCGAGCGTCATCAACTGGAATTCGCGCAACCAGATCTGGTTCATCACCGGCGACTATCTCGCGAGCGGCGGCCCCGTCGGAAGCATCCAGCTCGACGTGCCGAGCTACGCGGGCACCTTCACCGCGTTCGACGGCAGCACGTGGACCGTCACCGACGCCGCGTCGCTCGCCGCGTACAACAACTTTCTCGTGCGTTCGGTCCAGAGCGGCGCGCTCGGCTCGCAAGCGGCCTACGACAACGCGTTCGGCCAGGCCGTGTCGTTCTCCACGCAAACCTTCGAGTACGCGAACGACGTATCGCCCGGCGACAAGAACGCGCTGCCCAGAAACTATCCGACGGCGATGCACGGCGCGGGCGCGAACGCGACGCTGCACATCGGCACGGACGGCCAGATCGACTTCCGCGGCTCCAACACGATCGACGCGAGCAGCGCCGTCCTTGCGGAGAACGGCGCGCATTTCATCAACGACGGGCGCCTGTCGGGCGACTTCACGCTGGTACGTCTGCTGACCGGCGCGAGCGGCGTCAACAACGGCGTGATCTCGTCCGGCTACGCGGCCGGCGACAACTTCAGCACGGGCGGCACAGCGCAGCCCGACAACTTCGGCCTCAATGCCTACGTCGAAGGCAGCGGCGTGTATGCGGACGGCGCGGGCACCACGTTCGTCAACAACGGCGTGATGAACGTCGGCGCGTGGAATCTCACCCGCAACCGGCCCGACCTGCAGAACTACGCGGTGGCCGTGGCCGACGGCGCGAGCGCATCGAACGCCGGCACGATCAATGTCGGCGTCAACGCGACGACGCTCGACAGCCAGGTGATCGGCGGCCTCGTCGCCGGCGGCAGCTTCACGAACGAAGCCGGCGGCACGATCTACCTCGGCCGCGCGGCGCAATACGACGCCGGGTCGCCCGAAGCCGTGAACGACGTCGCGCTGTCCGCGCACACGTACGGCATCCTGCTCGGCGCGTCGGGCACCGCGAGCAACCTGGGCACGATCGTGATCGGCTCGCAGACGCAGAACGGCGCGGCGCTGGCGAGCATCGGCTCGTCGTCCGGCACGCTGAGCAACGCGGGGGCGATCGTCGTCAACGGCGCGGCGCCCGGCACGCCGCTCGCCAATGTCGGCATGCTCGCGTCCAACACCGCCGCGACCGTGACCAACACCGGCACCATCACGCTGAACGGCGTCAACGGCATCGGCATCATGGTGGTCGGGACCGGTACGCTCGCGACGGCCGCCACTTCGACCGGCACGATCAACGTGGCCGGCGGGCTCGATCCCTCGTCCGGCACGCGCAACTACGGCGTGTGGGCCGAGGGACCGCTCGCGCAGGCGACGCTCGACGGCGCGCTCAACCTGACGGGCACCGGCGCGATCGGCGTGCATGCGCGCTCGGGCGCGACGATCGACGTCGGCGCCGACGCGGTGCCCGCCTTCATGTCGGGCACGAACCAGATCGGCTTCTACGCGTACGGCGCGGGCTCGAAGATCAACGTCGCCGCGCAGCATCTCAGCGTCGACACCGACGATTCGACGCTGTTCCGCGTCGCGGGCGGCGCGACCTACACGGGCTCTTCGACGGCCGGCGCGCTGACGACCGACGTGAACGGCCAGCGCGCGCACGGCGTGCTCGCGACCGACGCGGGCACCGTGCTGTCGACCGGCAACGCGATTTACAACGTCAACGGCGCCAACAGCGTCGCGATCGGGGTCGAAGGCGGCGCGCAAGGCACCATCGACGCGGGCGCGACGATCAACCTGAACGCGGCCGGCGCGATCGCCGGCGTGGTCGACGGCCAGGCGCACGACCTCACCGGCGCGAATGCCGGCGCACCGGTCGCGACGACGCTCGTCAACGACGCCGCCGTCACGTCGTCGACCGCCGGCGTGACGGGCTTCGTCGCGCAAAACCTCGGCACGCTCGACAACCGCGACACGGTGCTGCTGACGGGCGCCGGCTCGACGGGCGTCGTGGTCGGCGCGCTCGGCACGGTGAACAACGCGTCGACGATCCGCGTATCCAACGGCACCGGCGCGCTCGTGCAGGGTGCGTCGGCAACGCTCGCCAACGCGGGGGCGATCGAAGCCGACGACGGCGTCGCGGGTGTGCGCCTGACGGGCGCCGGCGCGTCGGTTGCGCTGTCGGGCGCGGGCACCGTGGTCGCGAACGGCAGCGCCGACGGCGTGCTGATCGACCCGACAGTGTCGGGCGGCGGGCTCGCGGCCGGCGCGACGTCGATCGCGGTCGGCGGCACGGGCAAGGGAATCGACAACCAGGGGACGAACGCGACGATCGCGCTGTCAGGCACGCAGATCGGCACGACCGGCAGCAGCGCCGACGGCCTGTCGTCCACCGGCGCCGGCGCGCTGATCGGGATGGACGCCGCAACATCGATCCGGACGGCCGGCGGCAATGCGCGCGGCGTATTCGTCTCCGGCGCGGGCTCGACGCTGACGGCCAACGGCACGACCGTCGCGACGGCCGGCGCGGGCTCGGCCGCGCTCGTGGCGAGCGGCGGCGCGACCGCGCTGCTGTCGGGCGCGCGGATCGCCGCGTCGGGCGCCGCGGCCGACGGCCTCGTCGCACAGGGCGGCGGCCGCATCGGCGACACGGGCTCGACGATCGCCAGCGCGGCGGGCAACGGCGCGACCGCCGACAGCGGCGGCACGCTCGCGCTGACCGGCACGACGCTCAAGGGCGCGACGGCCGGCGTGCTGACGTCGGATTCGCTCGCGAGCGGCGCGACGAGCTCGGTGCTCGTCGACGGCGGCAGCGTGACGTCGACGGCCGGGCCGGCGTTTGCCGCACGCGGCGGCACGGCCGACATCGCCGTGCGCAACGGCACGGTCGTGACGACCGGCAACGGCACGCTGCTCGCGCTCTCGAACGGCAGCAACGCCACTTTCACCGCGTCGGCCGTGAATCTGGCCGGCGACATCGTGTCCGACGCGTCGAGCACCGGCAACGTGCTGCTCGCGAACGGCACGACGCTGACCGGCAGGATCGATCCGGTCGCGCTGACCGTCGACAACACCAGCACGTGGCGCATGACGGGCAGCTCGGTGCTGAGCAGCCTGACCAACGCGGGCGCGGTCGCGTTCGCCGCGCCGACCGGTGCCACGACGCTCGCGGGCAGCTACAAGACGCTGACCACCGGCAGCTACGTCGGCAACGGCGGCACGATCGCGCTCAACACGTTCCTCGGCGCCGACGCATCGCCGACCGACCAGTTGATCGTGAACGGCGGCGCGGCGAGCGGCACGACGGGCCTGAAGATCGCCAACACGGCCGGCACCGGCGCGCAGACGCAGGGCAACGGGATTCCGGTGGTCGTCACGACGAACGGCGGCACGACCACCGCATCGGCGTTCCAGCTCGCGGGCCCCGTGCAGGCGGGCGCATACGAGTACCGGCTCTATCGCGGCGGGCAAGGCGACGCGAACGGCTGGTACCTGCGCTCGCAGCTCGAGCAGACGGACCCCGGCGACCCGATCCACCCGTCCGGCAACGGCGACGGTGATGGCAACGGCAACGGCACGCTCGCGTACCGGCCGGGCGTCGCGGGCTACGCGCTGACGCCGCTGCTCAACGTCGACTACGGTTTCTCGACGCTCGGCAGGCTGCACGAACGCGTCGGCGACATCGACAACCTCGGCAAGGAGCAGCCCGGCAATCACGACGGCGTGTGGGGGCGCATCGGCGGCCAGAGTCTCGATGCGAACGCGGGCCGCTTCGCGGCCGACGAGCGCACGTTCTTCGCGCAGTTCGGCAAGGACTGGACGCTCGACCAGGCGCCGAACGGCGGCGCCAGCACGCATGCGGGCGTGACGGCCAGCCTCGGCGTGTCGAACGCGAGCTTCAGCGACATGGCGCGCGCCGACACGGCCAGCCTGTCGACGTCGACGGGCTCGGTCGAGATGCACGCGCAGAGCGTCGGCGGCTACTGGACGCGCTACCTGACCGACGGCACGTACTTCGACAGCGTCGGCCAGGTGACGCACTACGGCAACCGCTATCGCGACAGCTACGGCAACGATGCGTCGCAGAACGGCTTCGGCGTCGCGCTGTCGCAGGAAGTCGGCAAGCCGTTCGCGGTCGGCGGCCTGCCGATCGCGGTCGAGCCGCAGGCGCAGCTGATGTATCAGTACCTGAAGCTGAACGGGTTCAACGACAACGTGTCGGCCGTATCGGGCACGGCGACCAACGCGCTGCGCGGCCGCGTCGGCGTGCGCTTCTTCCGGCCGAACCTCCAGTCGGATGCGGGCGGCGGCGCCGCGACGCCGTACTTCACGGCCGACGTGCTGCACGATTTCCTGTCGCCGGGCCAGACCGTCGTCGGCGGCACGCCGTTCGCGACGCATCTCGGCCGCACGTGGTACGAGCTCGGCGTCGGCGTGACCGCGGGCCTCGGCAAGTCGGGCGAGCTGTATGCGAACGCGAAGATCGCGCGCAACATCGGCGGCGACTACCGGCGCGGCATCGTCGGGCAGGTCGGTTACCGCTACAGCTGGTAACGCACGCGTCGCACGCGCGAAAAAAAACCGCCCGGCATTCGCCGGGCGGTTTTCGTTCGGGCGCGCGCGATGCGCGAACGCTCAGTGCAGGATCTTCGCGAGGAAATCCTTCGCGCGTTCCGATTTCGGATTCGAGAAGAAATCGTCCTTGCGGTCGTCCTCGACGATCGCGCCCTTGTCCATGAAGATCACGCGATGGGCCACCTTCTTCGCGAAGCCCATCTCGTGCGTGACGACCATCATCGTCATCCCTTCCTGCGCGAGTTCGACCATCACGTCGAGCACTTCGTTGATCATCTCGGGGTCGAGCGCGGACGTCGGCTCGTCGAACAGCATCGCGATCGGGTCCATCGACAGCGCGCGCGCGATCGCGACACGCTGCTGCTGGCCGCCCGACAACTGGCCGGGGAACTTGTGCGCATGCGCCTTCAGGCCGACGCGATCGAGCAGCTTCAGGCCCTTCTCGTTCGCCTCGTCCTTGCCGCGGCCGAGCACCTTGATCTGCGCGAGCGTCAGGTTCTCGGTGATCGACAGGTGCGGGAACAGCTCGAAATGCTGGAACACCATCCCGACCTTCGAGCGCAGCTTCGACAGGTTCGTCTTCCGGTCACCGACCGACTGGCCGTTCACGAGGATCTCGCCCTGCTGGAACGGCTCGAGGCCGTTCACGGTCTTGATCAGCGTCGATTTGCCCGAGCCCGACGGGCCGCACACGACGACCACTTCGCCCTTCTTGACCTCGGTCGTGCACTCGGTAAGGACCTGAAACTGGCCGTACCACTTCGAAACGTTCTTGATGGAAATCATCTTGTGACCTTTTTCTGGAGACCCTTGACGAGCACAGACGCCAACGAGCAAATCACGAAATAGCATGCGCCGGCGAACAGGACCATCTCGACGGTCGTGCCGTCGCGATCGCCGATGTTGGCAGCCGTGCGGAAGAAATCCGCGAGACTGATCACGTACACGAGCGACGTATCCTGGAACAGGACGATCGCTTGCGTGAGCAGCAGCGGTACCATGGCGCGGAACGCCTGCGGCAGGATCACGAGGCGCATCGCCTGCGCGTAATTCATGCCGAGCGCGAACGCGGCGTTCACCTGCCCGCGCGGCACCGCCTGGATGCCGGCGCGGATGATCTCCGAATAATACGCGGCTTCGAACAGCGAGAACGCGACCATCGCCGATGCGAGGCGAATGTCGATCGTCGGCGACAGCCCGAGCACGCCCTGCAGCAACTGCGGCACGATCAGGAAGAACCACAGCAGCACCATCACGAGCGGGATCGAGCGGAACACCGTCACGTAGCCCTGCGCGAACCACGCGAGCGGCTTGACGCCCGACAGCCGCATCAGCGCCAGCAGCGTGCCCCAGACGATCCCGACCACGATCGCGATCAGCGTGATCTGGAACGTGACGACCGCCCCCGTCCACAGCGTCGGCAGCGCGCCGGGAATACTACTCCAGTCGAACTGATGCATCACTTGCCTCCGATATAGCCGGGCAGCCGCGTACGGCCTTCGATCCAGCGCATGAACGCCATCACGACGAGGTTGATGATCACGTACGCGAGCGTGACCGCGATGAACGACTCGTAGGTCTGCGCGGTGTAGTCGACGAGCTGGCGCGCCTGCGCGGACAGGTCGAGCAGGCCGATCGTGGACGCGACGGCGGAGTTCTTGAAGATGTTCAGGAATTCCGACGTGAGCGGCGGCACGATGATCCGGTACGCGACGGGCAGCAGCACGTAGCGATAGGTCTGCCACTGCGTGAAGCCCATCGCGAGGCCGGCCGCGCGCTGGCCCTTCGGCAGCGCGTTGATCCCCGAGCGCACCTGTTCGCACACGCGCGCGCCGGTGAACAGGCCGAGACAGACGATCGACGCGGTGAAGAACTGCGTGGTCGGCGGCAGCTGCTTGATCCAGGTGCCGATCGACGCGGGCAGCAGTTCGGGTATCACGAGATACCAGACGAAGAACTGCACGATCAGCGGAATGTTCCGGAAGATCGACACATACAGCGTGCCGATCGCGGACAGCCATTTGTTCGGCACGGTGCGCAGCACGCCGAACAGCGAACCGACGATCAGCGCGATGACCCAGGCGACGAGCGACACCTCGATCGTCACCCAGAAGCCGGACATCAGCCATCCGAAATAAGTCGTCGGCTCGCCGGTCGACACGGGGCTCAGGAAAATGCCCCAGTTCCAGTGGTAAGACATGGGCAAGACTCCAGCAAAAAGAAACGGAAGAAGCGTGGCCTCTTCCGTCTCATTAGCGTCATTTCTGCATCAACGTCCGTGCGGTCAGTCGAGCGCCTTGTCGTTCGGGTTCGCGTACAGCTTCTTCATCGAATCGGACAGCGGGAAGTTCAGGTTCAGCCCCTTCGGCGGAATCGGGTTCTCGAACCACTTCGCATAGATCTTCGCGGCTTCGCCCGACTTCTCGACTTGCGAGATCGCGTCGTCGACGACCTTCTTGAAGTCGGCGTCGCCCTTGCGCATCATGCAGCCGTACGCTTCTTCCGATTGCGGCGTACCGACGATCACCCAGTCGCCCGGCTTCTTCGCCTTCGCACGCTCGCCCGCGAGCAGCGCGTCGTCCATCATGAACGCGACCGCGCGGCCCGATTCGAGCGTATTGAACGAATCGCCGTGATCCTTCGCGCTGATGATGTTCATGCCCATCTGCTTGTCGTTGTTCATCTTGCGCAGCAGGCGCTCCGACGTCGTGCCGGCGGTGGTCACGACCGTCTTGCCCTTGAGATCCGCGAAATCCTTGATGCCCGAATCGTTCTTCGTCATCAGGCGGGTGCCGATCACGAAGATCGTGTCGGAGAATGCGGCCTGCTGCTGGCGTTCGGCGTTGTTGGTCGTCGAGCCGCACTCGATGTCGACCGTGCCGTTCTGCACCAGCGGAATGCGGTTCTGCGACGTGACCGGGATGTTCTTCGTCTGCAGGTTCGGCAGGTTCAGCTTCTTCTTCACCGCGTCGACCACCTTCATCTGGAATTCGCGCGAATAGCCGACCACCTGCTGCTTTTCGTCATAGTAGGAGAACGGGATCGACGACTCGCGGTGTCCCAGTGCGATCACGCCCGTGTCCTTGATCTTCTTCAGCGTGCCCGTCTCCTGAGCATGCGCGCCGCTTGCGAACGCGCAGAGCGCCGCGACCATCAGGACTGCCTTGTGGTATTTCATTTTGGTCATCTCCTTGGCTAAAACCCGCGCCAGTGTATCAAAGTAATATTTTTGAAAGTACTGGTTGTTTACCGCACGCCGAAGCGTCCGGTGCGCAGCCTTCCTCCCGGCTGCGCGCGCCCCGAATGCGCGCGCGGGCGGTGCCGGATCCGGCACCGCCCGCGAAGGTTCATATCCGCAATCGGGTGGATTGCGTCATGAATTGATCATAGTCGACGATCAGGGATAGAGGCCGCGCATTTCGCGCGCCATCAGGATGCGCTTGCACGCAACGATGAACGCCGCCGTGCGCACCGACACCTTGTGCTCTTCCGCGACTGCCCACACGCCGGAGAACGCTTCGCGCATCACGCGCTCGAGACGGTGGTTGATCTCGTCTTCCGTCCAGAAGAAGCTCGAGAAATCCTGCACCCATTCGAAGTACGACACGGTCACGCCGCCCGCGTTCGCGATCACGTCGGGGATCACGAGCACGCCGTTCGCGGTCAGGATGTCGTCCGCCGCCGTCGTCGTCGGGCCGTTCGCGCCTTCGACGATGATCTTCGTGCGGATCTTCGCCGCGTTCTTCTCGGTGATCTGGTTTTCCAGCGCCGCCGGGATCAGGATGTCGGTTTCGACCGTCCAGAACTCGTCGTTCGGCATCGGCTCAGAACCTTCGAAGCCCGCGACGCCGCCCGTGCGAGCAACGTGGTCGAGCAGCTTGTTCGAATCGAGGCCGGCCGGCTGGTAGATCGTGCCCGTGTGATCCTGCACCGCGATCACCTTCGCGCCCGCTTCCTGGAACAGCTTCGCCGCGATGCCGCCGACGTTGCCGAAGCCCTGCACCGCGATGCGTGCGCCCGCGATTTCGAGGCCCTTCTTCTTTGCCGCTTCCGAACCGACGACGAACACGCCGCGGCCCGTTGCTTCCTTGCGGCCGAGCGAACCGCCGAGCGCGATCGGCTTGCCGGTCACGACGCCGGTGGACGTCTGGCCCTGGTTCATCGAGTAGGTGTCCATCATCCACGCCATCACCTGTTCGTTGGTGTTGACGTCCGGCGCCGGAATGTCGGTGTTCGGGCCGATGATGATGCCGATTTCGCTGGTGTAGCGGCGCGTCACGCGCTCGAGCTCACCGCGCGACAGCTTGCGCGGGTCGACGCGGATACCGCCCTTCGCGCCGCCGTACGGCACGTTCACTGCTGCGTTCTTGACCGACATCCATGCGGACAGCGCCATCACTTCCGACAGCGTCACGTCCTGGTGGTAGCGCACGCCGCCCTTGCCCGGGCCGCGCGACACGTTGTGCTGCACGCGATAGCCTTCGAAGTGCGCGACGGTGCCGTTGTCGAGCTCGATCGGCACGTCGACGACCAGGATGCGCTTCGGGCGCTTCAGCGTTTCGAGCCAGCGCGACAGCGAACCGAGGTACGGCGCGACGCGATCGACTTGCTGAAGGTAGTTGCCCCACGGGCCGAGATCGTCGGCGTGCAGGTAGGACGGGATGGACTGCAATTGCGAAGACATGGATGCTCCAACGGTCAACAGGTGCGCACATTGTCGAAAAACCCGTTTTTTTTATCCAATGCCGTTTGCTTATTCGATTATGCGTTTCTTGCATGATCGCGATTTTTCGCAAATCTGCAGTCGATTTGCGCAAGAACGCACGCGATCGGTCGTGCATCGCGTGCGTGAAAAATCGTCGAGCGGGGGCGCGGGCCGGCCGCCGGACAGGCGCCGCAAGCTCGCCGACAGCCGGCCGGGCGCGATCTTGCGCCGGCGAGCCGCCGGCGGTTAACCGGCGGTTTCGCGCAGCTCGTCGCGCACGACGTCCCACAGCGCGCGCACGAGCTTCTGACGCGGCTCGTCGCCTTGCAGCGTGAGCTTGTCGCAGTACAGCCGGATCTCCATCGTCAGCGTGAACGGATGCGCGCCGCCGCGCGCCGATCGGTCGAGCCGGATCAGGCGGCCGCCCGCGACCGCATCCTCGACCGCGCTGTGCGGCAGGAAGGCGATGCCGTGGCCCGCGAGCGCCATCGCCTTCAGCCCTTCGGCCATGTCGGTTTCGTAGACGCGATCGAGGAACAGCCGGGTCGGCGCGTTCGCGACGATGACTTCCGTCATCCGGCCGAGATAGGCGTTCGGCGTATACGACAGGTACGGCACGCGCGCGTCGGCCGCGCCGGGCAGCGTATAGCGCGGCCGCCCCGCGCGGCCGGGCGCCGAGAACGGGCTGATCGGCTCGCTGCCGAGGGTAAGCATGTCGTAGCGCGCCGGATCGAGCGCGACCGGATGGCTCGGGTGGTGGTAGCCCATCACGAGATCGCAGCCGCCCTCGACGAGCGACAGCACTGCGTCGTGCACGTTCAGCGCGCGCAGCCGCGTGTGGACCTGGCCCATCTTCGCCTCGATCCGCTGCAGCCAGCGCGGGAAATACGTGAGCGACAGCGTGTGCGGCACCGCGAACTCGATCGTCGGCACCGGCGCGCCCGCGTGGCCGCGCAGCAGCGTGCGCGCCTCGTGCGCCTGCGACAGCATCG
The DNA here is from genome assembly GCF_000732615.1 of Burkholderia paludis. Classification (GTDB taxonomy): domain Bacteria; phylum Pseudomonadota; class Gammaproteobacteria; order Burkholderiales; family Burkholderiaceae; genus Burkholderia; species Burkholderia paludis. The sequence goes on from NZ_JPGL01000016.1 coordinate 22,886, forward strand.
TCAGCGCCTGCTCGTAGAAAATCTGCCCGGCCTGCGTGAGCCGGGTCGGATAAACCGAACGATCGATCAGTTCGGTCGCGAGCCACGCCTCGAGCGCCTGGATGCGCCGCGAAAACGCCGGCTGCGACACGTGCCGCAATTCGGCGGACCGGCTAAAGCTGCGCGTTTCCGCGAGCGAAACGAAGTCTTCGAGCCATTTCAGTTCCATGCGGGCGGGCGCGGCGGGCGGCGGTCGGGAAGAAGCCTGCATTCTACCGGCGGGCGGGCCCGCCCGGCGGCGCGCAGGCCCGCTGCGAACCCGCGCCCGCGCGGCGTCGGCGCGCGGCGGCGCCCGCTACCCGCCCGCGCCCGGGGTCGTCGCGCGCCGATGGTAAAATGCCGGATTCTCCTCCCCTCGCTCGACCCGGCCCCAAGGCCCGCCCGATCATGTCCGACACTCGTCCCGATACGCTTTTCGCCCTCACCGCGCTCTCGCCCATCGACGGCCGCTACGCCAGCAAGACCGAAGCGCTGCGCGACTGGCTCTCCGAAGCCGCCTTCATGCGCCACCGCGTCACCGTCGAGGTGCACTGGCTGATTGCGCTGTCGCGCGCCGGCTTCGCGGAAGTCCCGCGCTTCTCCGATGCGTCCGAACAGTTCCTGCTGCAGCTCGCCGAGCGCTTCACCGCGCACGACGCCGCCCGCATCAAGGAAATCGAGCGCGTGACGAACCACGACGTGAAGGCCGTCGAATACTGGCTGAAGGAATCGGTGAAGGGCCAGGAAGAACTCGAGAAGGCAAGCGAATTCATCCACTTCGCGTGCACGTCCGAGGACATCAACAACACGTCGCACGGCATGATGCTCGCCGGCGCGCGCGCGCACGTGATCGTGCCGGCGCTGCGCACGGTCCATCAGCGCCTCGTCGCGCTCGCGCACGCGCTCGCCGACCAGCCGATGCTGTCGCGCACGCACGGCCAGCCGGCCAGCCCGACGACGCTCGGCAAGGAACTCGCGAACGTCGCCGCGCGCCTCGACCGCGCGATCGTGCGCATCGAGAAGGTCGAGATCCTCGGCAAGATGAACGGCGCGGTCGGCAACTTCAACGCGCACCTGTCGGCCTATCCGGAATTCGACTGGGAAGCGTTCTCGCGCGACGTGATCGAGAACCGCCTGAAGCTCGCGTTCAACCCGTACACGATCCAGATCGAGCCGCACGACTACATGGCCGAACTGTTCGACGCCGTCGCGCGCGCGAACACGATCCTGCTCGACCTCGACCGCGACGTGTGGGGCTACATCTCGGTCGGCTACTTCAAGCAGAAGACGAAGGCCGGCGAGATCGGCTCGTCGACGATGCCGCACAAGGTCAACCCGATCGACTTCGAGAACTCGGAAGGCAACCTCGGCCTCGCGAACGCGACGCTGCGCCACCTCGCCGACAAGCTGCCGGTGTCGCGCTGGCAGCGCGACCTGACCGACTCGACGGTGCTGCGCAACATGGGCGTCGCGCTCGGCTACTCGCTGCTCGCGTACGACTCGCTGATCCGCGGCCTCGACAAGCTCGAAGTGAACCCGCAGCGCCTGAACGAAGACCTCGACAACTGCTGGGAAGTGCTCGCCGAGCCGGTGCAGACGGTGATGCGCCGCTACGGCATCGAGAACCCGTACGAGCAGCTGAAGGAACTGACGCGCGGCAAGGGCATCACGCGCGAGGCGTTGCAGGAATTCGTCGGCACGCTCGCGATCCCGCAGGAGGCGAAGGATCGCCTGCTCGCGATGACGCCCGCGTCGTACATCGGCAAGGCCGTCGAACTGGCGAAGCGGATCGCGTAAGCGCCAGCGCCGCCTGACGAAAAAAGCCCGATGCGAGCAATCGCATCGGGCTTTTTTGCTTTCCCGCGCCTCAGAACGAAATCATCCGGCCCGGATTGAGCGCGCTCATCACGCTCATCGCCGCCTTCGCCGCGGGAATCGCGATCGGCGACAACTGCCGGCCGAGCGGAATCGCGCGGTGATCGATGCCGGTCAGCATCGAGAAATCGTCGTTGCGGCCGACGAAATCGTCGCAGATCGCCTTGCCGATCCGCACCGTCTGCGCCACGCCATGGCCGCTCCAGCCCTGCACCATGTACATCGGCACCCGGCCGTCGGTCTTGCGGCTGTCGGTCGCGCCGTTCAGCGTGAAGTCGCTGACGCCGCTCCAGCAGTAGTCGAGCGCGAAGCCGCCGTCGTGTTGCGGAAACACCGTGTTCAGCCGCGTCAGCAGATACGCGTTGACGTCCGGCTGCGCCCAGCAGGTGCCGGTGCCCTGCCCGCCAAACAGCACGCGGTTGCCGCGCACCGGACGGTAGTAGTCGATCTGGAACTGCGTGTCGTACACGGGCATGCCGGCCGGCAGCAACGTCGCGACATCGACGTCGAGCGGCTTCGTCACGCTCACGTACGTGAAGAACGGCACGGTCGTCGTCGCACCGTCGTCGAGCAGCCGGAACGTCGTGTTGTGCAGCGCCAGCACGACGCCGCGGCGCGCGGTGATCGTGCCGCCCGGCGTCGTCGCGACGACGCCCATCGGCGTCTCGTCGAGCTCGAGCACCTCGGTGCCCTCGAACAGCGCGCCGCCGTTGAGCCGGAACCCGTGCACCAGGCCGCGCACGAGCGCGAGCGGATGGATCTGGCCGCCGATCGCGTCGACCGCCGCGCCGTGGTACAGCCCCGAGCGCACGTATTCGTCGTGCAGCTGATGGCGGCCGACGAGCGTCACGCCCGCGTCGCCGAGATGGCGGCGCGCATCCGCGCCGTCGAGCAGCGCGCTCATGTGGCCCAGGTGGACGGCCGCCGTGACGTGGCCGCGCTTGCGGTCGAGATCGAGCGCGTAACGCGCGCCGATCGCGTCGATCAGGTCCATCGATTCGGTCGATGCGAAACGCCACAGCCGCTTCGCATCGTCGTGCGACAGGTGGTCGATCATGTCGGCGGCTTCCCAGCGCGCGAGGCCGGGCGTGAGCTGCCCGCCGTTGCGGCCCGAAGCGGCCGAGCCGACGTGATGCTTGTCGACGAGGATCGTGTCGACGCCCGCTTCCGCGAGGTGCAGTGCGGCCGATGCGCCGAGCAGGCCCGCACCGATCACGAGCACGTCGCATACTGCGTCGTGTGCGAGCGGCGCGCTGTTCGCATGCGGCGACAGCGACGCTTCGTACCAGTTGGCCGGGCGCTCGCCGTCGTAGCGGGACGGATCGCACCAGTTCCAGTTGTCTTTTTCGATGTTCAGTTGCGTTTGTTCGAAACGCGATTCGCCCTGGATCAGGGGTTGATTATTGATAGTCATGATTGCACTTGCATGGTGGGGCCTGCTCACGCCAATAACGGGCTTGCGAACGTGCGTTGCCGGCCGGAGTGCAAGGAGTGACGAGCACCGTTTGGCCGAGCCGGACAAGCAACGATCGACGCCGCAATACGGCCGGCAACGCACGTTCCCCTGTTCGAAACAGCATTCGTGGGGCTGGCCACCGGAAGGGCCGATCGCTGCGTCATGCTCCTTGCGAATACGTCGGGTATTCGCTTCGTCGCAATCCTTGCGCTCGGCCCGTCTGGTAGCCAGCGCAAGCCCGTTATTGGCGTGAGCAGGCCCCAGGCCGCCTGTCGAAGAGCCTTCTGGCTTCGCGGGTGGGGCAGCCGGTTCCACATGGGTGTCAACGAGAAAAGGGGCGCGATGGCCCGTGTTGACGGCGGGCACGCTCGTGCCGCCTGGATCCCGGACTGTGCGAAAGCACGTATTGAAAGGTGCCGGGACACCCAATTTCTACACCGCAGAAATAATTCTACAGTGTAGAATCAGCTTTCGTCAAGTTTACAGCCGGTGCCGCACCGGCACGCCAGCCCGTATCGATGAAAGACAAACCCGCCCAGGGCCCGCGCGGCCTCGACAAGGATGCAATCGTCGCGGCCGCGCTCGCGCTGCTCGAAGACGTCGGCGAAGCCGCGTTCAGCGTGCGCAAGCTCGCGCAATCGGTCGGCTGCGACCCGATGAGCGTGCTGTACCACTTCAAGTCGAAGGACGGCCTGAGCCGCGCGATCGCGAACGCGCTGTCGCGCTCGCTCGTGCCGGTCGACGCTACACTGCCGTGGCGCGAGCGGCTGCGCGACCTCGCGCGCCAGTACCGCACGCTCGCGCTGCGCTACCCGGCCGCGTTCGCACTCCTGCAGCGGCACATGAGTACCGGGCCTGCCGATCTCGCGCACATCGAGGCCGTGCATCGCGCACTGGCCGACGCCGGCATTCCGGGCGCGGCGCTGCCGTCGGTGTGCGTCGGCTGGTATGCGAGCGTGATCGGGCTTGCCGCGGCCGAAGCCGGCGGCCTCACGCGCGCCGCGAACGACGTCGAGCTCGCGGAAATGGAAGCGCTGTCGGACGCCGCGCATCCGCTCGTCAAGGCGGCCGCCCCGCTCTATGCGCAGCTCGATCCGGCGGCCGTGCACGACACGATGCTCGACGTGCTGCTCGACGGCATCGCGCAGCGCGCGCACGCGGCCTGCTGAGCAGCGGGCCGGCCGCCAACGAAAAAGGCGCCCCGAGGGGCGCCTTCTGCATGACGATTGCCGCGAACCGCGCTCAGTGCTGCTGCGCGAAGCCGATCTTCAGCATGACCTGATCGACGATCTGTTCGGGCGTCAGCTCGATGCTGACCTCGATCGCTTCGTCCGGGCCCGGCTCCTCGAGCGTGTCGAGCTGGCTCTTCAGCAGCGACGGATCGAAGAAATGGCCGGTACGGCTCTTCAGGCGCTCGTGCAACACCTCGAACGAACCCTTCAGATACACGAACCGCACGTCGGCGTCGGTGCCGCGCAGCACGTCGCGGTACGAGCGCTTCAGCGACGAACAGGTGAACACGGCCGTCTCGCCCGCGCGCTGCTTTTCCTCGATGGCCGCGCGGATCGTGCGCAGCCACGGCCAGCGATCGTCGTCGGTCAACGGAATGCCGTTGTGCATCTTTTCCTTGTTCGCGGCGCTGTGAAACGCGTCGCCGTCCGTATAGCTGCACGACAGGCGTTCCGCCAGCATTTCGCCGATTCGCGACTTGCCCGCGCCCGACACGCCCATTGCGATCAGAATCATTGACTACCCCTTGTTACAGAACCACGCTCAGCAGCAGTGTAAAGCCGAGGCCGAGCACCGAGATGATCGTTTCGAGCAACGACCAGGTCTTGAACGTCTGACCGACCGTCATCCCGAAGTATTCCTTGATCAGCCAGAAGCCGCCGTCGTTCACGTGCGAGAAGATCAGCGAGCCCGAGCCCGTGGCGAGCACCAGCAGCTCCGGGCTGACCGTCGTGCCGGCCGCCGCCGCGATCGGCGCGACGATGCCGCAGGCCGTCGTCATCGCGACCGTCGCCGAACCCGTAGCGAGACGCATCAGCGCCGCGACGAACCAGCCGAGCAGCAGCGGCGACAGGTGCGCGTGCTTCGCGGTCTCGACGATCTGCTGCGAGATCCCGCTGTCACGCAGGACGCCGCCGAAGCCGCCGCCCGCGCCGACGATCAGCGTGATGCCGGCGATCGGCGCCAGGCACTCGCCGCAGAACTTCTGGATCTGGTCACGGTTGAAGCCCTGCAGCTTGCCGAACGTGAAGAAGCTCACGAGCACGGCGATCAGCAGCGCGACGTCCGAGTTGCCGGCGAAGCGCAGCAGGCTGTTCGGCAGCGATTTCGGCGTGAACAGCAGGTCGGCCCAGCTGCCGATGAGCATCAGTACGACGGGCAGCAGGATCGTGAACAGCGTGATGCCGAAGCTCGGCAGCTCGCGCTTGCCGCCATCCGTGCGTGAATCGACGAACTGCGCGGCGAGCGGGTTGTTCTCCGGCAGCTTCACGAACTTCGAGATCGTCAGCGCGAACAGCGGGCCCGCGATGATCGCGGTCGGCACGCCGACGATCAGGCCGAACGCGATCGTCTTGCCGATGTCGGCGCCGTATTGCTGGACGGCCAGCAGCGCGGCCGGGTGCGGCGGGATCAGGCCGTGCACGACGGACAGGCCGGCCACCATCGGCAGGCCGACGACGAGCAGCGACTTGCCGGTGCGCTTCGCGACGTTGAACGCGATGGGGATCAGCAGCACGAAGCCGACTTCGAAGAACACCGGCAGGCCGACGATGATCGCGACGAACATCATCGCCCAGTGGATGTTCTTTTCACCGAACCAGTCGATCAGCGTGGTCGCGATCCGTTCGGCGCCGCCCGATTCGGCCATCATCTTGCCGAGCATCGTGCCGAGGCCGACGACGATCGCAATGTGACCCAGTGTGCCGCCGGTGCCCGCCTCGAACGACTTGACGATCTTGTCCATCGGCATGCCGACGACCAGGCCGAGGCCGAGCGAAACGATGATCAGCACCAGGAACGGGTAGATCTTGTAGCGCGCGATCATCAGGATCAGCGCGGCGATCGCGATCAGCGTGAATACGAGCAGCATGCTGCCTTGGACAGCCCCCATGTGGCACTCCTCCTAGAATTGTTCGAACCGGGCGAGCAGTTGCGAGTATGCCCGGCTGTGCAGGTCTCCGAAACACGGGGGGTACCCACCCCGTCAGGACGCTGAATTTTACTTATCTTTACGGCCGACGGATAGAACCGGTTCCATCAGCAAAAACCCTCGGTAAAACAAGCACTAAGCGCCTGTCTCCGAGGGTCGGACCAGCAGGGGATGCAAGTCTTAGCGGGGAAGCTGGCTCGCGGCTTGCGCGAGGCGCGTGACTTCGGCCCAGTCCTGCGCGGCGAGCGCCGCCTTCGGCGTGAGCCACGAGCCGCCGACGCACACGACGTTCGGCAGCTTCAGGAAGTTCGGCGCCGTTTCGACGGTGATGCCGCCGGTCGGGCAGAACTTCAGCGCCGGGAACGGGCCGTGGAACGCCTGCAGCATCGGCACGCCGCCCGCCTGCTGCGCCGGGAAGAACTTCACGATCTCGTAGCCGAATTCGAGTGCCTGGATGATGTCGCTCGGCGTCATCACGCCCGGCAGCAGCGGCAGGTCCGCGTCGAGCGACGCGAGGTGCAGGTCCTTCGTGAGGCCCGGCGACACGCCGAACTTCGCGCCCGCGCGCTTCGCCTGCGCACAATGCTCCGGCTTCGTGATCGTGCCGACGCCGACGACGATGTCGTCCGCGAGCTGGCTCGCGCGCTGGATCGCTTCCAGGCCGGCCGGGGTGCGCAGCGTGATCTCGAGCACCTTCACGCCGCCCGCGTGCAACGCGCGCGACACGTGTTCGCCCTGCTCGACCGAGTCGAATGCGAGCACCGGGATGACCGGGCCCAGCTTCACGATTTCACCAATCGTCTTCATCAGATTTGCTCCTTGAACCTTGAAATTCATGCGTTGGCGTGGGCGGCCGTTTCGCCGACCAGCGCCCCGAACACCGATGCGCCCTGCTCGGCCGGCGCGGCGGCCGAGCGGAACACGCCGAACAGTTCGCGCCCGAAGCCGACCTCGTTGTCGGCCTGATGCAGCGGCTGCGCGACCGGGCGCGCTTGCCACTCGGCCTCGTCGACCGTGATGTCGAGTACACCGGCTTCCGCGTCGATCACGAGTGTATCGCCCGTCTTCACCTTGCCGAGCGGGCCGGCCAGCAGCGCTTCCGGCGACACGTGGATCACGGCGGGCACCTTGCCCGACGCGCCCGACATGCGGCCGTCGGTCACCAGCGCGACGTGGAAGCCCTGATCCTGCAGCACGCCGAGCAACGGCGTCAAACGATGCAGCTCGGGCATCCCGTTCGCGCGGGCGCCCTGGAAGCGCACCACCGCGACGAAATCGCGCTTCAGCTCGCCGCGATCGAACGCTTCCTGTACCGCCTCCTGCGAATCGAACACGATCGCGGGCGCCGTCACCTTGCGGTGCTCGGGCGCGACCGCCGAAATCTTGATCACGCCGCGGCCGAGCCGGCCCTGCATCAGGCGCAGGCCGCCGTCCGGCTGGAACGGGTCGCCGATGCCGCGCAGCACCTTCGGATCGTGGCTCTCGGCCGCGCCGTCGACCCACGTCAGCTTGCCGTCGATCAGCTTCGGCTCCTTCGTGTAATGCGAAAGCCCGGGGCCGGCAACCGTCGTCACGTCCTCGTGCAGCAGCCCGCCTTCGAGCAGGTTGCGCACCAGGAACGCCACGCCGCCCGCCGCATGGAAGTGGTTCACGTCGGCCTTGCCGTTCGGGTAGATTTTCGCGAGCAGCGGCACGACGGCCGACAGCTCGTCGAAGTCGTTCCAGTCGATCAGGACGCCGGCCGCGCGCGCGATCGCGACGAGGTGCAGCGTGTGGTTGGTCGAGCCGCCCGTCGCGAGCAGCGCGACGATCCCGTTGACGATCGCCTTCTCGTCGACCACATGACCGATCGGCGTGTAGCGGCCGCGCTCGACGGTCAGGTCGAGCACGCGGCGCGCGGCCTCGGCCGTCAGCGCGGTGCGCAGCGGCGTGTGCGGATGGACGAATGCCGAACCCGGCAGGTGCAGCCCCATCAGCTCCATCAGCATCTGGTTGCTGTTCGCGGTGCCGTAGAACGTGCAGGTGCCGTGGCCGTGATACGCGGCCGATTCGGCCTCGAGCAGTGCGTCGCGGCCGACCTGGCCGGTCGCGAACTGCTGGCGGATCTTCGCCTTGTCGTCGTTCGACAGGCCGCTCGTCATCGGGCCGGCCGGCACGAAGATCGTCGGCAGGTGGCCGAACTGCAGCGCGCCGATCAGGAGGCCCGGCACGATCTTGTCGCAGATGCCGAGGCAGAGCGCCGCGTCGAACATGTTGTGCGTGAGCGCGATCGCCGTGCCCATCGCGATCGCCTCGCGCGAGAACAGCGACAGCTCCATCCCCGGATTGCCCTGCGTGACGCCGTCGCACATCGCCGGCACGCCGCCCGCGAACTGCGCGACCCCGCCGTTCTCGCGCGCGGCGGCCTTGATGATCTCGGGGAAATCCTTGTACGGCGCATGCGCGGACAGCATCTCGTTGTACGAGGACACGATGCCGATGTTCGGCTCGCGAATCGCCTTGATCGCAAACTTGTCGTTGCCTTCGAGGCCCGCGAAGCCGTGTGCGAGGTTCGCGCACGACAGCGCGCCGCGTGCCGGGAACTTGCCCTGCGCGCCGTCGATGCGCTGCAGATAGGCGGAACGGGTCGATTGACTGCGGGCGATCACGCGTGCGGTGACCTTTGCCAGAGTGGGGTGCAGCGACGTCATGCTGGGCGCTCCTGTATGCCGGCCGACACCGGCGGTTGGAATCGTGGGGACGGTCAAGTGCATCGACAGAACGAAGCCAGTCTAGTAGAAAAACTACAAGCATGCAATGCAGCTTGCGTCGTGCCCACGCCTTTTTTCCGCTGAAAACAAGGATATACCTAGTGAAAACCCTGATTTCCACCGATGCCGTCGCACCGACATCGCAACAATGTCGCTAGTATTTTTATGTAGATTTTCTACAATTCGATTGCGATACACTCGCGCATCCGAACCCGATTCCTGTCTGCCACCCCATGCTGCCTCGCATTGAAGCGATCCGCACCGAGTTGCGCCCGTCCGAGCGCAAGCTCGCCGACTACATCCTCGCCGCGCCGCGCGAGGTGCTCGACCTCGCGATGACCGAGTTGTCCACGCGCGCGGGCGTCAGCCAGCCGACGATCGCGCGGTTCTGCCAGGCGCTCGGCTGCAGCGGCTTTCGCGAATTCAAGATCCGGCTCGCGCAGAGCGTCGCGCCGGGCGTGTCGTCGGTGTATCGCGACGTCGAGCCCGACGAACCGGCGCCCGGCATCATCGGCAAGGTGTTCGACCGCACCATCGGCGCGCTGATCGAGGTGCGCAACAGCCTGTCCGCGGGCAGCGTCGCCGAAGCGATCGCGCTGCTGTCGAACGCGTCGCGCATCGAGTTCTACGGCGCCGGCGGCTCGGGCATCGCCGCGCAGGACATCCAGCACAAGTTCTTCCGGCTCGGCGTGCCGAGCGTCGCGTATTCCGACCCGCATACGTTCTCGATGTCGTCGGCGCTGCTCGGGCCGCACGACGTCGTCGTCGCGATCTCGAACACCGGGCGCACGCGCGACATCGTCGACGCCGCGCGCTCCGCGCTCGCGTGCGGCGCGAAAGTCGTCGCGATCACGCAGAGCCATTCGCCGCTCGCGAAGCTCGCGACGGTCAGCCTCGCGTCGAATGTCGCCGAGGAAACCGACGTGTTCTCGCCGATGACGTCGCGGATGTCGCATCTCGCGATCGGCGACATCCTCGCGGTGGGCGTCGCGCTGTCGCGCGGCCCCGCGCTGATGGAGCGTGTCGGCCGCGCGAAGGAAGCGATCACGCGCCGCCGGATCGACGACGGCACGAAGGATTGAACAAATCGCACACCCCGCGCGCAAACGACAACGGCGCCCCGAGGGGCGCCGTTGCGCATGAACCGGCGGCAGGCACCCTGCCCGCCGCGCCGCTCAGAACGGCTTGATCACGACCAGCGCGACCGCCGCGAGCATGCCGAGCACCGGCAACTCGTTGAACACGCGATACCACTTGTCCGAGCGCTTGTTTTCGCCGCGCTCGAACACTTTCAGCAGGTGCCCGCAGTACGCGTGGTAGACGATGAGCAGCAGCACGACCGTCACCTTCGCATGGATCCAGCCCTGCCCCTGCCCGATGCCGATCGCGAGCCAGAGCCACAACCCGCAGGCCAGCGCCGGCACGGCGATCATCGTCATGAAGCGGAACAGCTTGCGCGCCATCAGCAGCAGGCGCCGCACGGCGGCCGGATCGGTTTCCATCGCCAGGTTCACGTAGATGCGCGGCAGGTAGAACAGCCCGGCGAACCACGCGGCGATCAGTACGATATGGAAGGTCTTGACCCAGAGCATTGCCATCGGTTGTGCGCCTCGCTTACTGACGGCCTTCGCCGTGCCCGAGCACGACGTATTTCAGCGACGTCAGCCCTTCGAGGCCGACGGGGCCGCGTGCGTGCAGCTTGTCGTTCGAGATGCCGATTTCCGCGCCGAGGCCGAATTCAAAGCCGTCCGCGAAGCGCGTCGACGCGTTGACCATCACGCTCGCCGAATCGACTTCGCGCAGGAAACGCATCGCGCGGTCGTGATCCTCGGTGACGATCGCGTCGGTGTGATGCGAGCCGTAGTGGTTGATGTGCTCGATCGCGGCGTCGAGGCCGTCGACGACCTTGATCGCGAGTACCGGCGCGAGATACTCGGTACGCCAGTCTTCGTCGGTGGCATCGACGAGCGGGCCTACCCCTGCATCGGCGAGCACCGTGCGCGCGGCCGCATCGACGCGCAGCTCGACCTGCTTGTCGCGATACAGCTTGCCGAGCGGCGGCAGCAGCGTCGCCGCGATCCCGCTCGCGACGAGCAGCGTCTCCATCGTGTTGCAGGTGCCGTAGCGGTGCGTCTTCGCGTTGTCGCAGACGGTCAGCGCCTTGCCGAGATCGGCGCGATCGTCGACGTACACGTGACAGATGCCGTCGAGATGCTTGATCATCGGCACGCGCGCCTCGTTGATCAGGCGCTCGATCAGGCTCTTGCCGCCGCGCGGCACGATCACGTCGACGTATTCGGTCATCGTGATCAGCTTGCCGACCGCCGCACGATCGGCGGTTGCGACGACCTGCACCGCGTCCTGCGGCAGGCCGGCCGCCTCGAGCCCCTCGCCGATCAGCTTCGCGAGCGCCGTGTTCGATTCGAGCGCTTCGGAGCCGCCGCGCAGGATCGTCGCGTTGCCCGACTTCAGGCACAGCGCGGCCGCGTCGATCGTCACGTTCGGGCGCGATTCGTAAATGATGCCGATCACGCCGAGCGGCACGCGCATCTGGCCGACCTGGATCCCGCTCGGGCGGAACTTGAGGTTGCCGATTTCGCCCACCGGATCGGCCAGCGACGCGACCTGGCGCAAGCCTTCGACCATCGTCGTCAGTGCCTTGTCCGACAGCGTCAGGCGGTCGACGAACGCCGCATCGAGCCCCTTTTCACGGGCGCGGGCGACGTCGCGCGCATTCGCGTCCTTCAGCACCTGCGCGTCGCGTTCGATCGCGCGGGCCACGGCGTCGAGCGCCGCGTTCTTCGCGGCCGTGCTGGCGCGCGCCATCGCGCGGGATGCGTGCCGGGCGCGACGGCCCAGGTCGGTCATGTACTGATCGATATCCATCGTGTGACTCGAGAAGCGAGCCGCGCGGAGCGGCATGAATTCGTGGGGAAGCGCGGGGCGGCCATTCGGCGGGTAAGGCGGCAGGATGGCCGCGCCGACTATCGAAGCATTGTAAGCGGGTTGCGCAGCGTGCGCTGAAGGCCCGAACGGGACTTAACGCCGCACGCGACCCGCGGTCGGCGGTCGTTCGCCGCGGGCACCGGCCACCGTCATCGCGAGCTGAAACAGGCCGTCCCACGGATCGGGCGGCGGCTCGTCCTGCGTGCGGCGCCCCGGCATGACGGCCGTGAGCCCCTTGACCTGCCGGTCGAGCTTCGCGGCGAACGCGAGCGCCTTCTCGAGCCCGCCTTCCGACACGCGGTTCAGCGCGGGGCCGATCAGCCGCTCGCGCGGCCCCCATACGCGGTTCTCGCGCAGCAGCGTCGCCAGCGGCTTGCCGGCCGTCGTGCCGCGCTTGATCCGCAGCAGCGTGCGCAATTCCTCGACAACGGCCCACATCACGAGCACGATCGCCTCGCCCTCGCCCTTCAGCCCGTCGATCATCCGCGCGAGCCGCGCAGCATCGCCGGCGAGCATCGCCTCGTTCAGCTTGAACACGTCGTAGCGCGCGACGTTCAGCACCGCGTCGTGCACCAGCTCGAACGACAGCGCGCCCTGCGGATACAGCAGCCCGAGCTTCTGGATTTCCTGATGCGCGGCGAGCAGGTTGCCTTCGACACGCTCGGCGATGAACTGCAGCGCGCGGCGCCCGTCCTCGCCAGGCGCGGCCCGCTGGCCCTGCAGCGCGAGACGCTGGCCGATCCAGTTCGGCAACTGCGCGCGGTCGACCGGATCGATCTTCAGCGCGACGCCGCCGTTCTGCAGCGCGGTGAACCACGCGGATTTCTGCGTCGCCGCGTCGAGGCGCGGCAACGTGACGAGCATCAGCGCGTCGGGGTTGGGCGTGGCCGCGAGCGTCTTCAGCGCATCGGCGCCTTCCTTGCCGGGCTTGCCCGACGGAATGCGCAGCTCGATCAGCTGGCGCTCGCCGAACAGCGACATCGCCTGGGTCGCGCCGAGCAGCACGCTCCAGTCGAAGCCGCGCTCGACCGTATGCACCGAACGTTCGGTGAAGCCGGCCGCGCGTGCGGCCGCGCGAATGCGGTCGCACGCCTCCTGCGCGAGCAGCGGCTCGTCGCCGTAGACGGTATAGAGCCCCGCCACCCCCTTCGCGAGGTGCGGCTCCAGCGCATCAAGTCGCAGTTGCATCGATGCGTGCGCCCGATCAGAGCGGCGGCGGCGGCAGCGGCGCGCGCGGCCAGACGCCCGGCACCACGTCTTCCGGCGCCGGCGTCAGCGAGTGGACGATCGCGAGACGCCGCATCAGCTGGTCGACCGCGTCGTTCTGCATGTCGCCATACAGGATGTCGGCTTCCTGCGCCTTCGCGTTCGTGTACTGGTCGCTGTACGTCATCGCGCGATTCAGCGCGATCACGCTCGTCGGGATCAGCACGGTGCCGTCCTTGCTCGTCAACGTGTAGTTCAGCGTATAGAACAGTGCATATTCCTGCGCCGAGCCGAACTTGTTGAGCGTCAGCGTGTTCTGGTTGCGCGCCTCCCACATGCGCAGCACGGCATCGGCGCCGTCCGCCGACTTGACGATCTTCGTGTCGCTGCCGGCCTCGACGAGGCGCACGAGCCGCGCCTCGACGGGGGCCGGCGCGCCGACCACCAGCAAGTGCTTGAACGCGTAATTCTGCTGGCCACGCAACTGGAAGCCGCATGCCGACAGCGCAACCGCGCTGCCGACGAGCATCAAAAACGATCTGCGGATCACCTTCGCTCCTTCTGGGTACGTCGGAAGGCCGGCGGCCGTCAGACGACGATGTTCACGAGACGGCCCGGCACGACGACGATCTTCTTCGCCGGCTTGCCGTCGCTGAACTTCGCGAACGCTTCGTCGGCCACCGCCGCGGCTTCGATCGCCTCGCGGCTGGCGTCCTTCGCCACCTTCAGCGCGCCGCGCACCTTGCCGTTCACCTGCAGCACGAGTTCGATCTCGGCCTGCTCGAGCGCGGCCTCGTCGACCTTCGGCCACGGCGCGTCGAGCAGCGGGCCGAACTCGTCCGCATAGCCGAGCGCCTTCCACAGCTCGAACGTGACGTGCGGCACGACCGGGTAAAGCACGCGCAGCAGCACGCCGTATGTCTCGCGCAGCACGCCGGGCGTCGCGCCCTTCGCGCCGTCGATCGCGTTCAGCATCTTCATCGCGGCCGACACGACCGTGTTGTACTGCAGGCGCTGGTAATCGAAATCGGCCTGCTTCAGCACACTGTAGATCTCGCGGCGCAGCGTCTTGTCGGTTTCGCCGAGCCCGGCCGCATCGAAGCCCGCGCGCGCGGCGAGCGCTTCGCGGTTCGTCGCACCGAAGCTCCACACGCGGCGCAGGAAGCGGCTCGCGCCCTCGACGCCCGCACCCGACCACTCGAGCTGCTGCTCGGGCGGCGCGGCGAACATCGTGAACAGGCGCGCGGTGTCCGCACCGTACTGGTCGATCAGCACCTGCGGATCGACGCCGTTGTTCTTCGACTTCGACATCTTCTCGATGCCGCCGAGCACGACCGGCTGGCCGTCGGTGTTCAGCGTCGCGCCGACCGGGCGGCCCTTGTCGTCGAACGTGACGGTCACGTCGGCCGGGTTGTACCAGGTCTTCTTGCCGGACGCGTCCTCACGGTAGAACGTTTCGTTCAGCACCATCCCCTGCGTGAGCAGGTTCTTCGCCGGTTCGCCGAACTTCACGAGGCCGAGGTCGCGCATCACCTTGGTCCAGAAGCGCGAATACAGCAGGTGCAGGATCGCGTGCTCGATGCCGCCGATGTACTGATCCATCGGCATCCAGTAGTCGGTGCGCGCGTCGACCATGGTCTCGGCGTCCGGCGCCGTGTAGCGCGAGAAGTACCACGACGAATCGACGAAGGTGTCCATCGTGTCGGTTTCGCGCTTCGCGGCCGCGCCGCACTTCGGGCACGCGCAGTTCAGGAACGCTTCCGACTTCGCGAGCGGGTTGCCCGAGCCGTCCGGCACGAGGTCTTCCGGCAGCACGACCGGCAGGTCCTGCTCCGGCACCGGCACGTCGCCGCACGACGGGCAGTGGATGATCGGGATCGGCGTGCCCCAGTAGCGCTGGCGCGACACGCCCCAGTCGCGCAGGCGCCACGTAACCTGCTTGTCGCCGAAGCCGCCGGCATTCAGGTCGGCCGCGACCGCGTCGACGGCTTCCGAGTAGCGCAGGCCGTCGTACTGGCCGCTGTTCACGCAGACCGCGGTTTCCTTGTCGCCGTACCACTCCTGCCATGCGTCGAGCGAATACTGCTGGCCTTCGGCCGAGATCACCTGCTTGATCGGCAGGTCGTATTTCTTCGCGAACGCGAAATCGCGCTCGTCGTGGCCCGGTACGCCCATCACCGCGCCTTCGCCATAGCTCATCAGCACGTAGTTGCCGATCCACACCTCGACCGGCTCGCCGGTCAGCGGGTGCTTGACCGAAAAGCCCGTCGCGACGCCCTTCTTCTCCATCGTCGCGACGTCGGCCTCGGCGACGCCGCCGCGCTTGCATTCGTCGATGAACGCGAGCAGCTCGGGCTTGTCCTGCGCGAGGCGCGTGGCGAGCGGATGCTCGGCCGCGATCGCGCAGAACGTGACGCCCATGATCGTGTCGGCGCGCGTGGTGAACACGCGCAGCAGCTTCTTCTCGCCGTCGAGTTCGTACGGGAAGCCGAAGTTCACGCCAAAGCTCTTGCCGATCCAGTTCTGCTGCATGATCTTCACGCGCTCGGGCCAGCCGAGGCCGTCGAGATCGTTCAGCAGCTCATCCGCGTACTGCGTGATGCGCAGGTAATACATCGGGATCTCGCGCTTCTCGACGAGCGCGCCCGAGCGCCAGCCGCGGCCGTCGATCACCTGCTCGTTCGCGAGCACGGTCTGGTCGACCGGGTCCCAGTTCACGGTGCCCGTCTTCTTGTACGCGATGCCCTTCTCGAGCATCTTCAGGAACAGCCACTGGTTCCACTTGTAGTAGTCGGGCTTGCACGTCGCGATTTCGCGCGACCAGTCGATCGCGAGGCCCATCGACTGCATCTGGCCCTTCATGTAGTCGATGTTGTCGTAGGTCCACTTCGCGGGCGGCACGCCGTTCGCCATCGCGGCGTTTTCGGCCGGCATCCCGAACGCGTCCCAGCCCATCGGCATCAGCGTGTTGTAGCCGTTCATCCGCAGATAGCGGTACATCACGTCGTTGATCGTGTAGTTCCGCACGTGACCCATATGCAGCTTGCCGGACGGGTACGGCAGCATCGACACGCAGTAGAACTTCGGCTTCTGCGAATCTTCCTTCGTCTTGTAGGCATCGGCTGCGCGCCAGTCGCCCTGGGCGGCGGCTTCGACGTCGGCGGGTACGTATCTCTCGTGCATGGTGTGGTTCGGACTAGGCTTTAAGCGGCGCGACGGCGCGCGCAGGAGTGGATCGAAAGTCGTGCTTGCCCGGCAGGCCTGCAGGTTCGCTGCGGCCGGAGCGGCTGCCGGTTGCCGGGTACTTCCCGGGTGACCCGAAGCATGCGCGGGTCGCCCGGAAAATTCCGGGTTGCCTGGAAACCGCCTGCCAACCGGGAAAAACGTTGATTATACCGCCCGCGCCGCCCCATTCGGCCGGTCTTGCGGCGTGCGGCCCGATCCCGCGGCAGGTACGGACCTGCCGGAGCCGCTCAGCGATTCGCCGGCACGGCGGCCGGTGCGGCGGAACCGCCCGCCTGCGGCGGCACGTCGGTCACGAAGCCGATCCGCGTGAGGCCCGCCGCCTGCGCGGCGCCCATCACCTGCGCGATCACGTCGTAGCGCGTCGCGCGCGACGCGCGCAGCCGCAACTCGGGCGGCGCGCCGCCCGCGGCGGCGGCCCGGAAGCGCGCGGGCAGCGCGTCGAGCGCCACCGGCGCGTCGTCCCAGTACAGCTTGCCCGCGTCGTCGATCGACAACGTGACGGATTGCGGCGTATCGCGCGCGACGCCGGCCGCGACCTTCGGCAGGTCGAGCCGGATCGCATGCGTCATCAGCGGCGCGGTGATGATGAAGATGACGAGCAGCACGAGCATCACGTCGATCAGCGGAGTCATGTTGATCTCCGCCATCGGCGCGGACGTCTTGTGGTGCTCGAGCCCGCCGAATGCCATGGTCGTTCCTCCCGGACGGGCGCGTCAGGCGCCCTGCGCGCACACGAACACGTGCAGGTCGCGCGCGAAGCCGTCGAGCTCCTCGGCGAGCTGCCGCACGAGCCGGCCGAGGATGTTGTAGGCCAGCACCGCGGGAATCGCGACGACGAGCCCGAACGCGGTCATGATCAGCGCCTCGCCGACCGGCCCCGCGACGTTCTCGATCTGCGCCTGCCCGCTCGCGGCGATGCTGCCGAGCGCGTGGTAGATGCCCCACACGGTGCCGAGCAGCCCGACGAACGGCGCGGTGCTGCCGATCGACGCGAGCAGCACCTGGCCGAATTCGAGCCGCCGCTGCGAACGCAGCATCGCGTGCCGCAGCGCCCGCAGCACGCGTTCGCCGCGCTCGACGCGGGCGGCCAGCGCGGCCGGGTCGTGGTCGTCGGCCGCATCGCGCGCGGCTTCGGCGAGCGGCACGAACACGCGCTCGCGATCGGCGCCGGCCAGCGCGGCAATGCCCGCGTCGAGGGACGGCGCGCGCCAGAACGCGGCGAGCGCGCGCGGCCCCTGCCGCTTCGCACGGACCAGCAGCCAGGCTTTCATGAACAGGAAGCACCAGCTGGCGATGGACATCGCCAGCAGCACATAGGCGACGGCGTGCGTGATCGCATCGCCGCTTTCGAGGTAGTGGACAACGCCGGTGGGAATCGCCATCGGAGTTTCCCCGTGGGCTCAGCGCAGGCCGAGCACGTCCTGCATGTCGAACAGGCCGGCGCCGCGCGCCGACAGGAAGCGGACCGCACGCAGCGCGCCCTGCGCGTACGACACGCGGCTCGACGACTTGTGCGTGATCTCGATGCGCTCGCCGATCCCGGCGAACAGCACGGTGTGATCGCCGACGATGTCGCCGCCGCGCACCGCGGCAAAGCCGATCGACGACGGATCGCGCTCGCCCGTCACGCCGTGGCGGCCGTACACCGCGCAATCGTCGAGCGTGCGCCCGAGCGCGCCGGCGACGGCCTCACCCATCATCAGCGCGGTGCCCGACGGCGCATCGACCTTGTGGCGGTGATGCGCCTCGATGATCTCGATGTCGTAGCCGTGCGAGAAATGCTTGGCCGCGAATTCGAGCAGCTTCAGCGTGACGTTCACGCCGACGCTCATGTTCGCCGCGAATACGATGCCGATCCTGGCCGCGGCGGCCTGCAGCCCGGCCTTCTGCTCGGCGGTGAAGCCGGTCGTGCCGATCACGAGCCGCACGTCGTGGCGCAGCGCGGCCTCGATGTGCGCCATCGTGCCTTCCGGACGCGTGAAATCGATCAGGTAATCGGCCTGCGCGAACACGGCGTCGAGGTCGGCGGTCAGCTTGACCCCGGTTTCCTTGCCGAGGAACGCGCCGGCGTCCTGGCCGAGGAACGGCGAATCGGCACGGTCGAGCGCGCCGACGAGCTGCGCGTCGGCATCGTTGAGAACGGCTTCGATCAGCATCCGGCCCATTCGGCCCGATGCGCCGGCAATCGCAATCTTCATGGCTTTCTACACGACAGGTCTAAAGGCGGGCGGCGCATGCCGCCCGGTTCCCGCTTACTGCGACTGGGCCGGCGCGGTGATCGGCTGGTTCTGCAGCGTGTCCGAGCCTTGCGGGCCGACCGGCTGCGCCGCGTCGCTCGACGTGTTCGGCTGCGGCGGACGGTGGAACTGGAACTGCGGCTGGATCGCCGGCACGGCGCCCGGCGGCTGGCCGCCCGGCACCGGCGCGCCGCTGGAAGCCTGCGTCGACGGCGTGAACCGGCGCGCGGCCGCGGTCTGCCCGGACACCTGGTTGGTCGCGCGGTTGGCCGCGCGCGCCGCCTGCTCGTTCGCGTCCTGGCCGGCCGCAGCGGCCGCGTCGGACGGGCCGGCGACGGCCTCCGGCGCCGGCGCGCTCGCCGCTTGCGCGGCGCTCGCGGCGGCGGCAGCCTCGGCGGCCTTCTTCGCCGCCGCGGCCGCCTTCGCCTTCTTGCCGCCGCGGTCGCCGTCGATGTCGGCCAGCAGGTCGAGTTCCGAAGGCAGGTTGTCCGCCCCCGTCCAGCCCGCGACGCGATCGCCCACGAACGTCACGACGAGGTCGCGCTGCTGGACGACGGCGGTCGAGCCGCGCTTGAAGTAGAACAGGTAATCCCAGCGGTCGGCATGGAACATGTCCGCCAGCAGCGGCGTGCCGAGCAGCGTGCGCACCTGCTCGCGCGACATGCCGACCTGCAGCTGCGCGGCCTTCTCCTGCGACACGAAGTTGCCTTGCACGACGGTAATCCGGTAAGGGGTGATGCTCTGCGCGATGCGCTGCGTCACGCTGTCGTACGACGAACAACCAGCCAGCGCGGCAACGGCGGCGGCAGCGATGATGACACTCCGCATGCGGCTCCTCTGAAAGTGCGAAAGAGATTCTGGAATCATTTCCCTCACCGTGCAGGCCCGTGGCAGGCCGCGCGTGTTTCTGGAACGGCGAAAAGCCGGTAACATTGAAGCCCTGCATTGTACTCTAGGGATGCCTAGCCATGACCAATCCGACGGATCTCAAGAATATCGGGCTAAAGGCCACCCTACCGCGCCTGAAGATTCTCGAGATCTTCCAGCAGAGCCCCGTGCGCCACCTGACGGCCGAAGACGTCTACCGGAACCTGCTCAACGAGCAGCTCGACATCGGGCTCGCGACCGTCTACCGCGTGCTCACGCAGTTCGAGCAGGCCGGCCTGCTCTCGCGCAGCAACTTCGAATCCGGCAAGGCCGTGTTCGAGCTGAACGAGGGCTCGCACCACGACCACCTCGTGTGCCTCGATTGCGGCCGCGTCGAGGAATTCTTCGATCCCGAGATCGAAAGCCGCCAGCAGGCGATCGCGAAGGAGCGCGGCTTCCGGCTCCAGGAGCACTCGCTCGCGATGTACGGCTCCTGCACGACCGAGAACTGCCCGCACCGCAAGCACTGAACCGGCGCGACCCGCGCATGCGACACGGCCCGGCCGGCATCTCGCCGCCCGGGCCGTGTACTTTTCCGGCTCCCGCCTGCCGCGCGGGATCGCCGGCAATGCTTACGAAACCCCTTCGATACCCGCGCAAGCCGGTTCGAACGCGAGCCCCCACGCATGGTCGAGCGGGATCTCGTCGCAGTTCGGCTGCGGGCCGCCGCGATCGACGACCACGAAATCGCTGACCGCGTCGAGCGCGAGCAGCGGGTGGTGCCAGACACCCTTCGCATAATTCACGCCCTGCCACCCTTCGGCCAGGAACGCGCGCATCGCGTCGGGCCGGAACTCGCCGGCCGGCGCGACGACGATCGCGTAACGCGACACCGCCGCGAGCGGGATGAACGCCTGGCTGCCGTGCGGATGGCGCTCCATCAGCGTGACCGCGACCGGCAGCGCGCGCGGCTGCGCGCGGAACATGCTGACGAGCGGCCGGCCGCCGTCTGCGCACACGTCGATCGTCGCGAGATCGTGAAAGCGTTCGGTCGTGCCGCCGTTGATCGGGAAATGCCGCGCGCCTTCGAGTGCGATCACGTCGCCGAACGGCGCGAACGCTTCGCGGGTCAGGCGCTCGACGCGCAGGATGGGAGATCCGCTCATGCCGTTGCCCTCCTTCAAGCCGGCTCGCCCCACAGACGCAGGCGCGACACGCCGCCGTCCGGGAAGATGTTGAAGCGCACGTGCGTGACGGGGCCGAGCGCGGCGAGCTGGTCGAACGTGTGGACGTGATCCATCGACAGCTTCTGCTCGCCGAGCAGTTCGGCCCAGAACATCGCCTGCGTGACGAGCGAATCGTCGGTGCCGCCCGCGACCCGCGCGGCCTGCAGCGAGCAGCGGTCGGGGAAATTGCCCTTGAAGAACGCCGTGTCGACCTCGACGCGCCGGATGACGCCCGGCCGCGCAAGCGCGACGATCGCCCAGTCGTTGCCGGGCTCGCGGCGCCGCCGCGTTTCCCAGCCGTCGCCCATGTTCGCGCCGCGCCCCGGCATCAGCATCTGCGAGGCCGCGCCGAAGTGCTGGTTGTTCGCGGCCACCAGGTGGCCGCCGTTCTCGATCGCCGCGAGGTCGACCAGCTCGCCGGCCGGCTGGTCGCGCCAGTCGCGCTGCGGCTGGCCGTACACGCGCAACCGCGCGAGCCCGCCGTCCGGATACAGGTTCACGCGCAGGTGCGTGTACGGTTGCGCATCGGCGACGCTCACGTAGTGATGCGCATTGCCCTGCAGCGTCGTCGCCGGAACGATCGTGCGCCATTCGGCGTTGTCGGGGGGCGTGTCGCCTTCGGCGATACACGCATCGATCGACGCGGCCGGCGGGAAGTTGCCGGTGAAGTGGCTCGTGTCGAGGTCGACGCCGTGAATCACGCCCGGCCGCGCGAGCCGCACCACGCAGAAGTCGTGGCCGGTCGTGCGCTTGCGGCGCGTTTCCCAGCCGTCCATCCACTTGCCGTGGTCGTCATACTTGCCGGGAATGAACACCGCCGGCTCGGGATTGAGCATGCGTTCCTTCGGCGCGAAGAATTCGTCGCTGGCAAACAGCGCCTGCGCACCGAGGCGCGGGTCGGCAAGGTTCATGTAACGCCGTGCGAACGCCGGCGCGTCCGGATCGAGAATGGGGGCTGCCATGTCGTCTCCTGAGGTTCGATGAAGGGCCGGCGCGTCGAGGCGCCGGCCACATGAATGCCGGATGCGCGGGGCGGCCGCGAGCGCCGCCGCTCCGCGCGGGGTCGCGCTCAGAGCGCGTGAGCCTGGTCGCCGGCGACCGGGGCCGCGCGGCCTTCCTCTTCGGCGGGCACGTAGCGCAGCTCGCGATTCAGCACGCGCGTCGCGCGGGCGCGGTCGATGTCGTTCTCCCACACCGCGACCACAACCGTCGCGACGCAGTTGCCGATCAGGTTGGTCAGCGCGCGGGCGATGCCGACGAACCAGTCGACCGGCAGGATCAGCACGAGGCCCAGCACCGGGATCGCGGGGATCGCCGACAGCGTCGCCGCGAGGATCACGATCGCCGACCCGGGGATGCCGTGCGCGCCCTTCGACGTAACGAGCGACACGAGCAGCACGACGATCAGGTCGTGCGTCGACAGCGGCGTATTGGTGGCCTGCGCGATGAACAGCACGGCGAGCGTCAGGTAGATCGAGAAGCCGTCGAGGTTGAACGAATAGCCGGTCGGGATCACGAGGCCGACCGTCGAATCCTTGACGCCCATGTATTCGAGCTTGCGCATCACCTGCGGCAGCACCGCGTCCGACGACGCCGTGCCGAGCACGATCGACAGTTCCTCGCGCAGGTAGCGGATCAGCTTGAACACCGAGAAGCCCGCGAGCCGCATCACCGTACCGAGCACGACCGTGACGAACACGAAGCAGCTCAGGTAGAACACCGCGACGAGGTAGCCGAGCTGCTTGAGCGACGCGACGCCGTACTTGCCGGTCGTGAACGCGATCGCGCCGAGCACGCCGAGCGGCGCGAGCTTGATGATGAAGCCGATGATCCGGAAGAACACGTGCGACAGTTCCTCGATCAGCGAGTTGACGCGCTGCGCCTTGTCGCCGAGCAGCGACAGCGCGGAGCCGAACAGCACCGCGAACACGAGGATCTGCAGGATGTCGCCCTTCGCGAACGCGTCGATCGCGGTCTCGGGGATGATCTTCATCAGGTAGCCGGCCGTGTCCTTCAGGCTCTCGGCGTTCTTCGCATACGACGCGAGCGACGCCGCGTCGAGCGAGCGCAGGTCGATGTTCATCCCGACGCCCGGGCGCGTGAGCCAGGCGAGCACGAGGCCGATGCCGAGCGCGAGCGTCGTCATCACCTCGAAGTAGACGACCGCCTTCAGGCCGACCCGGCCGACCTTCTTCAGATCGCCCGCGTTGGCCATCCCGCTGACCACGACGCAGAACACGATCGGGCCGATCACCATCTTGATCAGCTTCAGGAAGCCGTCGCCGAGCGGCCGTAGCGATTCGGCGAAATGCGGGAAGAACGCGCCGAGCGCGACCCCCAGGATCAATGCGACGACTACCCGGCCAAACAGCGAATTGAGGAATTTCGACACGGCGCTCTCCCGATCCAACGGTTGCAGTTTCGTCTGTTCATACTGGTAAGACCAGTGATGTTATGGTGGATAGTAGGAAGCCGATATAGTGGCGTCAAGGACGGACAAAATAGGGATTTCCCGCCCCTTCGCACGCGTCGTTCCTGCCCCGGCACGAGCCGGGTCGTGGCTTTCCCGTAGGGCGCTCATGCACCGCGCAAGTGCGGATTACAATGCCGGTCAGACCGGCCATCGTTCGCATCATGAAAAATGTTCCACATACCGTGACCGACGCCGCCATCGCGACGATCCGCGACCGGATCGAGACAGGCGTGTATCCGGTCGGCAGCCTGCTGCCGGCCCAGCGCCAGCTCTCCGAGGAGCTGGAGATCAGCCGCGCGTCGCTGCGCGAGGCGCTGTCGACGCTCGAGGCGCTCGGGATGCTGCGCATCCGCGCGGGCAAGGGCGTGTACGTCGAAAGCGCGCAGGCCGCGACCGCGCACGCGTGGCAGTTCGCCGAGCAGTCGTCGCCGCCCGATACCTACCAGATGCGCTATGCGCTCGAGGGGTTCGCCGCGCGGATGGCCGCGCACGTCGTCAGCGACGACGACATCGCGTGGTTCGAGACCAACCTGACCGACCTGCACGCCGCGCTGTCCGACAGCGCGCTCGACGAAGCGTCGCAGCTCGACTTCGACTTCCACATGCGGATCATCCACCTCGCCGGCAACGCGGCGATCGAATCGATCCTGCGCAGCAGCGCCGACATCATGAAGGAAAGCCAGCGGATGCCGTTCTACCGGCGCGAACTGCTGCTGTCGACCTGGCACGAGCACCGCGCGATCGTCGATGCGCTGATCGCGCGCGACGCATCCGCCGCGGGCAGCGCGATCGAGACGCACATCGCGAACGCCGCGCAGCGCGCCGGCATCTTCTTCCCGACGCCGCGCGTGTAACGCGGCCGCGCCGCCGCGTGGTCGCGCCGGTCACCCGCCCGACGGTTCGCGATACGCGAGCGCGCGCTCGATGAACGCGCGCGCCGCGACGCTGCGGTACGCGCCCTTGCGCGTGAGCAGCGCGGCCGTGCGCGTGGGCAGCGGCGGATCGATCTCCAGCGCGCACAGGTCGCTGCTCTCGCGCGCAACCGCGTGAGGCAGCACCGTCGCGAGCCGGCCGCGCCGCACGAGCTCGAGCACGGCGCTGATCGTGTTCGTCTCGATCGCGATCTTCGGCTGCGCGCCATGCTCGATGAAATACCGGTCGATGCGCTCGCGTGTCGCGAACGCGCGGCTCAGCAGCACCAGCGGCTCGCCGCCGAGTTCCGCCGGCGTCAGCGCACGGCGGCGCCGCGCGAGACGGTGCGTGCGGCCCGTCACGAGCGCAAGCGGCTCGTCCCACAGTGGCAGCGCGTCGATGTCCGGCGCACGCGGCGGTACGAACCCGAAGCCCGCGTCGAGACGATCGTCGGCGAGCAGCGCCTCGATGCGCTCTTGCGGCATCGCGTCGATCGTCAGCGCGACGTTCGGATAGTCGGCATGGAACGCGTCGATCAGCGAGCCGCTCAGGTAGGCCGCGAAGGTCGGCATCATCGCGAGCCGCAACGAGCCGCCGCCGAGATCGGCCACGTCGTGCAGCGCACGCTGCCCCGTATCGAGTTCCTGCAGCGCGGCGCGCGCGTGGCGCGCATAGACTTCGCCGAATTCGGTGAGGCGCACCGTGCGGCCCGACCGGTCGAACAGCGGCACGCCGAGCGTCGCCTCGAGCTGGCGGACCTGCTGCGACAGCGTCGGCTGCGACACGTGCAGCGCGTCGGCCGCGCGCGTGAAGCTGCGCTGCTCGGCGACGGCCAGGAAATAGCGGATGTGGCGGAGTAGCATCGCGGCCAATGTATTGGGATTGCCAATGCAGCCCATAAGGATCCAGTCTTGGACGCTATGGGTCGATTCCCGCATCATACCCACATCCGCTCCCGTGCCCCGCGCCTGTCGCCGCACCGGAACGGCACGCCCGGGCCCGCCTTCCCGCGCCCGCCGCACGACGATCCGCCGCCCGCCCGATCCGGGGAGCCGGGCGCGATCCGCCCGGCGCGCAGCGGCTCACCGCCGATCCGTCGACGCCGGCCCCGACCTCCGTCAACCCGCGCAGCCGCCGGCCCCGTGCCGCCGGCCCCGTGCCGCCGGCCTGTCGCCGCCTTTCTCGCGACCATGGAACCGCATCACGACAACCACCCTCCCCTCACTCGTGGCATGACGCTGCTGTTCGCCTGCGCGTGCGGCATCGTCATCGGCAACATCTATTACGCGCAGCCGCTGCTCGCGGCCATCGCGCGAAGTTTCGGGCGCGCGCCGACCGAGCTCGGCTATCTCGTCACGCTGACGCAGCTCGGCTATGCGGCGAGCCTGCTGCTGATCGTCCCGCTCGGCGACGCGGTCAACCGCCACACGCTGATCGTGCGGCTTCTGATGCTCAACGTCGTCGCCCTGGTCGCGGTCACGGTCAGCACGAACTTCACGATGTTCGTCGTCGCGAACGTCGCGGTCGGCTTCGTCACGTGTTCGACCCAGCTGCTCGTGCCGTTCGCGGCGTCGCTCGCCGATGCACGCTCGCGCGGCCGCGCGGTCGGCACCGTGATGAGCGGGCTGCTGCTCGGCATCCTGCTCGCGCGCGTCGCGGCCGGCGCGATCGCCGACGGGTTCGGCTGGCGCGCGGTGTACGGCATCGCCGCGTCGCTGGTGCTCGCGCTGACCGCCGTGCTCGCCGCGAAGCTGCCGAAGGATCGCCGTACCACGCGCGTCGACTACGCGGCGCTGATGAAGTCGCTCGTCGCGCTGGTGCGCGCGCAACCGCTGATCGCGCTGCGCTCCGCCTACGGCGCGCTCGTGTTCGCGTGCTTCAGCCTGCTGTGGACCGGCCTCACGTTCCTGCTGAGCCAGCCGCCGTATGGTTATTCCGAAGGACAGATCGGCCTGTTCGGGATCGTCGGCGCGGTAGGCGCGCTCGCGGCGACGTCGGCCGGCCGGCTCGTCGATCGCGGGCACGGCAATGCGGCGACCGGGCTGTTCGCGGCCGCCGTGCTTGGATCGTTCGCGCTGATCGCGGCCGGCGCGCACTCGCTCGCGGCGCTGATCGCGGGCATCCTGCTGCTCGACGTCGGCGTGCAGGGGATGCACATCTCGAACCAGAGCGTGATCTATGCGCTGGCCGGCAACGCACGCAGCCGCGTGACGACGCTCTACCTGACGAGCTACTTCATCGGCGGCGCGTTCGGGTCGTTCGCGGCGAGCGTCGCGTACGGCAGCGACGGCTGGCGCGGCGTCTGCATCGCGGGCGCGGCGCTGTCGGGCGTACTGATCGCGCTGTGGCTCGCGTCGCAGCGCATCGGCGCGCGGCAGGTCACGCAGTAGTGCGGCAGCGCTTGCGCTGCCACGACGCAAAAAAAGCACGCCGCGCGGATCGCGGGCGTGCCTTTTTCAACGATGCCGGCCTGCCGATGGTACTGCGCGCAGGCGCCGGGCCGTCACGCGGCCTCGTCCGCGAAATCGATCAGCACCTTCATCGCTCGCTGCCGGTCGCCGGCCAGCTCGAACGCGAGGTTCGCGTCGCGCATCGGGAACACGCGCGTGACGGCGGGCCGCAGGTCGACGCGCCCCGCGTTGATCAACTGCACCGCGAGCGCGAATTCCGCATGGAAGCGGAACGAACCGCAGATCGACAGCTCCTTCGCGACCACGACGTTCTGCGGCAGGCTGACGTCGCCGCCGAGCCCGAGCTGCACGACGACGCCGCGCGGCCGCATCACCTCCAGCCCGTCGCGCAGCGCGCGCGCATTGCCGGAACACTCGATCATCACGTCGAACGTGCCCTTGTCGGCGCCGTAGCGCTCGACCCACCCGGCATCGGCCGACGCATTGATCATGCGATCGGCGCCCAGCGCGCCCGCCACCGCCAGCGGCGCATCGACCACGTCGGTCGCGACGATCTCCGCCGCACCATGCACGCGCGCCGCCGCGACCGCCAGCACGCCGATCGGCCCGCACCCCGACACGAGCACGCGCTTGCCGATCAGCGGGCCCGCGCGCGACACCGCATGCAGCCCGACCGCGAACGGCTCGGCGAGCGCCGCGAGCGACAGCGGCACGTGATCGGCCACCTTCACGCACTGCCCCGCGTCGCACACGAGCGCGTTGCGAAACGCCCCCTGCACGTGCGGCATCCGCATCGCGCTGCCGTAGAAGCGCATGTCGAGACACTGGTTCGGCAGCCCTTCGAGGCAGTAGCGGCATGCACCGCACGGCCGGCTCGGATTGACCGCGACGCGATCGCCGACCCTCACCGACGTCACGTCCGGCGCCACTTCCGCGACCGTGCCGGCCACCTCGTGACCGAGCACCATCGGCTGCTGCAGCCGGATCGCGCCGAACCCGCCGTGCCGGAAGTAATGAAGGTCGGAGCCGCAGATGCCGCCCATCGCGACATCGACGCGCACCTGGCCCGGGCCGATCTCGCCCGCGTCCTGCCCCTCGACCCGCAGGTCGTTCGGCCCGTGGATCACGACACACATGCAACGCATACGCATGACACCCTCCTCAGGCGACCGGCGTGAGCAGCGGCTCGCCGGCGAAGTGCGCGGCGAGGTTGTCGCGCACCAGCCAGCCCATCGCCTGGCGCGTCTCGATCGTCCCGCTCGCATGGTGCGGCTGCAGCAGCACGTTCGGCAACGCGAGGAAACGCGGGTCGATGCGCGGTTCGTTCCAGAACACGTCGAGCGCCGCGCCGGCGATCGCGTTGCGCTCGAGCGCATCGAGCAGCGCCGGTTCGTCGACGGTCGTGCCGCGCGACACGTTCACGAGATAGCCCTTCGGCCCGAGCGCGTCGAGCACGGCGGCGTCGACGAGGTGGCGTGTCGTCGGCCCGCCCGCGAGCGTGACGATCAGCAGGTCGCACCAGCCGGCCAGCTCGGCGAGGTCGCCGAAGAAACGGTGCGGGCTGTCCGCGCGCGGCGCGACGTCGAAGTAGCCGAGCTCGACGTCGAAGCCGGACAGCCGGCGCGCGAGCGTCGAGCCGATCCGGCCGAAGCCGACCACGCCGACGCGCTTGCCGTAGAGCCGCGTGACGAGCGGCATGTCGCCGTCGCGCCACGCGCCGGAACGCACGTAGGCGTCGCCGGCGTCGATCCGGCGCATCATCGCGAGCGCGAGCCCGACGCCGAGATCGGCCACGTCGCCGGTCAGCACGTCGGGCGTATTCGTCACGCGAATGCCGCGTGCGCGCGCCGCGGCGAGATCGATCGCGTCGGTGCCGACGCCGTAGCACGCGATGATCTCGAGCTTCGGCAGCGCGGCGATCAGTTCCGCATTCGCGCCGAGATCGCCGCGCGTCGCGAGCGCGCGCACGCCGGCGCCGTGCTCGGCGAGGAACGCCGCGCGGTCGGCGGCTTCCCACAGCCGGTGGACGTCATAGCCGGCCGTCAGCCAGGCGTCGTCCCACGGCTGGTAAGGGCCCGTCATCAGCAGTTCGGGCCGCTGGATCGATTCTTGCGCCATCTGCGCTTGCTCCTGTCGAGGTAAATTGAATGCGAAAGCGTGCCGGGCCGCATCGGCCGCCCGGCCCGGTCATGCGTGCCGGGCGAGCGGGTCGGCATCCGGTGTCGGCGCCGCCTGCGCGGCGTCGAGCGGATCGTCGAGATCGCGGTTCAGCGTTTCGGGCATCCGCGCCGTCGTGAACAGCGTGATCAGCGTCAGCAGCACCAGGTACGCGGCGATCGGCACCCACGCGCGCACGCCGGCCGTGTGGTCACCCCCATGCAGCGCGATCACCGTCGCGATGATCGTCGCGCCGACGAGCGGCGCGATCCCGCCCGCGAGCACCGCCGACACTTCGCGCGAGAACGACACGCCCATGTAGCGGTGACGCGCGCCGAACAGTTCGGGCAGCAGCGCGGCCTGCGCGCCGAGCATCCCCCAGTTCGCGAAGCCCTGCGCGACCGAGATCGCGACGACGCTTGCCACCACGTTCCCCTGGCTGAAGATCCACCACACCGGGAACGCGAGCGCGAGTTGCAGCCACGCGAACGTGCGATACACCCGCACGCGGCCGAAGCGGTCGCTCAGCCGGCCCGCCAGCGGCACCGTGCACGCGCCGACGGTTGCCGCGCACACCAGCGCGAGCGCGCCGATCGGCCCCTTCATCCCGATCACGCCCGCGAGATAGCTGACGGCGAGCGCCTGGTAGATCGACGAGCCGCCGTTCTCGGCCATCCGCAGGCCGATGCCGATCAGCAACGAGCGCTTCGAATGCTGCACGGCGCTCTTCAGCGGATTCGCCAGTACCTGCGCACGCTTCTCGAGCCGCACGAAGGTCGGCGACTCGTGCAGCCGCACGCGCATGTAGATCCCGACCGCGACGATCACCGCGCTGAACAGGAACGGCACGCGCCAGCCCCAGCCGTCCGTCACGCGGTCGAGGTTCGCGAGCAGCAGGAAATAGACGGCGGCCGCGAGCACCGTGCCGAGCTGGATGCCCAGGAACGGCAGCGACGCATAGAAGCCGCGTTTGCCCGGCGGCGCGTATTCGGTCATCAGCACCGCGGCGCCGGCCTGCTCGGCGCCGGCGCCGAGGCCCTGCAGGATCCGTAGCAGGACGAGCAGCGCGGGGGCCCAGTAGCCTGCCGTTTCGAAGGTCGGCAGCACGCCGATCAGCGTGCTCGCGACGCCCATCAGCAGCACCGTCGCCGTCAGCACGAACTTGCGGCCGATCCGGTCGCCGAGCACGCCGAACACAACACCACCGAGCGGGCGCACCGCGAAGCCGACGAAGTAGGTGCCGAAACTCGCGATCAGCCGCATCTCGGCGGTCTGCCCGGGAAAGAACAGCGGCCCGAACACCAGCGCCGATGCGAGCGTGTACAACGCGAAATCGTAGTATTCAAGCGCGCTGCCCAGCGAGCAGGTCCACGCCGCGCGGTTGAGCTGCTTGGGGTCGACGCCGCGGCGCTCGACGGTTTCGCCCGGCGCGCCGGAGCCTGCATCGTGCCGCGCGGGCGGCGGGAAAGTGCGGTCCATCGTTGTCTCCTGTCTCCTGCTTCCGTTCCGGAACCGGGTCGCGCGATGCGCGCCGGGACATCGGCCCGCTCGTGCGGCGGGCTCTTCTGGGAATTCGGATGCCGGCCGTGGCCGGCGCGACGGCGCGAACGCCGCCGCTCAGACGGCGGCGGTCAGGCCGCCGTCGACGAACAGCGTCTGGCCGTTCACGAAATCGGATGCGGCCGACGCGAGGAAAATCGCCGCGCCGCACAGCTCGTCGACGCGCCCCCAGCGGCCGGCCGGCGTGCGCTTGCACAGCCAGTCCGAGAACGCCGCGTCATCGACCAGCGCGCGGTTGAGTTCGGTTTCGAAATAGCCGGGTGCGAGGCCGTTGGCCTGGATGCCGTGGCGCGCCCAGTCGGCGCACATGCCTTTCGTCAGCATCCGCACAGCGCCCTTGGTCGCCGCATACGGCGCGATCGTCGGCCGCGCAAGCTCGCTCTGCACCGAGCAGATGTTGATGATCTTCCCGCGGCCGCGCGCGATCATGTGCCGCGCGACGGCCTGCGCGACGTTGAACACGCCGTCGAGGTTCACGCGCATCAGCGCCTGCCAGTCGTCGGGCTCGAACGCGTCGAGCGGCGCGCGGCGCTGGATGCCCGCGTTGTTCACGAGGATGTCGATCGCGCCGACGCGCGCCTCGAAATCGTCGACCGCCGCACGCACCTGCGCATGCTCGGCGACGTCGAATACTGCGTAGTCGGCCGTGAAGCCTTCCTCGCGCAGGTGCCGCACGAGCGTCGCGGCCTTCTCCTCATTGCGATCGTTGATGACGATCGCGGCGCCGGCTTCGGCCAGCCCGCGGGCGAGCGTCAGCCCGATCCCGCGTCCGGAACCGGTAATCAGTGCGCGGCGGCCGTCGAGGCGGAACCGGTCAAGCGCGTGGGTCATGCGTGTCTCCTCGTGCCAAGGGAGCCGGCTGCCCGTCGCGGCCGGTCTCGCGTTGACGGTATCTTCGGCCGCCGGCCGGGGGCCGTGCCAATGGTCTTTTTTGATCCGGTTATCATGAAATCTGATTACCGATCTCCCGTACCCGCCGCCCATGGAACTCAAGCAATTGCGCGCCTTCGTCACGCTCGCGGAAGAGCTGCATTTCGGGCGCGCCGCGCAGCGCCTGTTCATCGTGCAGCCCGCGCTGAGCATGCAGATCAAGGCGCTCGAGGAAGAACTCGGCGCGCGCCTGTTCGAGCGCGACCGGCACAAGGTCGAGCTGAGCGACACGGGGCGCGTGTTCCTGCCCGAAGCCCGCGCCACGCTGCAGCAGGCCGCGCGCGCGGAGCAGATGGCGCGGCTGTCGAGCCGCGGCGAGATCGGCACGCTGCGGATCGCGTTCGTGTCGTCGGTGCTGTCCGCGCTGCTGCCGGCCGTGCTGCGCACGATGCGCGAGCGCTATCCACTGATCGCGCTCGAACTGAAGGACATGCCGACGCCCGACCAGATCGCCGCGCTGCGCGACCGGCGGATCGACTTCGGGATGATCCGGCTGCCGGCCGCCTATGCGGGCATCGACACGCGCGTGGTGCTCGAGGAAGGCTTCGTCGTCGCGCTGCCGCTCGACCATCCGCTGGCCGCACACGACGCGATCGCGCCGGCGGCGCTGCGCGGCCAGCCGGCGTTCGTACTCGCGCGCCGCTACGCGCCGGGCTTTCACGACGACATGCTGCTCGCGCTGAGCCGCGCGGGCACGACGCTCGAGATTGCACAGGAGTTCGGCGAATTCACGACGATGCTGGCGCTCGTCGCGGCGGGGATGGGCATCGGGCTGATCCCGGCGGAAGCCGCCAGCGCGCTGCCGCCGAACGTGCTCGCGCGGCCGCTCGATCTGGCCGGACACCGCACCGGCATCGGCCTCGCGTGGACCGACCTCGACAGCCCGCTGAAGCGCGCCTTCGTCGCCGCGCTCGAGCAGGTGACGGCAACGCCGGGGCCCTGAGCCCGGACAATAAAAAAGCCCGGCCGGAAAACCGGGCCGGGCTCGTTCGCCGCGCAGGCCGCCTGGCGGCGGCTGCGCAACGCGGCGATTACTTCGCGTTCGCGAACGCGACTGCCGTATCCAGCATGCGGTTCGAGAAACCCCACTCGTTGTCGTACCAGCTCGACACCTTGACGAGGCGGCCCGACACCTTGGTCAGCGTCGCGTCGAACGTCGACGAAGCCGGGTTGTGGTTGAAGTCGATCGACACCAGCGGTGCGTCGTTGTAGCCGAGGATGCCCTTCAGCGCGCCTTCCGATGCTTCCTTCATGATCGCGTTGACTTCCTCGACCGTCGTGTCGCGCTTGGCGATGAACGACAGGTCGACGACCGACACGTTGATCGTCGGGACGCGGATCGCGTAGCCGTCGAGCTTGCCGTTCAGTTCCGGCAGCACGAGGCCGACGGCCGACGCAGCGCCCGTCTTCGTCGGGATCTGGCTGTGGGTCGCCGAACGCGCACGGCGCAGGTCTTCGTGATAGACGTCCGTCAGCACCTGGTCGTTCGTGTACGCGTGGATCGTCGTCATCAGGCCGGTTTCGAGGCCGATCTTGTCGTTCAGCGGCTTGACGAGCGGTGCGAGGCAGTTCGTCGTGCACGATGCGTTCGAGATGACCGTGTGCTCGGCCTTCAGCACGTTGTGGTTCACGCCGTAGACGATCGTTGCGTCGACGTCCTTGCCGCCCGGCGCCGAGATGATCACCTTCTTCGCGCCGCCCTTCAGGTGCGCGCTGGCCTTTTCCTTGGTCGTGAAGAAGCCCGTGCATTCCATCACGACGTCGACGCCCAGCTCGCCCCACGGCAGTTCGGCCGGGTTGCGGTTCGCCAGCACGCGGATCTTGTCGCCGTTCACGACGAGGTAATCGCCGTCGACCGACACTTCGCCCGGGAACTTGCCGTGCGCGGTGTCGTACTGGGTCAGGTGCGCGTTGGTCTTCGCATCGCCCAGGTCGTTGATCGCGACGATCTCGAGATCGTGCTTCTTGCCGTTTTCATAGAACGCGCGCAGCGTGTTGCGGCCGATACGGCCGTAGCCGTTGATTGCGACGCGAATCGTCATGGTCTATCTCCTGATGGCTGAAAAAATTCGTTTCGTGCAGCTTCACGGTGCGACGCGCGCGAGGGGTGGCGCGCGTCGCGTAGGTTCTCAGGCCAGCACGGCCTTCGCGGTTTCGACGACGTGCTCGACGGTGAAGCCGAAGTGCTTGAACAGCACGCCGGCCGGCGCCGATTCGCCGAACGTGTCGATCCCGACGACGCCGCCTTCGAGGCCGACGTACTTGTGCCAGAAGGCCGTCACGCCCGCTTCGATCGCGACGCGGCGCACGCCGTGCGGCAGCACGCGTTCGCGGTATTCGGCGTCCTGGCGGTCGAACACGTTGGTCGACGGCATCGACACGACGCGGGCCGCGATGCCCTGCTGCGCGAGCGGCTCGACGGCCTTCATCGCGAGTTCGACTTCCGAGCCCGTCGCGATCAGGATGATCTTGCGCGCGACGATCTCTTCGTCCCAGTCCTTCAGCACGTAGCCGCCCTTGTCGATGTTCGCGATCTGCGCATCGGTACGCGGGTTGAACGCGAGGTTCTGGCGGCTGAAGATCAGGCTCGACGGACGGTCTGCGGCAACTGCGTGGGTCCACGCGACGGCCGTCTCGACCGTGTCGGCCGGACGCCACACGTCGTGGTTCGGGATCAGGCGCAGGCTCGACACGTGCTCGATCGACTGGTGCGTCGGGCCGTCTTCGCCGAGGCCGATCGAATCGTGCGTGAACACGAAGATCGACGGCACCTTCATCAGCGCGGCCACGCGCAGCGCGTTGCGGCTGTAGTCGGAGAACGTCAGGAACGTGCCGCCGAACGGCTTGTGGCCGCCATGCAGCGCGAGGCCGTTGATCGCGGCGCTCATGCCGAATTCGCGCACGCCGTAGTTGATGTGGTTGCCGAGCGCGACGCCCGGGCCTTGCGGATTCGCGCGGACGGCCTTCGAGGCCTTCCAGTTGGTCAGGTTCGAGCCGGTCAGGTCGGCCGAGCCGCCGAGCAGTTCCGGCAGTGCGGCGGCCAGGCCTTCGATCGCCTGCTGCGACGCCTTGCGGGTCGCCACCGTCTCGCCGCGCTCGTTCGCGCCGGCGATGATCGCCGCGGCCTTTTCGGCCCAGTCGGCCGGCAGCGCGTTGGCCATCCGGCGCTCGAATTCGGCCGCTTCCGCCGGGAACTGCGCGCGATACTGCGCGAACGTCGCATCCCATTCGGTTTCCGCGTGCTTGCCGGCTTCCTTCGCGTCCCACGCCGCATAGACTTCCTGCGGAATCACGAACGGCGCCCAGGTCCAGCCGAGCGCTTCGCGCGTCTTCGCGATTTCTTCCGCGCCGAGCGCCGCGCCGTGCACGTCGTGGCCGCCGGCCTTGGTTGCCGCGCCCTGGCCGATCACCGTCTTGCAGCAGATCAGCGTCGGCTTGTCCGACAGCTTCGCCTTCGCGATGGCCGCGTCGACCGCGTCGACGTCATGGCCGTTCACGTTCGGGATCACGTTCCAGCCGTACGCTTCGAAGCGCTTCGGCGTGTCGTCGTGGAACCAGTTCACGACGTCGCCGTCGATCGAGATGCCGTTGTCGTCGTACAGCGCGATCAGCTTGTTCAGCTTCAGCGTGCCGGCGAGCGAGCAGGCTTCGTGCGAGATGCCTTCCATCAGGCAGCCGTCGCCGAGGAACACGTACGTGTGGTGATCGACGATCTTCGCGCCGTCGCGGTTGAATTCGTCCGCCATCAGCGCTTCGCCGAGCGCCATGCCGACCGCGTTCGCGAGGCCCTGGCCGAGCGGGCCGGTGGTCGTCTCGACCCCCGGCGTGATGCCGTACTCCGGGTGACCCGGCGTCTTCGAGTGCAGCTGGCGGAAGTTCTTCAGCTCTTCCATCGGCAGGTCGTAGCCGGTCAGGTGCAGCAGCGCGTACAGCAGCATCGAGCCATGGCCGTTCGACAGCACGAAGCGGTCGCGGTCCGCCCAGTGCGGATTCGTCGGGTTGTGCTTCAGGTGGCGCGACCAGAGCGCGACGCCGATTTCGGCCATGCCCATCGGCATGCCGGGGTGGCCGGAGTTCGCTTGCTGGACGGCATCCATCGCGAGCGCGCGGATCGCGTTGGCCATCAGGGTGGTAGAGGCGGGAGACGAAGTCGTCATGTCGAGTCCGGAGAACGAGTCGAGGAAACGGGGCACGGCGGCATCCGGAAGCTCGGGCGTCGATCGTTCCCGGCGCGCGGTGCGGCGCCTGACGGACGCGAAGCGGACGGAGCCTACGGACGAGGCTGCAAAGCTCGACATTTTAACAGATGGGCTGACATTTCCCTTGTCCGCGCCTAGTGTTCCGGCACGGTTTTCAGCCAAACCGCACGCCTCCTATAATTCAGGCGTCGGAACTGCCTGCCCCCAACGGCCCGCCCGTGAGCACCACGCTACTTTTCCACCCTACGCCCGACGCCACCTACGGGTTCCCGAACGCCCGGCGGCTCGCGCACGTCGCGTCCCCGCACCAGCGGATCGAAGTCTGGGAAACCCCGCAGCTCGGCCGCCTGTTCACGCTGGACGGCCGGCCGATGACGTCGGTCGGCGACGAGTACGTCTACCACGAGTGCATGACGCACCCGGCCGCGCTCGCGCACCCGTCGCCGCGCCGGGCGCTCGTGCTCGGCGGCGGCGACGGCGGCGCGGCGCGCCAGTTGCTCAAGCATGCATGCATCGAGCGGATCGTGGTCGCGGAACTCGACGACGAAGTGATCGGGATGGCGCGCCGCTATCTCGACGACGTGCACCAGGGCGCGCTCGACGATCCGCGCGTCGAGGTCGTGATCGGCGACGCCGCGCATTTCGTCGAGTCGACCGTCGAGCATTTCGATCTCGTCGTGTTCGACCTCACGCCGCCCGATTCGCCGGCGGCCGGCCTCTATACGCGCGCGTTCTACGCACGGCTCAAGCGGATCCTCGCGCCGTGCGGCGCGATCTCGATGCACCTCGGCTCGCCGGTGTTCCACGCGGCGCGGATCGCCGCGCTGCTCGACGACCTGCGCGCGAGCTTCGCGGTCGTCGATCCGCTGTCCGCACACGTGCCGCTGTACGGCTCGCAGTGGCTGATGGCGATCGCGAGCGACACGCTCGACGCCGCCGCGCTGTTCGCGCACGACATCGACGACCGGCTCGCCGCCCGCCACGTCCAGGGTTTGCGCTACTACGACGCGCGGCTGCATGCGTCCCTCTTTGCCCTGCCGCGCGCGCTGCGCGATACACTGGGCGTCCGCCGCTAGGCGGCCCGGGCCGCCACACCGCACCGCGGCACTGCCGCACCGCGCCATCGCGGCGTCGCCGGATGTGCGATGCGCGGCACCGGAGCGAACACGCGGCGCCCCCTGAACGAACGCCTGGGCACGGAATCGAAGCAAGCGCCGAAGCGCCAACACAGGAGATTTTCATGACCGATCCACGTCCGGCCAACGTGCCTTGGTTGACACCCTACCTGGCCGTACGCAACGCGCGCGCCGCCATCGAGTTCTTCAAGGCCGCATTCGGCTTCGAGTTGCGCGACCTGCACGACGAAGACGGCGCGATCATGCACGTCGAGATGGCCTATCGCGGCCAGCTGATCGTGATGTTCGCGCCCGAGGGCGCGTTCGGTTCGACCGCGCTCACGCCGAAAAGCGCGAACGCCACCGCACCGCAATCCTTCTATTTGTATGTCGACGACGTCGACGCCACGTGGCAGCGCGCGCTCGACGCGGGCGCCCGGTCGCTGACCGCGCCGCAGGACCAGTTCTGGGGCGACCGCTTCGCGCAGATCGAGGATCTCGACGGCTACCGATGGGCCCTCGGGCGCCGTCTCGACACATGAACGACACAGTGACACGCATGACCGAAGCCA
The DNA here is from genome assembly GCF_000732615.1 of Burkholderia paludis. Lineage (GTDB taxonomy): Bacteria > Pseudomonadota > Gammaproteobacteria > Burkholderiales > Burkholderiaceae > Burkholderia > Burkholderia paludis. The sequence continues at coordinate 60,202 of NZ_JPGL01000016.1, forward strand.
CCACCACCGCGGCCGTGCCGCGCTTTTTCGTCGACGCCGCGCTGCGCGCCGACGCCACGCTCGCGCTGCCGGCCGACGTCGCGCGCCACGCGCAGGTGCTGCGCCTGCAGCCCGGCGACGCACTCGCGCTGTTCGACGGCACGGGCGGCCAGTACCGCGCACGACTCGTCGAGATCGACAAGCGCAGCGCGCTCGCGCAGATCGACACATTCGAGCCGGCCGAGGCCGAGCCGCCCTATCGCGTGACGCTCGCGCAAGGCATCGCCGGCGGCGACAAGATGGACTGGGTGATCGAGAAGGCCGTCGAGCTGGGCGTCGCGGCGGTCGTGCCGCTGTCGACCGCGCGCGGCGTCGTGAAGCTCGCCGGCGAACGCGCGGACAAGCGCGTCGCACACTGGCGCGGCGTCGTGCGCGCGTCATGCGAACAATGCGGGCGCAACCGGGTGCCCGACGTCGCCGCGATAGCCGGCTTCCATGCGTGGCTCGATGCGCTGCCGGCCGCGCCGGCCGACGGCGAGTTGCGGCTGCTTCTGTCGCCGCGTGCCAGCATCCCGTTCGCATCGCTGCCCGACGCGCCGCCCGCGGCAACTGTCACGCTGCTGATCGGGCCCGAAGGCGGGCTGTCGCCCGACGAAGAAAACGCGGCGCGGGCGCGCGGCTTCACCGCGCTGTCGCTCGGGCCCCGCGTGCTGCGCACCGAGACGGCGGGCGCCGCCGTGCTCGCGGCACTCGCGGCGCGCTGGGGCGGGTGGTAACGAACGGGCCGTGCCTCCGCCCGGCGGTGCGGCACGCGCCCGCCCTCGATCCCGCAATGCGCGGGATCCTGCCGGCCGCCCCGCCGGCAAGCGGTGTGCGGCGGCGCCGCGATGTATCGCGCCTTACCTGTCGGCCGGCGCACCATCCGGCATCGAATCCCGCAACGCGTCGATCACCGGCATCAGCACGTCTTCGGGGCTACCGGTCGTCCAGCCGCCGTCGAGGCTGTACACATCGATCTTGCCCGTCACCGGCAGCGTGACCGGTGCGTCGTCCAGAACCTGCGCGAGACCGGTCAGGACCGCCTTGAACGCGGCAATGCGCGCCGCATCGTTCTTCAGGCGTCGATCGGGGCCCAGTCTGGCCTCCAGCGCCTTCCCGCCCGGCCCGGCATTCGCCACGCGGCAGGCGAATTCGACGGTCGCGACCGTTGCGCCGGCGACCGCCGGGTTCGGCCGTTGCGATGCCCCGGTCGCCTCGCACGCCGACCGGTTGATCGCGCGCTGATAGGCCGCGGCCATGGTCTCGGCCGACGGACGCAATGCGGCGCCGACCTTCGGCGGCATCGACGCGAGCACGCCGCTGGCCAGATTCTTTCGCAACGACTCGCCGAGCTTCGACAGAACGTCGACGTCGAGCGCGTCCTTCCCGCCGTAACTCGCGCGGACCGCATCGTTGAATGCGCGGGCCTTCGACATGTCGCCGTTGACGAATGCGCCGATGTAAAGGTCGACGGTCTGCTCGGGCGTCAGCGGCGCGGCGTGCGCGACACCCGCCGCAGCCAGCAGGGACAGCACGGCGGCGCGTGCGGAACGGGAAATGCTCATGGGAAGACAGCCCTCTCTCGATGGTTTGTTTTGAGTGCCCGATGCGGCGGCCGCAGCCAGGCTGACCGGGATTGTCGCGAAAAAAAGGGGGCCGATGAAAGACCGGGGCCGGCCTGCGCCACGCCACGCCAGCGCGCGCGCCGTACGCGCGCAAAAAAGCCCGCTCGAAGCGGGCTTCTTGCCGGATCGGCCGCGGGCCGATGCGGGCTTACGCGAACGAGTAGAACACGCGGAACGCGACCTTGCGTTCGGCCCAGAATTCGGCCGCCTCGCGGAACACGTCGAGCAGCGTCTCGCGCCCTTCCTTGTCGAACTTCTGCGCGATCGGCAGCCCTTCGAGAACGATCACGAAACCGGGCTGCGCGCCGGCCTTCGCCACGAGGTCGGTCAGGCTGTCGTACAACGCGTCGTAGTTCTTCCCGAAATGCTTCGGGAACAGGAACGACGTCGCGATCGTTTCCATCACTTCCTGCTTCGACTGCGCGGCGCCGCAATACGCGTACAGGAAATGCTGGCCGAGCCGGCCGGCTTCGTCGGCAAGATCCTGCACGCGGAACGCGCGGATCGACTGCACGAGGTTGGGTCGCACGGTCGTGAAAAGGCTCATAGGCTCCTCGTTCGATGAAAGCCCGGGTTCGGCTTCCTGTTGCGCCGGTGCGCCGACAGCCTGCGCCGCCGCGTGCAGCTGGATCACGCGCTGAAACAGATTGCCGTCACCGGCCGCGAACAGTTCCGCCGCCGCCGTATCGTGCGCGTAGATGGAGTCGCTCATGCCATTCGTCCCGAAGTCATTCAACAATACGTTTAAAACTGTTGTAGTGGTCGCCCGTGTAATAACAGTTGTCGATCCGGCGCAACGGACCGCCACAAACGATCCGGCGCGCGCCGCGGTTGCGGGCGCGCGGCGTCGGCACCGTGTATTCATGGTAGTAGCCGCGCTTCGCTTTCGGCAGGATCCGTTCGCGATTGCCGAATACGACGCCGTCTTTCTCGTACGGATAGGGGCCGCCGGCGCCGATCAGGCCCAGCGTCGTCACGGCCTCGCGCGGAAGACGGGCGGTCGGAATCGTGTCGAGCCCGCTCGCGGCCACGTCGGCCGGAACGGCCTCCCGTGCGTAAGCGGCGGAAACCAGACTGCCCGTCGGCGTGCCGACGATACCCATCGCGAACATCGCGAAGACGGACGCGAGCGCGCCGTTGCGGAGCCACTTGCGTGCCATGAACCAGGGTTCCCGCTGTTAAATCAAGTAGTTGACGACCAACAAAGGCGTTAGCGTAGCGTTATTGGCCGCGCGAATCAATGTCCGTTTGGAGATCGAAAGCCCCGGAATACCCGGAATTGCAGATTTTTTACCCCATAAACACTACATTTATCTTACATAGGATAAAATACGGGCGGCATCTTCCTGAAGGCAAGTCCTGCCTCCTTGCCTCGCTCGCTGCCTGGAGTGGGAAGATGCCGGTAGTTGCTTGAGGGAGGCGCGCTTGCGCCTCTGCCCGGCGGCGTGCCCATCGCGGGCACGCCTCTTTTTGCTTTTGTTTACATTTCGCCCGGCGCGCGGAGCCGGTTCGACCGGCCTCGCGCGCTCGTTCCGGCTCAGCGCGTGGCGTTGACGTCGGCGACCAGCAGCGCCGCCATGTTGACGATGCGACGAACGGTCGCTGATTCGGTCAGCACGTGCACCGGCTGCGCGGCGCCCAGCAGGATCGGCCCGATCGCGATGTTGTTGCCGGCGGCCGTCTTCAGCAGGTTGTACGCGATGTTCGCGGCGTCGATGTTCGGCAGGATCAGCAGGTTCGCTTCGCCTTCCAGCGTCGACTCCGGCAGGATTTCCTTGCGCAGCGCCGCGTCGAGCGCGACATCGCCGTGCATCTCGCCGTCGACCTTCAGTTCCGGCGCGCGTTCCTGCAGGATCGCGAGCGTATCGCGCATCTTCTTCGCCGAAGGGGCGTTGCTCGTGCCGAAATTCGAGTGCGACAGCAGCGCGACCTTTGGCTCGATGCCGAAGCGGCGCACCTCTTCCGCGGCCATGATCGTGATCTCGGCCAGTTCTTCCGGGGTCGGATCGACGTTCACGTGCGTATCGACGAGGAAAATCTGGCGGCCCGGCAGCACGAGGCCGTTCATTGCCGCGTACACGCTGCAGCCCGGGCGCTTGCCGATCACCTGGTCGATGAAGTGCAGGTGGCGGTGCGTGGTGCTGATCGTGCCGCAGATCATCCCGTCCGCCTCGCCCTTCTTCACCAGCATCGAGCCGATCAGCGTCGTGCGGCGGCGCATCTCGACGCGCGCAAGCTGCTCGCTGATGCCCTTGCGCGCCATCATCTTGTAGTACGTCTGCCAGAAGTCGCGATAGCGCTCGTCGTGTTCCGTGTTGACGACCGTGAAATCGGTACCCGGCGTCAGGCGCAGGCCGTAGCGCTGGATACGGTGCTCGATCACCGACGGGCGGCCGATCAGGACCGGCTTCGCGAGTTTTTCGTCGACGATGATCTGGACGGCGCGCAACACGCGCTCTTCCTCGCCTTCGGCGAACACGACCCGCTTCTTCTCTTCCGGCGCGGCGCGCGCGATCTGGAAGATCGGCTTCATCGTCGTGCCGCTGTGGTACACGAACTGCTGGAGGTGGACGCGGTACGCCTCCATGTCCTCGATCGGGCGCGTCGCGACGCCGCCGTCCATCGCCGCCTGCGCGACGGCCGGCGCGATCTTCACGATCAGGCGCGGATCGAACGGCTTCGGAATCAGGTATTCGGGCCCGAACGAAAGGTCCTGGATGCCGTAGGCCGTCGCGACGATGTCGCTCTGCTCGTGCTGCGCGAGTTCGGCGATCGCGTTGACCGCCGCGATCTCCATTTCACGCGTGATCGTCGTCGCGCCGACGTCGAGCGCGCCGCGGAAGATGAACGGGAAGCACAGGACGTTGTTGACCTGGTTCGGGTAATCGGTGCGGCCGGTGGCCAGCACGGCGTCCGGGCGCACTTCGAGCGCGAGCTCCGGCAGGATTTCCGGAGTCGGATTCGCGAGCGCGAGGATCAGCGGGCGCTCCGCCATGCCCTTCACCATCTCCTGCTTCAGCACGCCGGCGGCCGACAGGCCGAGGAAGATGTCCGCGCCGTCGATCACTTCGGCCAGCGTCCGTGCGTCGGTTTCGCGTGCGAAACGCTCCTTGTCCGGATCCATCAGCTCGGTGCGGCCCTTGTAGACCACGCCGGCCAGGTCGGTCACGATGATGTTCTCGAGCGGCAGCCCGATATCGACCAGCAGGTCGAGACACGCGAGCGCGGCCGCGCCCGCGCCGGACGCGACGAGCTTGACCTTCTTGATGTCCTTGTTGACGACCTTCAGGCCGTTCGTGACGGCCGCGGCCACGACGATCGCGGTGCCGTGCTGGTCGTCGTGGAACACCGGAATCTTCATCCGCTTGCGCGCTTCGCGCTCGACGATGAAGCAGTCCGGCGCCTTGATGTCTTCCAGGTTGATCCCGCCGAAGGTCGGCTCCAGCGCGGCGATCACGTCGACGAGCTTGTGCGGGTCCGACTCGTTCAGCTCGATGTCGAACACGTCGATGCCCGCGAACTTCTTGAACAGCACGGCCTTGCCTTCCATCACCGGCTTCGACGCGAGCGGGCCGATGTTGCCGAGCCCGAGCACCGCCGTGCCGTTCGTGACGACGCCTACCAGGTTGCTGCGCGCGGTGAAGCGCGCCGCGTTGAGCGGGTTCTCGACGATCTCCTCGCACGCATACGCCACGCCCGGCGAGTACGCGAGCGCGAGGTCACGCTGGTTGATCATCTGCTTGGTCGGGGCGATCGCGATTTTCCCGGGCGTCGGGAATTCGTGATAATCGAGCGCGGCTTCGCGGAGCTTGGCTTTGGAGGAGGATTGCGTGGACATGTGTCTCGTGACGGGCGGATTAGAATAACTCTTCGACGGGGCATTGTAGCGCCAATCACCGGCCGCCAGACCTGCGATTCGGGTGCAACAGCCGCGACAAAAATGTACCGAACGGTGCAGGAACCCCGCCGTCCGCCTCGTACAATGCCGTTCCCTCTATCGTTTCGGATCATCCGCCGTGCCAGCCGCCCTCTCCGAGTTTTCGCTGATCGAACGCTTCTTCACGCGCCGCGCCGCCCGCGGGGCACGCGTGTCGACGCTCGGCATCGGCGACGATTGCGCGCTGATCGAGCCACGATCCGGAAAGTTGATGGCGATTTCAACGGACATGCTGGTGGAAGGCCGCCATTTCTTCCCCGATGTCGCAGCCGACGCGCTCGGCCACAAGACGCTCGCGGTCAACCTGTCCGATCTCGCGGCGATGGGCGCCGAGCCGCGCGCGTTCACGCTCGCGTGCGCGCTGCCGCGCGCCGACGCGGCGTGGCTCGAGGCGTTCGCCGACGGGCTGTTCGCGCTTGCCGAGCGGTTCGGCTGCGAGCTGATCGGCGGCGATACGACGAGCGGGCCGCTGAACCTGTGCGTGACCGTGTTCGGCGAGGTCGCGCCCGACGCGGCATTGCGGCGCGATGCCGCGCGCGACGGCGACGACGTCTGGGTGTCCGGCACGCTCGGCGACGCACGCGCGGGCCTCGGCGTCGCCCGCGGCGAATGGGCGGCCGGCGCGGCAGAAGCCGCCGCGTTCCGGCGCGCGCTCGAGCGCCCCGAGCCGCGCATCGCGCTCGGCCTGGCGCTCGCGGGCGTCGCGCACGCGGCGCTCGACATCTCGGACGGCCTCGCCGGCGATCTGCAGCACATCCTCGCCCGCTCGAACGTGCGCGCCGAAATCGACGCCGACGCGGTGCCGCGCTCGGCCGCGCTCGCGACGCTGCCGCCCGATGTGCAGCGACGCTGTACGCTCGCGGGCGGCGACGACTACGAACTCTGCTTCACCGCGCCGGCCGCGGCCCGCGCGGCGGTCGAGGCGGCCGGCGCGACGGCCGGCGTGGCGGTCACGCGAATCGGTACAATACGCGCGTTGTCCGCGCCGTCGGAACCGCCCGCGATCGCGTGGTACGACGCTGCCGGCGCGCCCCTCGCTCTCACGTTGCACGGTTTCGACCACTTCCATGCAGACTGACCCGACGCCCGCGCACGCCGCGGCTGCTCCCGGCGCCGCGCCGAAGGCGCGGCAGCGCGTGACCGCACGCTTCATGCTGTCGCACCCGGCGCACCTCGTGTCGCTCGGCTTCGGCAGCGGGCTCGCGCCGATCATGCCCGGCACGTTCGGTTCGCTGTTCGGCTGGCTCACGTTCGTGCTGCTCAACCGCTACCTGGCGGTGCCCGAATGGTGGGCGCTGATCGCGATCGGCTTCGTGGCGGGCACGTGGCTCACCGGTTTCACCGCGAGGAAGATGGGCACCACCGATCCGGGCGCCGTCGTCTGGGACGAGATCGTCGCGATCTGGCTCGTGATGCTGTTCGTCACGCCCGCGACCTTCGTCGGCCAGCTATGGGCGTTCGTCGTGTTCCGCTTCTTCGACATGCTCAAGCCGCCGCCGATCCGCTATTTCGACCGCCGCCTGAAAGGCGGGCTCGGCATCATGGTCGACGACCTGGTCGCCGCGTTCATGACGCTGCTCGTGATCGCCCTGTGGCGCTCCGTCGTCGGCTGACCGATTTCCCGACTCCCGTTTCCCGACGCGCATGCCAACCGATTCCGTCGTCCATCAGCTTGCGATCCGCGCAGGCAACAAGCTGCGTGACGAGCATCTGTCGCTCGCCACTGCCGAATCCTGCACCGGCGGCATGATCGCCGCGGCGATCACCGACATTTCCGGCAGCAGCCAGTGGTTCGAGCGCGGCTTCGTCACGTACTCGAACCAGGCCAAGATCGAGATGATCGGCGTGCCGCACGATCTGATCGACAAGCACGGCGCCGTCAGCGAGCCCGTCGCGCGCGCGATGGCCGAAGGCGCGCTGCGCAACAGCCGCGCGCAGGTCGCGCTGTCCGTCACCGGCATCGCGGGCCCGGCCGGCGGCAGCGAGAAGAAGCCGGTCGGCACCGTGTCGTTCGGCTGGAGCAATCGGCTGCATACCGACGTCGAGACGCTCGTGTTCAAGGGCGACCGCGAGCAGATCCGCACGCAGGCGGCCGCGCATGCGCTGCGCGGACTGCTGAAGCTGCTCGACGAACGCGAAGGCTGATCGCCCCCGGCCGCGCTTGCCGGAACGCATCGGGCTTCGCGACGATCCGGTTGCGGTTCGCCGTCACCGGCAGGCCGGGCGACTTCTGCCGCGCGGCCTGCCCGTGCGAAAGATCCCCGCATGGGCGAAGCGCAAGCAAAGCAACGCGGCCTGCGTGCCCGGAACACATCGGGACCGCATGGCCATGGCGTTGCGCCTTTCCTGACCTTTCCGTTGTAGATCGACGGCAAGCGGCAGCATCGCCGCGATTGTCGCGCGGGCGAGCGATGCGGATACGCCGGGAAGTTCCGCGCACGCCGGTGCGAGCCGGGCTGCGCGGGAAACGACGGAAAAGACAGGAGGCGTGGCACCGGCCGCCCGGGCGGGCGGCCGGCACGACCGGTCAACGATGCGCGTTGATCGTGTCGCGGGTCTTCTGTGCGGCGAGCGCCGCCGCTTCGGCAAAATCCTCGCCGTTGCTCGCATACAGGATCGCGCGCGACGAGTTGATCATCATGCCGGTGCCGTCGGCCGTGCGGCCCGCGTTGACGGTCGCCTGCACGTCGCCGCCCTGCGCGCCGATGCCGGGAATCAGCAGCGGCATGTCGCCGACGATCCCGCGCACGATCTCGATTTCGTTCGGGAACGTCGCGCCGACCACGAGGGCGAGCTGGCCGTTCTTCGCGTTCCACTTGTTCGCCGCGAGATCCGCGACGACCTGGTACAACGGGCGGCCCGGATGGCCGGCCGCGCCCGTTTCGAGGAATTGCAGGTCGGAGCCGCCCGGGTTCGACGTGCGGCACAGCACGATCACACCCTTGCCTTCATGCTCGAAATACGGCTCGACCGAGTCGTAGCCCATGTACGGGTTCACGGTGACCGCGTCCGCGCGATAGCGCTCGAACGCTTCGCGCGCGTACTGCTCGGCCGTGCTGCCGATGTCGCCGCGCTTCGCGTCGAGGATCACCGGGAGGCCCGGATGCTGCAGGTGGATGTGCGCGATCAGCCGCTCGAGCTGGTCTTCCGCGCGATGCGCGGCGAAGTAGGCGATCTGCGGCTTGAACGCGCTCGCGTATTGCGCGGTGGCGTCGACGATCTGCCGGCAGAATTCGAAGATCGCGTCGGGCTGGCCGTCGAACTGCACCGGAAAACGCGACGGCTCGGGATCGAGGCCGACGCACAGCAGCGAATTCGTGCGCTGCCACGCGGCGCGCAGCGATTCAATGAAAGTAAGCGGGGAAGACATGGCGGGTACTCGCGGCAAACCGTTGGTAGACCGCGTATTTTACCCGCGTCGCCGGCGTCCCTCGCGTGTCGCGGCATTGCTGCGCGCATCGGCCCGCTCGACGGTGAACGCGAAACGCCGCGTGAGCCGCTCGCCCGGCGCGAGCAGCGTCATCCCGTGCGCGGCCGCGCCGCCCGGCAGGTTCACCGCATTGATCGGATGATCGACCGGCTCGAAGCAGAAGAAATCCTCGCCCGGCGGCGTATAGAGCACGTACGCGTCGGCATCGGCCGCGACCGTCAGCGACAAGCCGCGGCGCGGCCAGCTCACCGTCGCGCGGCCGCCCCAGCCGGTGAACGCGTGATTGACCAGCGTGCCCGGCAGCGGATACGCGACGCCAAACTGCCACGCCGGCGGCACGCTCACGTGCCGCACCGGCAGGAAATCGGCGCCCGACAGCCACAGCCCGCCGGCCGCCGCCGCCAGCTCGGTCGCCGCGTCCCGCACGAGGAACGGATGCACGCCGAGCCCGAACGGCAGCCGGGCACGCCCCGCATTCTCGATCGTCAGCGCAATCGACAGCGTCCCGTCGTCGAGTTCGAACGACTGGAACGCACGGAACGCGTACGGCGCGCCGCCGCTGCGATCGAGCGACAGGTGCAGCGACGTGTCGGTGGCATCGCCCACCTGCCACGGCGCGAGCCAGCCGTCGCCATGGATCGGCAGCGGTTCGTCGCGACGGTTGCGCGGCACCGCGACGCTGCGGCCGTCGCATTCGAAACGCCCGTCGCCGATCCGGTTCGAGTACGGCAGCAGCGGATAGCACGCGAGCTGGTTCGGATCCGTCGCCGCCTCCGGGTGCTCGCAACGGCGGAACACCGGCGTCAGCGCGCCGTGGTCGCCGCGCCAGTCGAAGCGCGCGATGCCGCCGCCCAGGTGCGGCAGCACGTCCAGCCGCAGCGACGCATTCGACAGCGTGACGGCCGCCGCATGCGCGGCGCCGACGCCCTGCGCGAACGCGGCTGTCTGCGGGCCGGCGCTGACCGGCTGCGCGGCGGCGGCCAGCCGCGCGCGGCGCGACTGGCTGGTGGACGACGATGCGCGCGAGGACGTGGCGGTCATGATGAGCTCCTTTCCTTCGTCGAAGAAACGATGCGGGTCGTGCGAACGGTCAGGCCCAGCCGCCGTCGACGATCAGGTCCTGCGCGGTGATCATCCGGCTGTCGTCGGCCGCCAGAAACAGCGCCATGCGTGCAAGATCGGCCGGCAGCAGCTCGGCGTCGAGGCACTGGCCGGCCTTGATCGCCGCGCGGCCCGCGTCGTCGAGCCACAGCCGGCGCTGCTTGTCGGTCATCACCCAGCCGGGCACCAGCGAGTTCACGCGGATGCCGAACGGGCCGAGATCGCGCGCCAGCCCGCGCGTCAGCCCCTGCACGGCCGCCTTCGCCATCACGTAGACGGGATAACCGCCGTTCTTCAGCATCCAGCTGATCGAGCCGAGATTGATGATCGCGCCGCCGCCCCGCTGCTTCATGTCGTCGATCACCGCCTGCGCCGCGAAGAACTGGTGACGCAGGTTCACCGCGATGCCCGCGTCGAACGACGCCGGCGTCACGTCGCCGATCGCGTGGCGCGCGTCGTTCGCCGCATTGTTCACGAGCACCGCGATCGCGCCGATGCGGGCGCGGATCGCGTCGATCGCACCGCGCAGCGCGTCGATGTCGGTCAGGTCGCACGGCAGGAACAGCGGCGCGTGGCGCGCGTGCGCGAGGCTTTCAGCCAGCGCGGCACCGGCCGCCGCATCGAGGTCGACGAACGCGACGCGCGCGCCCTGCTGCGCGAAGTGCTCGACGAACGACGCGCCGATGCCGGTCGCGCCGCCCGTGATCAGCACCGCGCGATCCTCGAGGCTCGGGTAGCGTGCATGGCGCGCGTCATGCGCGGAAGTGGCGTGGGTCATGCGGTTCGTCTCCATGTCGGCCCGCCCGGTCAGTCGCGCACGCCGCGGTTCTTCAGCTGGTCGAGCAGCACGGCCGCGAGCAGGATCGCGCCGCGCACGAGGTACTGGTAGAACGCGTCGATGTTCAGCAGGTTCATCACGTTCTCGACCGTGCCCATGATCAGCACGCCGATCACGACGCCCGAAATCGTCGCGCGGCCGCCCATCAGCGACACGCCGCCGAGCACGCACGCGGAGATCACGTTCAGCTCGAAGCCCTGCGCGGCGTTCGGCTGGCCCGACGTGATGCGCGACGCGAGGATCACGCCGGCGAGCGCCGTCACCGCGCCCTGGATCAGGAAGATATACACGCGGGTGCGTTCGACGTTGATCCCCGCGAGCCGCGACGCCTCGGGGTTGCCGCCGATCGCGAGCGTGTTGCGGCCGTACACGGTCTGGTTCAGCAGCACGCCGAACGCGATGAAGCACAGCAGCGTGACCCAGATCGGCAGCGACACGCCGAACAGCGTGAGCCCGCCGAGTGCGATGAACGTGTCCGACGACACGCCGACCGCCTGCCCTTTCGACACGATGAAGCCGAGCCCGCGCACGATCTCCATCGTCGCGAGCGTCGTGATCAGCGCGTTGATGCGCAGGTACGCGATCACCGCGCCGTTCACGAAGCCGATCGCGGCGCCGGCCGCGACCGCCGCGACAATCGCGACGAACGTGTTGTCCGTCGCGTTCAGCACCATCGCGCACAGCACGCCCGAGAACGCGACGGTCGAGCCGATCGACAGGTCGAAGTCGCGCGACGCGAGACAGAACATCATCGTGCACGCGACCATGCCGATCTGCGAGATCGACAGCGCGAGGCCGAGCATGTTGTCGATCGAGAAGAAGTGATCGACCGTCAGCGACATCGTCACGAACATCACCGCGAAGATCGCGATGAGGCTGTATTCGGTCAGATGCTGCCACCACTTCTGGCGTTCGTTCTGTTGCGGAACCAGCGCGTCGACCGACGGCTTCGCGGCAGCGCTGGCGAGGTTTTCCCTGACTTGCATGATGGCGTCTCCTGCTCCTGCATCGCGCGGCCCGCGCCGCGCCTGGTCGATTCGAATGTCGTGCGCCGCGTCACGCCGCCTGCGCGGCGCTCGTCTGCGGCAACGCGAGTCTCAGCACCGCGTGCTCGTTCGCCTGCCCGCGCGGCAACTCGCCCGCGATCCGGCCTTCGCGCATCACGACGATGCGGTCGGACACGCCGAGCACTTCCGGCAGTTCCGACGACACCATCACGATCGCGCAGCCGCGCTCCGCGAGCCGGTAAATCACGTCGTAGATCTCGTGCTTCGCGCCGACGTCGATCCCGCGCGTCGGCTCGTCGAGGATCACGACCTTCAGGTCGGGCTCCGCGAGCCAGCGCGACAGGATCGCCTTCTGCTGGTTGCCGCCCGACAGGAAGCGGATCTTCTGGCGCCGGCTCGGCGTCTTGATCTTCAGCCGCTGGATGAAGCGGTCGGCCGTCTCGCTTTCGGCCCTGCGGTTGAGGAAGAGCCCGGCGCGCAGCGAATGGCGGCGGCAACTGATGTTGATGTTCTCCGCGACCGACGCGATCGCGATGATCCCCTCTTCCTTGCGGTCCTCGGGGCACAGCACGATGCCGTGGCGGATCGCGTCGCCGGTGCGCTTCACGTCGATGTGCGCGCCGTCGAGCGTCAGCACGCCCGCGCGCCGGCGGTCCGCGCCGTACACGAGCCGCATCAGTTCGCTGCGGCCCGCGCCGACCAGCCCGAAGAACCCGACGATCTCGCCCGCGCGCACCGCGAAGCTCGCGGGTTCGCGCAGCGCCGGGCCGTCGATGCCTTCGACCGAGAACCGCACGTCGCCGAGCGCGCGCGGCGCGTAGTGGTAGATATCCGAAATCTCGCGCCCGACCATCTCGGCGACGAGCCGTTCGCGCGGCACCTCGCCGAGCGACGCATGCGACGCGATCTTGCGCCCGTCGCGGAAGATCGTGCACGCATCGCACAGCCGGTAGATCTCGTCCATCCGGTGCGAGATGTAGATCAGCGCGCGGCCCTGCGCACGCAGGTCGTCGACGAGCTTGAACAGCACCTCGGTCTCGCGATGCGACAGCGAGCTGGTCGGCTCGTCGAGCGCGATCACGCGCGCGTTGCGCATCAGTGCCTTGCAGATCTCGACCATCTGCCGCTGCGCGATCGACAGCCGCCCGAGTTTCGCGTCGGGATCGAGATCGACGCCCATCGCCGCGAGCCGCTCGCGCACGTAGCGCTTCGCCTCGCGCTTCCGCACCCAGCCGAACGCGTTCGGCAGGCGGCCGAGCAGCAGGTTTTCCGCGACCGTCAGGTCCGGCACGTACTGCAGCTCCTGGTGGATCACCGCGACGCCGGCCGCGATCGACGCGGCCGCATTCGCGAACTGCACGGGCCGGCCGTCGACCAGCACGCTGCCCGCATCGGGCTGGTATTCGCCGCCGAGAATCTTGAGCAGCGTCGACTTGCCCGCGCCGTTCTCGCCCATCAGGCCATGCACCTCGCCCGCGTGCACGTCGAACGAAATGCCGTCGAGTGCGCGCACGCCGGGAAAGACCTTGCCGATATTGTCAAAACGCAGTGCAGCTGACACGTCGTCTCCCCACATCCGGATCGATCGACCGCCGGCCGCCGCATCGCCGCGGCAGCCGGCGGGACGCTTACTTCGACGCGAGCCCCATCTCGTCGCGCACCTTCGACACGTTGTCGCGCGTCGCGAGCATGCCGGTCGTCAGCGTCAGCGGCGGCGGTGCCTTGCCCTGCGTGATCCACGTGTACATCAGGTCCGAGGTTTCCTCGCCGTGGCGCTTCGGGCTGATGATCACGGTGCCGTAGAAGCCGGTCGGCTGCGGCTTCTTGAACTCGTTCAGCGCCGAGTCGGAGCCGCCGATGCCGATGCCGATCATGTTGTCCGCCTTGAAGCCGCGCCCTTCGGCCGCGCGTACCGCGCCGAGCACGGCCTCGTCGTTCAGGCCGTACGCGACCCAGTGCTTGAACTGCGGGTTCTTCGTGAGTGCGATATTCGCCGCGTTGAACGCATTCTCGGTGTCGGTCTTCGCCTGCGGCGCCGCGATCACGTTCGCCTTCGGAAAGCCCGCGGCCACCAGCGCATCGGTCGCGCCGGTCGTGCGGTCGTGCGCGGTCGGCAACTGCTCGTAGGTGATGTCGATCGCGCCGACGTCCTTCATGTCCCAGCCGCGCTTCCTGATCTCGGCCGCGATGCCGTCGCCGACCTGCTTGCCGATGTTGTACGCGGAGATCCCCATGTGCGGCACCGACTCGAGCGGCTTGCCCGCGCCGTCGACGAGGCGGTCGTCGACCGTCATCATCTTCAGGCCGTGCGACTTCGCCTTCGCGACGATGCCCGGCCCGAGCTTCACGTCGGGCGTGCAGATGATGAAACCCTGCGCCTTCTGCGCGGACAGGTTGTCGATCGCGCTCATCACCTTCTCGCCCGACGGCGCGCCGATCTTCACGAGCGTGAAGCCCTTTTCCTTCGCGGCGATCTCCGCGAACTTCCACTCGTCCTGGAACCACGGCTCTTCCGGCTGTTTCACGAGAAAGCCGATCTTGACCGGATCGGCCGCGTGCGCAAGCGGGCTCCCGATCACCACCGCGGCCGCGGCGGCCAGCGTTACGAACGTTCTGCGTCTCATCTCCAGTGTCTCCTTGTCTTCATCGAACAGGATGCAGCCGCTTGTTGGTTTCGACGCAGCGTGCGCGCGGCCGTCGCACGTGCGGTCTTTCGAATCGTCGCGTCAGTCGTGGTACAGCGCCGCGCGCCCGCCGTCGACGGTGATGCATGCGGCATTGATGAAGGGCGCCTCGTCGGACGCCAGGAACACGGCCGTCATCGCGACCTCCTCCGGCCGGCCGATCCGCTTCATCGGCTGCAGCGCGAGCGTCGCGGCGCGCGCGGCGGCCGGATCGGGCTGCGCGTCCCACCAGTCGCGCGTGAGCTGCGTCTCGATGTAGCCCGGCGCGATCGCGTTCACGCGCACGTTGCGCGCCGCGTATTCGACGCCGAGCGCACGCGTGAGGCCCAGCACGCCGTGCTTCGCGACCGGGTACGGAAAACAGCCCGGGATGATCCTGAATGCGTGCGTCGACGCGATGTTGACGATGCTGCCGCGACCGCGGTCGACCATGCCGGCCAGCGCCGCGCGGCAGCCGTGCCACACGCCGTCGAGATCGACCGCAAAGCAGCGGCGCCAGTCGTCGTCGGTCATCGTCAGCGGATCGGCGAACACGTTGATGCCCGCGTTGTTCACCAGCACGTCGAGCGGACCGAACGCCGACTCCGTCCGCGCGACGGCTTCATGCACCGACGCCTGCAGCGCGACGTCCGCCTGCAGCGGCAGCACGCGCGCGCCGTCGGTGTCGTGCGCGATCGCGGCGGCTGTGTGCTGCGCCTGCGGGAAGTCGAGGTCGACGAGCGCCACGGCCGCGCCCTCGCGGGCGAACGCGCGGGCGATCGCGGCGCCGATGCCGCGGCCCGCGCCCGTCACCATCGCAACCTTGCCCGCGAGGCGGCCCATCATGCGGCTCCGCCGCGCGCGGCGCGCCAGCCGGCCTGGAACGCACGCGCGTTCGCCGCGGTCGCGTCGGCCGCCTGGCCGGGCCGGTACAGCGCCGAGCCGAGCCCGAAGCCGTTCGCGCCGGCCGCAAGGAACGGCTGCATGTTGTCGGGCAGGATGCCGCCGACCGGAATCAGCGGCACCGCGCGGTCGATCACCGCGCGCCACGCCTTCACGACCGGCACGCCGAGCTGCTCGGCCGGGAACATCTTCAGCACGTCGGCGCCGTTCGCGAGCGCCGCGAACGCTTCGGTCGGCGTCGCGACGCCCGGTGCGCTCGCGAGGCCGCGCTCGCGTGCGCGGCGGATCACGGCCGCGTCGCTGTGCGGCATCACGATCAGCGCACCGCCCGCGTCCTGCACGCGATCCACGTATTCCGCGCGCAGCACGGTGCCCGCGCCGACGACCGCATCGTCGGGCAGCGCGCGCCGCAGCGCCGCGATGCTGTCGAACGGGGCCGGCGAGTTGAGCGGCACCTCGACGATCCGGAAACCGGCTTCGTAGAGCGCATGGCCGTGGTCCGCGGCTTCGGCGGGCGTGATCCCCCGCAGGATCGCGATCAGCGGGCACGTGTCGAAGGCGCGCATCAGCCCGGCGTGGGGGGTGTACGGCGCGGGCAACGTAAGGTCGGACGGCATGACGGGGTTCCTCTGCAAGCGGTTCATTGGTCGGCGAAGGCGGGTTCGCCATCGGTGCGCACGAGCCCGGCGCGCGACGCGATCCGCCACAGGCCGCGTTCGGTCGCATGCGCGACGACCTGCGAATGCGGATGGCCGAATTCCTGGAGCGCATCGACGTAGCGCGCGCACAGACCGTCGTCGCCGATCAGCCGCAGCGGCTGGTCCGCGAGCGCGATGCCGCGCTCCGCGAGCATCGCGTCGAGCGCATTGAGTTCATGGCCGATCAGCAGGCCGGACAGATAGTCACCCTGCGCATCAGGTGCGAGCCGGTCGGTCAGGCCGAGCGTGCGCGTGCTGAAAATCGTCGCGAGCAGCCCCGTGCGCTGCGCCCCGCGCGCGACCGAGACGCCGCGCATGAACGCCGCGCGATCGGGCGACACGCTCGCGCGCATCGTGCGGCCGAGGATCGTGTGGTCGCGCAGCACCGCGAACAACTCGCCCGTCATGAAGGTCTGGAAGCGCTCGATCAGCCCGCCCCTGACCCACGCCCATTTTGCGTGGGTGCCCGGCAATCCGATCAGTAGCCCTGAACGATCGGCGCCAAGCATGGGATCGTTCGCGAGTGCGCCGAATATCTGCGTTTCTTCACCGCGCATCACGTCGGGCAATTCGCCCGTCGCGATGACGCCCGGCACGATCGACACCGTCGCGCCGCGCGACGACGTCACCGTGATGAGGCCCGCGACGAGCGCGTCGGCGCCGGCCGGCACCGCGACGTACGGCGCCTCGCGCCAGCCCTGCGCGCTGCCGACCATGCCGGCCGCGAGCACCGGCAGGCCGGGCGTACGGTCGAGCCAGTCGCCGCACGCTTCCTCGAACACCGCGTCGAATGCGCGCGCGCCGCCGCCCGGCACGTGCATCACGCCCGCCGCGCGGCTGCGCGTGTCGACGATCGCACCGTGCGCGTCGTACAGATACGCGCGCAGCGACGTCGTGCCCCAGTCGAGCGCGATCAGCGACGGGGAAGCGGAACTGGAATCCGGAACGGGCCGGGTCGAAATCGTCATCGTTTGATCCTGCGGGTACCCTGCGGCGGGCTCCAGCCCAGTTCCGCGGAAATGGCTCGCGCTTCGCGCTGCACGAGCGGAATCAGTTCGTCCATCCGGTCGTGCGGCATGTACGGAATCGTGCTCGCCACCGACACGGCCGCGACGATCGCGCCCGACGCGTCGCGGATCGGCGCGGCCACGCAGCGGATCGACGCCTCGTTCTCCTCGAGGTCGAACGTGTAGCCGCCGGCCGCGTAATGGGCCATGCGCTGCAGGAACGCGCTCGTCTCGGGCCGGTTGTCCGGCTTGAAGTTGACGCCGGCCAGCGCGCGCCGCGCGGCCTCGAACAGCGTGCTCCACAGGTCGGGATCGAGGTCGAGCATCATCGCCTTGCCGATGCCGGTCGACGCGAGCGGCATCCGGTGACCGACCCGCGAGCGCATCTCGAGGCCGCGCGTGCCGGGAATCTTGTCGATATACAGCACGTCGTCGCCGTCGCGCACGCCGAGGTGGATCGTGTCGAGCGTCGCTTCCGCGAGCGCTTCGAGGTGCGGACGCGCCACGGCGGTGAGCGGCATCTGTTCGAGCGCGATCGTGCCGAGTTCGATCAGCTTCGGGCCGAGCAGGTAGCCGCCCTGCACCTGCCGCAGGTAGCGCGCCTGCACGAGGCTGCTGACGAGGCGGTGCGTCGTGCTGCGCGTCGTGCCGAGCGCGGCGCCGATCGCGCGCATGTCGCGCGCGCCGTTCGCGATCGCCTCGAGGATCGCGAGGCCGCGCAGCAGCGTCTGCGTGCCGGCCTGCTGGGCGGCAAGATCGAGCGGCGTGCTGGTCGCGCCGATGCTGTCGGTGAGCGACGCACCGTCCGGCGTCGCGCGCCGGGCGTCGAGTACAAGGGAGTCGGGCATCTTGGTCATGGAACGGGCTTCTTCAACGGAATCGGTGAAGCCGCTCGCGCGACGCCGGAACCGCGTCCGGCATGGCCACGAGGCGGCGGTCGATGCACCGAGTAAAACGCCCGGCGAACTTCATGGAATGTGTCTCCGTGTGCGTCGGGCGCCGCGCGATGCGTGGGTCCGAAGCCGTCGATGTGCTTCGGATTGTAGGAGCGCGTGAACGCGCCTCCAATATTTGAATGCATTGTCCAGATAATGAGAATCCGGCCATGATCCGCCGCGTCCGCGACATGACGGCGGCACCATGCGCAAGGGGGCGGAACCCGCCGTATCGCAGGTTCCGCCCCCGTTTGCTCACCGCGCGCCGCGCTTACTGCTGGCTTGTGCTGCGTGCCTGCATGTAGCGCTGTACGTCCGCGAACGACACGCGGCCGCTGCCGCCGGAATCGATCTGCCGGAAGTGGTTCGCGACATAGCCGAGGCCCGCCGCGCGCGCCTGCGATTCGGTGATCGAACCGGTGTTCTGCGTGTCGGCCGCGCTGAACTGCCGTGCGAGCTTGCGCACCACCTGCGCATGCAGCGCCGCGCCCGTCGTCTGCGTGCCGGCAGTCGCCTTGCGCGCGGCCGGCGGCACGTACGGATCGCCGAGCTGCGCCTGGCGCGCCCGCGCCGGCACGGCGGTGTCGCTCGCCTGCGCGAACGCGGATACGGATGTTGCGGCACCGGCCCATGCGAGCGCCGCGGCAACGACGATGAAACGATTCTTCATATCAGGCTCCAGTCAGGAATGAGGTCGTCGACGGCCGGCGGGCGGCGCCACGGGCGCCTGCCGCCGGTCTCGCGCATCGCGTCAGTGCGCGACCGCGTTGTAGAAGGTCACGAGGTCGGCCTTCTCCTGCGGCCGCGACGTATCGTCGAGATAGACCATGTGTCCGCCCTGATAGTCCTTGATCGTCAGGTTCGGTTGCGTCCCGAGCCGGGCGAGGTCGAGTTCGGTCTGGTAGAACGGCGTCGCGATGTCGTGATACCCGTTCAGCGACAGCACCTTCAGCGACGGGTTCAGCGTCAGCGCGGCCGCCAGATCGGGGATCGTGTCGGGCATCGCGAGGCCGTCGTGCGTCCAGTCCCACGTATTGATCGCGTTGCTGCTCAGCGAATACGCCGACTGCGCGGTGTACTTCAGCTCGTTCGGCAGGTACTGGCCGATCGTGTCGGTGAACGGCTGCGTGATGTACGTGCTCGACGGATCGCCGCCCGACGCGAGCGGGCTCGATACCGGCACGTTCACGCGCGCGTCGTAGCGGCCGAGCAGCGTGCCCGGAATCAGCGACAGCTGGAAGCTGTTGTCGAAGAAGGTCGGGATCACGTTGAAGTTCGCGTTCCACAGCGCCTGCTTCACGCCGGTCGAATTCGCCATCGTCGTGACGAGGCTCGGCGGCGGCGCCGTATGACTCGCCAGGTACGCGTTCACGGCAGGCGAATAGCTGCCGGCCGTCAGCAGGCGCATCTGGTCGGCATACTGCGGCAGGCTCGACGGATTCGGATTGTCGAGCTGGTAATACGCGCCGACGGTGCCGTAGGACGGCACGAAGCCGGCGCAGCTCACCGGGCTCGAGCCGTTGTTCGAGTTGCCGACATAGTCGCTCGCCATGTCGCAGTTGGTGTTGTAGTTCAGGATCGACGACTGCAACACGATGCCCGCGAGCTTCACGCCGGCCGTCTCGAGCAGGTTCGCGAGCACGTCGGTGCGCGGCGTGCCGTACGATTCGCCGAACAGGTATTTCGGCGAGTCGTTGCGCTGGTTCACGCTCAGGTAGCGCGTCACGAAATCGCGGAACGCGCCGCCATCCTGGTCGACGCCCCAGAACGTCTGGTTCGTGTTCGGTGCGATCGCTTCGGAGAAGCCGGTGCCGATCGCGTCGACGAACACGAGGTCGGTCGTGTCGAGCAGGCTTTCCTGGTTGTCGACGAACGGGAAGTTCGACGTGTTCGCGTTCGGGTCGCCCGTCTGGATCCGGCGCGGGCCGAACGAGCCGAGATGCAGCCACACCGATGCCGAGCCGGGGCCGCCGTTGTACAGGAACGTGACGGGCCGCTTCGCCGCGGGCTGGTTGTCCGCCGTGTACGCGACATAGAAGAACGACGCTTCGGGCGCGCCCGTCTGCGGATTGCGCGCGACGAGGTGGCCGGCCGTGGCCGTGTAATGGATGGTCTTGCCGTTCAGCGTGATCTGGTGATGCGTGACGGCGGCCTTTTCAACCGCGGCGGATGCGTCGAGCGACGCGTTCGCGCTCGACGAATAACTGTTCGGATCGTTGTACGCCGTGTCCACCAGACTGGCGGGATCGGCTGAGCTGTCGGCGCTGGCAGCGGCGGACGGTGTCACGTCGTCGTTGCAGGCCGTCAGAATCAGCGAAGAAAACACCACTCCCAACAACAGCTTCGCTTTGCTCGCTGGCATCGTTGCTTTCCTTCTCTCGGATGTTTTTTGTATCGAGCAGCCGGATACGCCGCCCCCCGCCTCGATTGCGGCCGATAAGCCGAGGCGCTGGCCAATATACGCGAGCCCTTCAGCTTTGAAAAATTTTGAAATATTTGGCCGATGCGCAGTGCGGCGCACACCTTTCAGAAATAATTCGACTCGTGAAACGTTGCATTTCACATGCCTTTCATTGACCTGCGCACTGACTCGCGGCGACTGAACTTTCACCGATTTCGTGCCATATCGGCAGGCAAAATCGCGCACTCGCCGGGATTGCTCAGCAAAACGAAATAGACGGATTCGTCTAAAGGATATGGCCCGAAATGCGGGCGTCACGAATACGCTGCAGCGCACAAACGGCGCACGGGCGGCGAAACGGACAATGCGGCGGCGTGCTGCCGCCGTTCACTCCGATTGCGGCAGCTCGGCCGCGCCCATCCGGCGCGCGATGATCGCCGCGCGCTGCGCCTGGTAGGCCGAGCCGCGATGCGCGTCGAACCAGCGCGGCTTCGGCAGCATCACCGCGAGACGCGCCGACTGCCATGCGCCGAGCCGGCTCGCGGGAATCTTGTAGTAATAGCGCGCGGCCGCCTCGGCGCCGTAGACGCCACGCCCCCACTCGACGGAGTTCAGGTAGATCTCGAAAATCCGCTCCTTGTCGAGCACCGCTTCGAGCATCCAGGTGATGATGAGCTCCTGCCCCTTGCGGACGTAGCTCTTCTCGCGCGACAGGAACAGGTTGCGCGCGAGCTGCTGCGTGATCGTCGAGCCGCCCGCGACGATCCGGCCGCGCGCCTTGTTCTTCTCCCACGCCTGCAGGATCGCGTCGACGTCGTAGCCGTTGTTGGTCGCGAAGGTCGAGTCTTCCGACGCGATCAGCGCGCGCTTCAGGTTGCGCGAGATCTGGTCGTACGGCACCCACTGGTGCCGGATCTGCGCGGGCGGTGTGTCGCGCGACAGCCACCATGCGTCGGTGCGCATGAACGCGGTCGAGCCCGGGTTCACGAACGACCACAGCGCGATCTGCGCGAGATAGAACAGCTGCGTCGCGAGCCACGCACCCGCGAACACCGATCCCGCATAGACGATCCAGCGTGCCGGGCTCGCCGTCCGCGTACGCTGCGTGCCGCTCACCGCCGCCACCTGCCGCGCCCCGTTCAGCCTGCCGCGAGCGCCTGGCGCAGCGCGGCCAGCACCGCCGCGCCGTCCGGCCGCACGCCGCGCCAGATGAAGAACGATTCGGCCGCCTGCTCGACGAGCATCCCGAGCCCGTCCGCCGTGCGCGCGCCGAGCGACGCCGCATGCTGCATGAACACGGTCGGCTGCGCGCCGTACATCATGTCGTACGCCAGCGTGCCCGCACCGAACGCGGCCGCGTCGCACTCCGGCAGCGCGGCGTCGAGGCTGCCTGCCGTCGCATTGATCACCACGTCGTACGGCTCCGCGCGCACGACGTCGGGGCCGCCGCCCGCGAGCGTGCAGCCCGCATCGTGCGCGGCCTGCATGAACTGGCCGACGAGCGCTTCGGCTTTGCTGGCGGTGCGGTTCACGATCGTGATCGACAGCGGCGCGCGGTCGAGCAGCGGCAGTACGACACCGCGTGCGGCGCCGCCCGCGCCGAGCAGCAGGATGCGCGCCCCCGCGAGCGACACGCCGAGATTCGTTTCGATGTCGCGCACGAGACCGGCGCCGTCGGTGTTGTCGCCGTGGATGCGGCCGTCGGCGTCGATGCGCAGCGTGTTCACCGCGCCCGCCGCCGCCGCGCGCGACGACAGCGTGTCGGCAAGCGCATGCGCCTCGAGCTTGAACGGCACCGTCACGTTCGCGCCGCGCCCGCCTTCGGCGACGAAGGCCCGCACGGCCGCCTCGAACCCGTCGACCGGCGCAAGCCGGTGCGTGTACGCAACCGCCTCGCCGGTCTGCGCGGCGAACTGCTCGTGGATGAACGGCGACTTGCTGTGCGCCACCGGGTTGCCGAACACGACATAGCGGTCGGCGCCGCTCGTCGACGCAGCCGCGTTCATGATGCGCGCCCCTCCTCGCTGTCGTTGCCGTTGCCGCCCGCGGCTTCGCCGCCAGCGTCCGCCGTCGCGCCGTCCGCTTCGGCCAGCGCTTCCGCCTCGGTCTCCGCGGTGGCGTCTTCCGCGTCGATCAGCGTGTCGCCGCTTTCCGCTTCATCCTCTTCTTCCGGCGCATCGCCGCTCGTCACGGTCGGCGCGTCGAGCACGTTCAGCAGCCGCACCGACGCCTCGATCGTCAGCTCGTCGAGCGACATCACGTCGAGCAGCACGCGCGTGCCGCGCGCATGCACGCCGAGCCCCGGCACGTGCAGCAGCAGCGGAATCTCCTCGAGGCGCACGAGATCGCCCTTCACGACGCTCGCGACGACCTGCTTCTTCTGCTCCTGCGCGAGCCAGCGCAGGCACCAGAAATATTCCATCCGGCGCTGGTAGTCGGCATAGGCCGTATACGTATCGTCGAAGCCCTGGACGACCGCGTACAGATCGGCGTCCTTCGGCTTGAACGGCGCGGCGAGCTTCGCGGTGACGCCGTGCTGCACGCACGCGAGCAGTTGCCACTGGTTCACGAGGTCGACGTAGCGGCGCAGCGGCGACGTGCTCCATGCGTACTGCGGCACGCCGAGGCCTTCGTGCGGCGCGGCCGTCGTCTGCATCCGCGTGCGTTTCGGGCCCGGTGCGCCGAAACCCCGCTGCGAGCGGTAGATGCCGGGCACCGTGTGATCGTGCAGGAACGCGCCCCAGGTCGAGTTCGCGAGAATCGCGAGTTCCGACACGATCAGGTCGAGCGGCGACCCGCGGCGGCGCGGCGTGATCGACACGTGCTCGCCTTCGACGTAGAAGTTGTAGTCGGTATTGCGCTGCACTTCACGCTTCAGGCCGTAGCCCGCGCGCGCCAGCTGGCGCTTCTCGAACAGCGCCTGCGCGAGCGGCCACAGCACGGCGATGTCGTCCTTGTGCGGATAGTCGCCGGTGCCGGCCGCGAGCGTCTCTTCGGTGACGAGCTCGTCGAGCGTGTTGTGGCGCAGGTTGTTCTTCACGAACACGAGCTCGGCGCGCGTCTCGTTCGCGACGATCTCCTGCGTGTCGCGGTTGACGATGATGTACAGCGACAGCGCCGGACGGTAATCGCCTTCCTTCAGCGTGAACACGTCGACGACGTCGTCCGGCAGCATCGTGATCTTGTCGCCCGGCATGTAGACCGTCGACAGGCGCGCCCGCGCGATCGCATCGACCGCGTCGCCGCGCACGATGCCGAGCGCCGGCGCGGCGATGTGCACGCCGATCCGCACCCGGCCGTCGGACAGGTGCTCGACCGAGAACGCGTCGTCGATTTCGGTCGTCGTGACGTCGTCGATCGAGAACGCCTCGACGTCCGCGCGCGGCAGGTCGTCCGGCAGCGCACCGACCGTGACGGGCGGAAAGCCCGTGCCGTGCGGGAAGAATTCCGCGAGGAAGCGTGCCTCGTGCAGCGCACGCGGCGACGCGATGCCGCCGCAATCGAGCATCAGCCGCGCCGGCGACACGCCGCGCGCGCCGGCCGCCGCTTCCATCGCCTTGTATTCGATCGCGTTCTTGTCCGGCCGCGTCAGCAGCCCGAGCACCTTGCCCGCGAACGCTTCCGGCAGCTTGCCGGCCTTCAGTTCCTCTTCATACTGCACCTGGACGAGCGCCTGCTGGCGCTTGCGCTCGAGCGACGCGAGCGCCATCTTGAGCTGCTCCTCCGGTGCGCGCTGGTATTGGCCGCGCCCCTTGCGGCGGAAGTACACGGGCGAGCCGTGCAGCCGCAGCACCAGCGCCGCGCGCTCGACCGGGCCGTACGCTGTGCCGAAGTACTCCTCGGCCAGCGCCGTGTACGCGAACTCGTCGGACGGCGCGCACTCCCACAGGAAGTCCAGATCGATCTGCTGCGCGGCCGTGTCGGCCTCCTGCATCAGTTCGCTCGCGGCCGGCTTCTCGAATTCGATCAGCACGTCTTTCGCGCGCACCTTCGCACGCCGCCCGCCGGGCAACTCGACCTGAAATGCGTCGCCCTGGCGCGACAGCACGCTGCCCGCCTTGAAACTGCCCGATTCCTCGAAGAAAACGTTCACTCAGTACTCTCGTTCAGACTGCCGGGCACCGCATCGGCGGCGCCGCATGATGATGGGGATTCGATCGGCACGGGGCCGGGTTATGACGCTTTTCCGTCGCAAAACGCGAGAACGTCGTCGACATAGTCGGCAAATTCGCTGATTCCATGATCGCTGCCTTCGATCACGCGCGTCTTCGCGCCCGGGTAATGGGCCAGCATCTCGCGGTAATCGAGCACTTCGTCGCCGGTGGCCGCGAACAGATAGTAGCGGTCGGCACGCGTGATCGCCGGCACGCGCAGCGCGTCGAGCTCGTGCAGGTGACGGCGCTCGACGACGATCGTGCCGCCGCCGTGCCATAGCGGCTGCTCGCCCAGATGCTGTTCGAGATCGCGCTGCGGCACGATGGCCGGATTCAGCAGCACGGCCTTCCAGCCGTGCTTTTCGGCCAGCCACGTGGCGTAGTAACCACCGAGCGAGCTGCCGATGACGGTCACGTCGCGCGCGCCCGCCACTTCCGCTTCGGCCAACGCGATCGCATCGAGCGGCGACACCGACAGCGACGGGCACCGCCACTCGTCCGTGCGGCCGAGCTCGGCCATGCGCGCGGCGAGCAGCCGCGACTTCTGCGATTCCGGCGACGACCGGAAGCCGTGCAGATACAGGATCACGTGCGGCTCCCGAGCGCGTCGAGCAGCTTCTGGTGCACGCCGCCGAAGCCGCCGTTGCTCATCACGAGTACGTGGTCGCCCGGCCGGGCGGCCCCGACGACCGCCTTTACCAGCAGGTGAAGATCGTCGAACGCGTGTGCGCGGTCGTCGAGCGGCGCCAGCGCCTCGGCAAGATTCCAGCCGAGCGCGTCGCGCCCCGCCGGTGCGCCGTAGCCGAACACGAGATCGGCGTCGGCCAGGCTCGCCGGCAATTGCGACTTCATCACGCCGAGCTTCATCGTATTCGAGCGCGGCTCGAGTACGGCGAGGATGCGGGCATGCTTGCGGCCGATGCGCGCACGAAGGCCTGCGATCGTGGTTTCGATCGCGGTCGGATGGTGCGCGAAGTCGTCGTAGACGGTCACGCCGTCCACGCTGCCGCGTACTTCCATGCGGCGCTTCACGTTGCGGAACGACGCGAGGGACGCGGCGGCCTGCGCGGGCGGCACGCCGACGTGGCGCGCGGCGGCGATCGCCGCGAGCGCGTTCATCCGGTTGTGATCGCCCTGCACCTGCCAGGCGACTTCGCCGACGCGCCCGGCCTGCGCATACACGGCGAAACGCTCGTCGACCGGCACGCCGTCCTCGGCCGGCAGCGCCTGCCAGCCGCCGTCGACGCCGAACCGCTCGACCTCGCTCCAGCAGCCGCGCGCCAGCACGCGCTCGAGCGCGTCCGACCGGCCGTTCGTGACGATCCGGCCGACTCCGGGCACGGTACGCACGAGATGGTGGAATTGCGTCTCGATCGCGGCGAGATCCGGGAAGATGTCGGCGTGATCGAACTCAAGATTGTTCAGCACCGCGGTGCGCGGCCGATAGTGGACGAACTTCGAGCGCTTGTCGAAGAACGCCGTGTCGTATTCGTCGGCCTCGATCACGAAGAAGCTCGAATCGGTGAGCCGCGCCGACACGCCGAAGTTCAGCGGCACGCCGCCGATCAGGAAGCCCGGGTTCAGGCCTGCGTCCTCCAGCAGCCACGCGAGCATCGACGACGTGGTCGTCTTGCCGTGCGTCCCCGCGACCGCCAGCACCCATTTGCCGGCCAGCACGTGTTCGCCCAGCCACTGCGGGCCCGACACGTACGGCAGGCCGCGATCGAGGATCGCTTCCATCAGCGGATTGCCGCGCGTGACGACGTTGCCGATCACGAAGAGATCCGGCTTCAGGTCGATCTGCTCGGCGCCGTAGCCCTCGGTCAGCGTGATGCCCTGCGCTTCGAGCTGCGTGCTCATCGGCGGATAGACGCCCGCGTCGCAACCCGTCACCGTGTGGCCCGCCTCGCGTGCGAGTACGGCGAGACCGCCCATGAAGGTGCCGCAGATGCCAAGAATGTGGATGTGCATAGATGAATGCTTTCGCGCCGCCGGGGCGCCGTCGATTCGGAAAGATTGCGTCTGCGGCGCGCCGGACACGCCGTGCGACCGGTGCCCGTTCGACGGCGGTTGCCGCGACACAAAGAACACTATTGTAACTGACGGCCTGCCGTGCCCGGCGGCCCGAACGATGTCCGCGAACGGCGCCGGCGCGCCCGGCGGCAGGCCGCCGCACCTGCGCTCGGGCGCTGCGGCGATCGAGTATGATTGCCGGATCATGTCTCGCAAACCTCTTGTCGACCCGCGGCGCGTCCGCGAGGAAATCGCCCAGTCCGCCGCCCGCCTGATCGCGGAGGACGGCCTGGACTACGCCGGCGCGAAACGCAAGGCCGCGCGCCAGTTGCTCGGCGAATCGCGCGTTGCCGGCGAATGGCTGCCGGATAACGACCAGATCGAGGAAGAACTGCACGCGTACCTCGCCCTGTTCCAGAGCGACACGCAGCCGGACGAGCTGCGCCGCCTGCGCGAGGTCGCGCTGGAATGGATGCGCCGGCTCGCCGAGTTCAACCCGTATGTGACGGGCGCCGTGCTGAACGGCACCGCGAACGCGCATTCGGACATCCATTTGCAGGCATTTACCGATAACCCGAAGGACGTCGCAATCTACCTGCTGAACCAGAACGTCCAGTACGACGTATCCGAGACGCGGCACTTCGCGGGCCGCGGCGACGTCGAGACGCTGAGCTTCCTGTGGCGCCCGCGGCGCGACGTGGACGCGATCGGCATCCACCTCGCGCTCTATGCGAGCGACGACCTGCGCGGCGCGGTCAAGGCCGACGCGCGCGGCCGGGTCGCCCGTGCGGATGCCGCGGCGCTGCGCGCGCTCGTCGAAGCAGGCGACGCCCCTTCCGAACCGGAATGATTCAACGATGACAATGAAACGCATGATGGCGCTCGCGGTAGTCGCGGCCGCCGCCGTTGCCGGCGGGATCGCCGCCGGCCACTGGTTCCGCGGCGCTCCCGGCGACGGTGACGGCGTCGCCGTCGCCGCGCCCGCCGCGCACGGCAGCCCGGTCGAGCAGCTGTGGGCGGCATCGCTCACGGATGTCGACGGCAAGCCGGCCTCGCTGGCCGCCTTCAAGGGCCAGAAGGTCGTGGTCAATTTCTGGGCGTCATGGTGCGGTCCGTGCGTCGAGGAGATGCCCGAGCTCGTCGCGCTGTCGCACCAGTACAAGCAGAAGGGCATCCGTTTCATCGGAATCGGCGTCGATTCCGGGCAGAACGTGAAGAACTTCCTGCAGAAGGTGAAGGTCGACTATCCGGTTTTCGTCAGCGGATATGCAGGCGCCGATCTGGCCCGGAATTTCGGAAATACCGCCGGCGCGCTGCCGTTTACGGTCGTCATCGACGAAACCGGCAAGATTCGCGAGACAAAATTAGGGCAAATCCAGCCGGCCGAGCTGAAAAAGACGCTCGACGCGCTGTAACCTGCCCGAACGGCTGTACGTGCGTTGGCGGCCATTTGTCCGTCGATCGCCGCAATTTCGCGTGAATTCGCCGACACTTTGCATCCGTACCGGCAATTCCCTCAGGCCCGGAACGCCCGGCCGTTCGGCGAAACTAGACAAATTTCTCTAAATAGCGCTAAAGTTCGCGCAATTCCGCAGAAATAGAAGCGACCATGACACGATTGCTGGTGCTGCACGGCCCCAACCTGAACCTTCTCGGCACCCGGGAACCGGAGGTGTACGGCCGCGTCACGCTGGCGCAGATCGATCAGGCGCTTGCCGCCCGTGCCCGGGAAGCCGGTGCCGAACTGTCGTCGTTCCAGAGCAACCATGAAGGCGCGCTGGTCGACCGCATTCAGGCCGCGCGGGAAGAACAGACCGATTTCATCCTGATCAATCCGGCCGCGTATACGCACACGAGCGTCGCGATCCGGGACGCGATCGCCGGCGTTGGCATTCCGTTCGTCGAGGTTCACTTGTCGAACGTGCATCGTCGCGAAGCGTTCAGGCACCACTCCTACTTTTCCGACCAGGCCGAAGGCGTGATCTGCGGGCTCGGCTGGAAAGGTTATCTGTACGCGCTCGAGTACGCGCTGGACAAGCTGCAAGGCGCGTCGCGCGGCTGATTTCGCGATCTAGATTGAGCGCCGGCCGCTAAACCGGCGCTTTCACGTATTGAAAGGGGAATTCCCGATGGATCTTCGTAAGCTGAAAACTCTGATCGACCTCGTTTCCGAATCCGGCATCTCCGAGCTGGAAGTGACGGAAGGCGAAGGCAAGGTGCGCATCGTCAAGAACGCGCCGCCGGTCTACGTGCAGCCGACGGCTGGGTATGCCCCGCAGGTCAGCGCGCCGGTCCCGTCGGTCGCGCTGCCGACCGACGGCGCTGCCGCGCCGGCCGCAGGCGGTGCCGCCGCACCGGCCGCTCCGCAGGGCCACGTCGTGACGTCGCCGATGGTCGGCACGTTCTATCGCGCACCGTCGCCGGGCGCGGACCCGTTCGTCCAGGTCGGCGACACGGTCAAGGAAGGCCAGACGATCTGCATCATCGAAGCGATGAAGCTGCTCAACGAGATCGAGTCGGACAAGGCCGGCGTGATCAAGGAAATCCTCGTCGAGAACGGCCAGGCAGTCGAATACGGCCAGCCGCTTTTCGTGATCGGCTAAGCCCGCCGCGCGGCCTGCGGGCCGCGCGCCGCCGATGCTCGCCAGGCGCCGTTCGCGCGCCCCTCGAAGAGACGAATACTCGCTATGTTTGAAAAAATCCTCATTGCCAACCGCGGTGAAATCGCGCTGCGTATTCAGCGCGCGTGCCGCGAGCTCGGCGTCAAGACGGTGGTCGTCTACTCGGAAGCCGACAAGGAAGCCAAGTACGTGCGCCTCGCGGACGAAGCCGTCTGTATCGGCCCGGCTCCGTCGAACCTGAGCTACCTGAACATGCCGGCGCTGATCAGCGCCGCGGAAGTCACCGACGCCGAGGCGATCCACCCCGGCTACGGCTTCCTGTCGGAAAACGCCGATTTCGCCGAGCGCGTCGAGCAGTCGGGCTTCACGTTCATCGGCCCGCGCCCGGAAACGATCCGCATGATGGGCGACAAGGTCACCGCCAAGCAGACGATGATCAAGACCGGCGTGCCATGCGTGCCGGGTTCGGAAGGCGCGTTGCCGGACGATCCGAAGGAGATCGTCAAGATTGCGCGCGCGGTCGGCTATCCGGTCATCATCAAGGCGGCCGGCGGCGGCGGCGGGCGCGGCATGCGCGTCGTGCACACCGAGGCCGCGCTCGTCAATGCGGTCAACATGACCCGCGAGGAAGCCGGCCGTGCGTTCGGCAACCCGCAGGTGTACATGGAAAAGTTCCTCGAGAACCCGCGTCACATCGAGATCCAGGTGCTGTCCGACGCGTACAAGAACGCGATCTGGCTGGGCGAGCGCGACTGCTCGATGCAGCGCCGCCACCAGAAGGTGATCGAGGAAGCACCGGCGCCGGGCATCCCGCGCCGCCTGATCGACCGCATCGGCGACCGCTGCGCGGACGCCTGCAAGAAGATGGGCTACCTCGGCGCCGGCACGTTCGAGTTCCTGTACGAAAACGGCGAGTTCTACTTCATCGAGATGAACACGCGCGTGCAGGTCGAACACCCGGTATCGGAGCTGATCACGGGCGTCGACATCGTGCAGGAACAGATCCGCATCGCGGCCGGCGAGAAGCTCACGCTGCGCCAGCGCGACATCCAGTTCCGCGGACATGCGATCGAATGCCGGATCAACGCCGAAGATCCGTTCAAGTTCACGCCGTCGCCCGGCCGCATCACGTCCTGGCATACGCCGGGCGGCCCCGGCGTGCGCGTCGACTCGCACGCCTACAATGGCTATTTCGTGCCGCCGAACTATGATTCGATGATCGGCAAGCTGATCACCTACGGCGCGACGCGCGAGCAGGCGATCAGCCGGATGCGCATCGCGCTGTCGGAAATGGTCGTCGAAGGCATCCAGACCAACATCCCGCTGCACCGCGAGCTGATGATCGATTCGAAGTTCGTCGAAGGCGGCACCAGCATCCATTACCTCGAAAACCGGCTCGCGCAGAAGCAGCAGGTCGCACCGGAAGAAGCGTAAGCATGAGCTATCGCGAACTCGTCGTCGAACTGGCCCGCGAGCATGCGGAGGCGCTGTCCGACGCGCTGCTCGAACTCGGCGCGCTGTCGGTGTCCGTCGAGGACGCCGACGCCGACACGCCCGACGAACAGCCGCTCTTCGGCGAGCCCGGCCTCGTGCCGGACCGCACCGCGTGGCAGCACTCGCGCGTGGTCGCGCTGCTGTCGGCCGACCACGAGCCGGCCGTGTTGCTCGCGGCGGCCGCGAACGAGATCGGCATCGCCGAGACGCCCGGGTTCACCGTGCGCGAAGTCGAGGAACAGGACTGGGTGCGGCTCACGCAGTCGCAGTTCGAGCCGATCCCGATCGGCGAACGGATCTGGGTCGTGCCGTCGTGGCACGACGCGCCCGATCCCGATGCACTCGTCCTCGAGCTCGACCCCGGCCTCGCGTTCGGCACCGGCAGCCACCCGACCACGCGTCTTTGCATGGAATGGCTCGAGCAGTCGGTGAAGCCCGGCCAGTCGGTGCTCGACTACGGCTGCGGCTCGGGCATTCTCGCGATCCTCGCGAGGAAATGCGGGGCGAACCCCGTCATCGGCATCGACATCGATCCGCAGGCGGTCGAGTCGGCGCGGCAGAACAGCGAACGCAACCGCGCGGAAGTCACGTACGGGTTGCCCGACGCGTGCCCGGACGGCGAATTCGACATCGTCGTCGCGAACATCCTGTCGAATCCGCTGAAGCTGATGGCGTCGATGCTTGCCTCGAAGGTCAAACCGGGCGGGCGTATCGCGCTGTCGGGCGTGCTGGCACGCCAGGCGGACGAGGTGGCGGCCGTCTATGCACGCTACGTCGACATCTCGGTCTGGCGCGAACACGAAGGTTGGGTATGCCTCGCCGGAACGCGGCGGGAAAGCCATTAGAATAGCGCTGTCCTTCACTCTGGCCTGCAGGCCGCCCGGCTCGACATGCTTCTTGCGACGCGCTGTCCTCATTGCGAAACCGTCTTCCGGCTGCAGCAGGAACAGCTCTCGCTGCATCACGGGCTCGTGCGCTGCGGGCATTGCCACGAAGTCTTCAACGCGTCCGAGTCGCTCGTACCCGAGCACGCGCAGCAACCCGAACCGACCGTGACCGAACCGGCCGGCGAGCCGGACGACGGCGAGGTGCACCATCCCGCTCCGCCGGCCCGCCTGTTCACTTCCGCTGCGCCGGCCGGATCTCCTGCCGACACCGATTACGAGCCGGAACACTGGGACATGTGGGCGCCCTGGCTCGATGCCGGCGTCGATCCGGCTCTGCAGCACAACGTGCGGACGGTGCGTACCGCGCCGCTCGTGCCGGTCGCGCTCCCGCCCACGGAAGCCGGCGTCGTCCACCTGTCGGCCTCGGCGGCGCCGTTCGCCCCGTCCGCGGCCGCGCCGGCCGCCTCCTCCGTCGCGCAATTGGCCGAATCGCCGTCGGCGCGGATCCATCAAGATACCGAAGCATCGGCTGAGTCCGCTGAGTCCGCTGAGTCCGCTGAGTCCGCTGAGTCCGCTGAGTCCGCTGAGTCCGCTGAGTCCGCTGAGTCCGCTGAGTCCGCTCAGTCCGCTCAGTCCGCTCAGTCCGCTCAGTCCGCTCAGTCCGCTCAGTCCGCTCAGTCCGCTCAGTCCGCTCAGTCCGCTCAGTCGCCCGTGGAGCGCGATCCACGTGAACCGCGCTTCGTCGCCCACCTTCCGCCCGAAGCAGACACCGCGCACGAAGCAGCCGAACCCGTCGGCACCGCGCGCTTCACATTGCCGGACGACGAACGCGCGCCGCGCGAACCGCGATTCGCGTTCACGCCGTCGCCGGCCGCCATCGAACAGGCACCCGAAACCGCCGCCACGCGTCGCGACACAGCCACAACCGCGGCAGCCGACACGCCCGCCGCACCGTTTCCGGCTGCGCTGACCGACGACGATCGCCCGCACTTCGCCGTCACGCGCGAGACGCGCGCACCGCAGCGACGCGGGATCCTCGGCGGCTTTTTCGGCGGCCTCGTCGCCGCCGCGCTGGCCGTGCTGCTCGTTGCCCAGCTCGCGTGGTGGCAGCGCGAGGCGTTGATGATCCGCTGGCCCGCCACGCTGGGCTGGTTCCGGCAGGCCTGCGCGCCGCTCGGCTGCACCGTCGCGCCGCCGCGCGCGATCGACGGCCTGCGGCTCGACGCAACCGACCTGCGCCAGCTCGACGGCCCGCGAGAACTCGAGCTGAAGGTGCCGCTGACGAACCGCTACCGCGTTGCGCTCGCGTACCCGTCGCTCGAACTGACGCTGCTCGACGACACCAGTCACGTAACCGTGCGCCGCGTGCTCGCGCCGCGCGACTACGTGCGCCCGGGCACGCCGATCGACGCCGGGCTGCCGCCCGGCACGACGCAGACGATGGTCGTCCGCCTCGAAACGAACGGCACGCCCGCCTCGAATTTCCGCGTCCAGATCTTCTATCCTTGACGCGCCGCGGCGCGCGCATGCGCGCCCGTCTCAACCCGCGCGCCCGAGCGGCGCGCTATTTCGGAGCACGAACATGAGCAAAGTTACGCTGGGTGGCAACCCGATCGATCTCGCCGGCACGTTCCCGACTGTCGGCGCCCAGGGCGCCGATTTCAAGCTGGTCGGCAAGGATCTCGCCGACCTGTCGCTCGCCAGCTTCGCCGGCAAGCGCAAGGTGCTGAACATCGTGCCGAGCCTCGACACGCCGACCTGCGCGACGTCGACCCGCAAGTTCAACGAAGCCGCATCGTCGCTCGACAACACGGTCGTCGTCGTCGTGTCCGCCGACCTGCCGTTCGCCGCCACGCGCTTCTGCACGACCGAAGGCCTCGAGAACGTCGTGACGGCTTCGACGTTCCGCACCGGCCGCGCGTTCGCGAACGCATACGGCGTCGACGTGACGAGCGGCCCGCTGAACGGCCTGACCGCACGCGCGGTCGTGGTGCTCGACGCGCAGGACAAGGTGATCCACGCGGAACTCGTCGGCGAAATCAAGGACGAGCCGAACTACGACGCCGCGCTCGCCGCGCTGAAGTAATCCCGCTGCCGCCCGGCCCTGCCGCGCGAAGCCCGACGACGGGCCCTTCGCGCGCCGGCCGGGCGGCCGCTTCCCTTTGTTCTCTACAGGAACGTACGCCTTGACTACGCTGATTTGCGGCTCGCTCGCCTACGACAACATCATGACCTTCGAAGGTCGCTTCCGCGAGCACATCCTGCCCGACCAGGTTCACCTTCTCAACGTGAGCTTCCTGGTGCCGACGATGCGTCGCGAATTCGGCGGCTGCGCGGGGAACATCGCTTACGCACTGCACATGCTCGGGGGCGACGCCCGCATCATGGCGACGGTCGGCGCGAACGATGCCGACCGGTATCTCGAACGCCTCGACAGCCTCGGCCTGTCGAAGGCAAACGTGCGCGTGGTGCCCGATACGCACACCGCGCAGGCAATGATCACGACCGATCTCGACAACAACCAGATCACCGCCTTCCACCCCGGCGCGATGATGCAGTCGCACCTGAACCGTGCGGACGACGTCGCGGGCGTGAAGCTCGGCATCGTCGCGCCGGACGGCTTCGACGGCATGGTCCAGCACGCCGAGCAGTTCGCGAAGGCCGGCGTTCCGTTCATCTTCGATCCGGGCCAGGGCCTGCCGCTGTTCGACGGTGCGACGCTGCGCCGCATCATTGAACTCGCGACGTTCGTCGCGGTCAACGATTACGAAGGCAAGCTCGTCAGCGACAAGACGGGCTGGTCCGAACAGGAAATCGCCAGCCGGGTTCAGGCGTTGATCATCACGCGCGGCGAGCACGGCTCCACCATTCTTCACAAGAACGGCGAAGAACAGATTCCCGTCGTGGGTGCCGAGCGCGTCGTCGATCCGACCGGCTGCGGCGATGCCTTCCGGGGCGGCCTGCTGTACGGCATCGAGAATGGCCTCGACTGGGCAACCACGGGCCGCCTCGCGAGCCTGATGGGCTCGCTCAAGATCGCCCACCAGGGGCCCCAGACTTACGTACTGACGCGCGCCGAGATCGACGCGCGCTTCGAGGCTGCCTTCGGTTACAGTCTCGAATGAATTTTGTGGGAGAGCAAAGATGTTGACGAAAAAGACCCTCACGCTCGCGGCCATGCTGACGGCCTCGCTGACGCTCGCCGGCTGCTTCACGCCGCCCGGGTCGGCCGACGTCTATAGCGTCGGCCAGGCGCAGCGCGAACAGACGGTCCGCATGGGCACGGTCGAAAGCGTCCGCGCGGTTCGCATCCAGTCCGACGGCGGCGGCGCCGCGATCGGCACGATCGGCGGCGGCGCACTCGGTGCGGTGGCAGGCAGCGCGATCGGCGGCGGCAAGGGATCGATCCTGACGGCAATCGCCGGCGGTCTCGTGGGTGCGGTCGCGGGCAACGCGGTCGGCGAAAACCTCAGCACGGCGAACGGTGTCGAAATCACCGTGCGCCTCGACAACGGCGATCTGCGCTCGATCACGCAGGCCGCCAGCGGCGAAGCGTTCCGCGCAGGCGAGCGTGTGCGACTGCTGTCGAGCGGCGGCGTCACGCGCGTCACGCACTAACCGGTATCCTCAGCACGCGGCGCAAGCCGCGGTCGAACGCATGTGCGAAGCTGCACATGCGTTTTTTTTCGCCCCTGCTCGCCGCAGCCCGCAGACGGGCATCCGGCGCACGCTCGAATGCGGGCGAAAAAAAATCCCGCCACCTGAGCCAGATGGCGGGATCGATTGAGTAGCGCTACTCAACCCACGGACACCACGTGAGTGCCCGGGTAGTGCTGGTCAGCCTCGATTACGGACGGCTGCCGGTCGGGAACGGCCATGCCGCTGCCGGGTTGAGCGCGGTCTTCACGCCCGATGCCGGCGCAACCGATGCGGTCGACGCGGTCGTTGCCGGCGCAGCCTTCTTCACGACGGCCTTCTTCGGTGCAGCGGCCTTCTTTGCGGGAGCGGCAGCCTTCGGAGCGGCAGCTTTCGGCGCAGCAGCCTTCTTCGCCGGAGCGGCAGCCTTCGGTGCAGCAGCCTTCTTCGCCGGAGCAGCAGCCTTCGGTGCAGCGGCCTTCTTCGCCGGAGCAGCAGCCTTCGGCGCAGCGGCCTTCTTCGCCGGAGCGGCAGCCTTCTTCGCAGCGGCCTTCTTCGCAGCAGGCGCAGCCTTCTTCGCGACAGCCTTCTTCGCAGCAGGCGCGGCCTTCTTCGCAGCAGCCTTCTTAGCCGGTGCTGCCTTCTTCGCAGCAACCTTCTTCACTGCGACCTTCTTCGCTGCAACCTTCTTCACTGCGGCCTTCTTGGCCGGTGCTGCCTTCTTCGCGGCAACCTTCTTCACCGCGACTTTCTTCGCTGCAACCTTCTTCGTTGCGACCTTCTTCACCGCGGCCTTCTTGGCCGGTGCTGCCTTCTTCGCGGCAACCTTCTTCACCGCGACCTTCTTCACTGCAGCGGCCTTCTTCGCCGGAGCAGCAGCCTTCTTCGCAACGGTCTTCTTTGCAGCAACCTTCTTAGCAGCCGGTTTCTTCTTGGCGGTAACCATGTTGTTCTCCTTCAGGTTCAGATGAGAGTCAGTTCAAACTACACCCTTCGTCAAAACCCGCTTCCCGCGGACGCTGTTCAGGACGTGCGCTTCGAAGCGGGCTATTCATCGGCGTACGCGGATACCACGCGCTTACGCTAATGAATACGGTATGGCGCGCGTGACCGCCCGGCCTCGCGCGCCAAATCAAGTCGGTAGCCGGCGCGCCTCGCGCCGCTACCCCTAATCGCTTGATCAAGCGGACCGCCACACGGCCGTCCGCTTTTTCCGGAGGGAAGTTTGCCCATCCCACTGAAGGGTTCGCAAAGTGCCTGTCGTATCGTTGGGCCGTTAAGGCACCGGGCATGCTTTGCATCAGGCGTTCTTGCTCCTAAACCTTGGGCCGGGGCCGAGAGGCCGCCGGCTGCTCCATCATGTGACGGGTTCGCTGCTGCGGGTTATTCCCAGGACAGCGCGCCCCCCGTCTGATACTCGATCACACGCGTCTCGAAGAAGTTGCGTTCCTTCTTCAGGTCGATCATCTCGCTCATCCACGGGAACGGGTTTTCCTCGTTCGGGTACAGCGGATCGAGGCCGATCTGCTGGCAACGGCGGTTGCTGATGAAGCGCAGATAGCTCTTGAACATCGACGCGTTCAAACCCAGCACGCCGCGCGGCATCGTGTCTTCGGCGTAGCGGTATTCGAGTTCGACAGCCTGCTTGAACAGCTCGCGGATCTCGGCGCGGAATTCCGCGGTCCAGAGATGCGGATTCTCGAGCTTGATCTGGTTGATCAGGTCGATGCCGAAATTGCAGTGCATCGACTCGTCGCGCAGGATGTACTGATATTGCTCTGCAGCACCCGTCATCTTGTTCTGGCGGCCGAGCGCGAGGATCTGCGTGAACCCGACATAGAAGAACAGGCCTTCCATGATGCAGGCGAACACGATCAGCGACTTCAGCAGCTTCTGATCCGCTTCGAGCGTGCCGGTCTTGAAGGCCGGATCCGTCAGCGTGTGGATGAACGGGATCAGGAATTCGTCCTTCGCGCGGATCGACGTGACCTCGTGGTACGCGTTGAAGATCTCGCCTTCGTCGAGACCGAGCGATTCGACAATGTATTGGTACGCGTGCGTGTGGATCGCTTCCTCGAACGCCTGGCGCAGCAGGAACTGCCGGCACTCGGGCGCCGTGATGTGGCGGTACGTGCCGAGCACGATGTTGTTCGCCGCGAGCGAATCGGCCGTCACGAAGAAGCCGAGGTTGCGCTTCACGATGCGGCGCTCGTCCTCGGTCAGACCGTTCGGGTCCTTCCACAGGGCGATGTCGCGGGACATGTTGATTTCCTGCGGCATCCAGTGGTTCGCACAACCGGCCAGATACTTTTCCCACGCCCACTTGTACTTGAACGGCACCAGCTGATTCACGTCAGTCTGGCCGTTGATGATGCGCTTGTCGGCGACATTGACCCGCGCTTCCGAACCGCCGGCGGGAACAGCCGATGCTTGCGGCGGCACCGCAAGATCGCCTTCGAAAATGTCGCGGACCTGATGGGCGGCAGGCGCTGCTGCCTGCGTTCCGACAGCCATTCCGGCGGAGGTGCGCATCGCGTTTTGCTGCGCCCCGCTCGCGGGAGTTACGGCAGTCTTCTCGTCATCCCAGTTGAGCATAAATTCTCACCATCAATTTAGAACGGTTTGTACCATCTTTTCCTGAGCGATAAAAGGGTTCGCTCACGAAAAATCCTTTTTTCGATTCGCGTTGCGACCTCGATACAACACTTTGAGCAACGCATCGTCGTTCATGCAGCGCGCGATGCGAGTCGCGCGTGTATCGCGAGGTGCGCTCGACGCATCGAACGCTGATCGAAACACGACATCGTCGGGGACGTTTCGATCGCTCGTCACTGCCTGCAACGCAGGTGCCGCGTTACAGATTCCTTATCATTTTTTTAGTTGAGAGCGGCGCACACTTCAACCTCGATCGGTCGTCGTGTGCGCCGCCCGAACCTTCTTCAGGTCAGGCGCACTGCGTTACTGGCACGCTTCGCACTCGTCGAAGCCGGGATCGCCCGGACGCATCGTGCACACCGGGCCGTCGGCCTCGACCGGCGCGAGTGCCGGTGCCGCGTTGATCGCACCCGACGACGCATCGCCACCCGCCGCGCCGAAGCCGCCTGCCGCGCCTTGCGCGCCGCCGCTGCCCGACCCGCCGTTCGTCGGCACCGCGTTCAGCGCGCCGTGCGCCACCGTCGATTTCTCGACGTGCGTCGCCGCCATCGTGCGGAGGTAGTAGGTCGTCTTCAGGCCGCGCAGCCATGCGAGCTTGTAGACCTCGTCGAGCTTCTTGCCCGATGCGCCGCCCATGTAGATGTTCAGCGACTGCGCCTGGTCGATCCACTTCTGGCGACGCGATGCGGCTTCGACCAGCCACGTCGGGTCGACTTCGAACGCGGTCGCGTAGATCGCGCGCAGGTCGGCCGGGATACGGTCGATGCGCGACAGCATGCCGTCGAAGTACTTCAGGTCGGCGACCATCACCTCGTCCCACAGGCCGCGCTCCTTCAGGTCGCGCACGAGGTACTCGTTCACCACCGTGAATTCGCCCGACAGGTTCGACTTCACGTACAGGTTCTGGAAGGTCGGCTCGATGCACGCCGACACGCCGATGATGTTCGAGATCGTCGCCGTCGGCGCGATCGCGACGCAGTTCGAGTTGCGCATGCCGTGCGCGGCGATCCGCGAACGCAGCGTCGTCCAGTCGAGCGACTCGGACGTGTCGACCTCGACGTAGCCGCCGCGCGCTTCCGTCAGCAGCTTCAGCGTGTCCTGCGGGAGGATGCCGCGATCCCACAGCGAGCCGCGGTAGCTCGAATAGCGGCCGCGCTCTTCGGCCAGCTCGGTCGACGCGTAATACGCGTAGTAGCAGACCGCTTCCATCGAACGGTCGGCGAACTCGACTGCCGCGTCCGACGCGTACGGCGTGCGCAGCAGGTGCAGGCAGTCCTGGAAGCCCATGATGCCCATGCCGACCGGGCGGTGCTTCAGGTTCGAGTTACGCGCCTTCGCCACCGCGTAGTAGTTGATGTCGATCACGTTGTCGAGCATGCGCATCGCGACGCGGACCGTGCGCTTCAGCTTGTCGTGGTCGAGCGCGTAGCTGCCGTCGGCCTGCTTCACCAGGTGGGCGACGAGGTTCACCGAGCCGAGGTTGCACACCGCGATTTCGGAGTCGCTCGTGTTCAGCGTGATTTCCGTGCACAGGTTCGACGAATGGACGACGCCCACGTGCTGCTGCGGCGAGCGCACGTTGCACGGATCCTTGAACGTGATCCACGGGTGGCCCGTCTCGAACAGCATGCCGAGCATCTTGCGCCAGAGCTGCTGCGCCGGGATCTTCTTGAACAGCTTGATCTCGCCGCGCGCGACCTTGTCTTCGTAAGCCGTGTAAGCCGCCTCGAATTCCGCGCCGAACTTGTCGTGCAGGTCCGGGCAGGTCGACGGCGAGAACAGCGTCCAGTCCGTGCCTTCCATCACGCGCTTCATGAACAGGTCGGGAATCCAGTTCGCCGTGTTCATGTCGTGCGTACGGCGGCGATCGTCGCCGGTGTTCTTGCGCAGCTCCAGGAACTCCTCGATGTCGAGGTGCCACGATTCGAGGTACGCGCAGACCGCGCCCTTGCGCTTGCCGCCCTGGTTGACGGCGACGGCCGTGTCGTTGACGACCTTCAGGAACGGCACCACGCCTTGCGACTTGCCGTTCGTGCCCTTGATATGCGAGCCGAGTGCGCGCACGCGCGTCCAGTCGTTGCCCAGGCCGCCGGCGAACTTCGACAGCAGCGCGTTCTCCTTCAGCGCTTCATAGATGCCGTCGAGATCGTCCGCGACCGTCGTCAGGTAGCACGACGACAGCTGCGAGCGGTGCGTGCCCGAGTTGAACAGCGTCGGCGTCGAGCTCATGAAGTCGAAGCTCGACAGCACGTTGTAGAACTCGATCGCGCGCGTTTCGCGGTCGATCTCGTTCAGCGACAGGCCCATCGCGACACGCATGAAGAATGCCTGCGGCATTTCGATGCGGGCGCCGTCGACGTGCAGGAAGTAGCGGTCGTACAGCGTCTGCAGGCCGAGGTAGCCGAACTGCAGGTCGCGGTTCGCGTCGAGCGCTTCGCCGAGGCGCTTCAGGTCGAACTGCAGCAGCTTGTCGTCGAGCAGGCCGGCGTCGACGCCGCGCTTCAGGAACTGCGGGAAATACTCCGAGTAGCGAGCCGGCATCTCGGCCTGCACCACTTCCTCGCCGAGGATCTCGCGACGGATCGTGTGCAGCAGGATGCGGGCCGTGACCTGGCTGTACGCGGGATCCTTTTCGATCATCGTGCGCGCAGCGAGGATCGCCGAGTCGTAGACCTGGCTCATCGGCACGCCGTCGTACAGGTTCTTCACCGTCTCCGCGACGATCGGGTCAGGGTTAACCGCAGCGCCGAGGCCATCGCACGCCGACACGATCAGCGCGCGCAGCGCGTTCAGGTCGAGCGGACGCGTGACGCCGTTGTCGACGACGTTGATGCCGGCGGCGTTCGATTCGCCGCCTGCTGCCACCGCTTCCTCGCCCGCATTCTGGCGCTCGAGGTGGCGCTTCTCGCGATACAGCACGTACGCACGCGCGACGTTGTGCTCGCCGCCGCGCATCAGCGCGAGTTCGACCTGATCCTGGATGTCTTCGATATGGAACGTACCGCCGTTCGGGCGGCTGCGCACGAGCGCGCGCACGACGTTCTGCGTCAGTTGCTCGACCTGTTCGCGCACGCGCGCCGATGCCGCACCCTGCCCGCCGTTGACAGCCAGGAAAGCCTTGGTCACCGCGATCGCGATCTTCGAAGGTTCGAACGACACGACGCTGCCGTTGCGGCGGATCACCTTGTAGTCGGCAAACGTGGCCTGCGGCGCGAGCGCCTTCGCGCCCTGTTCGGTCCCGCCGAGCGGACGGCTCGAGGCGCTCTCGTACTGGGACGTCGCGTTGTCGGTGGTTTGCATGTGCAAAGCTCCTGGTGTTGGATGGTGCGGAGAGAACCGCGGATTAAAACGAACGCTGCGCAACGCGGTGCGCGAGCGGTAAGAGGCGAGCGATGCGCCGGGGGAGCCGGTTCGGCCGATGCGCGACAACCGATCCGGTCGTGTGCCTCGTCATGTGTACCCTGCCCCGCCGAAATTCGCTGCGCTGATCGCGACGCCCGGACCGCCGGCCTGACGCGCCGCCCTGAGAACCCTGTCCGCCGGCACTGACCGCCGGCTGGCGCCGCTCGGGTTTCCCCTGCGACACACACTATATCTAGTGCAGAACTGCTCAACTGGCACCAAGTATAGTGGACATTCGGAGGACGTCCAAACGGTTAATTTGCGATGGAGGTCTTGACATCGCGCACGCGCAGACACGACAAGGCATTGGTCGGGGAAAAAACTTTCTCCGATCAAAAAACCCCGCGATCAGTGCTGACGGAAAGGAAAGTATCCGGCGGGAAAGCCGCCATCGCTCGCAAAGCGTTGCCAATCGAAATGCGGGCCCGGGTCGGTCTTGCGGCCCGGCGCGATGTCCGAGTGCCCCGCAAACGCGTCGACCGGATAGTGCGCGGCGAGCGCGCGGCAGAGCGCGGCGAGCATCGCGTACTGCGCGTCGTCGAACGGCACGTCGTCCGCGCCTTCGAGCTCGATGCCGATCGAGAAGTCGTTGCAGCGGGGCCTGCCGAAGAACTCGGACGAGCCCGCGTGCCACGCGCGCTCGTCGCACGACACGAACTGCACGAGTTCGCCGCCGCGGCGGATCAGGAAATGCGCGGACACGCGCACGCCGCGCAGGTGGCTCTGGTAATAGGGGTGCGCATCGCAATCGAGGCGATTCAGGAACAGCGCCTCGATCGCGTCGCCGCCGAATTCGCCGGGCGGCAGGCTGATGTTGTGGACGACCACGAGCGTCGGCACCGCGCCCGCGGGCCGCGCCTCGAAATTCGGCGACGGCGCGTGGCGCGCCTCGCGCACCCAGCCGTTCGGGTCGACCGCCAGCAGCGTCGCGCCGCTCATCGCGCCGCGTGGCGCCGGGCGTGCTCGGCGCTGCAGAAGTACTCGTCGCCCGCGGCGATGGCATCGCCCTTCGGCGCATGCACGCCGCATTCGGCACAACGCACCATCGGTTCGGGCAGCGACCGCGCGTCGCCGTTCGGGCGCGCCGCGCCGCCGGCGCCGGACGCGCCGTCGTAACCGGCGCCGCGGCCGGTACGCGCCTGCGCCTGCTCCTGGGCCTGGCGCAGCTTGCGTGCGAGCCACGAACCCGCGAAGAAAAGAAGAATCAGGAGAAGAATCTGTCGCATCGGAAACCTGCGGTCAAACCACGGAACGGTGCAGCAGCACCTCGAAAACGAACCGGCTGCCGACATACGCGAGCAGCAGCGCGGCGAACGACACGAGCACCCAGCGCGCGGCACCGCGCCCGCGCCAGCCCGACGTCTTGCGCGCAACCAGCAGGCCGCCGAACATCAGCCACGACAGGATCGCGAACACGGTCTTGTGATCGAGCCGCAGCGCGCGTGCGTCGACCTGCTCGCTGAACAGGATGCCGGACGCGAGCGTCAGCGTGAGCAGCACGAAGCCGGCGCCGATCAGGCGGAACAGCAGCTTCTCGAGCGTGAGCAGCGGCGGCAGCGTTTCGAGCCAGCTCGCGATCCAGCCCGTCGAGCCGGCGCGCCCGCCGCCTCTCAGCGACTGCAGGCGCCGCTCGACCAGCAGCATCAGGATCGCGTGCAGCGCGGCGATCGCGAACAGGCCGTAGGCGATGTTGGCGATCAGGAAATGCAGCTTGAACAGCGGCGCTGCGGCATAAGGAAGCACCCGCACGCCGCCGAACACGAGCGGCAGCAGCGACGCGCCGCACGCCAGCGGCAGCACCAGCAGGCGCAGGCTGTCGAGCGGGAAGAAGAAGCTCTCGATCCAGTAGATGCCGGCGCCGAGCCAGAACATCGCCGACAGCGCGAACGCGAAGCCGAACACCATCGCGTCGTTCGGAAAGATCGTCATGTGGAGCAGCACGCCGTGCGCGACGAGCGCGGCGAACAGCAGCGCGCGGCCGGCTCCGCTCATCCCTGACGCGGCTGACGCGGGAACCGGCACGGCCGGCACGCTCGCGACGAGCGGCGTCCCGC
The DNA here is from genome assembly GCF_000732615.1 of Burkholderia paludis. Classification (GTDB taxonomy): domain Bacteria; phylum Pseudomonadota; class Gammaproteobacteria; order Burkholderiales; family Burkholderiaceae; genus Burkholderia; species Burkholderia paludis. The sequence continues at coordinate 103,681 of NZ_JPGL01000016.1, forward strand.
CCTGGCGGTGCGCGCGCCAGCCGGCGACGGCGAGACCGCCGTACAGGAATGCGGTGAGGGCATACAGTACAATATCCATGTTCGAAGTTTACACTAGGCCCCCTTCCCGCGACGGCTCCCTTTATTCGGTTCCGCCGCGCCTTCGGGCCCCACTGTCCATCGCTCCCCATGCTCGACAATCTCACTCAACGGATGGCGCGCGTCGTCAAGACGCTGCGCGGCGAGGCCCGGCTTACCGAGGCGAACACGCAGGAGATGCTCCGCGAGGTGCGTCTCGCGCTGCTGGAGGCCGACGTCTCGCTGCCGGTCGTCCGCGAATTCATCGCCAAGGTCAAGGAAAAGGCGCTCGGCGAGGAAGTGATCAGCAGCCTGTCGCCAGGCCAGGCGCTCGTCGGCGTGGTCCAGAAGGAACTGACCGCCGTGATCGGCGGCGACTACGAAGGCAAGGCCGCCGAGCTGAACCTCGCAGTCACGCCGCCCGCCGTGATCCTGATGGCCGGCCTGCAGGGCGCCGGCAAGACCACGACCGCCGGCAAGCTCGCGAAGCTGCTGCGCGAGAAGTACAAGAAGAAGGTGCTGACCGTGTCGTGCGACGTGTATCGCCCGGCCGCCATCATGCAGCTGAAAACGGTGAGCGAACAGGTCGGCGCCGACTTCTTCCCGTCCACGCCCGACCAGAAGCCCGTCGACATCGCACTCGCGGCCGTCGACTGGGCGAAGCGCCACTACCATGACGTGCTGATCGTCGACACGGCCGGCCGCCTCGGCATCGACGAGGCGATGATGCAGGAGATCGCCGCGCTGCACGCCACGCTGAAGCCTGCCGAGACGCTGTTCGTCGTCGACGCGATGCTCGGCCAGGACGCGGTCAACACCGCGAAGGCATTCAACGACACGCTGCCGCTCACCGGCGTCGTGCTGACCAAGCTCGACGGCGATTCGCGCGGCGGCGCCGCACTGTCGGTGCGCCACGTCACCGGCAAGCCGATCAAGTTCGTCGGCGTCGCCGAAAAGCTCGACGGCCTCGAGGTATTCCACCCCGACCGGATGGCGAACCGGATCCTCGGCATGGGCGACATCCTCGCGCTCGTCGAGGAGGCACAGCGCGGCGTCGACGTGCAGGCCGCGCAGAAGCTCGCAGACAAGGTCAAGAAAGGCGGCGACTTCGACCTGAACGATTTCCGCGCGCAGATCTCGCAGATGAAGAACATGGGCGGCCTGTCGTCGCTGATGGACAAGCTGCCTGCGCAATTCCAGCAGGCGGCCGCCGGCGCCGACATGGGCCAGGCCGAAAAGCAGATCCGCCGGATGGAAGGCATCATCAGCTCGATGACGCCCGCCGAGCGCGCGAAACCCGAAATCATCAAGGCGACGCGCAAGCGCCGCATTGCAGCCGGCGCGGGCGTGCCGGTGCAGGAAGTCAACCGGATGCTGAACCAGTACGACCAGATGCGTACGATGATGAAGAAGCTGAAGGGCGGCAACATGCAGAAGATGATGCGCGGCCTGAAGGGCATGATGCCCGGCATGCGCTGATTCCGCCCGCCGGCCGGCGCGCGGGTTTTTGCTGTAGCGCTCGCCGGCCGTTCTGCTTCATTCTTATTTGTATACCGACTGCCCGCCTGAACACATGAACCGCGAAGAAGCCCTCCACATTTTCGACCACTCCGAAGAGATCGTCTCGGCCGACGCCGTCAACGCGTCGATCTCCCGGATGGCCGACGCGATCCGCGCCGAGATCGGCGATGCGTTCCCGCTCGTTCTCTCGGTGATGGGCGGCGCCGCGGTGTTTACCGGGATGCTGCTGCCGCATCTCGATTTCCCGCTGGAATTCGACTACATCCACCTGACCCGCTACCGCAACACGACGCAGGGCAGCCCGGAAATGCACTGGCGCGTCGCGCCGCGCGAATCGGTGAAGGACCGGATCGTGCTCGTGCTCGACGACATCCTCGACGAAGGCGAGACGATGGCCGCGATCCGCGACCGCATCCTCGACATGGGCGCGCAGCGCTTCATGTCGGCCGTGCTGTGCGAGAAGACGCTCGCGAAGGCGAAGCCGCTGCACCCCGATTTCTGCGGCTTCTCGGTGCCGGACCGCTACGTGTTCGGCTGCGGGATGGATGCGAAGGGCTACTGGCGCAACCTGCCGACGATCCGCGCGCTCACCGCGAACGTCTGAGCCCCCCGCTGCCCGCCAGACAAATGAAAAGCGGCGCTCCGGCATCCCGGAGCGCCGCTTTCTTTCGTGGGCGCGCGCCGCCCGGCCCTACAACTGGTGTACGAACGCGCGGATACCGCCCAGCATCATTTCCACCGAGATCGCGACGAGCACGAGGCCCATCAGCCGCTCGAACGCCGCGACGGTCCGCTCGCCGATCCATTGCTGTATCCGCTCTGCCAGCACCAGCGTCACCGCGCAGACGATCATCGTGACCGTCAGCGCGCCGACCCACTCGAGCATCTTGCCCGGCGCCTGCGACGTCAGCAGCATCACCGTCGCGAGCGCGGACGGCCCGGCCAGCGCCGGAATCGCGAGCGGCACGATGAACGGCTCGCCGCCCGCGCGCGGATCGTTGCCGAGCGCGCCGTCCGGATGCGGGAAGATCATCCGCAGCGCGATCAGGAACAGCACGATCCCGCCGCCGAGCCGCAGCGACAGGTCGGTCAGGCTCATCATCCGCAGGAAGCGGTCGCCGACTACCATGAAGAACAGCAGGATCACGAACGCGATCCCGACTTCACGCAGGATCAGCTTCACGCGCCGCTCGCGCGGCACATCCCGCATGGCCGAAATGAACAGCGGGATGTTGCCGAGCGGATCGGTGATCAGCACCAGGAGCACGGTGGCCGACAGGAAGGTGTATTCCACCGCGTTCCCCGGTCGGTGCGCTTAGCGCGCGAGCGCGGCGCGGATCTTCTCCGCAACCGTCGCCGCGGCCGCGTCGGCCGGCAGCAGCGTCGCTTCGGCGTCGCGGCGGCCCTGGTACTCGATCTTGCCTTCCTTCAGGCCGCGCTCGCCGATCACGAGGCGATGCGGCACGCCGATCAGCTCCCAGTCGGCGAACATCACGCCCGGGCGCTCGCCGCGATCGTCGAGGATCACGTCGATGCCGGCCGCGGACAGTTCCGCGTACAGCTTGTCGGCCGCCTCGCGCACCATGTCGCTGCGGTCGTAGCCCATCGGGCACAGCACGACCTCGAACGGCGCGATCGACTCGGGCCAGATGATGCCGCGGTCGTCGAAGTTCTGTTCGATCGCCGCGCCGAGAATACGCGTGACGCCGACGCCGTAGCAGCCCATCAGCATCGGCTGCGGCTTGCCCGATTCGTCGAGGAACGTCGCGCCCATCGCTTCCGAGTACTTGGTGCCCAGCTGGAACACGTGGCCGACCTCGATGCCGCGGCAGATGTCGATCACGCCCTTGCCGTCCGGCGACGGATCGCCCTTCTGCACGTTGCGCACGTCGGCAACGTCCGGCTCCGGCAGATCGCGGCCCCAGTTCACGCCCGCGATGTGATAGTCGACCTCGTTCGCGCCGACGACGAAGTCGCTCATGTTCGCGACCGTGCGGTCCGCGATCACCTTCACGGGCTTCTTCGTGCCGACCGGGCCGAGGTAGCCCGGCGGCGTACCGAACCACTCGACGATTTCCTGCTCGGTCGCGAAGCGGTGGTTCTTCAGGCCCGGCAGCTTCGACACCTTGATCTCGTTCAGGTCGTGATCGCCGCGCAGCATCACGAGCCAGATGGTCGGCTCGGCGCCTTCGTTGTCGGTCGCGAGCACGATCGACTTGATCGTGCGCTCGAGCGGGATCGCCAGCAGCTCGGCCACGGCTTCGCACTTCGCCTTGCCGGGCGTCGCGACCTTCGCCATCGCTTCGGACGGCGCCGCGCGCTCGTGCGTCAGCGGCAGCGCTTCGGCCGCCTCGACGTTCGCCGCGAATTCGGACGTCGGGCAGTACGCGATCGCGTCCTCGCCGGTGTCGGCGATCACGTGGAATTCATGCGAGAAGTTGCCGCCGATCGAGCCGCTGTCGGCCGCGACCGCACGGAACTCCAGGCCGAGGCGCGTGAAGATGCGCACGTACGCGTCGTACATCTTGCGATACGACTCGTTCAGGCCCGCCGCGTCCTTGTCGAACGAATACGCGTCCTTCATGATGAATTCGCGGCCGCGCATCACGCCGAAGCGCGGACGGATCTCGTCGCGGAACTTCGTCTGGATCTGGTAGAAGTTCACCGGCATCTGCCGGTAGCTCTTGATCTGGTTGCGCGCGATGTCGGTGATGACTTCCTCGTGCGTCGGCCCGATCACGAAGTCGTTGTCCTTGCGGTCCTTGAAGCGCAGCAGCTCGGGGCCGTATTGCTCCCAGCGGCCCGATTCCTGCCACAGCTCGGCCGGCTGCACTGCCGGCATCAGCAGCTCGATGGCGCCCGCCCGGTTCATTTCCTCGCGCACGATCGCCTCGACCTTGCGAATCGAACGCAGGCCGACCGGCAGGTAGTTATAGATGCCGCCGGCGACGCGGCGGATCATGCCGGCGCGGACCATCAGCTTGTGGCTGACGATCTCCGCGTCGGCGGGAGCTTCTTTCAGGGTGCCGATAAAGAAACGGGAAGCTTTCATGCGGACGGTTCCAAAAACGGCGCCCCCAGGCGGGGCGCCCGAAAAAGTTTCAAGGAGAAAAAGCTGCGCGCGACGAACGGCGATGGCGCAGATGACTTAGCAGACTAATCAGGGACAATTCAACCGGCACGCCTCGCGCGGATTCGCTCCGTCACGGTGCGCAGCGCCCGTTATCTGTTTATAATCAAAGCAATTTTAAAGGATTCGAAGGTGGTTGTATGCTGGATCGTGAAGGCTTTCGCCCGAACGTCGGCATCATCCTCTTGAACGCGCGCAACGAGGTGTTTTGGGGCAAGCGGCTCCGCGAGCACTCCTGGCAGTTTCCTCAAGGTGGGATCAAGTATGGCGAGACCCCCATGCAGGCGATGTACCGGGAACTGCACGAGGAAACGGGCCTGCATCCGGAACACGTCAAGATAATCGGCCGCACCCGCGACTGGTTGCGTTACGAGGTGCCTGACAAGTTCATCAAGCGCGAGGTACGCGGTCATTACCGCGGCCAGAAGCAGATCTGGTTCCTGCTGCGGATGGTTGGACGCGATTGCGACATTTGCTTGCGCGCGACCGACCACCCGGAGTTCGATGCGTGGCGCTGGAACGAGTACTGGGTGCCGCTCGATGCGGTGATCGAGTTCAAGCGGGATGTCTATCAGTTGGCGCTGACGGAACTGTCGCGCTTCCTGCGCCGCCCGGCGCAGCGAGCCGAGAAGCCGCGCGGGCCGCGTCTGTCGCGCTATCCGCGCGTCATTGGCGCATCGTCCGAGCAAACGCTGACGATTGTCGACACATCGATAGTCTGTTCGGAGATCGAAGTGGAAGCGAGCACGCTCGACGCGATGCCGCCCCACCTGATCATCGGCAAATGACGAATCGAACTGCATGACCGGGCGCGACCTTGGTGTCGCGCCCTTTTTTTACGAGGAATGCATATTGAAAGCGATTGCTCTCGCGCTCGCATCGATTGCCGCGGCGGCCACGCTGGCAGGTTGCGCGAATTCGAAGACGCCCACCAACAAGGATGACAGCGCGTTCGTGTATCTGCTGGACCGCCAGGGCAACTGGAAGGAAAACGCGGTCGACTCGCTGCCGCCGCTGCCGCAGGCGGGCGACCTGCTGCCGTTCAACGTATCGCAGAACACGCCGCTCAAGTTCTTCGTCGACGCGAAGTCGCTCGCGGTCGGCACCGATGGCGTCGTGCGCTACGCGGTTGTCGTCACGAGCCCCGCCGGCGCGCGCAACGTGAATTACGAGGGCATCCGCTGCGACACCTACGAATGGCGTCAGTACGCCGCCCTGAATTCCGACCACGACGGCTGGGATCGCACGGTCGAGAACGACTGGCAGCGCATCGAGAACGGCGAGCTGAACGCCTACCATTCCGCGCTCTATCAGGACTACTTCTGCGCGAACAAGATGCCGCAGGGCTCGACCCGGCAGATCCTGGAGAACATCCGGTTCCATCGCACCGCGATGACGCAGTTGCGCTGACGGTGCGCAGGGCCGCCCGCCCGCTCACCCCGCTCGAATGAAAAAGCCCGCATCAAGCGGGCTTTTTCATGTGGCGACGGGCACCGGAACGCAGGGTCATACCAGCACGAGGTTGTCGCGGTGGATCAGTTCGGGTTCCAGCATGTAGCCGAGCACGGATTCGATCTCGCCGCTCGGCTTGCGATGAATCAGTTTCGCCTCCGCACTGCTGTAGTTCGTCAGCCCGCGCGCCACTTCACGCCCGTCGGGGCCGACACACGCGATGACCTCACCGCGCGCGAACGCGCCCTGCACGCCCGTCACGCCGATCGGCAGCAGGCTCTTGCCGCCGGCCGTCAGCTTCTCGACCGCGCCCGCATCGATCACGACATGGCCACGCACCTGCAGATGGTCGGCCATCCACTGCTTGCGCGCCGCCATCCGCGCGGTACGCGCGATCAGCTGCGTGCCGATCGCCTCGCCGGCCGCCAGACGCACGAGCACATCGGCCTCCCGGCCGCTCGCGATGACCGTATTCGCGCCGCTGTGTGCCGCGCGCTTCGCCGCGAGGATCTTCGTCAGCATGCCGCCACGGCCGAGGCTCGAGCCCGCGCCGCCCGCCATCGCCTCGAGCTCCGGTGCGCCGGCATTGGCTTCGGCAACGAGCGTCGCGCCCGGATCCTTGCGCGGATCGGCCGTGAACAGCCCCGACTGGTCGGTCAGGATGATCAGCGCATCGCCTTCGATCAGGTTCGCGACGAGTGCGCCGAGCGTGTCGTTGTCGCCGAACTTGATTTCGTCGGTGACGACCGTGTCGTTCTCGTTGATGATCGGCACGACGCCGAGCCTCAGCAGCGTGAGCAGCGTCGAACGCGCGTTCAGGTAACGCTCGCGGTCCGCCAGGTCGGCATGCGTGAGCAGGATCTGCGCGGTGCGGATGTCGTGCTCGGTGAAGCGGCTCTCGTAGACTTGCGCGAGCCCCATCTGGCCGACTGCGGCGGCGGCCTGCAGCTCGTCGATTTCCCGCGGCCGCTTGCTCCAGCCGAGCCGTTGCATCCCCTCGGCAATCGCGCCCGAACTGACCAGCACGACCTCCTTGCCCTGTGCGCGCAGCGCGGCAATCTGGGCCGCCCAGCGGCCGATTGCCGCATGATCGAGCCCCTTGCCGTCGTTGGTCACGAGGCTGGAGCCCACCTTCACCACCAATCGCTTCGAATCCGCGATGATCGAACGCATCCTGCCGTGTCTCCTGTATCTGATGCGCGATTGAACGCCGACGCCGGGCAACACGCCCGACGCACTCCGGGACCGCTCAGGCGTCGTCGCCCGGCGTCGCACCGCCGCTCGCGGGCGGCGTGTCGCGAAAACGCACGTCCGCCGCGAGATCTTCCGCCTCCGCCTCGCGATGCGCGTCCGAATGTTCGGCGAGATAGTCGTAGATCGCGTAGCACAGCGCTTCGCAGCCCTGGCCCGTCAGCGCCGAAATCTCGAACACGGAGCCGTCCCAGCCGAAGCGCTCCAGGAAATCCGCGACGCGCGCCTTGCGCTCGTCTTCCGGCACCATGTCGAGTTTGTTGAGCACGAGCCAGCGCGGCTTCTCGTAGAGCGCCTCGTCATACTTGCGCAGTTCGCCGACGATCGCGGTCGCTTCCGCGACCGGATCGACGCTTTCGTCGAACGGCGCGAGATCGACGAGATGCAGCAGCACGCCGGTGCGCTGCAGGTGACGCAGGAACTGATGGCCGAGGCCCGCGCCTTCGGCGGCGCCCTCGATCAGCCCCGGAATGTCGGCAATCACGAAGCTCTTGCTCGGGCCGACGCGCACCACGCCGAGATTCGGCGCGAGCGTCGTGAACGGGTAATCGGCGATCTTCGGCTTCGCGTTCGACACCGACGAGATGAACGTCGACTTGCCCGCGTTCGGCATGCCGAGCAGGCCGACGTCGGCCAGCACTTTCAGCTCGAGCCTCAGCATGCGGCGCTCGCCGGGCTTGCCGTCCGTCTTCTGGCGCGGCGCGCGGTTCGTACTCGACTTGAAATGCAGGTTGCCGAGCCCGCCGGCGCCCCCCTGCGCGAGCATCACCTGCTGGTCGTGCTCGGTCAGGTCGGCGATCAGCTCGCCGGTATCCATGTCGTTGATGATCGTGCCGACCGGCATGCGCAGCGTGACGTCGTCGCCGCCCTTGCCGTAGCAATCCGAGCCGCGGCCGTTTTCGCCGTTGCGCGCCAGATGCTTCTTCGCGTAACGGTAGTCGATCAGCGTGTTGATGTTGCGGTCGGCGATTGCATAGACGCTACCGCCCCGGCCGCCGTCGCCGCCGTCCGGCCCGCCGAACGGGACGAATTTCTCGCGGCGCATCGACGCACTGCCATCGCCTCCGTCTCCGGCGATGACTTCGATTCGTGCTTCGTCAATGAACTTCATTCGTCACTCCGCCCAGTATTTCCGCTATTGTGCCGCGCACCGGCGCGCTTGAACAATCTGCCATTCGGCCGATCGTACGCCGGTTGCGCGATAGTCGCCGGAACGCACACGCGTCCGGCGGCCAAATAAAAAAAGGCCCCGCGAAGACTGCGGGGCCTTTCGGCTACGAAGCCCGTGGGTGCCTGAACTTAGGCAGCCGCCGGGACAACGATGACCAGATGCTTCTTGTCCGCGCCCTTCGTCGCGAACTTGACGTGACCGTCGACCAGCGCGAACAGGGTGTGATCCTTGCCCATGCCGACGTTCTCGCCTGCGTGCATGCGCGTGCCGCGCTGACGCACGATGATGCCGCCGGCATTGATTGCCTGGCCGCCGTACACTTTCACGCCGAGACGTTTCGACTCGGAGTCGCGGCCGTTCCGGGAAGAGCCGCCTGCCTTTTTGTGTGCCATCTGATTGCTCCTTTACCGAGGCGCTTACGCGTTGATCGCGTCGATGCGCAGCTCAGTGTAGTTCTGGCGGTGGCCGCCGTGCTTTTGGTAGTGCTTCCGGCGACGCATCTTGAAGATGGTGACCTTGGCATGACGACCGTGCGACACAACGGTGGCCTTGACGGAAGCCCCACTGACCAGCGGCGTACCGAACTTAATCGATTCGCCTTCGCCCACTGCGAGAACCTGGTCGAGCGTGATTTCAGCGTCAATGTCAGCCGGTATCTGTTCTACTTTGAGTTTTTCGCCAACGGCAACCTTGTACTGCTTGCCGCCGGTTTTTATGACCGCGTACATTGAGAACCTCACTCTGGATCCAATTTTTCCGCACACCACGCGCGGAAAACACGTGATTATACATGGGGTTAGCAACGAAGTCAAAACCGATCGACGATTACCGTACGGATTGCCGTGTGCGGGCCCTGGCCGGATGGCCAAATTCACTACTGCGGCGAGTGCGACAGACCGGGAGATCGCGGATTCGACTTATAATCCGCCGCATCACCCAATTCCATCATCATGTCGTCGTCCACCGCCTCCCCCACCCTCAGCGCCGCCCACCTGCTCGCTCCGATCACGAGTGACATGGAGCAGGTGAATCGCGTTATCCGGCAAAGCCTCGCGTCCGACGTCCTGCTGATCAACCAGATCGCCGAGTACATCATCGGCGCGGGCGGCAAGCGGCTGCGTCCGGCGTTGCTGCTGCTCGTCGCCGGCGCGCTCGGCGAGACCTCGCACCAGCGGCACGTGCTGGCCGCCGTCGTCGAGTTCATCCACACGGCCACGCTGCTGCACGACGACGTCGTCGACGAATCCGAGCTGCGCCGCGGCCGCCAGACCGCCAACGCGCTGTTCGGCAACGCCGCGAGCGTGCTGGTAGGCGACTACCTCTACTCGCGCTCGTTCGAGATGATGGTCGGCGTCGGCAAGATGCGCGTGATGGAAATCCTGTCCGAAGCAACGACGATCATTTCCGAAGGCGAGGTGCTGCAGCTCCTCAACATGCACGACGCGGACGTCGACGAAACGCGCTACATGCAGGTGATCCGCTACAAGACCGCCAAGCTGTTCGAGGCGTCGGCTCGCCTGGGTGCGGTGCTCGCGGGCGCCGATGCGCCGACCGAGGCCGCCGCGGCCGAATACGGCCGCCGGATCGGCACCGCGTTCCAGATCATGGACGACTGGCTCGACTACGCGGGCACCGTCGAGGCAATGGGCAAGAACGCGGGCGACGACCTGCGCGAAGGCAAGCCGACGCTGCCGCTCATCTATCTGATCGAGCGCGGCACGCCCGAGCAATCGGCGCTGGCCCGCGAGGCAATCGAACAGGGCGGCACCGATCGCTTCGATACGATCTTCGACGCGATCACGCGCTCGGGCGCACTGGATCACACACTGGAATGCGCGCGCCAGGAAGCGCAGGCGGCAGCAGCAGCGATCGCCGCATTCCCGGATTCGATCTACAAGGAAAGCCTGCTCGCGCTGTGCTCGTACTCGACGTCGCGGCAGTCGTAAGCGCGTGACGTGCGTCGCCGCCACCGCGCGACGACGCACTTTCGACACGGATCTTCATCTGTCTCGAAAATTTTCTTCGCAAAGGTATTCCCTTTTCGAAAAAACATCGTTATAGTTATGTTCTTGCTCGACGACGCAGCGGTCTTGAAGAAGACTGCGAAATCGGAAGAGTCCAAATCGGGGTGTAGCTTAGCCTGGTAGAGCGCTACGTTCGGGACGTAGAGGCCGGAGGTTCGAATCCTCTCACCCCGACCAGATTTGTAAAAACCGTGCACTGCGTGCACGGTTTTTTTTCGTCCGGCCGCCGCGAGTCCGTCGTGTCGTGCGCGACACATCGCGGTCGCCGGCCTCTGCTATATTCCCTCCATTCCTGTCCTTCACTGCCCTTTCCGACGCGTGGACCAAATTCCCTTATGGGCGCAAATCGGCGCCGTCTTCCTGCTTCTCCTCTGTTCCAGCTTCTTTTCCATTTCCGAGACCGCGATGATGGCGCTCAATCGCCATCGGCTGAAGCATCTCGCCGGCCAGGGCGCGCTCGGAGCGAAAACCACGCAGGGCCTGCTGACGCGCACTGACCTGCTGCTCAGCGTGATCCTGATCGGCAACAACCTGTTCAACACGATCATCCCGGTCCTGACGACGTCGCTGGCGCTGCATACGTTCGGCCGCAACAATCTCGCACTGTCGATCGCCACCGGCATCGTCGCGTTCCTGATCATCGTGTTCGCGGAAATCGCGCCGAAGATCGTCGGCGCGACCTTCCCCGAACGCATCGCGCTGCCTGCGAGCCTCGTGATCGCCCCGCTGATGCGCGTGTTCAAGCCGGTCGTCTGGTTCGTCAACGCGCTCGCAAACGGCGTGCTGTGGCTGCTGCGCATCAACACGAAGAAAGGCCGCGACCAGCGGATGTCGGCCGACGAGCTGCGGGCCATCGTGCTCGAGTCGAGCAGCTTCATGCCGACCAAGCATCGCAGCATCCTGCTCAACCTGTTCGACCTCGAGAACATCACGGTCGACGACGTGATGGTGCCGCGCCGCCAGATCGAGTCGCTCAACTTCTACGCGCCGCTCGACGACATCCTCCACCAGCTCGAGACCTGCTATCACAACAAGCTGGTCGTCTATGAAGGCGACATCGACAAGGTGCTCGGCGTGCTGCACGTTCGCAAGACGCTGACCGCGCTGCACAACCAGGATTTCGACCGCGAAACGCTGCGCACGCTGCTTGCCGAGCCGTATTACGTGCCGTCGGGCACGCCGGTGGTCCAGCAGCTCCAGTTCTTCCAGGAGAGCCGGCATCGCACCGCGCTCGTCGTCAACGAGTACGGCGAGCTCGAAGGGCTCGTCACGCCCGAGGACATCATCGAGGAGCTGATCGGCGAATTCACGACGTCGATGCCGCGCAGCGAGCGTGCGGGCGGCTGGGACGAGAACGGCGAATGCATCGTCTCGGCCAGCATGCCGCTGCGCGAACTGAATCGCTGGCTGCACCTGAAGCTGCCGACCGACGGGCCGAAGACGCTGAACGGCCTGGTTCTCGAAATCCTCGAGGAAATCCCGGAAGACGACGTGTGCCTGAAAATCGGCGACGTGATGCTCGAAGTGATGCGCAGCGACGACCAGGCCGTCCGCACGGTCAAGCTCTTCAAGCCGCGCGCCACGCGCACCGCACGCGCCGCCACGCACTAGCCGAACGGCCGACTACCGGCACCGCCCGCGACGCGCGACCATCTGCGGGTCACGTTCAACAGGCGGCCCGCGGGTCGGCTCACATGCATTTTTCTCCTCCCGGCGCGCCGCTGCGCACGCAGCCGCCGCCCGCCCGCTCCGATGCATCGCCCGCCGCGGCACTGCGCGCGCTCGACGCCGCCCAGCTCGACGACGCGCCGGCCGTGCGGCTGCTGACGGACACGCTTCACGCCGCACGCGTGCGCGATGCATCCGACATCCACGTCGAACCGTTCGAGGCCGGCTGGCGCATCCGCCTGCGCATCGACGGCGTGCTGCATGAACACGCGCGGCCGCCCCTTCATCTGCGCGACGCGCTCGTGACGCGAGTCAAGGTCCTGGCGCGCATGGACATCGCTGAACGGCGGCTGCCGCAGGACGGCAGGCTGCGCCTCTCGATCGACGGCGGCACGCGCGGCGACTACCGGGTCAGCTCGCTGCCCACCATGTTCGGCGAAAAGCTCGTGCTGCGGCGCCTCGAAACGCTGCCGCCCGACCTCACGCTCGCGCGTCTCGGCTTCGATGCGCAGCAGACGGCCGCGATGGAGGCCGCGATACGCGCTCCGCATGGCCTCGTGCTCGTCACGGGCCCGACCGGCAGCGGCAAGACGCTGTCGCTCTACTGCGCGCTGCAGATGCTCGATCGCGACACGCACAACGTCTGCACGGTGGAAGATCCCGCCGAGATCCAGCTCGACGGCATCAGCCAGGTCGGCGTCGCCGAAAAAGCAGGGCTCACGTTCGCGACGGCGCTGCGCGCGCTGCTGCGGCAGGACCCGGACATCATCATGGTCGGCGAGATTCGCGACGCGGAAACGGCCGACGTCGCGATCAAGGCCGCGCAGACCGGCCATCTCGTGCTGTCGACACTGCATACGAACGACGCGCCGGCCGCCGTCGCACGGCTGCTCGACATCGGCGTCGCGCCGTACAACCTCGCGGCCGCGCTGCACCTCGTCACTGCACAGCGTCTCGTCCGACGGCTGTGCACCGCCTGCCGCGTGCACTCTGACGCACCGCCGGCCGTACTCCGGGAAGCCGGCTGCGACCCGGCGGCGCTCGCCACCGGCTGGCGGCCGTTCGTCGCGCGAGGCTGTCCGGCCTGTCACGGCATCGGCTATCGCGGCCGCGTCGGCCTGCATCAGACGATGCCGGTATCGCCCAGGCTGGCGGAGCGCATCGTCACGCGCGCAAGCGCCGGCGAACTCGCGCAGTGTGCGGCGACCGAAGGCATGCGCAATCTGCGCGACGCGGCACTCGCGCGCGTGCGGGACGGCACGACGAGCCTCGCGGAAGCCATCGCCGCGACACCTGCGGCATGAATGTGCACACGCCGCCGCGCGAAACCCGCTTCGCGTGGCGCGGCCGCCGTCGCGACGGCGCGCCGCGGCGCGGAATCGTCATCGCGTTCGACGGTGCGGCTGCCCGCGCCGCACTCGCGCGCGACGGCATCGCGGTGCTGTCGCTCGCCGCGCGCGGGCCGGCCCGGCCGCCAGCGGCGGGCACACGGGACGTCACGCGCTTCACGCGCCAGCTGGCGAGCCTGCTGCAGGCCGGGCTGCCGCTCGCGCCGTCGCTCGAGATGCTCGCGCGCACGCGAGCGCGCGGCGGCCTGCCGCGCATCGCCGCGGGCCTCGCCCGAGAAATCGTCGGCGGCCGGCGCTTCGCCGAAGCGCTCGCACGCTATCCGTCGCAATTCGGCATGCTGTATCGCCAGTTGATCGAGGTCGGCGAAGCGTCCGGTTCGCTCGGCATCGTGCTGACGCGAGTCGCGGAGCACCGCGAGCGCGCCGACGCGCAGCAGCGCAAGCTGCGGGCCGCACTCGCCTATCCAGCGGCCGTGATCCTGTTCGCGCTCGCGATCTCGGCCGCATTGATGGTGTGGGTCGTGCCGACCTTCCGGCAAATCTTCGACGGCTTCGGTGCCGCACTGCCGGCGCCGACCCGCGCGCTGCTCGCGCTGTCCGCCGCCCTGTCGGCGTGGGGCGGCGTGCTCGTTGCCGGGATCGCGGCAGCCGGGCTGGCCGCCCGTCACGCGCTTCGGCGGTCGGCGGCGCTGCGCCACGAGCTCGCGCGGCATCTGCTGCACGCCCCGTTCGCCGGCAGCGCGCTCGGGCAGTTCGCGGCCGCGCGCTGGTGCCGCTCGCTTGCGACGCTGCTCGGCGCCGGCGTGCCGCTCGCCGATGCCTTCGCCACGCTCGAGCGCACCGCCGGCCATCCGGTGTTCGCGCGCGCCACCGTCGACATCGCGGCACGCGTACTGCGCGGCGCTCGCCTCGCGGATGCGATGCAGTCGGCCGGCTGCTTTCCGGACGACGTCGTCCAGCCGATCGCCGTGGCCGAGGAAACCGGTACGCTCGATACGATGCTCGCCGATATCGCCGCGCTATGCGAACGCCAGCTCGACACACGTCTCGATGCACTCGGCGCGCTCGGCGAACCGCTGATCGTGATCGTGCTGGGCGCCCTCGTCGGCGGCCTCGTGATCGCGATGTACCTGCCCATCCTTCAGCTCGGCAACGTGGTGTAGCATCGCAACCGATTCTGTCGCCTTTTAGTCCCGACCTTGAGCCTCATGACGCCAGCGCCCCTGTACGCCGTTCCCGATTCGCCCGAGAGCATGCTGCTCGCGCTGGCGATGCTGCCGCACGCGGTGCAGTATGCGTTCGCGGTCGTCATCGGCCTTTGCGTCGGCAGCTTCCTGAACGTGGTCGTGCACCGGCTGCCCGTGATGATGCAGCGCGCTTGGCAGGCCGAGATCGCCGAAGCCACGGGCAACGCACGCGCCGCCCCCGACGACGGCTACCCGCCGCGCTACGATCTGTGGCGGCCGCGCAGCGCATGCCCGCATTGCGGCCACGTGCTGCGCGCGTGGGAAAACATCCCGCTCGTCAGCTACCTGGTGTTGCGCGGACGCTGCCGACGCTGCGGCCATGCGATCGGCATCCGTTATCCGCTCGTCGAGCTCGTGTGCGCACTGCTCGCCGCCGGCTCGCTCGCGGCGTTCGGCCCGACCGTCGCGGCCCTCGCCGCCTTCGCTCTGTGCGCCGCGCTGCTCGCGATGAGCGCGATCGACATCCGGACCGGCTATCTGCCCGACTCGATGACGCTGCCGCTCCTCTGGGCCGGGCTCTTGCTGAACCTCGGCCACACGTTCGTCTCCCTGCGCTCGGCCGTGGTCGGGGCCATGGCCGGCTACCTGTTCCTGTGGTCGATCTACTGGCTGTTCAAATGGCTGCGCGGCATCGAGGGCATCGGCTTCGGCGACCTGAAGCTGCTCGCCGCGCTCGGCGCCTGGATGGGCTGGGTCGCACTGCCGCAGGTCGTCCTGTTCGCTGCGGTGACGGGCGCGATCGTCGGGCTCGTCGCAACCTGGCGCGGCCGCATGCGCTTCGAGGAGCCGATTCCATTCGGCCCGTTCCTCGCAGCAGGCGGCGCCGCGACCCTGTTTTTCGGCACCCCTTTTTATTCGGCGCTCGGAGGCTGACATGTTCGCAGTGGGGCTCACCGGCGGTATCGGCAGCGGCAAGACAACCGTCGCCGACCTGTTCGCCGCGCGCGGCGCGTCGCTGGTCGATACCGATCTGATCGCCCATCGCATCACCGCACCGGGCGGCCTGGCGATGCCCGCGATCGAACACGCATTCGGCCAGGGCTTCGTTGCCGCCGACGGCTCCCTCGACCGCGCGAAGATGCGTGCCCTGATCTTCAGCGACGACGCCGCGCGCCGGCGCCTCGAAGCGATCACGCATCCGCTGATTCGCGCGGAGACCGATCGCGAAACGCGCGAAGCGCGGGGCCCGTACGTCATGTTCGTCGTGCCGCTGCTGGTCGAGTCCGGCAACTGGAAGGCGCGCAGCGATCGCGTGCTCGTCGTCGATTGCCCGGTCGAAACGCAGATCGCGCGCGTGATGCGGCGCAACGGCTTCGCGCGCGAGCAGGTCGAAGCAATCATCGCGAAGCAGGCGACGCGCGAAGACCGTCTCGCCGCCGCCGACGACGTGATCGTCAACGACGCGACGACACCCGATGCGCTCGCCGCGCAGGTCGACGCGCTGCACCAACGCTATCTCGGGTTCGCGGCCGCCGCGCCCTGAGTGTCGGGCGCCATTGCGATGGCGTACGAAATTGGTGCGTTGCTAGGGTAGAGAGTGGGCATTAGAATGTCCTGCATTGTTTCAATCCCTACCCGAGAGGCGAGCGCGCTTGATTCTTTACGAGTATCCGTTCAACGAGCGAATTCGCACGCTGTTGCGCCTCGAAGATCTCTTCGAGCGCTTCGCGTTCTTTTTGGCTCAGGAGGACCCGCGTGAACATCACGTCGCGCTGACGACGCTGTTCGAAATCGCCGAGGTAACGGGCCGCGCGGACCTGAAATCGGATCTGATGAAGGAGCTCGAACGTCAGCGCCAGACGCTCGCTCCCTTTCGCGGCAATCCGGGCATCGAGCAGAACGCGCTCGAAGCCGTGCTTGGCGAAATCGAGCAAACGCTCGCGAATCTCGCGCAAATGCAGGGCAAGACCGGTCAGCACCTCGTCGACAACGAGTGGCTCGCCAGCATCCGCAGCCGTGCAGTGATTCCCGGCGGCACCTGCAAGTTCGACCTGCCGTCGTACTACGCATGGCAGCAATGGCCCGCCGAGCAGCGGCGCCAGGACATCGCGAAATGGATCATGCCGATGCTGCCGCTGCGCGACGCGGTAACGATCGTGCTGCGGCTTGCGCGCGAATCGGGCCAGGCGTCGAAGGTCATGGCGATGCAGGGCAGCTACCAGCAAATGCTGTCGGGTCGCACCTATCAGTTGATGCAGGTGCGCGTGCCGCCGGAGCTGCGCGTCATTCCCGAGGCGAGCGCCAACAAATACATGCTGTGGGTACGGTTCACCACGCAGGACGGCGATGTGCGGCCGCGCGCGGTGGACATCGACGTGCCGTTCCATCTGACACTGTGCAATCTGTAACGGCCGCGTGCCGGATCGCTTTCGTATGACTACCGTTGTGAAATGCCCGTCGTGCGGCGCCGAAGTGCGCTGGACGCCTGAAAGCCAGTTCAGGCCATTCTGTTCGGCCCGCTGCAAGCAGTTCGACCTCGGCGCGTGGGCCGCGGAAAAGTACCGGATCGGCGGCTCCTCGGACGAGGGCCCGTCGTCCGAGGAAGAAGGCTCGGACGGCCGCCGCGACAGCTGAGCGGCGCGCAGCGGCGCCCTCCAGTGATATGGCCCGCCTTTGCGGCGGGCAGCAGCGGCGTCAGTTCGACGCGGTTTCCTGCGCGAGCAGTTCGAGCACCGGCAGCGCGGCCGGCAGCAGCGGCGCAACGTCGACAGGCAGCGCCTGCCACACGAACGCCTGGCCTTCCTTGCTGTGCGGCTCGCCCGTCCAGCCCGTCACCTTGCAGAAATACAGCCGCACGTACGCATGCGGATAGTCGTGCTCGAGCGTGTGCCAGCGATGGCTCGCCGTGACTTCGATGCCGAGTTCCTCGTGCAGTTCGCGCGCCAGCGCGTCCTCGACGCTTTCGCCGGCCTCCAGCTTGCCGCCCGGGAACTCCCAGTAACCTTCATACGGCTTGCCCAGCAGCCGTTGCGCGAGCAGATAGCGGCAGCCGCCGGCCGTGCCGTCCGGCTGCACCATCACGCCGACCGCGACTTCCGTCACCTTGCGGCCATCCGGCGCACGCACGGCGCCCTGTGCGAGATCCACGCTCATGCCTGCTCCTTGCGCCCCGACCAGTCACGCGCGAACTGCCACGCGACGCGCCCCGACCGCGAACCGCGCTCGAGTGCCCACACGAGCGCGTCGCCGCGAGCGGTCTCGATTTCGGCTTCCGGGCAGCCGAAGTGGCGCAGCCAGTGCGCGACGATGTCGAGGTAATCGTCCTGCTTGAACGGATAGAAGCTGACCCACAGACCGAAGCGCTCCGACAGCGAGATCTTCTCCTCGACGACTTCGCCGGGGTGAATCTCGCCGTCCGGGAGATGCTTGTAAGTCTCGTTGTCGCTCATGTACTCGGGCAGCAGATGGCGGCGATTCGACGTCGCGTAGATCAGCACGTTGTCCGACTGCGCGGCGATCGAACCGTCGAGCGCGACCTTCAGCGCCTTGTAACCCGATTCGCCCTCTTCGAACGACAGGTCGTCGCAAAACACGATGAAACGCTCGGGACGCTGCGAGATCAGATCGACGATGTCACCGAGATCGTGCAGGTCGTCCTTGTCGACTTCGATCAGGCGCAGCCCGTCCTTCGCATACGCGTTCAGGCACGCCTTGATCAGCGACGACTTGCCGGTGCCGCGCGCGCCGGTGAGCAGCACGTTGTTGGCCGGCTTCTGCTGCACGAACTGCCGCGTGTTCTGGTCGATCAACCCTTTCTGGCGATCGATGTTGTGCAGATCGCCGAGCGTGATCGAAGACACGGCCGGCACCGGCTGCAGGTAGCCGCGCCCCTGGCGCTTACGCCAGCGGAAAGCATGCGCGGCGTTCCAGTCGACGGCCGCCGGCGCGGGCGGCAGCATCCCTTCGAGGCGGCCGAGCAGCGCTTCGGCCCGCGTCAGAAATTGTTCGAGCTTGTCCATGTCGTTCGGGCGCTCCGGCTCAGGAGCGGTAATCCGCGTTGATGCTCACGTAATCGTGCGACAGGTCGCACGTCCAGACGGTGGCCTGCGCGTCGCCGCGGCCGAGCAGCACGCGAATCGTGATTTCGCTCTGCTTCATCACGCGCTGGCCGTCCTCTTCCTGGTAGGCCGGATTGCGGCCGCCCGCCTTCGCGACGAGCACGTCGTCGAGATAGAGGTCGATCTTGCCGACGTCGAGATCCGTGACGCCCGCGTAGCCGATCGCCGCGAGAATCCGGCCGAGGTTGGGGTCGGATGCATAGAAAGCCGTCTTCACGAGCGGCGAATGGCCGATCGCGTACGCGATCTGGCGGCATTCGGCGACGTTCTTGCCGCCCTCGACCTGCACCGTCATGAATTTCGTCGCACCTTCGCCATCGCGGACGATCAATTGCGACAGCACCTGCGCGACTTCCGTCACCGCATCGCGCAGCGCCGCATAGGCCGGCGAATCGGTCGACGTGATCGCCGGCAGCGTGCTCTTGCCCGACGCGATCAGGATGAACGAGTCGTTCGTCGACGTATCGCCGTCGATCGTGATGCAGTTGAACGAACGGTCGGCGACTTCCTTCACGAGCGTGTCGAGCACCGGCTGAGCGACGTTCGCGTCGAACGCAAGGAAACCGAGCATCGTGGCCATGTTCGGCTTGATCATGCCCGCGCCCTTGCTGACGCCCGTCAGCGTGACCGTGTGGCCGTCGATCGTCACCTGGCGCGAAGCGGCCTTCGGCAGCGTATCGGTCGTCATGATCGCCTGCGCGGCATCGAACCAGTTCGCGGCCTTGCGGTTCGCGAGCGCGGCCGGCAAGCCGGCCTTCAGGCGATCGATCGGCAGCGGCTCGAGAATCACGCCGGTCGAGAACGGCAGCACCTGCGCCGGCTCGATGCCCGCGAGGCGCGCGAGTTCCGTGCAGGTCTCGCGTGCGTTCACGAGGCCCGGCTCGCCGGTGCCCGCGTTCGCGTTACCCGTGTTCACGACGAGCGCGCGAATGCCCGCGCCGCCCGCGCGCACCTTCGCCAGATGCTCGCGGCAGACGATGACCGGCGCCGCGCAGAAGCGGTTTTCGGTAAACACGCCCGCGACCGTCGCGCCCTCGTCGACGGAGATGACCAGCACGTCCTTGCGATTCGGCTTGCGGATGTTCGCTTCCGCCCAGCCGAGCGTGACGCCGGCGACGGGATGCAGTTGGGCGGGATCGATCGACGGAAAATTGACAGCCATGGGGCACACCTGCCGGATGGAAAATGCCGGCACACGCCGGCATCGATTGGAAGAACCGGCGGCCGCACGCGCGGGCCGCCGCAACTCACATCACTCACTCGAAGCTGCGAACGAAGCGGCACGCGTGACGCGCGCCGCCGCCGATCATGACAGCTTCCCGTGACAGTGCTTGTACTTCTTGCCGCTGCCGCACGGGCACGGATCGTTACGGCCGACCTTCGGCATTTCGCCGCCGGGGCCGCTGTGGGTCATCGCGCTGCCGACCATGTCGGCCGTTGCCGCGGCCGCCGCGACCGCCGCACCGCCCGCCACCGGCGTGCTGGCTTCCGCGAATTCGGCGTGCTGGTATTCGACGTTCTCGAGATGACCGCCACGCTCCTCGATCTGCTCGGCCGCTTCCTCGAGCTGTTCCGGCGACTGGATCTGCACGTTCATCACGACACGCGTGACTTCCTGCTTGATCGCGTCGAGCATCGCGGCGAACAGCTCGAACGCTTCGCGCTTGTATTCCTGCTTCGGATTCTTCTGCGCATAGCCGCGCAGATGGATGCCCTGGCGCAGGTGGTCGAGCGCCGCGAGGTGCTCGCGCCACAGGCGGTCGACCGTCTGCAGCATCACCGAGCGCTCGAACGCGCTGAACGATTCGCGGCCGACCATCGCGACCTTGGCCTCGTACTGCTCGTCGGCGGCCGTCGTCACCGCTTCGAGGATCTCCTCGGCCGTGATCGACGACGACTCGTTCACCATTTCCTGGATCGCGAGGTCGAGCTGCCAGTCGTTGCGCAGCGCTTCCTCGAGCTCGGGCACGTCCCACTGCTCCTCGATGCTGCCTTCCGGCACGAACTGGCCGACGACTTCGGTCACCACGCCGTGACGCATCGCGGTGATGGTCTCGGTGATGTCGTGCGCTTCGAGCAGTTCGTTGCGCTGCTGGTAGATCACCTTGCGCTGGTCGTTCGACACGTCGTCGTATTCGAGCAGCTGCTTGCGGATGTCGAAGTTGCGCGCTTCGACCTTGCGCTGCGCGGATTCGATCGAGCGCGTGACGATGCCGGCCTCGATCGCCTCGCCTTCCGGCATCTTCAGGCGATCCATGATCGAGCGCACGCGGTCGCCCGCGAAGATGCGCAGCAGCGGATCGTCGAGCGACAGGTAGAAGCGCGACGAGCCCGGATCGCCCTGGCGGCCCGCACGGCCGCGCAGCTGGTTGTCGATCCGGCGCGATTCGTGGCGTTCGGTGCCGATGATGTGCAGGCCGCCCGCGGCCTTCACCTGCTCGTGCAGCGTTTCCCACTCGTCGTGCAGCTGCTGGATGCGGCGCGCCTTTTCGTCGGCGGGAATCGCATCGTCGGCGTCGATGAACGCGGCCTGCTTCTCGGCGTTGCCGCCGAGCACGATGTCGGTACCGCGACCGGCCATGTTGGTCGCGATCGTCACGCGTTTCGGACGGCCGGCTTCCGCGACGATCGCCGCTTCGCGCTCGTGCTGCTTCGCGTTCAGCACCTCGTGCGGCAGCCCGGCCTGCTTCAGCAGGTGCGACAGCAGTTCCGAGTTCTCGATCGACGTCGTGCCGACCAGCACCGGCTGGCCGCGCTCGTAGCAGTCGCGGATGTCGCGGATCACCGCGTCATAGCGCTCCTTGGCCGTCTTGTAGATCTGGTCCTGCTTGTCGATCCGCTTCGGCGGACGGTTGGTCGGGATCACGACCGTCTCGAGACCGTAGATCTCGTTGAATTCGTATGCTTCGGTGTCCGCGGTACCGGTCATGCCGGCCAGCTTCGCGTACATCCGGAAGTAGTTCTGGAACGTGATCGATGCGAGCGTCTGGTTCTCGCTCTGGATCTTCACGTGTTCCTTCGCCTCGACGGCCTGGTGCAGGCCGTCGGACCAGCGGCGGCCGGCCATCAGGCGGCCCGTGAATTCGTCGACGATCACCACTTCGCCGTTCTGCACGACATAGTGCTGATCCTTGTGGAACAGCGTGTGGGCGCGCAGCGCAGCGTACACGTGGTGCATCAGCGTGATGTTCTGCGGCGCATACAGGCTCTCGCCCTCGCCGATCAGCCCCCAATCGGCGAGCAGGCGCTCGGCCTTCTCGTGGCCCGATTCGGTCAGGAACACCTGGCGCGCCTTTTCGTCGAGCGTGTAGTCGCCCGGCTTCTCGACGCCCGTGCCGTCGGCCTTCTCCTCGCCGATCTGGCGCTCGAGCAGCGGCGGCAGCGCGTTCATCCGCACGTACAGCTCGGTGTGATCCTCGGCCTGGCCCGAAATGATCAGCGGCGTACGCGCCTCGTCGATCAGGATCGAGTCCACTTCGTCGACGACCGCGAAGTTCAGCGCCCGCTGCACGCGCGCGTCGGTCTCGTAGACCATGTTGTCGCGCAGGTAGTCGAAGCCGAACTCGTTGTTCGTGCCGTACGTGATGTCCGCCGCGTAGGCCTGCTGCTTCTGGTCGTGTTCCATGCCGGACAGGTTGATGCCGACCGACAGACCGAGGAAGTTGTAGAGGCGCGCCATCCATTCGGCGTCGCGCTGCGCGAGGTAGTCGTTGACCGTCACGACGTGCACGCCGCGGCCCGCCAGCGCATTCAGGTACACGGGCAGCGTCGCGACGAGCGTCTTGCCCTCGCCGGTGCGCATTTCCGCGATCTTGCCGTAGTGGAGCACCATGCCGCCGATCATCTGCACGTCGAAGTGCCGCATCTTCAGCACGCGGCGGCTCGCCTCGCGACAGACCGCGAACGCCTCGGGCAGCAGCTTGTCGAGCGACTCGCCGGCCGCGATCCGCTGGCGGAATTCGTCCGTCTTGCCGCGCAACTGGTCGTCCGTCAGCTTCTCGATCTGCGTTTCGAGCGCATTGATCGTCGTGACGGTCTTTTGGTATTGCTTGACGAGCCGCTGGTTGCGGCTGCCAAAAATTTTCTGGAGAAAACCGGTTGTCATCGGATCGGATCCTGCGTCGCAGCACCGGCGCCCGGCGCGTATTGCGCGCCCCGGCGCCCGAGCCTCGGCGGCTTAGCGAATTAGTGGACTCAAACGTCGAATTTTAGCACGCGGGAAAGCATGCGCCCGAGTCTCGGCCGGACCGGCATTGCGCGCCGACAGCCGGGCGCATGGGGCGAAAGCCGCCCGTGCGCGGGCCGGCGCGGGTACAATCGGCGTCAACCGTCCGCGCGCGTGCGCGCCCGAAGAATGTCTCGATGAACCGATTTTCCAAGCGTTTCGGCCCGCTCGCCGCGTATCGCCCGCAACCCGTGTCCGAGGTGCTCAATCGCACGGACGCGTTCGCGGCGCTGCGCGCCGGTGTCGAACAGGTCGCGTCGCTGCAGCGCGATCTTGCCGCGCTCCTGCCCGACTATCTGGCGAATCACGTCGAACCCGGCTTCGTGAAGGACGGCACCCTGACCCTCTTTGCCGCGCACAACGCGCTGGCCGCGCGGCTGCGACAGGTCGAGCCGCGGCTGCTCGGCGATCTGCAGAAGCGCGGCTGGCCGGTCTCGACGCTGCGCGTGCGCGTGCGCCCGAAGGATGCGCCGGAGCCGCCGCACGTGAAACAGGCGCGGATGACGTCGGTCGGCGCGGCCGCGCTGCGCGACCTGGCCGATCACCTCGAACCGTCGCCGCTGCAAGCCGCGCTCGCGCGGATGGCGGCACGGCATGGCGCGAAACCGCGCTGAGCCGGCGCCCGCGCCGGCATCGCCCGGCCAATAAAAAAGCGGCCCGAGGGCCGCTTTTTTGCTTGCGCCGAACGCCGGTCAGGCGAAGGCCGTCTGCATGTCGAACGCAAAGCCCTTCGGCGCGGCCTGCGAATCGTCGAACGTGACGATCTCGTACGCATCCTCGTGCGCGAGCAGTTCGCGCAGCAGCGCGTTGTTCAGTCCGTGGCCCGATTTGTACGCCGTATACGACGCCAGCAGCGGATGACCGATCACGTACAGGTCGCCGATCGCATCGAGCATCTTGTGCTTCACGAATTCGTCGTCGTAGCGCAGCCCGTCGTTGTTCAGGATGCGGTACTCGTCGAGCACGATCGCGTTTTCCATGCTGCCGCCGCGGGCGAGACCCATCTCGCGCAGCATCTCGGCCTCATGCGCGAAACCGAACGTGCGCGCGCGCGCAATCTCGCGCACGTACGACGTATTCGCGAAATCGACCTCGAGTTCCTGGCCGGTCTTGTCGACGGCCGGGTGGCGGAAGTCGATCGAGAACTTCAGCTTGAAACCGAAGTACGGATCGAGACGCGCGAATTTGTCGCCGTCGCGGATCTCGACCGTCTTCTTCACCTTGATGAAGCGCTTCGGCGCGTTCTGCTCCTCGATCCCGGCGGACTGGATCAGGAACACGAAGGTCGCCGCGCTGCCGTCCATGATCGGGATTTCCTCGGCCGTCACGTCGACATAGAGATTGTCGATGCCCAGGCCGGCACACGCCGACATCAGGTGCTCGACGGTCGAGACGCGCACGCCATCCTTCTGCAGCACCGACGCGAGCCGCGTGTCGCCGATCGACGTCGCCGCGGCGGGAATGTCGACGGGCGTGGGAAGGTCGACGCGCGAAAAGACGATGCCCGTGCCCGGCGCGGCGGGACGGAGCGTCAGCTCGATCTTGCGGCCCGAGTGGACACCGATCCCCACGGTCTTCACGATGGATTTGATGGTGCGCTGCTTCAGCATGGTGTTCTTCGTCGTGATTGAAGAATTCAATCAGGAGTTATATTCGATAGGAGGGATTATAGCGTAATTCCCTATTCAGCGCAGTTTGAAACTGCGTATCAATCTGTTTCAGCCGTTTACCCTGGCGAATACGGGACGGGCCGATGCCCGGAACGGAGGCGTTTCCGGTCATCGGCCCGTGTTACAACTGCCCCGAAGGCCGGTGAGCAGCGTTGCCGGCAGGCAACGGCGCACCGCACGATCAGGACGTCAACGTCGCGAGAACACTCGCCGCATCGCTCACTTCGAATTTGCCCGGCGCCTCGACGGCCAGCGTCTTGACCACACCGCCGTCAATCACCATCGCGTAGCGCAGGGAACGAATTCCCATGCCACGCGCGGACAAATCCTGCGTCAGCCCCAGCGCATGAGTGAAAGCCGCGCTGCCGTCCGCCATCATGCGCACCTTGCCCGCGGTGTGCAGATCACGTCCCCATGCGCCCATCACGAATGCGTCGTTGACGGACACGCACCAGATCTCGTCGATGCCCGCCGAGCGCAGCTGCTCGGCGTGTTCGACGTAGCCCGGCACATGCTGCGCGGAGCAGGTCGGCGTGAAAGCGCCCGGCAATCCGAAGATCACCACCCGCTTCCCCGCAACCTGGTCGCGCACGCTGAAGGCATTCGGCCCCAGCGTGCACCCTTCGCGCGCGTCGTCGATGAATTCGAACAATTGCGCGTCGGGCAGCGCGTCGCCCACTTGAATCATGGCTGGTCCCTCATAGCGATACGGTTTTTCAGCGTGTTGCGGACAGCACGGCCCATCCCGCCTCGCACGAGCGAAGAGGGCACGTTTCCCGGCCCGGCGTCGCTGCCGACGCGGCCTGTCGTGGTCCGTAGCATCCGTCACGCCGGCGATACCGCGGCAGTCTCGCCGCGGCTTCGCCTGTGTTTGCGTCAGTCAGCCTGCTTGCGCAGGAATGCCGGGATGTCGTACGTGTCGACACCCTTCTCCTGCAGCGCCTGCACGTGCGATGCCGCGGTTTCGCGCGAATTGCGCCACACCGCCGGCGTATCGAGCGCGCCGTAGTCGGCCGTGCTGACGTGATGCGTCGGGGCATAGCCGTGCGAGACCGCGCTGACCGGCTGGTTGTCCGTACCCGTGCGCAGCAGCGTCATCGGTGCCGACTGCTGCTTCTTCGCCGCACGGCCCAGACCCGTCGCCACGACCGTCACGCGCAGTGCATCGCCCATCGCATCGTCGTACACCGCACCGAAGATCACGGTCGCGTCTTCCGCCGCGTAGCTCTTGATCGTGTTCATCACTTCGCGCGTTTCCGACAGGCGCAGCGAACGGCTCGACGTGATGTTGACCAGCACGCCGCGCGCACCCGACAGATCGACGCCTTCGAGCAGCGGGCTCGCCACGGCCTGTTCCGCCGCGAGGCGTGCGCGATCGACGCCGGCAACCGTCGCCGTGCCCATCATCGCCTTGCCCTGCTCGCCCATCACCGTCTTCACGTCTTCGAAGTCGACGTTCACGAGGCCATCGACGTTGATGATTTCCGCGATGCCGGCCACTGCGTTGTTCAACACGTCGTCCGCGCACTGGAAGCACTTGTCCATCTCGGCATCGTCGCCCATCACGTCGAACAGCTTGTCGTTCAGAACGACGATCAGCGAGTCGACGTGATCCTCCAGTTGCTGCGAGCCGGCTTCGGCGACGCGCATGCGCTTGCCGCCTTCGAACTCGAACGGCTTGCTGACGACACCCACCGTCAGGATGCCCATCTCTTTCGCGATCTGCGCGACCACCGGCGCTGCGCCCGTGCCCGTGCCGCCGCCCATGCCGGCCGTGATGAAGACCATGTGCGCGCCACGCAGCGCGTCGGCGATGCGCTCGCGCGCTTCTTCCGCTGCCGCACGGCCCATTTCCGGCTTCGCACCGGCGCCGAGGCCCGTGTTGCCGAGCTGGATCACCGACGATGCGCGCGAACGCGACAGCGCCTGCGCATCCGTGTTCATCACGATGAAGTCGACGCCCTGCACGCCGCGGTTGATCATGTGCTGGACGGCATTGCCGCCAGCGCCGCCAACGCCCACCACCTTGATGATGGTGCCGTTGGTTTCGGTTTCCAGCATTTCGAATTCCATTGTTGCCTCCGTCAAGAGAAATACTGCTACTCGGCCGTTATTCGGCAGGAGATCGGGCAACCCCCTGTCGCGCGCCAGCCGCCGGCACCGGCGCGAATTTCGATTCGGTTCTTCCTCGGAAAACGCCGGGCCGTCCCGGGCTTTCCCGCCCCCGGGGGGCTGGCTCGGCATGCCGAGCCGCTTGGATGCTTAAAAATTGCTCAGGAACCACTCCTTCATCCGCGAGAACACCTGCCCCGCGTTGCCGGACTGCACGGCGACCTTGCGGCCGCGCATGCGCTGCGCGCTGCCTTCGACGAGCAGCCCCATCGCCGTCGAATAGCGCGGATTGCGCACGACGTCGGACAGGCCGCCCGCATACTCCGGCGCGCCGATGCGCACCGGCTTCAGGAAAATGTCCTCGCCGAGCTCGACCATGCCCGGCATCATCGACGCACCGCCGGTAATGACCACGCCGGAGCTCAGCAGTTCTTCGTAACCCGATTCGCGCACCACCTGCTGCACGAGCGAGAACAGCTCCTCGACACGCGGCTCGATCACGGCCGCGAGCGCCTGGCGCGACAGCGTGCGCGGGCCGCGCTCGCCGAGCCCCGGCACTTCGACCATCTCGTCCGGATCGGCGAGCGCCTGCTTCGCGATCCCGTAGCCGACCTTGATGTCTTCCGCATCCGGCGTCGGCGTACGCAGCGCCATCGCGATGTCGCTCGTGATCTGGTCGCCGGCGATCGGAATCACCGCGGTATGGCGAATCGCGCCTTCGGCGAAGATCGCGATGTCCGTCGTGCCGCCGCCGATGTCGACCAGCACCACGCCGAGATCCTTTTCGTCCTCCGTCAGCACGGCCAGCGACGACGCGAGCGGCTGCAGGATCAGATCGTTCACTTCGAGCCCGCAGCGGCGCACGCACTTGACGATGTTCTGCGCGGCGCTCACCGCGCCCGTCACGATGTGCACCTTCACTTCCAGCCGGATGCCGCTCATCCCGATCGGCTCGCGCACGTCTTCCTGGCCGTCGATGATGAATTCCTGCGTGAGGATGTGCAGCACCTGCTGGTCGGTCGGGATGTTGATCGCCTTGGCGGTCTCGATCACGCGCGCGACGTCCGTCTGCGTGACTTCCTTGTCCTTGATCGCGACCATCCCGCTCGAGTTGAAGCTGCGGATGTGGCTGCCGGCGATCCCCGTGAACACGTTGGTGATCTTGCAGTCGGCCATCAGCTCGGCTTCCTCGAGCGCGCGCTGGATCGACTGCACGGTGGCCTCGATGTTGACCACCACACCTTTCTTCAGACCCTTCGACTCGCTCTGGCCGAGACCGATCACCTCGTAGTGACCCTCGCCCTTCAGCTCGGCGACGATGGCCACCACCTTCGACGTGCCGATGTCGAGGGAAACCAGCAGATCCTTGTAGTCTTTGCTCATAAAGTGCTCTTGCGTGTGATCTCTCGTTACTTCTTGCGCTTGTCGGTATCGGTCAGGAACCGCATGCCTGCCGCGCGAATCGCGAATCCGTTCGGATAGCGCAGGTCCGCGTACTCGATGTCGTTGCCCCAGCGCTCCGTGACGGCCGGCCACGCGGCCACCAGGCGCTGACTCCGGTCATGCAGGGTGTCGCTGTTGCGTTCCTTGCCCAGCTCGACCTGCATGCCGTTCGACAGCTTCACCGTCCACGCGTAGCGCGCCGACAGCGTCACTTCTTCCGGCGCCGCCTTCAGCGGCGCAAACCATTTCCCGAAGTCGCGATACCGCGTGACGACTTCCTTCGCACTGCCTTCCGGGCCGTCGAACGCCGGCAATTCCTGTTCCAGCTCGCCCTGGTTCGCGGTAAACAGCTCGCCGTCGACGCTCACGAGCTGGTCGCTGCCCCAGGTCCCGAGCGGTTTGTACTCCTCGAGCGTGACAGCCAGCGCATTCGGCCACACCCGGCGCACGCTCGCGTGGCGCACCCACGGCATCTGCTCGAACGCGGTGCGCGCCGCATCGAGATCGACCGTGAAGAAATTGCCCTTCAGCCGGCCGACCACACCCGCGCGCACCGTCGGCGAATTGATGTGCTCGGTGTCGCCGTCGATGCGGATTTCCCGCAGCGCGAACGTCGGGCGCTGGATCAGCCAGTAGCAGCCGGCCGCCGCCAACACGAGCAGCAGCATCGCGTACAGCGCGCTGGCGGCAAGGTTGAGTTGGCGAACGTTGTTCCACATGACGTCTTTCCGTTCCTGCTTCAGTCGTTGAGCGTGAGCGCCAGCACTTTCACCACCAGCTCCGAGTAGCTGATGCCGACCGCGCGCGCCGCCTTCGGCGGCAGCGAGTGGTCGGTCATGCCCGGCGCGGTGTTCACTTCCAGGAAGTACGGGTTGCCGGCGGCGTCCAGCATGAAGTCCGCACGGCCCCAGTCGGTGCAGCCGAGCACGTCGAACGACCGGCGCGCGATGCGCTTCAGCTCCGCTTCCTGTTCGGCCGGCAGGCCGCACGGGATCAGGTACTGCGTGTCGTCGGCCACGTATTTCGCGTGGTAGTCGTAGAACTCGCCCGCCGGCACGATCTTGATCAGCGGCAGATCGAGATCGCCGGCGATGCACGCGGTGTATTCGCCCCCGCCTTCGATGCTCTTCTCGACGATCACGATCCTGTCGTGCTTCGCGGCTTCCTCGAGCGCGGCCGGCAGCGCGTCGGCCGTCTTCACCTTCAGCACCGCCACGCTCGAGCCTTCGCTCGCCGGCTTCACGAACAGCGGCAGCCCGAGCTTCGCGACGATGTCGGTCGCGCGTGCGGCGAGGTCGTCGCCGCGCATCACCGTCTCGAACGGCGGCGTCGGCACGCCCGTCTGCTGCCACACGAGCTTCGTGCGGAACTTGTCGAGCCCGAGCGCCGACCCGAGCACGCCGCTGCCCGTGTAGCGGATGCCATAGAAATCGAGCGCGCCCTGGATCTGGCCGTTCTCGCCGTAGCCGCCGTGCAGCGCGTTGAACGCGCGCACGAAGCCTTCGTCCTTCAGCGCCGACAGCGGCCGCTCGGCCGGGTCGAACGGATGCGCATCAACGCCCGCGTCACGCAGGCCCTGCAGCACGAGGCGGCCCGAGGTCAGCGACACCTCGCGCTCGGCGGATTCGCCGCCGAACAACACTGCCACCTTGCCGAAACGTTTCGGATCGATCCCGCTCATGTCATGCCTTCTGTTGAATGTGTTGCACGAGCTTCGCCGGCACGCCGCCGATCGAACCCGCGCCCATCGTGATCACCACGTCGCCGTTGCGCGCGACCTTCGCCAATGCATCCGGCACGTCGTCCACCGTCGCGACGAACACCGGGTCAACCTTCCCCACCTCGCGCAGCGCACGCGACAGCGCGTCGCCGTTGGCCGTCGAGATCGCGGCCTCGCCGGCCGCGTAGACTTCCGTCAGCACCAGCGCATCGACCGTCGACAGCACGTTGACGAAATCGTCGAAGCAGTCGCGCGTGCGCGTATAGCGATGCGGCTGGAACGCCAGCACGAGGCGGCGGCCCGGGAACGCGCCGCGCGCGGCCGCGATCGTCGCGGCCATCTCGACCGGGTGATGGCCGTAGTCGTCGATCAGCGTGTAGTGGCCGCCGTCCGCGCCCGGCACCTCGCCGTAACGCTGGAAGCGCCGGCCGACGCCGTTGAATTCGGCCAGCGCCTGCTGGATCGCGTCGTCGTCGACGCCGAGATCGGTCGCGATCGCGATCGCCGCCAGCGCGTTCTGCACGTTGTGCAGACCCGGCAGGTTCAGCACGACCGCGAGCGGCGCACGCCCTTCGCGGATGACCGTGAAGTGCATCCGGCCGTCGCGCGCATCGATGTCTTCCGCGCGCACCTGCGCGTCCGGCGACAGGCCGTAGCGCACCACCGGCTTCGAGATGAACGGGATGATCTGCCGCACGTTCGGATCGTCGACGCACACCACCGCGCTGCCGTAGAACGGCAGGCGCTGCGTGAATTCGATGAACGCCTGCTTGAGCCGCGCGAAATCGTGGCCGTAGGTGTCCATGTGGTCGGCATCGATGTTCGTGATGACTTCGATCACCGGATACAGGTTCAGGAACGACGCGTCCGACTCGTCGGCCTCGGCCACGATGAAATCGCCGGTGCCCAGCCGCGCATTCGCGCCGGCGCTGATCAGCCGCCCGCCGATCACGAAGGTCGGGTCGAGCCCGCCCGCCGCCAGCACGCTCGCGACGAGGCTCGTCGTCGTGGTCTTGCCGTGCGTGCCGGCGATCGCGATCCCCTGCTTCAGGCGCATCAGCTCCGCGAGCATCACCGCCCGCTGCACGATCGGCACGCGCCGGTGGCGCGCGGCGAGCACTTCCGGATTGTCCGAGCGCACCGCCGTCGACACGACGACCGCGTTCGCCCCCTCGATGTTTGCCGCGTCATGGCCGATCGCGATCCGTGCGCCGAGCGCCTGGAGACGATCGGTCACCGCATTGCGCGACAGGTCCGAGCCGCTGACCTCGTAGCCGAGGTTGACGAGCACCTCGGCGATGCCGCTCATGCCCGAGCCGCCGATTCCGACGAAATGAATGTGTTTGACGATATGTTTCATGTCAGCCTCCGCCGGGCCGCCGCATGCCCCGAAAGAGACGCATGGTGGGGACGGAAGGGTCGAGCCCTCCCGAGCGAGCGATGTGAGCGTGTGGGTTGTTTCATTGATGTTCTTCCAGGTTCGCGCCGGCCGCCTTCGCGCACACGCGCGCGACCTCGTCGGTGGCCTCGGGCTTCGCCAGCGAGCGCGAACGTTCCGCCATGTCCGCGAGCGATGCCCGCGACTGGCCGCGCAGCCAGTCGGCGAGCAGATCCGCCGACAGGTCGCGTTGTTGCACCAGCACCGCCGCGCCCGCATCGGCGAGGAACGCCGCGTTGCTCGTCTGGTGATCGTCGACCGCGTACGGGAACGGCACGAACAGCGCCGCCACGCCCACCGCCGCGATCTCCGACACCGTCATCGCGCCCGACCGGCAGATCACGAGATCCGCCGCCGCGTACGCGGCCGCCATGTCGTCGATGAACGGCACGAGCCGCACGTCCTCTCCGGCCGCGAAACCGGCTGCTTCGTAATTCGCCTTCAGTGCGTCGATGTGCTTCGCGCCGGCCTGATGCACGATGCGCGGGCGCTCGCCCGGCGCCAGCATCGCCAATGCGCGCGGCACGACTTCGTTCAGCGCGGCCGCACCGAGGCTGCCGCCGACGACCAGCACGTTCAGCGGGCCGCTGCGCGACGCGTAGCGTGCTTTGGGTGCTTCCGTGCCCGCAAGTTCCGCGCGAATCGGGTTGCCCGTCCATTCCGCGTGCGGCAGCGCGCCGGGAAATGCGACGAGCACGCGTTTCGCGAATTTCGCGAGCACCTTGTTCGTCAGGCCCGCGATCGAGTTCTGTTCATGCAGCACGAGCGGACGGCCCGACAGCGCGGTCATCACGCCCGCCGGGAACGTGATGTAGCCGCCCATTCCGAGCACGACGTCCGGCCGCACGCGGCGCAGCGCGCCGAGGCTCTGCCAGCACGCGCGCAGCAGATTGACCGGCAGCGTCAGCTTGGTCTTCAGCCCCTTGCCGCGCAGCCCGCCGAACCGAACGTATTCCATCGGAATGCCGTGCTTCGGCACGAGCGTCGCTTCCATCCCGGCCGGATTGCCGAGCCATACGACGCGCCAGCCCGCCGCTTCCATCCGGTGCGCGACCGCGAGCCCCGGGAACACGTGGCCCCCGGTGCCGCCCGCCATCACCATCAGCGTACGTCGCGACGCGGTCATACCTTCCCTCCGCGCATCAGCACCCGGTTTTCGTAGTCGACCCGCAGCAGCACCGCGAGGGCGATGCAGTTGAGCAGAATGCCCGAGCCGCCGTAGCTCACGAGCGGCAGCGTCAGCCCCTTGGTCGGCAGCAGCCCGAGGTTCACGCCCATGTTGATGAAGGTCTGCGCGCCGAACCAGATGCCGATGCCTTTCGCCGTCAGGCCCGCGAACGTGCGGTCGAGCGCGAGCGCCTGGCGGCCGATCTCGAACGCGCGGCGCACGATCCAGTAGAACAGCAGGATCACGACCAGCACGCCGACGAAGCCCAGTTCCTCGCCGATCACCGCGAGGATGAAGTCGGTATGCGCTTCAGGCAGGTAGTTCAGCTTCTCGACGCTGCCGCCGAGGCCGACGCCGAACCACTCGCCGCGCCCGAACGCGATCAGCGAGTGCGTGAGCTGGTACGCCTTGCCCTGCGCGTAGCGCTCGTCCCACGGATCGAGATACGCGAAGATCCGCTCGCGACGCCACGGCGACAGCCACACGAGCATCGTGAAGGTGCCGACCGCCGTCGCGACGAGCCCGCCGAACAGCTTTCCGTTCACGCCGCCGAGGAACAGCACGCCCATCGCGATCGCCGCGACCACCATGAACGCGCCCATGTCCGGCTCGAGCAGCAGCAGCGCGCCGACCAGGCCGACCGCGAACGCCATCGGCAGGAAGCCCTTCGCGAAGCTCTGCATGTATTCCTGCTTGCGCACCGTGTAGTTCGCCGCGTAGATCGTCACCGCGAGCTTCATGATTTCCGACGGCTGCATGTTCGTGATGCCGAGCGGAATCCAGCGGCGCGCGCCGTTCACGCCCTTGCCGACGTGCGGAATCAGCACGATCACGAGGCCGACGAGCGCGATCAGGAAGAGATGCGGCGCGTACTTGTCCCACGTCGACACCGGCACGCGAAACGCGACCACCGCCGCGACGAACGCGACGACGAGCGACACGCAGTGGCGCATCAGGAACGCGTAATCGTGATACGACGCGTATTTCGGCGAATCGGGCATCGCAATCGACGCCGAATAGACCATCACGACGCCGAGCCCGAGCAGCGCGATCGCAACCCACAGCAGCGAATAGTCGAAGTCGAGCATTCGCGAACGGCTCGGGCGCACGCCGTTGACGACGCTCGCGAGGCCGCCCGTCGCGGCGCGCGTGGCCGATGCGACGCGACCGCCCGCGGCATTGCCGCCGGTATCGCGTCGGTCGTTGAAGCGGGAGACGAGGCGATCGGACCAGCTCATGGCGTCGCTCCTTTGTCGATGGCGATTTCGTCGACCGCCGCGCGGAACACCTCTGCGCGATGGGCGTAGTTCCTGAACATGTCGAGGCTTGCACACGCGGGCGACAGCAGTACGGCATCGCCCGGCTCCGCCAGCTCGGCCGCCGCACGCACCGCGCCTTCGAGCGTCTCGTGGCCGGCGAGCGGCACGCCCGTTTCGGCGAGCGTGTCGCGCAGCGCCGGCGCGTCGCGGCCGATCAGCATCACCGCGCGGCACCAGCGCGCCACCGGCGCGACCAGCGGCGCGAAGTCCTGTCCCTTGCCGTCCCCGCCCGCGATCAGCACGATCTTCTGCGCGAGCCCGTCGAGCGCGGCAACCGTCGCGCCGACGTTCGTGCCCTTGCTGTCGTCGACGTAGTCCACGTCGTCGATCGTCGCAATCACTTCGACACGATGCGCTTCGCCGCGATACTCGCGCAGCGCATGCAGCAGCGGCGCGGCCGGCAGGTCGATCGCCCGCGCGAGCGCGAATGCGGCCAGCGCGTTCGCCGCGTTGTGCAGCCCGCGAATCCGCAGCGCGTCGACCGGCATCAGGCGCTTCTGCGCGATGTCGGGCGTGTGCGCGTCGCGCTTGCGCCGGCGGCTCGTCGCCGCCGCTTCATCCGGCGCCTCGCGATCGATGGCTTCCACCAGCCATGCGATGCCGTTGTCGCGGGTCAGCCCGTAATCGCCGTCCTGCGTCGGTTCGTTCAGGCCGAACGTGACCGTACGCGGCGCGTCGGCCGCGCCTGCGGCCGGCGCGAACTTCATCACGGCCGCGTCGTCGCAGTTCAGCACGCGCGTCGTCGTCGCGCCGAAGATCCGGCCCTTTGCCGCCGCATACGCGTCGAAGCTGCCGTGCCAGTCGAGATGATCCTGCGTGATGTTCAGGATCGCGGCCGCATCGGGCGCGAAGGTGCGCGCGGTCTCGAGCTGGAAGCTCGACAGTTCGAGCACCCACACGTCCGGAAGCGCCGTTTCGTCGATCGCGCCCGCCAGCCGGTCGAGCATCGCGGGGCTGATGTTGCCCGCGACGGCGACCTTCCTGCCCGAACGCTGGCACAGCAGGCCCGTGAGGCTCGTCGTCGTGGTCTTGCCGTTGGTGCCCGTGATCGCGAGCACCTTCGGCTGGTAGCCGCTCGTGCCGAGCGCGCGCAGCGCCTGCGCAAAGAACTCCAGTTCACCCCACACGGCGATCCCGCGCTCGTTCGCGGCCGCGACCAGCGCCGCGAGCGCCGGTTCAAGCGGCGACAGCCCGGGGCTCAGCCCGACGATCTCGACGCCGCCGTCGAGCAGCGCGGGCGCGAACGGCCCGCCGACGAATTCCGCATCGATGCCTTCGGCCTGCAGCGCGGCAAGGTTCGGCGGCGCCTCGCGGGTATCGGCAATGCGCAGCCGGCACCCGTGCCTCGCGCACCATCGCGCGATCGCGAGACCCGATTCCCCGAGCCCCAGTACGAGCACCATCGGCCGTTGCCGATCTCCAAACATCTCGCCAGACATCCTTGTTACCTTTCCTTTACCGCAGCTTGAGGGTGGTCAGACCGAACAGGCACAGCATCAGCGTGATGATCCAGAAACGCACGACCACCTGCGTTTCCTTCCAGCCGGACAATTCGAAATGGTGATGCAGCGGCGCCATCTTCAGCAGGCGCCGCCCTTCGCCGTAACGCTTCTTCGTGTACTTGAACCACGAAACCTGCAGCATCACCGACAGCGTTTCGGCCACGAAGATGCCGCCCATGATGAACAGCACGATTTCCTGGCGCACGATCACCGCGACCGTGCCGAGCGCGCCGCCGAGCGCCAGCGCGCCGACGTCGCCCATGAACACCTGCGCGGGGTGCGTGTTGTACCAGAGGAACGCGAGCCCTGCCCCGCCCATCGCGGAACAGAAGATCAGCAGTTCGCCCGCGCCCGGGATGTGCGGGAACAGCAGGTATTTTGAATAGACCGCGCTGCCCATCACGTACGCGAACACACCCAGCGACGCGCCGACCAGCACGACCGGCATGATCACGAGACCATCGAGGCCATCGGTCAGGTTCACCGCGTTGCTCGCGCCCACGATCACGAAGTAGGTCAGCACGATGAAGCCCCAGACGCCGAGCGGATAGCTGATCGACTTCAGGAACGGCAGCATCAGGTCGGCGCGCGCCGGCAGCCCCATCGACAGCCCGCTCCGCACCCACGCCATGAACAGGTCGAACACGCGCACGTTGTTCGCCTCGGACACGCTGAACGCGAGGTAGACGGCCGCGAACAGCCCGATCACCGATTGCCAGAAATACTTTTCACGCGACGACATCCCGCGCGGATCCTTGTGGACGACCTTGCGGTAATCGTCGACCCAGCCGATCACGCCGAAACCGAACGTGACGAGCATCACGATCCAGATGAAACGGTTCGTCAGGTCGCCCCACAGCAGCGTCGCGACCGCGATGCCGATCAGGATCAGCACGCCGCCCATCGTCGGCGTGCCCGACTTGACGAGGTGCGTCTGCGGGCCGTCCTTGCGCACGGCCTGACCGACCTTCATTTGCGTCAGCTTGCGGATCACCCAGGGTCCGCACACGAGCCCGATCCCGAGCGCGGTGATGGTGGCCATCACCGCACGGAACGTGAGGTACGTGAACAAGCGCAAAAAGCTTGCGTCTCCTTGCAGCCATTGCGCCAGCGCCAGCAGCATGCTTCCTTCCTTCTACTCAGTGAGCGGCGGGCGCCGTGCCCGCCGCGGGTTGATTCGTCAGCGCGTCGACCACGCGCTCCATCTTCATGTACCGCGAACCCTTCACGAGCACCGTCGCCTGCGCGCCGTAGCCCGCCGCGAGCAATGCGTCGACCAGCGCGCCGACATCGCCGAAATGGCGCGCCGCCTCACCGTACGCCGCGCATGCATCGCGCGATGCGTCGCCGAGCGCGAACAGCGCGTCGATCCCGCGCTCGCGCGCGTAGGCGCCGATCTCGCGATGGAATGCCGGCCCTTCGTCGCCCACCTCGCCCATGTCGCCGATCACCAGCACGCGCGGCGACGGATGGGCGGCGAGTACGTCGATCGCGGCCCGCATCGAATCGGGATTCGCGTTGTACGTATCGTCGACGACCGTCGCGCCCGCGAGGTTGCCGGCGACCGCCCGCTTGACCTGCAGCCGGCCCTTGACCGGCTCGAACGCTTCGAGGCCCCGCTTGACCGCCGCCAACGCGACGCCGGCGCCCAGCGCCGCGGCTGTCGCGGCCAGCGCATTGCGCGCGTTGTGCTCGCCGAGCGCGCGCAACCGCACCGTGACAGCGCCCGCCGGCGTGTCGATCGCGAGTTCGCCGCCGTGCAGGCGGCCGATGACCTGCGCATCGTTCTGCCGCTCGGCGTCGTGCAACGCGAAATCGAGGATCCGGTTGCCGGTCGCCGCGACACGCCAGATGCCCGCATACGCATCGTCGGCCGGGAACACCGCGACGCCGTCCGGCGGCAGCGCGTGAATCACGGACGCGTGTTCGAGGGCGACGGCTTCGACCGTCGCCATGAATTCCTGGTGCTCGCGCTGCGCGTTGTTGACGAGTGCGACCGTCGGCGCCGTGAGGCGTGCGAGGATTTCGGTCTCGCCCGGGTGGTTCATCCCGATCTCGATCACCGCGAGACGATGCGCGGCCGACAGGCGCAGCAGCGTCAGCGGCAGACCGACGTCGTTGTTCAGGTTGCCCGCCGTCGCGAGCCGTGCGTCGGCGCCGACCGCAGCCGCGAAGATCGACGCGATCATTTCCTTGACGGTCGTCTTGCCGTTGCTGCCCGTCACCGCGACGAGCGGCAACGGGAATCGTTTGCGCCAGCCGTGTGCAAGCGCGCCGAGCGCGGCACGTGTTTCACCGCCCACGATCGCCGGCATCGTCACGCCGGCCGGCACATGCTCGACCAGCGCCGCAGCCGCGCCGCGCGCGGCGACATCGCCGAGGAACGCATGCGCATCGAAGCGCTCGCCCTTCAGCGCGACGAACAGGTCGCCCGGGCCGGCCGTGCGGCTGTCGGTCGACACGCGGTCGAACGTGACGCCCGCATCGCCGTGCACCGTTGCGCCCGGAATCAGACGGGCGGCTTCGCCGAGACTGAGCATCGTCATTCGGCGCCTCCCTTGCCGTGCGTCGCCCGCGCCGCCAGCGCGAGGCGCGCGTGATCCTGATCGGAGAACGTCCGTTTCTTGCCCATGATTTCCTGCGTGGCCTCGTGGCCCTTGCCGGCCAGCACGACGACATCCTCGCGCGCCGCGCTGCGCACGGCCTGCAGGATCGCGCTCGCGCGATCCTCGATGCGGCGCGCGTGTTCGGGCGCGGTCATGCCGGCGACGATCTGGTCGATGATGCGCTGCGGATCCTCGCTGCGCGGGTTGTCGCTCGTGACGACGGTTTCGTCGGCGAGCCGCTCCGCGATCGCGCCCATCAGCGGACGCTTCGTCGCGTCGCGATCGCCGCCGCAGCCGAACATGCAGACGAGCCGGCCGCCGCGCGCCGCCGCGATCGGGCGCAGCGCGTCGAGCGTCTTCTCGAGGGCGTCGGGCGTGTGCGCGTAATCGATCACGACGAGCGGTTCATCGTTCTGCAGCCGGCCGCCGAGCCGCTGCATCCGGCCGTTGACCGACTCGAGCCGCGCGATCTCGGCAAGCGCCGCGTCGAACGGCACGTCGGCCGCGAGCAGCGAGCCGAGCACGGCGAGCAGGTTGCTGACGTTGAACATGCCGAGCGTGCCGACTTCGACGTCCGCGTCGCCCCATGACGAACGCAGCCGGAATGCGGTGCCCGTCGCGGTGGCGCGCACGTCGAGCGCGACCAGTTCGCGATCGGCATCGGGTGCCGGCGCGTCGCCGATCCCGTATGCGATCGTACGCACGCGGCCGGCCAGCTTCTCGAGCAGGCGGCGGCCGGCGTCGTCGTCGCGATTGATGACGGCCGCACGCAGGCCGCGCCACGCGAACAGCTTCGCCTTGGCGGCTTCGTACGCATCGAACGTGCCGTGATAGTCGAGGTGATCCTGCGTGAGGTTCGTAAACACCGCGATGTCGAATGCCGTCCCGTTCACGCGCCCCTGATGCAGCGCATGCGACGAGACTTCCATTGCCACGGCCTTCGCACCGGCGTCGCGCAATTGCGCGAGGCTGCGCTGCAGCTGCGGCGCGTCGGGCGTCGTGAAACCGGTCGGCACGAGCTGGCCGGGCATCCCGGTGCCGAGCGTGCCGATCAGCGCGCACGGCTGGTGCAGCGCCGTCAGCGCGGTGGCGATCCAATGCGTGCACGACGTCTTGCCGTTCGTGCCGGTCACGCCAACCGTAAGCAGGCTGTCGCTCGGGTCGCCGTACCAGCCGCTCGCGATCTCGCCGGCGAGCTGGTCGAGCGCCGGCACCGCCAGCGCGACGGGCACGGCCGGCGCCGCGGCCAGCCCTTCCGGCTGGTACAGCACGGCAGCCGCGCCGCGCGCGACGGCGTCGATCGCGAACGCACGATTGTCGGCCCCGTCGACCGCATAGGCGAGAAACACGTCGCCAGCCTTGAGGCTGCGCGTGTCGGCATGCAGTTGCGCTGCGGGGGCCACATGCTGACGCAGCCACGCAAGCGCGGCTGCGATCTGCTGATGCGCCGGATGAGAACTGCGGGCGGCGCTCATCGAACCACTCCTGGTGAATTACGTGTCGTGCTGGATACGATCATATGCTTCGCACCGCTCCCCGCGGCCAGCTTTTGCGGGCCCGCTGCGGAAGGCGCCGCAGGCGAATCGTCGGACACGACGAGCTGCTTGATCGGCATGTTCGGCGGCACGTTCAGCGCCCGCATCGTGTCGCCGGCAATCGCCGAGAATACGGGGCCGGACACCTGGCCGCCGAAGTGGCTGCCGGCGGTCGGCTCGTCGACCGACACCGCGATCACGACGCGCGGATTCGGCATCGGCGCCATCCCGACGAACGACGCGCGGTACTTGCGTGTGTAGCCGTGACCTTCGTGCTTGTACGCGGTACCGCTCTTGCCGCCGACGCGGTAGCCGGGCACGGCTGCGTCAGGCGACGTACCGCCCGGCGCGACCACCGTCTCGAGCATCGCACGCACTTCGCGCGCGGTGGTCGGCGTAAACACCTGCGTCCCCGTGATCGGCTGATTGGGGTCGGTCTTGAAAATGGTCACGGGCATCAGCTCGCCGTCGTGCGCGATCGCCGTGTAGGCACGCGCGAGCTGGAACAGCGACACCGACAGGCCGTAACCGTACGACATCGTCGCCTGCTCGATGCGCCGCCAGCTCTTCCACGGCCGCAGACGGCCGGCCACCGCGCCCGGAAACCCGACCTTCGGCGCCTGGCCGAGGCCGATGCTCGTATACATGTCCCACATTTCCTCGGGCCGCATCGTCATCGCGATCTTCGTCGCGCCGATGTTGCTCGATTTCTGGATCACGCCGCCGACCGTCAGCGTGCCGAAGCCCGCGTCGTCGGTGATCGGCGCGCCGTCGAGCACGAAATGCCCGTTACCCGTTTCGACGAGCGTGTTCGGCGTCACGCGATGCAGGTCGAGCGCGAGCGACACCGTAAACGGCTTCATGATCGAGCCCGGCTCGAACACGTCGGTCATGATCCGGTTGCGCAGCTGCTCGCCCGTCATGCGCGAGCGGTCGTTCGGGTTGTACGTCGGGTAGTTGACGAGCGCGAGCACCTCGCCGGTGCGCACGTCGACCACCATCGCCGCGCCCGCCTTCGCCTTGAACTTGTCGACGGCGGCCTTCAGGTTCGCGTATGCGATGTACTGGATCTTGCTGTCGATCGACAGGTCGACGTCGGTGCCGTTGTGCGGCGGGATCTGTTCGGCGACGTCCTCGACGATGTGCCCCATCCGGTCCTTGATCACGCGACGCACGCCCGACGTGCCGGACAGCAGCTTCTGGTCGCCGAGCTCGACGCCCTCCTGCCCTTCGTCCTCGACGTTTGTGAAACCGATCAGGTGGGCGGTGATCTCGCCTTCCGGATAGAAGCGCTTGTATTCGTTGCGCTGATAGATACCGGGAATGTCGAGCGCGGCGACCTTGTCCGCGACGTCGATCGGCACCTGGCGCTTCACGTAGACGAAACCCTTGTCTTCCGACAGTTTTACGCGCAGTTCCTTCGGCGTCATGCCGAGGAGCTGGCCGAGCTGGTTGACCTTGTCGGCGTCGAGATCGTCCGGCACCGCGTCGGGAATCGCCCAGATCGCGCGCACGGGCAGGCTCGTCGCGAGCACGAGCCCGTTACGGTCGAGGATCTTGCCGCGCGTCGCGGGCAGCTCGATCGTGCGCTGATAGCGGCTTTCACCCTGCTTCTGATAGAACGCGTTGCCGGGGCCCTGAATCCAGAATGCCCGCGCGGCCAGCGCGACGAACGCCATGAACAGCAGGAACACGACGAGCTTCGAGCGCCACATCGGCAGATGCACGCCCAGCACGGGGCTCGACGAGAACTTCACGTTCTGGCGTTTCGGCGACGGTTTCATCGCGCGCCCCCCTTGCCCTTGCCGGCCGCGTCGGCCGACGCCGGAATCGGCGCATCGGTCGCCTTCGCGGCGCCCGGCGACAGCGTCAGGTATTGCGTGCGGCCGGTCGAGATCGGCTGCATCTTCAGCGAATCGTTCGCGAGCTGCTCGATGCGCGACGTCTTCGACAACGCGCTCTGCTGATACTGGAGCTGCGCGTAGTCCTGCTGGAGCTGACGCTCCTGCGACTGCGCGCGCTGCAGCTGGATGAAGATCTGGCGCTGCTGGTTCGTCGAGTTGACGACCGACAGCGCGCAACCCATCACGATGATCAGCAGGAAGATGTTGAAGCGGCTCATGGCGTGACGCGCTCCGCAATGCGCATCACGGCCGAGCGGGCACGCGGATTCGCCGCCACTTCCGCTTCGCTCGGGAAATGACGGCCGATGATCTTGAGCGGCGGGCTCGGGAGGTCGACGGCACGGATCGGCAGGCGACGATCGACCGCGGGCGCACTCGCGTGCGCCTGCATGAATCGCTTGACGATCCGGTCCTCGAGTGAATGAAAGCTGATGACCACCAGCCGCCCCCCTTGCTCCAGCAACGACAGTGCCGCGTCTAGTACGACTTGCAGGTCCGCAAGCTCTTGATTGACGTGAATCCGTATAGCCTGAAAGGTGCGGGTTGCCGGATCCTTGCCCTTCTCACGGGTTTTGACGACGTGACCCACGATTTGGGCAAGCTCGCCCGTGGTGTCGAGAGGCCCAAGACGGTCGGACTCTGCCCGGCGAGCAACAAGCGCCTTTGCAATCTGAAAAGCAAACCGTTCTTCCCCATAATCCCGTATCACCTCCGTCAATTCCTGCACCGAAGCCCGCGCGAGCCATTCCGCGGCCGACTCGCCGCGCGTCGGATCCATCCGCATGTCCAGCGGACCATCGGCGCGGAAGCTGAAGCCGCGCGCCGGATCGTCCACCTGCGGCGAGGACACGCCCAGATCGAGCAACACACCCGACACCTTCTCGACGCCGCGCGCCGCAAGCGCATCGCGCATCGATGCAAAGCTGTCATGCACGATCGAGAAGCGGGCATCCGCGATGCCCTCCGCCGTCTCGATCGCCCTCGGATCCTTGTCGAACGCGATCAGCCGCCCGGCCGGCGCCAGCCGCGCGAGCACCGCGCGACTATGACCGCCGCGCCCAAAGGTGCCGTCGACATACACGCCGTCCGGTCGCATCACGAGCGACTCGACCGCTTCGTCCAACAGCACCGTCCGATGCTGCAATTCGTTTCCCATCGCGGGCGTCTCCGTCACCGCAATCAGAACGTGAAATTCTTCAGCGCGTCGGGCATGCCCTGCGCCATCGCCGCCTGCTCCTTCGCGATGTAGGTCTGCGAATCCCACAGCTCGAAGTGACTACCCATTCCCAACAACATGACTTCCTTTTCCAGTCCGGCTGCCATGCGCAGCTCGGGCGATACAAGAATCCGGCCCGCGCTGTCGAGATCGACGTCCATCGCATTGCCGAGAAAAATTCGTCGCCACCAATGCGCGTCCATCGGCAGCGCGGCGATCTTGGCGCGGAATACCTCCCATTCGGGGCGCGGAAACAGCAACAGGCAGCCGTCCGGGTGCTTGGTCACAGTCACCCGTCCTTCTGCCTGTCCTTGCAGCGCTTCGCGATAGCGAGCCGGCACCGACATCCGCCCTTTCGCATCGAGCGTCAGCGCCGACG
The DNA here is from genome assembly GCF_000732615.1 of Burkholderia paludis. GTDB lineage: Bacteria > Pseudomonadota > Gammaproteobacteria > Burkholderiales > Burkholderiaceae > Burkholderia > Burkholderia paludis. The sequence continues at coordinate 146,846 of NZ_JPGL01000016.1, forward strand.
CCCCTTGGAACACTTTCCGCTCTCCCGTTCAGGGCACCGAAGCACCCGCTCCATGCTGAGAATTTAGCCGGAACAGCCCGCTAAATCACACAAAAATACACTTTCTCACACTGTCTCCCACTTTAGAGGAAGGGTGTGGCACGGTCAAGGGAGCGGCCCGCTTTTTTGACGAATTTTGTTAGTTAGAACAAGGACTTACGCGCACATGCTCATGCGGCCCCTCATTCTAAAAACCGTTATAAATGAATGAACTAGTGCAACTTGTGAAGGTGATACGTGAGAAAGACGAGCCAGACGGGTGTGCGGGCGGGGCTTTCGGGG
>NZ_JPGL01000017.1 GCF_000732615.1 Burkholderia paludis
ACTCGGGAGTCGGGACTCGGGACTCGGGACTCGGGACTCGGGACTCGGGACTCGGGACTCGGGGCTCAGGACTCAGGACTCAGGACTCGGGGCTCGGCATACGACATGCGACATGCGACATGCGGCGGGCGGCACCGGCACCGGCCCGATCCATACGCCGCCATGAAAAACGGCACGCGGGCCGGCGCCATCGCCCGCCCGCGTGCCGTCGCGGCACCGCGCTGCCTGCCCGTGCGCTACCGGCGCCGCACGACCATCAGCCGCAATTCGGTCATGTCCTCGATCGCGTAGCGGATCCCTTCGCGGCCGAGGCCCGAATCCTTCACGCCGCCGTACGGCATGTTGTCGACGCGGAACGACGGCACGTCGTTGATCACGACGCCGCCGACCTCCAGCTCGTCCCACGCACGCTGCGCATGCGTGAGCGAATCGGTAAACACGCCCGCCTGCAACCCGAAGTCGCTGTCGTTCACGCGCGCGAGCGCATCGTCGAACCGCTCGAACTTCTCGAGGATCGCGACCGGGCCGAACGCCTCCTTCCGGTACAGGTCCTGCTCGCGCCCGACGTTCTCCAGCAGCGTCGCCTCGAACATCGCGCCGTCGACCTTGCCGCCCGCGACGATCCTCGCGCCCGCCGCGACGGCCGCATCCATCCAGCCGGACAGCCGGCGCGACTCGCCTTCGGAGATCATCGGGCCGACGAAGGTTGCCGGGTCCTTCGGATCGCCCATCTTCAGCGAACGCGTCTTCGCGACCAGCTTCTCGCGCAGCGCGTCGTAGAGATCGGCATGCACGAGGATCCGCTGCACGCCGATGCAGCTCTGGCCGGACTGGTAGTACGCGCCGAACGCGAGACGCTCGACCACGTAGTCGAGCCGGTCGCGCTGATCGGCATCGACGATCGCGGCCGCATTGCCGCCGAGTTCCAGCACGACTTTCTTCTTGCCGGCCTTCTCCTTCAGCGCCCAGCCGACCGCGGGCGACCCCGTGAACGACAGCAGCTTGAACCGCTCGTCGGTCGTGAACAGGTCGGCGCCGTCGCGATGCGCGGGCAGCACCGAAAACGCGCCCTTCGGCAGGTCGGTTTCCGCGAGCACCTCGCCGATGATCAGCGCGCCGATCGGCGTGCGGCTCGCGGGCTTCAGCACGAACGGGCAGCCGGCCGCGAGCGCCGGCGCGACCTTGTGCGCGGCGAGGTTCAGCGGGAAGTTGAACGGCGAGATGAACGAGCACGGACCGATCGGCACGCGCTTCGTGTAGCCCGTATAGCCCTGCGCACGCGCGGAGATCTCGAGGTTGACGATCTCGCCGTCGATGCGCACCGATTCCTCGGAGGCCACGCGGAACGTGTCGATCAGCCGCGTCACTTCGCCCTTCGAATCGTTGATCGGCTTGCCGGCCTCGATGCACAGCGCCTCGGCCAGCTCGTCGAAGCGCTCGCGAAAGCGCGTGACGCAATGGTCGAGCACCGCCTGCCGCCGGTACGCGGGCAGCTCGCGCATCGGTTTCGCGGCGTCGACCGCCGCGCCGATCGCCGCGTCGATCGCCCTGGCATCGGCCAGCGCGACCCGTGTCGCGACCTGGCCGCTGAACTTGTCCGTCACGTCCAGATCGGTGTTCGCGTACACGGCCTCGTTGGCGAGGTAGTACGGATAGGTTTCCTTCAGCATGGAACGGCTCCTTCCGGTGAGCGGGGGCTTCAGAGCTGCGCCGACAGGCGCTTGATCTCGCGGTTCAGCACGCGTTCGTTGTCCGAATAGTCGATCGGCACGTCGATCACGTGCACGCCCGGCGACGACAGGCACTCGCGCAGCAGCGGCTCGAGATCGTCGGCCGCCTCGACGCGGTGCCCGTGTGCGCCGTAGCTTTGCGCATACGACACGAAATCGGGGTTCTGCAGCGTCATCGCGAAATCGGGGAAGTTCATGTTCTCCTGCTTCCAGCGAATCATCCCGAACGCATCGTCGCGCAGGATCATCACGACGATGTCGAGCTTCAGCCGGACGGCCGTTTCGAGCTCCTGGGAATTCATCATGAAGCCGCCGTCGCCGCACACGGCGATCACCTTGCGCTGCGGATGCACGATCTTCGTCGCGATCGCCGACGGCACGCCCGCGCCCATCGACGCGAGCGCGTTGTCGAGCAGCAGCGAGTTCGGCTCGTGCGCGCGCCAGTAGCGCGCGAACCAGATCTTGTACATGCCGTTGTCGAGACAGACGATCCCGTCGACCGGCAGCGCGTTGTACAGGTCGTTGACGATGCGCACCGGGTACATCGGGAAGCGCGGATCGTGCTGGCCCTTCTCCAGATGCGCGTCGAAATGCTCCTTGATCATCGCGAAGCGCGCGAAATCCCAGTGCGGCTGCGGGACGACCGCCTCCTTCATCTGCCACACCGCGTTCGCGATGTCGCCGACCACCTCGATCTGCGGAAAATACACGGGATCGACCTGCGCGCCGAGGAAGTTCACGTGGATCACGGTCTTGTCGTCCGCGCGCATGAAGAACGGCGGCTTCTCGATCACGTCGTGGCCGACGTTGATGATGCAGTCCGCGTGTTCGATCGCGCGGTGCACGAAATCGCCGTCGGACAGCGTCGCGTTGCCGAGCCACAGCGGGTGCGTCTCGTCGATCACGCCCTTGCCCATCTGCGTCGTGAAGAACGGGATGCCCGTCTTGTCGACGAATTCGCCGAGGATCTTGCGGGTGGTCTTGCGGTTGCCGCCCGCGCCGATCATCAGCAGCGGATGGCGCGCGGCCTGGATCGCGGCGACCGCGTGCGCGACCGCCTTCTCCTCGGCCACCGGCCGCCGGCTGTAGCTGCGCGGGATCGGCTGGCCGTCGCCCTCCTCGTGCGCGATGTCTTCCGGCAGCTCGAGGTGCGCGGCGCCCGGGCGCTCTTCCTCCGCGCGGCGGAACGCCTCGCGCACGGCCGACGGGATGTTGCCGATCGACACGATCTGCCGCGTGAACTTCGTGAGCGGCTGCATCATGCCGACCACGTCGACGATCTGGAAGTGGCCCTGCTTGCTGGACTTGATCGGCTTCTGGCCGGTGATCATCAGCATCGGCATGCCGCCGAGCTGCGCGTACGCGGCGGCCGTCACGAAGTTCGTCGCGCCGGGGCCGAGCGTCGCGAGACACACGCCGGTGCGCCCCGTCAGGCGGCCGTAGGTGGCGGCCATGAAACCGGCCGCCTGCTCGTGCCGGGTCAGCACGAGCTTGATCTTCGAGCGCCGCAGCGATTCGAGCAGATCGAGGTTTTCTTCGCCGGGAATGCCGAACACGTACTCGACGCCTTCGGCTTCCAGCGCCTTCACGAACAGATCCGATGCTTTCATGGGGGACTCTCGGTTGATGCCGCCTGCCCGGCATACGGACACGCGGCGTACATGACGCGCGCCGGCCTACGGCGCGCGGACGCTTACCTACTGGACACAGACCACGGCACTGCCCGCCGCGCGACACAACGTGCACGGCGGTGCCCTCCGGATGCCGGAGGACGAACGGACCCGCCCGCGCGCGCGCGGCGGGTGCGCACGGGCGGCAAGGACGTTTTCGATTGTAGACGGATTCGAAAAATTCCGACGTCCGCAGGTTGCCTGATTCGCGCGCGGCGCGCCCATCGGCCAGACGGCCATTACGCCGACAAACGACGCGCGCGGCCTTATGGTGAAGGCCATGCACACCACCCGGATATGTGAACCATGGTTGACACACCGCTATCGATGACATACAGTGCTCCAACCCTCAGCATCCGAACCACCTGCGTGTTCGACGCATGGTTCGCCGCGCTGCCGGACCGCATCGCGAAGCGCCGCATCCAGGCACGCATCGACCGCCTGTCGATGGGCAATCCGGGCGACTGGAAATCCGCCGGCTCGCCGGTCGTCGGAATGCGGATCGACCACGGCCCCGGCTACCGCGTCTATTACGTGCGGCGCGGAACGATCTGGGTCGTCCTGCTCTGCGGCGGCGATAAATCGACGCAACAGGCCGACATCCGGGCCGCGCACGCGATGCTTGCGCATCTCGACATGGAGTAATCGATGGACAAGATCAGCACCCGGCCGTGGGATTCGGCCGACCACCTGAAGACCGAAGACGACATGGCCGATTATTTCGAAGCGTGCCTGCAGGAAGCCGGCGACGATCCGGCCTTCATCGCGCACGCGCTCGGCGTGATCGCACGCGCACGCGGCATGTCGCAAGTCGCGCGCGACGCGGGCCTGTCGCGCGAAGGGCTGTACAAGGCGCTGTCGCACGACGGCAACCCGAGCTTCGGCACGATCCTGAAGGTCATCAAGGCGCTCGGCCTGCAACTGCACGGCGCGAAGGCGCACGCGTAACGCGCATGACGCGCCGGCGCGCGGCGTCGCATCCGCTCCGCGATCGCGCTGCCCGCGGCCGCCTCAGTGCAGCCACCCGGCCGCCCAGCGCGGCACCAGCGACACCAGATACAACCCGAGCCCGATCAGCCCGCCGACCAGCGTGCCGTTGATGCGGATGTACTGCAGGTCCTTGCCGATGTTCAGTTCGATCTGCCGCGACATCTCGCGCGCGTCCCAGTTGCGCACCGTGTCGCGAATGTGGCGCATCAGGAAATCGGCAAAATCCGGCGCCATCTCGTGCACGGCCTTCTCCACATGCTCGTTCAGCGACGCGCGCAGCGCCGGGCTTTCCGCGAGCCGCGCGCCCAGCCAGCCGCCGAGCGTCGCGGCCTGCCGGTGCAACGTCGAATCGGGGCGCGCGAGGTCCGCCTTCAGCCACGCGCGCAGCTGGTCCCACAGGTCGCGCACGTAGCCGTTGAACGCATCGCCGTCACGGATATAGCGCCTGATCTCCTCGCCCTTCGCGATGAACGCGGGGTCGTGCTTCAGCCGCTCGGTCAGCCGCGCGACCGTCCGGTCGAAACGTTGCCGCAGCTCGTGCTCGGGGTCGGCCGCTACGCCTTCCAGCACGCGGCTCACCGCGCTGGCGAGCATCCGCGCGCCGTTCTCGCCGAACCATTGCGTCGGCATGATCTTCTCGATCTTCGGGTATTGCGTTTTCAGCCATTCGACGATGAAACCCGCGATCACCTCGCGGTTCTCCTCCTTGTCGAGCACGTCGACCACCTGTTCGATCGCATCGTCGAGCAGCACCTGGTGGCGCCCGTCCTTCGTCAGCGTGTCGAGAATCGCGCCGGCCGATTGCGACAGGTCGACCCGGTCGAGCCCCGCGCGGAACGCGTCGTGGACGAACGACTGGATGCGCGCATCGTCGGTCATGTCGAGCGCGAAGCTCATCAGCTTCGTCACGTAGCCGCCGAGCGCGTCGGTGTTCGCCGGCTCGCCGAGCCACGCGCCGAGCTTCCGCGCGGGATCGTGCTGGCGGATCTGCGCGGCGAGCGCGTCGGGCCCGAGGAACTTCTCGCGCACGAACACCGCGAGGTTGTCGGCGATCTTGTCCTTGTTCTTCGGAATGATCTCGGTATGGCGTGACACGAACGGAATCGGCACGCGACGGAACAGCGCGACGACCGCGAACCAGTCGGCCAGCGCGCCGACCATCGCGGCCTCGGCCACCGCCTTGAAACCGTCGACCCACGGGCCGCGCGGCAGCAGGATCGTCGTGACGAACACCGCGACGGCGGCCAGCAGCAGCCACAGTGCGCGGCGCTTGCTTCGTTTCAGTTCGAGGGCTTTGTCTGGCGTCATGGGCAACCGGTCGGGCGAAGGATGCCGCCAATATGCACCGAGTCGGCGCCCGCCGACAAATGGCCGCCCCTGATTAACGGCCGGCCGCCGAGGCATCGGCCGGACCGTCGGGGCCATTTCCGCCCCGCTTTTCGTACACGCGTTTCATTCGGCGCGGCACCGGCCGCGCCCCTTCGCGACAGCCCTCCGACGCCGCGCATCGCCCGCTCGGCCCCGCCAGCCGGGCTGTCTCTCAATGTCGTGTTTACCCGGATAGCACGACGTCGTTGCGTCCGCTCAGACTGTATTCACATTTCGAGACACTGTCTCTCATATAGAGACGAACATCATGCTCAAGACACTCAGCAGCGCACTGCAACTGATGCAGTACTTCACCGCCCGCCAGGCCGTATGGGGCGTCCGCGAACTCGCGAAGGAGAGCGGCGTGCATCACGCGATCGTCCATCGCGTGCTCGCGACGTTCGCGGCCGAGGGCTACCTCGTGCAGGACGACGCGGGCCGCTATGCGCTCGGCCTGCGCTGGTTCGAGATGGGCGAGATCGTGCGGCGCTCGCTGTCGCCGTCGCAAATCGTCGAACCCGCGCTGCATCGGCTCGCGCAGCAAAGCGGCGAGACCGTGTTCCTGTCGTTGCTCGACGGCTACGAAGGGCTGTGCCTCGACATCGCGCACGGCGACCAGCAGTTGCGTTTCTCGATCGAGGAAGGCCAGCGCTTCGCGCTGCATGCGGGCGCGCACGGCAAGGCGATCCTCGCGTTCCAGCCCGATCCGGTGCGCGACGAAGTCTTCGCCCGCGCGACGCGGGCCGGCCAGACCGTCGATCGCGCGGCCGTCGAGGCGCGCCTCGAGGTGATCCGCGAGAGCGGCTGGGCCTATACGCGCGAAGAAGCCGCCACCGGCGTCGCGGGCCTCGCGGTGCCGCTCACCGCGAAGGGCAGCCGCTCGGTCGCCGGATCGCTCGCGATCTCCGGGCCGATGCAGCGCCTCGACGAATCGGCCGTGCCGCGCCTGCTCGACGCGCTGAACGACGCGCGCCGCAAGATCGAGGGCGTGCTCAGCCTGATGCGCTGAGCCCATACCGCCCCCCAAAAAACGACAGACATCAGGCATCAGGAGGAGAAACCCATGAACGCCCAGCAAGACGCGCCGGCCGGAGAGCCGGCCGCGCCCGCCACCCCGTCCGGCGCCCCGCGCGTCCGGTTCGCCGAACCCGTGCTGCTGATCGTGTCGGTCGTGCTGTCCGTGCTCGGCGCGATCATCGGCATGCAGCTGATCGTGTCGCTCGGCATCTCGGCGAACACGTCCATCATCGGCGCGCTGATCGCGATCGTGTTCTCGCGCATCCCGCACGAACTCGCGCGGCGCTTCCGCGTGCTCGAACGCCAGAACCTCGTGCAGACGGCCATTTCGTCGGCCACGTTCGGCGCGGCGAACTCGCTGATGATCCCGATCGGCGTGCCGTACGCGATGGGCATGCCCGAGCTGGCAACGCCGATGCTGATCGGCGCGCTCGCCGCGATGCTCGTCGACGGCACCATGCTCTACCTGCTGTTCGGCAGCCGGATCTTCCCGGCCACGGGCAGCTGGCCGTCGGGCGTCGCGACCGCCGAAGCGATCTGGGCCGGCGACCGCGGCGGCCGCAAGGCCGCGTTCCTCGGCATCGGCGTCGCGGTTGGCGTGGCGGGCGCGTGGATCGGCATTCCGATGTCCGCGTTCGGCGCGGCGTTCCTCGGCAACCTGGCGGCGCTGACCATGTTCGGCCTCGGGCTGCTGATCCGCGGCTACTCGGTCGCGCTGACCGGCGTCGATATCGCGAAAGCGTACATCCCGCACGGCGTGATGATCGGCGCGGGCATCGTCGCCATGCTGCAGGTGTCGACCGAGATCCGCCGCGCACGCCGCGCGCCGGTCGACGAAGCCGGCACGGGCGACGTGTCGCCGCAGCGCGCGGGCCGCATCCTCGGCCTCGGCTATGTCGTCTACATGCTGATCGCGCTCGTGATCGTGGGCTGCACCGGCGGCTTCTCGGAGATGTCGACCGGCATGCTGATCGTGTTCGTGCTGTACGCGGCGTTCTCGGCGTACATCCACGAGCTGATCGTCGGCATCGCCGCGATGCATTCGGGCTGGTTCCCGGCCTTCGCCGTCGCGCTGATCACGCTGACGATCGGCATCCTGATCGGCTTCCCTGCGCCCGCGCTCGCGGTGCTGGTCGGCTTCTCGGCCGCGACGGGGCCGGCCTTCGCCGACATGGGCTACGACCTGAAGACCGGCTTCCTGCTGCGCGGGTCGGGCCGGGACCCGGCGCTCGAAATGGCCGGCCGCCGCCAGCAGTTCCTCGCGGCGACGCTCGGCTTCGCCGTCGCCGGCATCGTGGTCGTGCTGTTTCACCACGGCTTCTTCAGCCGCGACATGCTGCCGCCGGTCGATCGCGTCTACGCGGCGTCGATCAAGGCCGGCTCGTCGTGGGACATCGCCCGCGACCTCGCGATCTGGGCCGTGCCCGGCGCGCTGCTGCAGTGGCTGGGCGGCGCAAGGCGCCAGCTCGGCGTGCTGCTGTCGACCGGCATGCTGCTCACCTCGCCGCTCGCGGGCTTCGCCGTGCTGACCGGCCTCGCGATCCGCTTCATCCTGCTGCGCACGCGCGGCGAACGCGACATCGCCGAGATGAGCGCGTTCGCGGGCGGCGTGATCGCGGGCGACGCACTCTTCAGCTTCACGCGCTCGCTCATCAAGCTCAAGTAATCCGTTTCACCGACAGGACCCCTGATGGACATCACCGCAATCCGCGCCGATACGCCGCTGACCGCCTCGACGATCTACCTCGACACGGCCGCCGCATCGCTGCCGCCCGAGCCCGTGCTCGACACCGTCAACGACTATCTGCGCGACACCGGCCGCGTCGGCATCTACCTGCCCGCGTTCCGCAAGGCCACCTATGCGCGCGTCGACGCCGTGCGCACGCAGCTCGCCGCCTTTCTCGGCGCGCAGGCCGACGAGATCGCGTTCACGAAGAACGCGACCGAGGCGATCTCGCTCGTCGCGCAGGGGCTGCGCTGGCAGCCGGGCGACGAAGTGCTCGTCGCGGATACCGAAATGCTCAGCAACCTGCTGCCATGGAAGCGGCTCGAAGCCACGCACGGGATCGTCGTGAAGATGATCGCCGCGAACGACGAAGGGCTGCTGGCGCCCGACGCGTTCGCGCAGGCCGTCACGCCGCGCACGCGCCTGCTCACGTTCTCGCACGTGCCGAACTCGTCGGGCGCGCTGCAGGACGCCGCCGCGCTGTGCGCGGTGGCCCGCGCGAACGGCGTGCTGTCGCTCGTCAATGCATCGCAGAGCATCGGGATGGTCGCGACCGACGTGCGCGCGCTCGACTGCGATTTCCTCGCGGGCTGCGGCCGCAAGGCGCTGCGCGCGACGGAAGGTTCCGGTTTCCTCTATGTGCGGCGCGAGCGGATCGATGCGCTCGAACCGGTGCTCGCCGGCTGGTGGAACGGTGCGTACGACCGGACGACCGGCGCGCTGTCGTTCGTCGCCGGCGCGAAGCGCTTCGAAGCCGGCTGCCCGATCGTGCCGGCGATTCTCGGCCTCGGCGCCGCGCTCGACTATGCGCAGCGCATCGGCGTCGCGCAAATCGAGGCACGCGTGCGCGAGCTGACCGCGTATGCGGTCGAGCGCTTCGCGACGCTGCCCGGCTTCGAACTCTACGGCCCGCGCGATGCGGCGCGCCGCATCGGCATCGTGCCGTTCAACCTGCGCGGCGTCGATCCCGCGACGATAGTCGCGGCGCTCGAGGCGCAGCACTGCATCATCGAGGCCGGCAACTTCATGGCCGACGCGATCCTCGCGCGCTACGGCGTGTCGACGATGGCGCGCGTGTCGCTGCACTACTTCAACACCCGCGACGAAATCGACCGCGTCGCCGCGCTGATCCACGCGGCGGCCCGCTGATCCCCTTCCCTACGACCGACCCAGGAGCCATCATGAACTCACGTTTCCTGCTGATGAGCAGTTCCCGCAAGGACGCGCTCGGCTATCTCGAGCACGCGACCGAACAGATTCACGCGCTGTTCCGCCACGAGGCGCGCAAGATCGTCTTCGTGCCGTACGCCGGCGTGTCGTTCAGCTTCGACACCTACGAAGGCCTCGTGAAGCCGGTGTTCGAGAAGCTCGGCTACGCGCTCGAATCGCTGCATCGCAGCGCCGACCCGCGCAAGACGATCGAGCACGCCGACGCGATCGCGATCGGCGGCGGCAACACGTTCGCGCTGCTCAAGCGTCTGTACGACGCGAACCTCGTCGACGCGATCCGTGCGCGCGTGCAGGCCGGCGTGCCGTACATCGGCTGGAGCGCGGGCAGCAACGTCGCCTGCCCGACGATCCGCACGACCAACGACATGCCGATCGTCCAGCCGCCCACGCTGCGCGCGCTCGGCCTCGTGCCGTTCCAGATCAACCCGCACTTCATCAGCGGCAAGCCGGCCGGCCACAACGGCGAGAGCCGCGAGGAACGCCTCGGCGAATTCCTCGACATCAACGCGCCCGAACAGGTGTTCGCGCTGCCCGAAGGCTCGGCGCTGCTGTCCGACGGCACGACCGGCACCGTGCTCGGCGAGCGCGGCGCGCTGCATTTCGCGAGCAAGACCGACGTGCGCACGCTCGCGGAAAACGCCACCTTCCCGCTCGCATCGATCACCGGCCCGGCCGGCCTCGATGCGTGGCCCGCTTTCCGGCAATAAAAAACGCCGGACGGCCCTTTAAAAAAACATTTCCATATCGGTTAGGAGACCTTTTCATGAAGAAGCAACTTGCCGGACTCGCGCTGCTGGCCGGCGCGACGGGCATCGCCCATGCCCAGTCCACCGTGACGCTGTACGGCGTCATCGACGTCGCGATCGGGTACCAGACGCACACCGACCCGTCCGGCGATCGCACGATCGGCCTGCAGCAGGGCAACGAGGGCTTCCTGTCCGGCAGCCGCTTCGGGCTGAAAGGCAACGAAGTGCTCGGCGACGGCTGGAAAGCCGGTTTCACGCTGGAAAACGGCTTTCTGGCGAACAACGGCAAGCTCGACCAGCAGGGCCAGCTGTTCGGCCGCCAGGCGTTCGTGAAGCTCGGCCACGAGCGCTGGGGCGAGCTCGCGCTCGGCCGGCAGTACACCACCGGCAACACGATGCTGTACTACGTCGACCCGCTCGGCGTGGGCGCCGCGCCAACCAACTCGTGGCAGGTCTACCTGGTCGGCCAGCGCTACGACAACGCGGTCAGCTACACCGGCGCGTACGGGCCGATGCAGGTGATCGCCGAGTACGCGTTCGGCGGGATCGCCGGCGACACGCGGGCGCGCTCGTCGATGTCGCTCGGGCTCAAGTACGAATCGGGCCCGGTGACGCTGATCGGCGATGCGCAGCAGACGCGCGACACGCAAAGCCGCCGCGCGCGGATCTACCTCGCCGGCGCGAAAGCGGCGATCGGCAGCGTGAACGTGTTCGCCAACTACCTGCACAGCGATCGCGACGCGGGCTTTGATTCGTCGAACGGGGGCACGGACACCGCGTCGATCACGAGCATGACGTCCGGCTCGCCGACCGCCGCCGTCACGATCAACTCGGTGTTCGACTCGCATCGCCGCGACGACTTCTTCACCGTCGGCGCGAGCTGGCGGGCAACGCCCGTGTGGAACTTCGTCGTCGCGGGGATGCACGACCGTACGCTCGCCGACGGCTTCAACGGCGCGCGCAGCACCGTCTACGGCGTCGCCGACTACAGCCTCAGCAAGCGCACCGACGTGTATGTCGCGACGTCGTACGAATGGACGCGCGGCGGCTGGTCGGGCCTGTTCGGCAATACGACGACCAATGCGGCGGCCGCCGGCGGCGCCGCACTCAACGGCCGCAACGAACAGCTTTCCGTGCTGCTCGGCTTGCGGCACTTCTTCTGACCCACCGCGCATTCGGCCGATGCGGCCCGCGGCGCGGCGCACCACCGCCGCATCGGCAACCTGAATCAAGAGGCATTCGATGGCACTGAAACAGACCCTCGTCATGTTCGACGCGCTCGACGGCGCGACCGTCAACGGGCAGCACATCGCCGCCCTGTTTGCGCCGTATGCGGCGCACGGCGTGACGATCGACGTCACCACGGTCAACAACGAACCGCCCGAGGACCCGACGAAGACGACCGACTTCCTCACGATCGTGATCCCCGGCTCGCGCGGCAAGACGGCCGGCGGCGAGGCGCGCACGCTGGGCATCGTCGGCCGCAACGGCGCGATCGGCGCGCGGCCCGCGAAGTTCGGGATGGTATCGGACGCGGACGGCCCGATCGGCTCGCTCGCGGCCGCGCTGAAGCTCGCGCAGATGAAGGCGAACGGCGACGTGCTGCCCGGCGACGTGATCGTCACGACGCACCTGTCGACCGACGTGTCGATGAGCGAGAACAACGGCGTGCCGTTCATGGGCATGCCGGTTTCGTCGGCGACGATGAACCGCTACGAAGTGACGCCCGACATGGATGCGATCCTGTCGCTCGACGCGTCGAAGGGCAACCGGATCGTCAAGCAGCGCGGCTTTGCGCTGTCGCCGACCGCGATGCAGGGCTACATCCTGCGAATGGCGCCCGATCTCGTCGCGATCATGGAATCGACCACCGGCATGCCGGCCGTCACGTTCCCGATCTCGCTGCAGGACATCACGCCGTACGACAACGGTCTGTCGCACTTCAACAGCATCATGCAGCCGCACGTCGGCACCGACAAGCCGGTGGTCGGCGTCGCGATCACCGCGCGCGCGGTGGTCGGCGGCAGCGATTCGAGCGCGAGCCACGAGGTCGACCTCGCGGAAGCCGTGCGTTTCTCGGTCGAAGTCGCCAAGCGCTTCACGGCCGGCGCGTGCGAGTTCTACGACGCGAACGAATGGCGCAGGATCCGCAACGCGTATCCGGACCTGAGCGTGTTCCAGGGGTACGGCAACGCCGCGTAACGACGCCATGCCGGCGCGGCGCGCCACACGGCCGCCCGCGCCGGCCGTGTGGCGCATCCCGCGTTACAGGAAGGTCTTCAGATTGACCGCGGGATCGGCGAGCTTCGCCGGATCGGGCACGGCCCCTGCCGCGATCAGCCGGCGCGATGCGCCGATGTCGCGCCCCAGGTTCGCCGCGGCCACCGCGACGATCTTCCCGTCGCCGCCCAGCCCGAACACCGTGAACGGTCCGCTCGCCGGATCGCCGCGCACGACGGTCGTGCATTCGCTGCCGAACAGCCCGAGCATCTGCAGGTTGCAGTCGTACTGATCGGACCACAGCCACGGCAGCTCGGCATAGGTCGCATCGTCGCCGAGCAGGTTCGCGGCCGCGACGGCCGGCTGGTTTTCGGCAACCTGCCACGATTCGATCCGCACATGACGCCCGAGCAGCGGATTGAAATGCATCGTCACCTCGCCCGCCGCGAAGACCGCGGGATCGATCGTCCGGCAGCCGGCGTCGACGCGTATGCCGTTGTCGACCTCGAGCCCCGCCGCCTGCGCAAGCTCGACGTTCGGCGTCACGCCGATGCCGACCACGACGATATCGGCCGCCACGTCGCCGCGGTCGGTCTCGACGATCGCGCCGCCCGCCGGCGCGCGACGGATCGCGCGCGGCAGCGTGGCCATCCGGAAGGCCACGCCGCGCGCATCGTGCAGCCGATGCGCATACGCGCCGACGACGTCCGGCAACGCGCGCTGCAGCAGGCGCGGAGCCGGATCGATCACCGTGACGTCGCAACCGAGCTGGCGCGCCGCGGCCGCCACCTCGAGCCCGATGAAACCGCCGCCCAGCACCGCCACGCGGCGGCCCGGCAACAGCTGCGCGCGCAACGCCCGCGCATCCTCGACCGTGCGAACGTAGTGCGGCTCGACGCCCGCGTCGACCACGCCGCCGAACAGACGCACCCGCGAGCCCGTCGCGAGCACGAGCCGCGCATAAGGCAGCGTCGTGCCGTCGTCGAGCCGCACGCGCCGCGCATCGCGCTCGATCGCGTCGACGCGCGTGCCGAGCCGCAGCACGATGCGCTGCGCGTCGTACCAGCCCGCATCGCGCACGAATGCACGCTGCTCGCCGCCGTCGCTCAGCAGCGCGTCTTTCGACAGCGCGGGCCGATCGTACGGCAGCTCGCGCTCCGCGCCGACCATCACGATCCGGGCCCCGGCATCGCGCTCGCGCAGCGCTTCGGCCGTGCGCCGTGCCGCATGGCCGGCGCCGACGATCACGAACGGATCAGCCGACATTGATTTCCACCTGCCCGTCGACGATCCGCAGCGGATAGGTCCGCACCGGCTCGGTGATCGGTGCGCATTTCGGCGCGCCGGTGCGGATGTCGATCAGCCCCTGGTGCAGCGGGCATTCGACGCAGCCGTCCTCCACATAGCCCTCGGACAACCGCGCATGGCCGTGCGAGCAGAGGTCGTGCATCGCGAACAGTTCGTCGCCGATCCGGAACACGGCGATCGGCTTCTGGCCGGCGACGCGCGCCGCCGGTTCGTCTTCGGAGAATTCGTCGAAAGCGCCGAGCGGATGCCACTCGGCCAGCGTTGCTTCGGTCATGTCGGTTCCTTGCTTCCTGTTCAGATCGGGGTGGCGAGCAGCGTCTGCACGCGCGACGTGTCGTAGATCACGCGCTTGGTCTTGTAACGCAGCCCGTCGGGCGTACGCACGACCGTGTCGTAGTACTTGCCGGCCTGGTACACGTTCGATTCGCCGTTGCTGCGCGTCTGCACGACGACGTAGTTGCTCTCGGTATCGATCTCGCCGTCGCGTTCGGCGACGATCGTCAGGCCCGACGTCATGTGCCGATACGTGTGCTCTTCGTAGATGTTCGCGTGCCGCAGCGACACCACGCGGTCGCGCAGCATCCGCTGGTTCGTGCAGTGGACGATCCCGACCGGCAGCCCGAGATCCGCGTTCTCCTTCGGCACGATTTCGTACGTGCAGTCCTCGGTGAACATCTCCGGCCAGTGTTCGAGCCGGTCGTTGTCGAGGTGTCCGATATAGCGGTTCTGGAGCATGTAAATCTCGAACCACGTCTTCATGTCTTCCGTCATTTCGCGCTCCCGCCTCAATAGCCCATCAGCTTCTGGTAGCCGACCCAGAACTTGCGGATCAGGCTTTCGGTGATCACCGTGTCCTGCTGCTCCGGATTGCCGCGCGACATCTCGATCACCGACGTCGCGTCGCCGTCGCGCACCGTGCCGCGCTGCACGAGCTCGGTCGCCTCGGTGTCCTCCATCGAGATGTAGCCCGCCGGCCCGACGAGGTTCGCCTGCTTGATGCGCAGCGCGCGCAGCTCCGGCGTATCGTCCGTGTAGCCGAAGAAGTGGAAGATCAGTTCGAAGTTGTCGGGGCCTTTCGGCAGGATCTGCCGCGCGACCAGCGTGTTGTGGATCTGCTGGATCACGAGCTGCGGGAAGATCGGCTGGATATGGTTCGTGCAGTCCTCGTCGTATTCCGGCACGAGATCGAGGATCGATTCGTCCTCGAGATGGAAACCCTCGTCGAACGAGCGGATGTTCTGCTGCTTGTAGGCCGCCGACGTATCGTCGCCCGTCTTCGTCACGGTGATGATGCTGTGCAGCCCGTGGTTCGCGTCCGGGATCGAGCGCGCCTTCATGCCGACGCGGAAGATGTTGAAGGTCGTATGGAACAGGTGCAGCATGCTCGCGTGATACGGGTCCTTCACGTTCTCCATGTACAGCTTCCAGTTCGACTTCGAGTACTGGCGCGTGCAGCCGAGATACTCCACCGGCTTGTGGAAGATCCGGTCGATCCACGGGCGCATCTGCTCGCCGAGATAGTCGGGCAGCGGCATGACGTCGTCGCTGAAGGTCGCGAACACGAGCCCGCGATAGCAGTCGACGCGCAGCTTGCGCAGCCCGTGCTGCTTCGGGTCGAAGTCGGCCGGCATCCCGGTCATCCCCTTCTGGCCGCGCCGGAACGGCACGCCGAGCAGGTTGCCCTGGTTGTCGAAGCTCCACTGGTGATAGACGCAGGTGTGCGAGCTGGCGTTGCCGCGCGACTTGCGGCACACCTGCGCGCCGCGGTGCGCGCAGCGGTTCACCCATGCGGCGAGCGTGCCGTCCTCGGCGCGCGTGACGACGACCGGCGTATCGCCGACGAACGTGCTCTTGAAGTCGCCCGGGTTCGGGATTTCCGCCTCGAGCGCGACGAAGTTCCACGTCGGCCCGCGAAAGATGCGCTCCTGCTCGCGATCGTAGACGGCGCGCGAGCTGAACACCTTGTACGGCACGCGCGAGCCGTCGTCATGCGGAAAGGTCACGTCGGCTGCGTCGTCGCGCGTGGCGAACACGACGGGCGATTCTGTCTGCTCCATGTCGGACTCCTTGTCGATCCGTTGCGTTGAATGCATGGAACAGATTTTTGAAAAGCTAATATTTCCCGTCTATCCGGAAAGTGCGATTGCGGCGGCGCAATATCCACTTTCGGCGGATTTCTGCGCTAGCATGACGGCACACGCGACCGGCGCACGATCGCGACCCATTGTCCGGATCGAAGCGCGCGTCGCCCATACAAAGGCTGAGGCCCATGTCCCCAACGTCGTTCGAGCCGCTCGCGCTGCGCGCGCACCGGCTGTTCGAATCCCGCGATCTCGACGAGACGCGCGAGCGGATCTCGCGCGTGATGCAGCCGCATGCGCTGCTGCCGGGCGGCCGCGTGCGCGGCGCGGCGCACATGGATTTCGTCCGGCTCGGCGGGCTCGGGATCGGCACGATCGCGTTCGGCGACGCGATGCGCGTGCAGGTCGACGCGGTCGACGGCTATTACCTGCTGATGTTCTGCCTGTCCGGCCAGGCCGAGGTGCGCGCGATGGGGCGGCAGCTCGGCGTCGACGGCCAGACCGGCGTGCTCTGCGCGCCCGGCGAGCGCTTCGACGCGGTGCTGTCCGCCGATTGCGAGCAGTTCGTGCTGCGCATCGACGCGGCGACCGTCGGCTCGCTGACCGGCGATCCGCGCGCGACGCTCGATCCCGTCCTGCACGTCAGCGACGCCGCGCTCGCCGCGTGGCGCCAGCAACTGATGCTCGTCGCACGCTCGCCCGAGCTGCTCGAACGCGCGAACGCGAACCCGCGCGTCGCGTCGCAGCTCGAGCACCTGCTGATCGACCTGCTGATCGAGGGCCATCCACCGTCCGTGCTGCGGGCGTCGCACCGCGACCCGGCCCCCGGCTTCGTGCGGCGCGCGCAGGAATTCGTGAACGCGCACTATGCGCAGCCGCTGCAGCTCGCCGATATCGTCCAGGCCGCCGGCGTGCCGGAACGGACGCTGCGCGATGCGTTCCTCCAGTTCCGCGGGATGAGCCCCATGCAGTACCTGCGCGCGACGCGGCTCGACCATGCGCGCGAGCTGCTGCGCGGTGCGGCGCCCGACCGGCGGATCGCCGATGTCGCGCTCGATTGCGGGTTTGCGCACCTCGGACGGTTCGCGATCGCATACCGGGAAAAGTTCGGCGAATCGCCGTCGGAAACGCTCGACGCGAAGCGCTGACAGCCGCTGCGCCGGCGCACGCGCCGCCGGTTTGCACGGCCGGCAACGCACCGCATCGATCGGGACGACGCGGCGAGGCCTCCCCGCATCCGCGGGCGTATTTCAAATAGACCGTTAGTTGCGATCTTGCGCCTGCGACATCCGTTACGCCGGCGGCGCGATCATCTCCCGGGCAATCGCGCAGAACGCGGCGGTGGCGGCGTTTTCGCCGTGCAGCCGGCGGCTCATGATGATCGGCGACGTCGCGGCCGGCTCCGGCAACCGCCGGTAGACGACGCCCTTCACGCGCACGCCCTCCACGCTCTCCGGCACCAGCGACACGCCGACCTGCGCGGCCACGAGCCCGAGCGCCGTCTGCAGCTCGCGCACCTCGTGAACGGCCGCCGGCACCAGCGCGCCGTCGCGCAGCGCGGAGAGCTGCTGATCGGCAAAGCTCGGGCGCGGCGTGCTCGGGTAGACGATCAGCGTCTCGTTCGCGATGTCCGCGAGCGTCAGCGGCCGGGCCGGATCGGCGAGCGGATGCCCGACCGGCAGCGCCGCGATCAGCTTCTCCTCGATCAGCGCCTCGCGCACCAGTTGGTCGTCGTCGAACCGCAGACGGCCGAACCCCACGTCGATCCGTCCGCCCTTCAGCGCGCCGAGCTGCTCGAGCGTGAACATTTCGATCAGCGACAGCTCGACGCCGGGCTGCGCCTCGCGAAACGCGCGGATCACGTCCGGCAGCGCGCCGTACAGCGTCGACGGGACGAAGCCGATCACGATCCGCTCCGACAGTTGCGCGAGCCGCCGCGTCAGCGGCCCGAGCTCGTCGGCCTGATCGACGAGACGTTTCGCCTGCGCATAGAACACGCGCCCGGCATCGGTCAGCTTCAGCGGCCGCGCGCCGCGCTCGAACAGCGGCAGGCCGATCTCGTCCTCGATCGCCTGGAGCTGGCGGCTCAGCGGCGGCTGCGTCATGTGCAGCCGCTCGGCCGCCCGCGTGATGTTCATCTCCTCGGCGACGGCGATGAAGTAGCGGAGCTGACGCAATTCCATTTCATGCCTCGAAGGTATGGGTGTCGTCGGACAGCGGGCTGGACGACGCGCGGTGGGATTGCGTGCCATGCGCGCCAGCAGGAAGAATCGCATGATAGCAACCGCCGCCGCCATCGGGCGTATCGAGGCGCGGCGCGTCGACGTGCCGACGATCGGGCCCCGCGAATTGCCGGTCGCCGCGAGGCATTGACGGCCCGTCGGGCCGGCCCGGATTCGATGCACGGACGGTATCGAAGGCGTCGGCGGGGGAGCGTCCGGGACCGTCGACGCGTTCACGGTCGAACGGGATCGCGATGCCGGGTGCCCGGCCGGGACGGCGCACCACCTGTGAACGCGGGAAAGTGCCGTGCGGCATGCGAACCTGACCGGCAACAGTGGGGCCTTCGCCCTGTCGCCGCCCACCTTCGATCCGCGCAGCACGATCCGCTCCGATGCCGAAGGCTGCTTCTGCTTCTGCTTCTGCTTCTGCTTCTGCTTCTGCTTCTGCTTCCGCTTCTGCTTCCGCTTCCGCTTCCGCTTCCGCTTCCGCTTCCGCTTCCGCTTCCGCTTCCGCTTCCGCTTCCGCTTCCGCTTCCGCTTCCACAGCATGCCCCCAATCGGCCCCGTCGCCCCGGCCATTGTCAGGCGCATGCTCACGGCTTCGTTTCGGCGAACGGTTGTCGTAAGCTGACGATGTGGATCGACATCGAAGCCGACGCGCATCCGCGACACGGCCGCCCATACGCGACGCGCGAAAGGCCGATCCCGGCGGTCACGCAAACCGAGGCGGCGAAAGGCAAGCCGTACGACGTCGACGGACCGTTCGCGCCGATCGGCTTCGATTGCCCTCCGCACGAGGAACCGCGTGACGCACCGCGAAACGACGTTACGCCGGCCCGGGCGGCCCGACCGTTCGGCGCATCGACAACACAAGGAGCGCAGGATGCTGTTTCATGTGGAAATGACCGTCCGTCTGCCGACGGACATGGACCCGGTCAAGGCCGCGACGCTGAAGGCGGAAGAAAAGGCGATGTGCCAGCGGCTGATGAACGAAGGGATCTGGCGGCATCTGTGGCGGATCGCCGGGCGCTATGCGAACGTCAGCGTTTTCGACGTCGAGAGCGTGCAGCAACTGCATGACCTGCTGAGCCAGTTGCCGCTCTTCCCGTACATGGAACTCGACGTGCGGGCGCTGTGCCGGCATCCGTCGTCGGTGCGGGAAGACGATCGCTGAACCGGCGTGAATCGCGGCCGTCACGCGCGGCCTCAAGAGGCACGACACGGGCGGCCGGCGATGTCACGCAGGCCGCCCGCGTCGCTTTCATTTCGACCGGGCCGGCCCGCGTCGCCCCGCGTCGGAATACCCGGCGCCCGTCACGCGACCCGATGCGCGGCAAACCCGACCTCGCCCGGCGCGATCCCGTCCTTCAGCGTCAGCGCCGGAATCTCGTAGTCGCCCGCGTTCTGCCGCCGGAACGGAATCGGCTGTGCGGTCCACAGCGCGTCGAGACGCCGGCCGAGCGCCGCGCGCGTCTCGCCGAAGCGCGCGTCGTCCATCTTCCCCGTCCGGTAGATCACGAACGGCGGCAGCACGTCGAAACCCGGGTAATACAGCATCCCGTGCTGAATCGGGAACAGCACGTCGTCGATCGGCCCGTTGATGCCGCGCGCGCTGTAATGCGACTCCCACCCGCCGGCCGTGACGACCACCATCGCGCGCTTGCCGGCCAGCGCCCCTTCGCCGTAGCGATTGCCCCAGCGCGTGTCGGAATGCTCGCCTACGCCGTACGCGAAGCCGTACGCATACACGCGCTCGAACCAGCCCTTCATGATCGCCGGCATCGAGAACCACCACAGCGGGAACTGCAGGATCACCGCGTCGGCCCACTTCAGCTTGTCCTGCTCGCGCACGATGTCGGCGCTTTGCGTGCCGGCCGCGAACGCGCGCCGCGAATCGAGCGACGGATCGAAACGCGCGCCGGGCGCGCGATCGGTCGCATCGCGCCCGTCGAGCACGGGCTTCCAGTTCATCGCATACAGGTCGGTCACCTGCACCGCATGGCCGGCCGCCTCGAGATGCGCGACCGCGAAGTCGCGCAACGCGCCGTTCAACGAACGCGGCTCGGGATGGGCATAAACGATCAGCACATTCATGTTCGGTACTCCGTCGATTGAATGACTGCAGGATGCCGCTTCCACCGGTATATTTGAAATGAATTCCCGATATGCCAGGTATAGCCATGAACAATCTCAGGCGACTCGACCTGAACCTGCTCGTCACGCTGGACGTGCTGCTCGCCGAGCACAACGTCACGCGCGCCGCCGAAAAACTGGGCATGTCGCAGCCGTCGGTCAGCGTGCAGCTGCAGAAACTGCGCGACGTGTTCGGCGATCCGCTGCTGCTGCCGGGGCCGCGCGGGATGCGGCCGACCGCACGCGCGGAAGCGCTGCGCGAGCCGTTGCGGGACGCCATCGAAGCCATCGGGCGCGCGGTGATCCCCGCCACGCCGTTCGATCCCGCCACCGCGACGAACACGTGGCGGGTAGCCGCAACCGATTACGGCGAATCGACGATCGTGCTGCCCGCGCTGAACGCGCTGCGGTCGGCCGCACCGGGTACGCGGCTCGCCGTCGTCGAGCTCGTGCCGCCGCGCATCGAACAGGATGCCGAACGAAACGGCATCGACCTCGCGTTCCACACGACCGAGGGGTCGCCGCCCGGCATGCGGCGCCGGCCGCTGTTCGTCGAGCGCTACGTGCTCGTCGGGCGCGCCGGTCATCCGAAGCTGAAGCGGCGCCCCACGCTCGCGCAGTTCGGCGCGCTCGAGCACGTGATCGTGTCGCCCGACGGCGGCGGCTTCTTCGGCGTGACGGACGACGCGCTCGCGCAGGTCGGTGCGACGCGGCGCGTCGTGCTGTCGGTGCCGCATTTCCTGTTCGTGATGTCGGCCGTCGCCAGCACCGACCTCGTCGCGATGCTGCCCGAGAGGCTGGTGCGCGACGTGCCCGCACTGCGCGTGGTGGAAGCACCGGTCGACGTGCCCGGCTACGAAATGTCGATGCTGTGGCACGAACGCGTGCATCGCGATCCGGCGCACCGCTGGTTGCGGGAAACGATCTCGGCATCGGTCTGATCCGCCCGGCCGCGGGGGGGCGGCTGACATCTGCTGTCGCCAGGGGCTTGAAAGTCCGCCGATCACTGTATATATTTACAGTGTTTCTGCGTCATTTGACCCGAATTCCGTCATCCCGAGACGGTCTTTAGTGAGGCGACCATGTTCCAGTCATCCGCATTCGATCCCGAGCAACCCGGCTTCAATCCCGTCCACTTCGAGCGCGCCGCGCAGCGGGCGGTCGTCGATCTGCAGCGCGTCGTCGGCGGCCCCGCGCAGCGGGCGCTCGGCCTGCGGCGCCGCACCCACCCCGCCGCCGTCCGCACGATGAGCTGGCAGGCGCTGCTGAACGTCGAAGAGCTGGCCTTCTCGAATGCCGGCTTCCTGAACCGCAACGATCCGACCGTCGTCGACGCATTCATCCGGCTGCGCGACAGCCGGCTGGTCGCCTCGGACACCGAGGAGCCGGTGGACTGGCGTCGCGACGACGACGACCTGCCGGCCGTCTACCTGATCGTCAAGGCGATGCTCGATGCGGAAGAGGAAGAGCGCGCCGAAGCGGGCTGAGCCGCGCCGGCCGCTCGCGGCGCGCCGCCGCGCAGCAGGCTCGTGCGGCCCGTGCCCATGCCCGTCGCCGCGCTCCCGTGCGGGCGGGCCGGCGCGCCGGATCGCACACTGCGCGCCGTCGCGCGGGCAAGCCAGCGCCGCGCGACGAACGCCGGAACGAACCTGCCGGGGGCCGCGCGTTACAGCCGTGCCGCCAGCCGCGAGCCCTGGTCGATCGCGCGTTTCGCGTCGAGTTCGGCGGCCAGTTCCGCGCCGCCGATCAGGTGCACCGGGCGCCCGGCCGCCTGCAGCGGCGCAAGCAGCGCGCGCTGCGGCTCCTGCCCGGTGCAGAGCACGATCGTGTCGGCTTCGATCAGCGCGTGATCGGTGCGCTGCTCGCCGTACGACACGTGCAGCCCGCGTTCGTCGATCCGTTCGTAGTTCACGCCGCCGATCATCGTCACCTGCTTCATCTTCAGCGTCGCGCGGTGAATCCAGCCGGTCGTCTTGCCGAGCCCCTTGCCGAGCGGCGCGGCCTTGCGCTGCAGCAGCGTCACTTCGCGCGCGGGCGCGGCGACCTGCGCGCGCGTCACGCCGCCGCGCGTCGCGGCCGGGTCGGTCACGCCCCACTCGGCCTTCCACGCGTCCAGGTCGAGCGCGGGCGACTCGCCGTCCTGCACCAGATATTCGGCGACGTCGAAGCCGATCCCGCCCGCGCCGACCACCGCGACGCGCCGGCCGACCGGCTGCCTGCCCGCGAGCACGTCGATGTAGCTGAGCACGTTCGGCCCGTCCTGCCCCGGAATCTTCGGGTCGCGCGGCGAGACGCCGGTCGCGAGCACGATCTCGTCGTAGCCGCCCGCGATCAGGTCGCTCGCGTCGACCCGGCGGTTCAGGTGCAGATTCACGCCGGTCAGCGCGATCTGCCGGCCGAAGTAGCTCAGCGCTTCATGAAACTCCTCCTTGCCCGGAATCCGCTTCGCCAGGTTGAACTGGCCGCCGATCTCGGCCGCGCCGTCGAACAGGTCGACCCGATGGCCGCGCAGGGCGAGCACGGTCGAGCACGCGAGCCCGGCCGGCCCCGCGCCGACCACCGCGATACGCTTCGGCTGCGCCGCGGGCGTGTATTCCAGCTCCGTCTCGTGGCACGCGCGCGGATTCAGCAGGCACGACGCGATCCGGTTCTTGAACGCGTGATCGAGGCACGCCTGGTTGCAGCCGATGCAGGTGTTGATCTCGTCGGCGCGGCCCTGCGCGGCCTTGACCACGAATTCGGCATCCGCGAGCAGCGGACGCGCCATCGACACCATGTCCGCGCAGCCGTCCGCGAGGATCTGCTCGGCCACTTCCGGCCGGTTGATCCGGTTGGTCGTCACGAGCGGAATGCCGACCTCGCCCTTCATCTTCTTCGTCACCCACGCGAACGCGCCGCGCGGCACCGACGTCGCGATCGTCGGCACGCGCGCCTCGTGCCAGCCGATCCCGGTGTTGATGAGGGTCGCGCCCGCGCGCTCGACGGCCTTCGCGAGCTGCACGGTTTCGCTCCAGTCGCTGCCGTCCGGAATCAGGTCGAGCATCGACAGCCGGTAGATCAGGATGAAATCGCGGCCGACCGCTTCGCGGGTGCGCTCGACGATCTCGATCGGCAAGCGGATGCGGTTCTCGTACGCGCCGCCCCACTGGTCGGTGCGCTTGTTCGTATGCATCGAGATGAACTGGTTGATCAGGTAGCCCTCGGAGCCCATGATCTCGACGCCGTCGTAACCGGCTTCGCGCGCGAGCGTCGCGCAGCGGACGAACGCGCGGATCTGCCGCTCGACGCCGCGCGCGCTCAGCTCGTGCGGCGCGAACGGCGAGATCGGCGACTTGATCTTCGACGGCGCGACCGCGAACGGGTGATAGCCGTAGCGGCCCGTATGCAGGATCTGCAGCGCGATCTTGCCGTCCTCGGCATGCACGGCGTCCGTGATCTCGCGATGCCGCCGCGCGGCGCCCGACGTCATCAGCGTGCCGCCGAACGGCTTGGTCCAGCCAGCCACGTTCGGCGCGAAACCGCCCGTCACGATCAGGCCGACGCCGCCGCGCGCGCGCTCGGCGAAATAGGCGGCGAGCCGCGGCAGCGTCTTGCGGCTGTCCTCGAGGCCCGTATGCATCGAGCCCATCAGCACGCGATTCTTCAGCGTCGTGAAGCCGAGATCGAGCGGAGCGAGCAGGTGGGGAAAGGGTGTTGTCATGATGGTCGCGCCGATAAGCAATGCCTGCCATCGTAGGCGCGCGCCGCCTTGAACGTGAGGGGGCAAACAGCCATAATGCTTGTCATTTCCGGCCAAGAAGACATGACCTCCCCCCTTGCCAAGGATCGCCTCGGGCTGCGCCGGCCGACGATTCCGGTCGCCTATACGCGCCTGCTGCTGCAGGCGCTGGCCGCGCGCGGCGTCGACCTTGCCGCGGTGCGCGCCGGCACAGGCCTGCGCGACGCGGTGCTGGCCGAGCCGGACGCGCGCGTCGCGCCGTCGCAATGGGGGCGGCTCGTGCTCAACGCGATCGAGATCGGCGGCGATCCGGGCATCGGGCTCGCGTTCGGGCTGCTGCTGAAGCCGACCGTGCACGGCTTTCTCGGCTATGCGACGCTGACCGCGCGGGACATCCGCGAGGCGCTGGCGGTCACGCAGCGCTACTTCCGCATGCGCAACCGTCAATATCGGCTGACCTATGCGGAGGACGAACGCGGCGCGACCCTCGAGCTGCACGGCGTGCAGGCGAGCCCGGTGCTGCAGCACCACGTGATGTTCGAATTCGTGCTGACGGGGCTCGCGCAGAACATCTCGCAATGGGCCGGGCGCGCGTCGCCGCCGATCGCGCTGCGCTTCGCGTGGCCGGAGCCCGCGTATTTCGCGCGCTATCGCGATACGTTGCCGCCGGTCGAATTCGGTTGCGCGGCGAACGCGCTATGGATCGCACGCGACGTGCTCGACTGGCCGCTGCCGCTCGCCGACGAAGTCGCGCACCGGCAGGCGCTCGTGCAGGTCGAGCGCGAATATGCGCAGGTGCGGCAGGAGGAAGGCGATCTGGTCGAGCGCGTGCGCGCGGAGCTGGCGCGCACCGCAGGCGCCTACCCGGGGCCCGACAGGCTGGCGGATGCACTGCTGGTGTCGACGCGCACGCTGCGGCGCCGGCTGGAGGAAGCCGGTTCGGGCTACCGGCAACTGCTCGACGAAGCGCGGTTTCGCGACGCGAAGCAACTGCTCGCCGCATCGGATCTCGACCTGAAGACGATCGCCGAGCGGCTGCAATTCACCGATCCGGCGAACTTCACGCGCGCGTTCCGGCGCTGGGCCGGGCAAACGCCCAGCGCCTACCGGGAAGCGGCCGGCGCGCTGGCGGAACCGGCGGCGGCCGGCGCGTCGTCCAGATAGATCCGCGCGCCGCCATCGCTGCCGGCCGCCTCGATCCGCACGTCGCCCGGCGCGGCCGCGATCGCGTCGTACACATCGTCGGTCACGCACACCACCGGCACCGCGATCGCATACAGCTCGGCGGCCACGATCGCGCCGATCGAGAGGATCAGGTCGCGCTCCTTCAGCACGATCCCGACCGGCCCGGTGCCGTTGCGCACCGCTTCCGCGAGCACGCTGCTGCTCGAACTCGAGCCCTTCGCGTGCGGCATCACCATCACCTTGCCGGCCAGGCTCGCACCGGCCTGCGGATGGCCGCGATCGACGATCCGGCCCGCGCCCGAGTCGTAGCCGCCCCAGAAGCTGAGCGGCCTGTCGAGCACGAACGCGCGTGCGCACGCGCTACCCGGCACGAGCGTGTCGCCCGCCCACTGCTTGCCCGTCGCTTCAGTCATCGAATCGCACCTTTCCTTCGTACGCCGACCGCACGCATTCGCGCATGCTGCCGTACGCGACCGTCACGCCGATGTTCGCGGGCGCATAGGACGCCCATTTCCCCGAGTTGGTCATCACGAGCCCCGACAACTGCTTCATCACCGGCGTGATGTACGTGCAGGTGTCGACGACGATCTGGATGCCGCGCGCGGCGAACTTCGCCGCGAGGCCGGCTTGCTCCAGCTCCCACAGGATGAAACGGCTCGTGTTCACGTAGAAATCGCAGGCCGGCTTGCCGTCGAACGCGTCGAGCAGCATGTCGAGCGTGCGAAATTCGGCCAGCGAGAAATGCGGCGTGCCGAGCGCCACCGCGACGAGCGCATCGCCGGCCGCGCCGTGGTTCAGCGTGCGGCGAATCTCGGCGAGATCGGCCATCGACACGTCGACCGTGCGTCGCGCCGCCTGCCCGTGCAGCGCGGCGTCGAGCGTCGGCGCCTCGGGCGTCACGCCGACCGCATGGAACAGCGCGACGGCCCCGCTCGAGGCGGCGGCCGCGCCGAGCGCCTTGAGCTCGTCCTCGGTGGTGTCCGCCGGCAGCCCGACGATCGCCGGCACGACCGCGCCCGCGAGCTTGCCGATCGCCAGGCCGAGCGCGGCGAAATGAATGTCGCGCGACGGCAGGCCGCTGAAATCCGGTGCGTTGAAGACGATCCGCGCCGCGCGGTTCGCTTCGACGTGGAGCCCCGCGTACGGCGCCCGGCCGGTGATCGCGGCGGCCAGGTCGAGAAAGTCGCCGTACCGGCTCGTGCGCGCGCCGAGCACCGAGTTCGCGAACACGATCGCGTTGGATTCGGCCCATGCGATCTGCTCGCCTTGCGCGGGTCGCTTCTTCAGCTGATACGGCGCGCACGTGAAGCTCGATTCGCAGCCGAGCTGCAGATGCGCGTCCATCAGGCGCTGCGCGTCGCGCCGGATCGTGCGGTCGCCGTGGTACAGCTCGGGGTGGATCAGGTCGAGCGACCCGACGTTCAGCGTGGTCGGCACCGCGACCTTCGCGCCGGTGTCGACGAAATACTCGACGAAATCGAGGCTGGTCTGGCCGTGGTAAAGACAGCCGTCGATATGCGCGGACGTGATGTCGATCAGGTGCGGCGCGGACATCACCTGCGCCGTGCGCGCGACGATCCGCATCGCGCGCGCGACGCCGTCGCCGAAATCCCCGCGCAACATCGCGTCGTCGCGGTCACTCAACTGCAGCATCGGTTGCTCCTTTGACGCGGGCCGGCGGCGCCGGCCCGTGATACCCGTCGAAGGACTCTACAACTGGAAATAAAAACTGTCCAGATTGCCGCCGATCCGGACAATCCGAAAACCAATTCCCGTTCCGGAACGCAGTTCAAGCAAGCGATGGCTTGAATTCCGATCCAGTTCGCCGCCAGCCCTAGCGTTGCGCGGTGAGGCTGAACAGCTCGTCGCGCAGCGCCTGCGCGCGCCCCTGGCCGAACTGCGTCTCGAATTCGTCCTGCGCGGCCTGCCACGCGACTTTCGCCTCGGCGAACGTGCGCTCGCCGAGCTTCGTGAGGTGCAGCGCGTGCGCGCGCGCATCGCGCTCGGCCGCCGCCGTCGCGACGAAGCCGTCGCGCTGCAGCGGCTTCAGCGCGCGCAGCAGCGTCGTGCGGTCCATCACGAGCGCGTCGGCGAGTTCGCTCATCAACAGGCCCGGCCGGTGCGCCAGGTTCACCATGATCGAGAACTGCGCGGGCGTGACGCCGACCGGGGCCAGATGGCGCTCGTACAGTTGCGTGACGAAGCGCGCCGCCTGACGCAGCGCGAGACAGTTGCACGCTTGACCCATCGGGATGTCGTTCATGCTCCGCAATTTATATGTGCATATGCATAAAGTCAATGTACACTCCGCCGTAACGGAGCCGGCGGCCGGCCGGAGGCGTCCGGCGCCCCGCGATCGCAAGGAGACGGACATGGACTACATCGACAAGCTGCGGATCTTCCGGTCGGTGGTGGAGATGCGCAGCTTCACACGCGCCGCCGACATGCACGGCCTCGCGCGGCCTGTCGTGTCGCGCGCGGTGGCGGATCTCGAGGCGCGCTTCGGCAGCCGGCTGCTGCACCGGACCACGCGCCAGGTGTCGCTGACCGAAACGGCCGAGCGCATCTACGCACGCTGCACGGCCGTGCTCGACGAACTCGACGCACTCGAGATGGACGCGCAGGCGCCCACGCGCGAACCCGAAGGGCTGCTGCGCATGGTCGCGCACACGACGGCCGCGCTGAACCGCCTCGTGCCGCTGATCGCCGGCTTCAAGGCCGCGCATCCGAAGGTGCGCCTCGACGTCACGCTGACCGAGCGCCCGGTCGATCTCGTCGGCGAAGGCTACGACATCGGCATCGTCGTGCCGTACATGCTGACGAGCGAAACGACCGTCGTGCGGCTGGTCGAACGGATCCCGGTCGTGATCGTCGCGACGCCGGCGTACCTGCGCGCGCATCCGCGCCCCGACACGCCGGCCGACCTGGCCGATCATCCGTTCGTGCCGATGTCGCCGTCGCTGCGCCGGCCCGCGCTGTCGTTCCGCATCGACGGCGACACGCTGACCGTGCCGTTCCGTTTCGACATCTCGTCCAACAGCCCCGTCTTCAATCGCGAGATGGTGATGCACGACTTCGGGATCGGCGTCGTGCCGAAAACGCTCGTGCGGGCCGAACTCGCGTCGGGCGCGCTCGTGCAGCTGCTGCCGGACGCCGATCTCGTCGACGCGTTCGTCGAGATCAAGCTCGCCTACGCGAACCGGGCGCTGCTGCCCGCGAAGGTCAAGGCCTTCATCGACTACACGGCCGCCTACTGCGACCGCGAAGGCTGGATCGTGCCGGCGGCGGCGTGACGCCGATTGGTACAACGGCGACACCAATCTGATCCCGCCCCGGCCATCGATCCGCCCCGCGCCACGCCCTAACATGTGCACATGCACAAGACCACGCTCACCGACGACGATTGCTTCGCGGTCCGGCAAGCCGCCCGCCGGATCTCGCAGTTCTACGAGCGTTACCTGTCGCGGGCGGGCGTGACGCCGTCGCAGTACAGCATCCTCGCCCTGCTGCGCGAGCGGCCGGGCCTGACGATGGCGACGCTGTCCGCGGTGCTGGTGATCGAACGCACGGCGCTGCTGCGCGCACTCAGGCCGCTGGTCGGCGCGGCGCTGGTGGCGGGCCGGATCGAGCCGCCGTACCGCCGCCAGACCTTCGCGCTGACCGCGCACGGCGAAACGAAGATCGCCGACGCGCACGTGCACTGGCTCGCCGCTCAGGAAGCGTTCGAGCGGCGGTTCGGGCCGGCGCAGGCGGCCCGCCTGAGAGACGAACTGTTCCGGATCACGCACAACCTGCCGGAACGCTAGGGCCCGCTCGCACCACGCGCGGGCCCGCCCCTTCCCCGATCGACGACGCGTCGTCGATCGACTTGATCAGTGCATATACATAGGTGAATCGATGGATACGACCCAAGCCGCTGCCTCCCGCGAGGCAGCCACCACCGACCGGCCCGCGGCGCAGCGCCGCCGCGTGCCGTGGATGCGCATCGCGCTGGGCGCCGTCGTGGTGGTGCTCGCCGCGGCCGCGCTCGACTGGCTGTTCGTGCTGCGCTTCCAGGAAAGCACCGACGATGCATATGTCGGCGGCGACGTGACGGTGCTCGCGCCGAAGGTCAACGGCTTCGTCGACCGGATCCTCGTGACCGACAACCAGCGCGTGAAGGCCGGCGACGTGCTCGTGCAGCTCGACGCCCGCGACTACGACGCGAAGCTCGCGCAGGCCCGCGCCGAAGTGGACGGCGCGCGCGCCGCCGTGACCGAACTCGAAGCGAAGCAGCAGTTGCAAGACGCGGTGATCGGCCAGCAGGCGGCCGACAGGAGCGCATCGTCGGCCGAGCTGACGCGTGCCGCGGCGGATCGCGTGCGCTACCGCGAACTCGTGAAATCCGACGCCGTGTCGAACCAGATCGTCGAGCGCGCGGATGCCGACTATTCGAAGGCCGACGCGGCCGTCGCACGCAGCGACGCCGCGCTGCTCGCCTCGAAGCGGCAGCTCGACGTGCTCGGCGCGCAGCTCGCCGACGCGCGGGCCCGCGTGAACACCGCGCTTGCCGCGCAGCGCGTCGCCGCGCTCGACGTCGAATACACGACGATCCGCTCGCCGGTCGACGGTTACGTCGGCAACCGCACGGGCCGCGTCGGGATGCTCGCGAACGTCGGCGTGCCGCTGCTGACGATCGTGCCGGCCACCGGGCTGTGGATCGATGCGAACTTCAAGGAAGACCAGTTGCGCAAGATGCGCGCGGGCGACCGCGTCGACGTGTCGCTCGATGCGTCGAGCACGCGCCTGCACGGCCGCGTCGACAGCGTCGCGCCCGCGACCGGCGCGACCTTCAGCGTGCTGCCGCCCGAAAACGCGACCGGCAACTTCACGAAGATCGTCCAGCGCGTGCCCGTGCGCGTGCATCTCGACCCGCAGCCGGGCCTCGAGCAGGTGCTCCGCCCCGGCCTGTCCGCGGTCGTGACCGTGCACATCGACCACGCCAACTGAACGGGAGCCTGCGATGACCACCGCGTTTTCCGGCGACCCCGCGTCGCAACCGACCCGGCAGCGCGTCTTCGCGTTCGCGCTGATGTGCGTCGGCTTCTTCATGGCGACGCTCGACATCCAGATCGTCGCGTCGTCGCTGCGCGACATCGGCGGCGGCCTGTCCGCGAGCCAGGACGAGCTGTCGTGGGTGCAGACGGCCTACCTGATCGCCGAGATCATCGTGATCCCGATGTCGGGCTGGCTGTCGAAGGTGATGTCGACCCGCTGGCTGTTCGTCGCGTCGGCCGTCGGCTTCACGATCACGAGCATGCTGTGCGGGCTTGCATGGGACATCAACTCGATGATCCTGTTTCGCGGGCTGCAGGGCGCGCTCGGCGCCGCGATGATCCCGACCGTGTTCACCACCGCGTTCGTGCTGTTCCCCGGCCGGCAGCGGCTGATCGCGTCGACGACCATCGGCGCGCTCGCGTCGCTCGCGCCGGCGATCGGCCCCGTGATCGGCGGCTGGATCACCGACCAGTGGTCGTGGCACTGGCTGTTCTACCTGAACCTCGTGCCGGGCGTCGCGGTGGCCGCGCTCGTGCCGCGCTACGTGCACATCGACCAGCCCGATCCCGGCCTCGTGCGGCGCGGCGACTATCGCGGCATCGTGCTGATGTCGGGCTTCCTCGGCTGCCTCGAATACGTGCTGGAGGAAGGCCCGCGCAAGAACTGGTTCGGCGACGACGCGATCGTCGCGTGCGCGTGGATCTCCGGCATCTGCGGCTTCCTGTTCATCGTGCATGCGCTGACCGCGGAAGACCCGATCGTCGACCTGCGCGCGCTCGCGGTGCGCAACTTCGGGATCGGCAGCCTGCTGTCGTTCGTGACCGGTATCGGGATCTTCGTGACCGTGTTCCTGACGCCGCTGTTCCTCGCGCAGGTGCGCGCGTTCAGCTCGCTGCAGATCGGCATCGCGCTGCTGTCGGTCGGGGCGTTCCAGTTGCTGGCGCTGTGTGCGTACGCGTTCGCCGCGCGCCATGTGAGCATGCGCGCGCTGCTCGTGTTCGGGCTGGTCTGCTTCGGCCTCGGCTGCTACCTGTACACGCCGATCACGCACGACTGGGGCTGGCGCGAACTGCTGCTGCCGCAGGCGCTGCGCGGGATCGGCCAGCAATTCAGCGTGCCGCCGATCGTGACGATGGCGCTCGGCTCGCTGCCGCAGTCGCGGCTGAAATCGGCGAGCGGCCTGTTCAACCTGATGCGCAATCTCGGCGGCGCGATCGGCATCGCGGTGAGCGCGACGATGCTCAACGACCGGCTGAATTTCCATTACCTGCGCCTGAACGAACACGTGAGCGCCGGCGCGCCGCAGGTTGCGTCGCTGCTCGATCGCCAGGCCGCGTACTGGACGGCCGTGGCGGGCAATACGCTGAACACCGCGCAGGCGGGACTCGCGAACCTGCACCGGCTGATCTACCGCGAAGCGCTGACGCTCACCTATGCGGATGCGTATTACGCGCTGTCGCTGTGCTTCGTCGTCGCGCTGGTTGCCGTCGCGTTTTCCAAACCCATCACCCTGAACGCGCCGCCGCCGGACGCGCACTGAGATCGAGGCCATCGCCATCATGAAGAAATTACTCGTCGCCGTCGCCGTCAGCGCCCTCGCCGCCGGATGCGCGGTGCAGCCCGCACAGCATCCGGCGCTGCAGGATTCGGTTCGAACGCTCGCGCCCGACGGCTGGGATACCGAGGTGCCGCGTGCGGACATCGACGCCGCCGCGTGGTGGGCGCAATTCCACGACCCCGTGCTGGACCGGCTGATCGCGACCGTGCTCGACGGCAACCTCGATCTGCAGGCCGCCGCCGAACGCGTGAAGCAGGCGCAGGCGCTGACCGTGCAGAAGCGCGCGGTGCTGTTGCCGGAACTCGACGCAAGCGCGCATGCGGCCGATGCGCGCCAGAACACGCCGCCGCCGCTCGGCTACGTGCGGCAGGCCGGCGCGGGGCTGGCGCTGAGCTGGTCGCCCGACGTGTTCGGCGGCGAGCGGCTCGACCTGCTCGCCGCGCAGGCCGCGCTCGTCGGCAGCACGCATGCGGAAGATGCGATGCGGCTCGCGCTCGCGGCCGATGCGGCGTCCGCATACGTCGACCTGCGCTGGGCGCAGCAGGAACTGAAGATCCTGAAGGATAACGAAACGATCCGGCGGCGTGCGCTCGAACTCACGCGCAAGCGGCAGGCGTTCGGGCTGTCGACGGAACTGGACGTCACGCGCGCGCAGAACCAGCTCGACGCACTCGACGCGCGGATTCCTCCGACCCGGGCGCAGATCGCGCATCAGCTCAACCTGATCGCCGTGTATTCGGGGCGCACGCCGGAGTCGGTCGACCGGCTCCTGCTGACGCAGGCCGGCGCGATTCCCGCGCCGCCGGCCGGCGCGCCGGCGACGCTGCCTTCACAGGCGCTGCTGCGCCGGCCCGACGTACTGACCGCCTATGCGCAGGTCGAACAACGCGCGGCGCAAGTGGGCGTGGCCAGGGCCGAACGCTACCCGAAGTTCTCGCTGAACCTGACGGACGGGATCCTGGCCGCGTCGTATCTCGGGCTGCCGACGTTGACCGACAACCTGTTCAGCGCCGCGTTGAGCGCGACGAGCCCGATCTTCAATGCCGGACGCATCACGGCCGGGATCGTGCAGAGCGAAAGCCGGATGCGCGAGTCGGAACTCGGATTGCGGCAGACGATGCTGCAGGCGCTGCGGGAAGTGGAGGACGCGCGCGCGAATCTCGTCGGCGCCGACGCGGCGACGCAGCGGCTCGATAGCGCGCTTGCCGCGTCGGACAAGGCGCTCGGGTTGGCCAATCAGCTCTACAAGGGCGGCGCGACGGATTTCCTCGACGTGCTGTCGGCGCAGGAGGTGTATCTGCGGGATTCGGATTCGCTCAACCAGGCGCGGCGCGAACATGCGCTGGCGGCCGTTGCGCTTTACCGGTCGCTGGGAGGCGGGTGGAGCCGGCACGATGCGGGGGACGCACCGGCCACGGAAGCGATGGCGCGGAACTGAGCGCGCCGGATTGCCCGGCGCGTCCGCGCTCGCCGGTTCACGACGGTTCGGGCGGACAGGACGGCGTCGAATGGTTCCAGCCCGGCGGCCCCCAGTCCAGCGCGTTCCGCAGCCGGATGCCGCTCGCGTGCAGCGTCGTGTCCCACAGCGGTTTCAGCGGCGTGAGGCGCGCCAGGCTGCGCAGCTCGACGCCCTGCTCCGCCAGCCGGGCCGGCAGATCGCGCACGGTGTCGCGCGCCGCCGGCATCACCGCGCCGCGCGACACCCACATGCCCAGCTCGTCGACGCTGTCGAAGCCCGTCGCGGGCAGGCTGTAGCGATACAGCGTCGCGGCTTCGACGCGCTCGAGCCAGCCCTCCTCCACATAGGCGACGGCGCGGGCGCCGCCCGTCCCGAGCCATGCGCGCCGGTCGGCCGCCGACGTGTGCGGCGTCGGCCAGATCAGGATGCGCGGGCATTCGCGCGGAAAGAGATAGAGAAAGCTGTGCAGCGCGTCGATGGCCCACACGAGCGGGCCGTTGAGCCAGTCCCGCGCCGGCCCGCGATCGACCGGAACGCGCAACGGCCGCGGCTCGAACCGCCCGATGCCGGGATCGTCGCTGAAGTGGAACAGCGTCCCGTCCAGCCGCCGCCGCTCGCCCTGCCGCGCAGCCGGATCGCGCACGATGCAGCGTGCGGGCGTGCCTACCGGTCCAGCGCGAGCTTCGCGCCGAGCCCCAGCAGGATCGTTCCCATCACCGCGTCGATCGGCTTGCGCAACTTCGCATAGCCCGTCTGCACGCGGTTCGTCGAGAACAGCACGGCAACCGTGCAGAACCACGTCAGCGAGACGGCGACGACCACGGCCAGCGTCGCGCCATGCACCCAGGCCGGCGCATGCGCGGGCAGCAGCGTGACGAACAGGCTGCCGAAGAACGCGGCGGCTTTCGGATTCGTCAGGCCGACCAGCAGCCCTTTCCGGTACGCGTGCACGCCGCCGCGCACGACCGGCCGGCTCGCGGCCTCGGGCTGCGGCGCCGGTTGGCGCAGGCCCGCCAACGTCCTGACGCCCAGATAGATCAGGTACGCGGCGCCGGCGATGCGGATCGCCTCGTACAGCCACGCGAGTTTCGCGACGATCAGGCCGAGCCCGAAAATCGCCATCGCGGCCCAGGCCGCATGCGACGACGCGATGCCCAGCGCGGCCAGCAGGCCGGCGCGGCGATGGCCGAGCGCATGCGAGGAAACGGCGATCAGGTCGGGGCCGGGGCTGACGCACGCCAGCCACATCACGCCGCCCACTGCGGCGAGTTGGGGAAGATAGCTCATGGCGATTCGGGTGGATGCGGGTCGAGGAGGACGACCGGGCTACTCTAGCACGCCGATTTCGGTTGCATGCGGGACGATCCGCGCCGCGGCTCAGCCGGCGTCGGGCCAGCGGTATCCGATCACTTCGTGCAACGGATACGCGAGTTCGCGCACCTCTTCCAGCTGGTTGCCGCCGAACAGATGCACGTGTTCGCGGTCGTGCCGCAGGTAGAAACCGACATGCCCTTTCCAGCTCGCGGGATCGTCGCGCGTCAGGACGGCGATGCAGCCGTACACGGGGCGCTCCAGCGGCCGGCCCCATTCGAGCCACGAACGCGCGAGCGCCGAGCCCGTGCCGCGCATGCCGGCATGCGTCATGCACCAGTTGACGAACGACGAGCACCAGGAAATCTTGTCGTCGTAACCGGCCAGGTTCGTCTGGTCGTTGTATTCGACGATGCGCGGGTTGATGCTGCCCGGCGGGTGCCGCCGGATGCCGCGCTCGGCCAGCGCGACGGGCATCCACGGCGGATGGGCGGCCGCCGGCTCTCTGTCGGGGTGGAATCGGGTCACGTCGTTCCCGTGCGTGTGTGAGGTGCGGTCGATCTTCGCACGAACGGCGCCCGGCGGCGAGCGCCGCCGCGCGCACGGCCGGCCGGTCACGCATTGCCCACTCGCGGTGGGAACTGTTACGACCCGCGCCGGGTTTTTCCGGGCGCGCCGGCGCCGCACACTCCATGGGTCCGCCGGCATTTCGGCGCTTCACGACGAGGTCAACGATGACGCAACCCCTTCTTCCCCGCGACGACACCTATGCCCGTGGTCTCGCGTTGTTCGAGCGCCTGCACGGCGCGCACAGCGGCAAGGATCTGGCGCAGTCGCGCGAAACGCTCTGCCCCGACTTCCTGACGATGACGATGCAATGGGCGTTCGCCGGCGTGCTCGACCGGCCCGGGCTCGACCTCGCGACCCGCGAGCTGGTCGTGATCGCCAGTTGCGTGACGCTCGGCTACGCGCTCCCGCAATTGCGCGCGCACGTCGAAGCGGCGCTGGTTGCCGGCGCGACGCGCGAGCAGATCGTCGAGGCGATCCTGCAGACGATGTTCTACGGCGGCGGCGCGGCCGTGAACAATGCGCTGGGCGTCGTGGCGGAAGTGTTCGCCGCGCTGCCCGACGACGGGCTCAACGCGCCGGCTCCGCAACCGCAAAATGATCGAGCGCAAACGCGATGAACGCGCGGAGCTTGGCCGGCGCGCCGGCATCGCGCGCGTAGAGCAGGTAGAAATCGCGGCCGCGCGATTCGTACGCGGCCAGCAGCCGCTGCAGGCGGCCCGCCTCGAGGTCGGCCTTGACCAGGCCGAGCGGCTGCAGGATCACGCCGCCGCCGGCCAGCGCGGCCTCGCGCAGCGCGGGGCCGCTGTCGACG
This sequence comes from Burkholderia paludis, assembly GCF_000732615.1. Lineage (GTDB taxonomy): Bacteria > Pseudomonadota > Gammaproteobacteria > Burkholderiales > Burkholderiaceae > Burkholderia > Burkholderia paludis. The sequence continues at coordinate 36,091 of NZ_JPGL01000017.1, forward strand.
CGCAACCGGTACGCGACCGGCACTTCGAGCGCGCCGTCGGGCCCGTCGAACCGCCACCGGTAACGCGGCCCCCAGCGCGTATGGCCCAGGCAATCGTGGTTCAGCAGATCCTGCGGCGTCGCCGGCGTGCCGTGCCGGGCCAGGTAGTCCGGCGACGCGCACACGACCATCCGGTAATACGACGGCAACGGCCGCGCGACCAGCGACGAATCGGCCAGCGGCCCGACGCGAAACGCGAGGTCGATGCCGTCGCCGACCGGATCGACTGCCGCATCGGTCAGCACGAGTTCGATATCGACGCGCGGATACTGCGCGAGAAAAACGGCGACGGCGGGGGCGAGCTGCGTGACGCCGAACGAAATCGGCGCGGCGATGCGCAGGTGGCCGGACGGGTCGCCGCCGAGCGTCGACGCGGCGTCGTCGGCGGTCTCGACCCGCTCGAGGATGTCGCGGCAATGCTCCAGGTAGAGCACGCCGGCCTCGGTCAGATGATGACGGCGCGTCGTGCGGTGCAGCAGCTTCACGCCGAGACGCGCTTCGAGCGCGTTCAGGTGCTTGCCGACCATGCTCGACGACAGGCCGAGCCGCTCGGCCGCGGTGGTCAGGCTGCCGGTGCTGACGATCTCGACGAACACCGACATGCTTTCGAAGCGGTCCATGATGATTGGGCGGGTGGACGACGGAAGGATGCGCGTCCGGCGCGGTGCGGCCGGATGCGCGTGGCGCTCAATCTTCGCACGAACGCCGCGGATGGCCGCGCCGTTCCCGCGCGGCGGTCGCCACGCGATGCGCCCGCCGCGTCACCCTGCCGGCCGCACGTCCCGCACGCGGCCCGTCAACGGCTGGCGAGGCTGGCGTTTCCATACTGGGCGACGAGCGCGTACCACAGTGCATAAACCTCCTTCATGCCTGGATCGTGGTCGTTGGTCCATACGGCCGTCTGCACGAGGACGAGCTTCGACGCCGGGTCGACGATGATTCTCTGGCCGTCCATCCCCTGCAGCGCGAACATGCGCCGCTCGCCCGGCAACAACCACACCTGGTACCCGTAGCCGAACACCGGGTTGGCCTTGCCCGGCGCGAGAAAGCCGTCGCCGGGCGCGACCGTCGTCGCCTGCAGCAGCCAGTCGCGCGGCACGATCTGCCGGCCGTTCCACTGGCCGTCATGCGCGAGCATCATGCCGAGCCGGGCCCAGTCGCGCAGCGTGGCGCTCACGCAGCAATAGGTGATGTTCTCCCCGGTCGCGTCGCGTCCCCACGATGCATCCGACTCCATGCCCATCTTCTGCCAGATGCGCTCGCTCGCGTATTGCGCGACGCTCATGCGGGTGGCGTGGCTCACCACGAGGCCGAGCACTTCGGTTTCGATGCTCGCATAGCTGAAGTGCGTGCCGGGCGCCCGCTCGCGCGTGTTGAAGTGCCTGACGGCGTCGATCGCGCCGAGCCCGTGCGGATCGAAGAGTTCGAGCCCGAACTTGTCGCGGTCGTCGCCGGCATTGTCGTCTTCGAAGAAATGGACGCCGGACGACATGTGCAGCAGGTCGCGGATCGAGGTCTGCCCGTACGGGCTGTCCGCCAGCTCCGGCACATAGGCCGCCGCGCGATCGTCGATCGAGTGGATCGCGCCTTCGGAGACGGCGATGCCGACCAGCAGGCCGACGATCGTCTTCGCCATCGATTGCGACATGAAACGGTCGGCGTCCGTCCGGGCGTAACGATAGTGTTCGTAGAGAATCGTGTCGTCGCGCGCGATCAGCAGCCCCGTTACCGGATTGCGCTCGAGATAGTCGTCGAGATTGCGGTTCTGCCCGGCATACGGGTAGATCAGCGACAGCTCCCGCCCGGACGATTTCAGTATCGACGGGGTGCCGGCCCGCGCCACGGGATCGGTCATGCGCACCTTGTCGAAATGGGTGTAGTAGCCGACGAACTGCTGCTGGGTTCTCCCGTGGCCGGGCACCGGCAACGGATAGCGATCGGCCGCGCCGTAGGCGTCCGCCGCGTATCCGGTATCGGAAAAAACGGGCTTCGGCTGCGCAACGGTACAAGACAACGCGAGGAAACTCCCGACGGCAACCGCCCTGACACTGTGACGCATGACCAGACTCCTTTTTCGATAGAGACTGCAGCTATCTTCAGATCATTGCTCAACGCCCGGTGCGGGCTGCCGTTGACCGGCCGAGTGTTTCAGAATGTAACCAGGGAGGTGCGCGACGGGCGTCGACGCGGACGCCGCGATGCGCCGGCATCCGCCGAATGGCGAAGGGCGGCGTGCAACGTCGCACCCGCACGTGCATGTGCACGTGCGACGCTGCGGACGAGCGGGCGAATGCCGCCGGCGTCTCAGGCCGCGATGCGCTTCTGCATGAATACGCTCAACGGGTCGTCCGCGTAATCGCCGAACGGCCCGCGGCGCTCATATCCCGCGGACGCATACAAGGCCAGCGCCTCGTGTTGACAAGGGCCGGTTTCCAGCCGGAGCACCGTACAGCCGAGCTCGATTGCCCGCGACTCGAGCCTCGCCATGAGTGTCCTGGCGATGCCCTGCCCACGGCCGCGCGGGCTGACGTACATGCGCTTCAGTTCGCCGAATCCGGGGTGGAGGACGATCGCCCCGCAGCCGACGGCCTGACCGTCGCCGTCCCGTGCGACGGCAAACAGCACATTGGCTTGCTTCAGCGACGCGATATCCACGACATGCCGGCTCTCGGGCGGGTACAGCGTGTCCTGGTACGCGTCCAGATCGGCGATGAGGGCGATGACGTCGGCCTGGTCGGGAGATTCGAAAGCAATGGTCATGACGGAAAGGGCTGGCAGGGTTGGCGAAAGCGCAACGGAACGGCCGGTCGACCCGGCGGCAGTCGATGCCGTTGCGTCCTATCGGACGACGGCATCGACCATCGCCTGTACTTCGGACAGCAGCCGCGCATAGTACTTCTGTCGCGGCACATGCGTGTCGTAACAAGCCTTGCGCTGTTCATCGGTCAGCCCTTCCGCATTGCAGGCGGCGATCGCCGGCAACGTCGCATCCCGCCACAGGATGTAGGCCCGCTCCCCCTGCCGGATCGATACCGCCATCGTGCTCGGCGCATCCGGCATCCCGTCCTGGCTGTGACCCAACAGCAACGCCTTCACCACGGCGTCGGCCGGCTTGCGCTTCACCGGCAATTCGGTGAAGCGGAACGCCATCGCGTCGTCGTCGAAGATGTCGGCGTAAAACGTCTCGTTGTCGAAAATGGCCGCGACGTCGTCCGGCGACTTGATCCCCGCATCCGCCGTCGCCACCCAGGCCTTCAGCAGCGGCACCGTCGTCACGACGAGACTCACCTTTCCGTCGTTCGATTTCAGGAACAGGCCGTCCGGCCCGGGCGTCGTCCCGCCGTCGATGTAGAGGCCGTCGACGGTGCTCCCCGCCTTCGCGGGAAACCCTTTCGCGTCGACCTTCCCGACCAGTTTCGCGAGCCGCGCGTTGACCTCCGGCGTGTACTTCTTGTCCAGCGCCATCTTGTCGTCCCATTGCGCCGCGCCGATCTCGTCGGTGGCCTGCTTGCGATAGGCCAGATACGCATCGGTGGGCGACCGGATCATCTTCGCCCCGACCACCGCAACGACCGCGACGAGCGCCACCGCTCCCGCGCCGGCCTTCCATCCGAAAAAGCGCTTCATTTTTATTGACGTCACCGAATCCCGCGCCGACAGATCAAACGGCTGCCGCGAATCCACGGCAGCCGCCCCTCAGAAACGCGACATTCTAAAACGCAAACCGGACTTCATTCATCCACCTTGAAAGCCGACACCAGCCGGGTCAGCTCCGCCGCCTGCTGCTTCAGGCTCGCCGCCGCCGCCGCGCTTTCCTCCACCAGCGCCGCGTTCTGCTGCGTCATCTGGTCGAGCGACTGCACCGCGTCGCCGATCTGGTCGATGCCGGCGCTCTGCTCCAGGCTCGCCTCGGCAATCTCGCTCATCATCGCGCTCACCCCCTGCACCTGCGACACGACATCGCTCATCACCTTGCCCGCATCGCTGACCAGCCGCGACCCGGCGCTCACCGTGCCCGCGCTGTGCTCGATCAGCGCCTTGATCTCCTTCGCCGCCTGCGCGCTGCGCTGCGCCAGATTCCGCACTTCCGACGCGACCACCGCGAACCCGCGCCCCTGCTCGCCGGCCCGCGCCGCCTCGACGGCGGCGTTCAGCGCGAGAATGTTCGTCTGGAACGAGATGCTGTCGATCATCACGATGATCTCGGAGATCCGCTGCGACGCGTCGCTGATCTCGCGCATCGTGCTCACGACCTCGCCCACCACCTGCCCGCCGCGCGCCGCCGTATCCGATGCGCCGTTGATCATCCGCGCGGCCGTCGTCGCCGTCTCCGTGTTGTTCCGCACCACGGCCGTGATCTCTTCCATCGACGAAGCCGTCCGTTCCAGGTTGCTCGACTGCCCTTCGGTACGCTCGCTGAGATCCGCGTTCCCCGACGCGATCTGCGCCGAACCGGTCGCGATCGACGCGGAAGCCGTGCGAATCCGGTGGACCAGCGTCGACAGCGACGACACGAACCGGTTGAACGCATCCGACAGTTGCCCGATCTCGTCCTGGCTCTCGACCGTCATCCGGCGCGTGAGGTCGCCCTGGCCGCTGGCGATCTCCGACAGCAGCGTCGCCGCCCGGCGGATCGGCGCGGCGATCGCGCGCCCGACCAGCCAGATCACGAGCAGCGCGACGCCGAGCCCCGCCACCGCCGCGACCAGCGCCGCGCTGCGGATCGCGCGCGTCACGGGCCCGAGCAGTTCCGCCTGCGGCACCTCGACGACGACGTACGCGTTCAGCTCCGGAATGAACGACGTGGCGATGAAGCGCGCGCCGCCGTCGCCGTCGTAGCTCAGGTACGCATACGGCTTGCCGGCCAGCAGCGTCGACGACGCGTCGCCGGGCAGCCCCTGCTGGTCCTTCAGGAAGTGCTTGCCGTCGATCAGCGACGAATCGCGATGCATCATGATCGCGCCGTCGGGGCGCACGAGATACGCGAACCCGGTCTCGCCGATCCGGTACGACGCGATGCCCTTCGCGAGCGCATCGACGGACAGGCTCATGCAGGCCGCGCCGATCGGCGCGCCGTCGAGCTCGATGCGGCTGTTGATGAACATCATGTAGCCGCCGACCGTCACCTCGCGGTCCATGTTCACGTCGAACGCCTTGCCCGACGCCAGGAAGCCGGTCAGCCAGCGGTCCTGGTCGGTCACCTTCCGCTGCAGGCCGGCTTCGTTGTAGTAGTTGCCGCTCTTCACGGACACCCACTGCACCGACGCGGCCTTCTGCTCGTCCTTCACGTTCTTCGCGAGCTGGATCCAGTTGCGCGTGCCGGCGTCGGGTTCGCCGTCGGCTTCCCATTGCAGCAGGAACGCGTCGCGCGCGAGGATGCGCGACGCGGCGATCGGCCCGGCCATCTGCCGCTGCACGTCGGCGCGGATGCCGTTCAAGGCCGTCGGCAGTTCCTCGCGCACGACGCGATCGCGCACGGCGTTGCCGATCAGGCGAAGGCTGAGCCCGCTCGAAATCGCGACGAACACGAGCAGGCAGCTCGTCATGCTGAAAATCAGCTTGTTCTGAATGGAAAGCTTGCGCCAGAAATGCATGGGGAACCCTCGATAACCGCTCGGTCTGAGCCAGTTTGGGTTATCGGCAGGCAGGCGCGGAACCGCATCGCTGATTTCAGATGTCGATCATGCGGGATTTGTTATGTTGTTGTCAGGTGGGCCGATGCGGCCGGTCGCGCCCGGTCGCGCGCACGCCGGTCAGTATGCGACGAAGATCGTCACGCGCCGGTTCCTCGCGCGCGCCGCCGCATCGTCGCCCGTCACGAGCGGCTGCGTATCGGCCCGCCCGATCGCCGCGAGCCGGTGCGGCGCCACGCCGCGCTCGGTCAGGTAGCGCACGACGCTCCCGGCGCGCGCCGACGACAGCTCCCAGTTCGATTCGTATTTCGCGTTCGCGATCGGCACGCTGTCCGTGTGCCCCTCGACGAGGATGTCGCCGGTCGCGTGATCGCCCAGCGCCTGCGCGATCCGGTCCAGCACCGGCGCGGCATCGGGCAGCAGCCGCGCGTCGCCGACATTGAACAGGATCTTCGCGTCGATGCCGATCTCGACGCCGTGCGGCGCCTTCACGAGCGATATCCGGCCATCCGTCTTCAGCGTATCGAGCAGCGCGAGCCACGCCGGCGCGCGCCCGGGCGGGGCGGCGTCCGCCGCGCCGCCGGCATGCCGCGCGAGCGTCTGGTAGCGCGCATCGAGCGCGTTGTACTTCGCCAGCTGGAGCACGTACAGCGCCAGGAACAGCACCATCAGCGTCGTGATGAGGTCCGCGTACGAAATCAGCCAGCGGCCGGATTGCGCGCCTTCGGGTTCGTCGTGGTCGCGATCGGCGGCCGAGGCGCCGTCAGTTCGAGCAGTCATGCGGTCGGTGATCCAGGTTCGTCCTGCGGCACGCGCCCATCATGCGAGCGACTCGGCCGCGCGGCCGCGCACGTCGCCGGTCAGGCGCGTTTCGATCGTATGCGGCGATTCCTTGCGCGAAATCGCCAGCAATCCGTCGAGATACAGCTTGCGAAACCGCAGCTCGCTGTCGATCTGCGCGCGCAGCTTGCCGTACAGCGGCAGGAACACGAGGTTCGCCAGCGCCAGCCCGTACAGCGTCGCGATGAACGCGACCGCGATGCCCGGCCCGAGCTGCGCCGGTTCGAGCATGTGGCTCGTCACCTGCACGAGCCCGAGCACCGAGCCGAGGATGCCGAACGTCGGCGCATAGCCGCCTGCCTGCTGCCACACGCGCGCGGCGGCCAGGCGGCTGCGCTCGTACGCGTCGAGTTCGCGCTGCAGCGCATCCTCGAGCACGGCGGTCGACACGCCGTTCGCCAGCAGTTCGAGCCCGCGGCGCGCGAACGGATGGATGCCGCTCACATCCATCGACTCGAATGCGAGCAGCCCGTTCAGCTTGGCGCGGTCGCCCCATTCGAGCAGGTCGGACAGGTTCTGGCGATCGACCTCGCGCGCCCGCACGAACGCGAGCCGCAACTGCTTCACCGCGTCGAGGAAACGCGCCCACGTGTTCTGGATCATCACGGCGCCGAGCGTGCCGCCAAGCACGATGACGAGCGCCTCGAACTGGAACAGCATCGGGAAATGCCCGCCTTCCAGCGCGAAACCGAACACGATCGCCGCACCGCCAAGCACCACACCGGCCAGGGTCAAGAGGTCCATGCGTGCGCTCCCGTCATGCGTCCGTTGCCGAAGCGACAGGCGCGGCGCCCGCCGCGGGCGCTTTCGCCGCGCGCACGGCATCCAGCACGCGCTGCTCGATGTCCTCGACCTCGAGCGGGTCGAGCTTGAGTTCGCGGCGCATCACCCACGACACCTCGTTGCGCCGCGCCTCGGTCATCACCGAGAACAGCTTGTCGGCCACCGCGCGATCGTCGAGGCTCGCGATCAGCTTCGCGAGATCGTACGTATCGAACGCGCTGACGACGTCGAACAGCGTGCGCGAGTCGACCCGCACGAGATCCTCCAGCGCGCGCACGTCGCCGCCGCGGCGCGGATTGCGCCGCGAGAAATACGCCACGCCCTTTTGCTCGACGTAGCTGAGCACCTTCGACTTGCGGAACGCGAACACCTCGTCCGCGATCTCGCCGTTCGACAGCTTGCTGAGCAACAGCGTCTTCTCGACGCCGATCAACGATTCGAGATCGACCAGCTCGATCAGCTCGAGTTCGCTGTTGATCGACAGGTCGAGATCGTGATCGGCCACCTGCTGCGCGCGATCGATCACGCGTGCGGCGTCGAAGGTCACGACCTGGCGCGCATCGGACGACGCCGCATGGTCGATCGTCCCGCCGGCATGGTCCGCCTGCGCGGCCTCGATCGTGACGAGATTGAGCTTCTCCATGCGTCGCAGCATCGCGAGCACGTGCGGCCGCGAATGGCCGGCGATCGCGCGGCACTTGCGGATCACGTCGGCAAGCGGCACCGAGGTTTCGGCCGCATGCACCTGCATCGGCCGGCGCGCCCACGTGTCGCCGCCCTCGCGCGCGTCGGCGCCCGCCATCAGCGCCAGCACGTGCGCATACGACAGCACGCCCGGCATGAAGTCGGCATGCGTATAGGTCGCGAGCTGGTCGTCCTTGCGCTTCACGCGGCGGATCAGCGTCCGCACGATATGACGCAGCAGCGCCGACACGCGCTCGATTTCATCATCGAGCATGGCGGTCGGCACGACCGTAAGCTGACAGAATGAAAGCGCCTTCGCCGTATGGGCGCGCGGCTCGGCCGCGAGCAACGCGGATTCGCCGAAGAACTCGCCACGGCCGAGCGTCGCGACGACGACACGCTTGTCGTCGCATCGCGTGGACAGCTCGACCTTGCCGTCCGTGATCAGAAAGATGACGGGCTCGCCCGCAAAACCCTCGGAGTAAATGATTTCTCCGGGCGCCGCCGTACGCGTCCACGATTGCTGACGATTCAAATCGATTCCCCTGCTGCGCTGACTTTCTTGTCCGGCGGCGCCGCGCTTCATGCGCGATCATCGCCGCCGTACCCCGTGTCCCCGTTTACGACACGCGACACGGGGTTCTTTAACGTCGGCGCCGGTCGCCGGCGCGGCATCGGTTACGAATCGTTTGCGCGAGCATCCCGGCGCGATGCGTCCGGAAATGCGGCAGACAGCCGCACGTGCCGCGGCGCGCGCCGGCCGGCCGCACGCCGGGCTCCGGGCCTGCACCGCACCCGGCCGCCAATACGCAACGCTCATTCATGCAGGCCCCACGACACGAGCACCGCGTGGATGTTGCGCGCGTATTCGTCCCGCAAGCGCGGCGTTTCCGAGTGATACGCACCGATCGCCTGCCAGGTGTTCCCGTAGCGGACCATCTTGCGCTTCAGCATCCACGCCGCGACGTAGATGTTCACGCACGCGTCCTTCAGTGCGCCCGGCGGCACACCGTAGCGGCGCAGTTCGCCGAAGTGCACCGAGTTGATCTGGGTCTGGCCGACGTCGATGCTGCCGTCCGCGTTGCGGTGCACGGCCGCGGGATTGCCCTTCGATTCGTACCAGGCGATCGCGCGCAGGATCTGCGGGTTGACGCCCTGATAGCCGGCCGCGCGTTCGAAACAGGCGCCGTCGGGCACCGCGTCGTCCGCCCGCGCCGGCGCGACGTACAGCGCACCCAGCAGCATCGCGGCCCCCAGCCACGACAGGGCGGCCGATCGCATCGGGAACAAGCGGGGGCGGCGCGGCGCGCATCCGCCGCATCGATCGTGCCGCTTCATTGCGTCATCGCCAGCGCAGCGGCGCCGGCGCCTGTCGGACGCGATTCACGCGCGCCTTTCGCCAGCGCGTCGTCGAGCTTCCTGTCCTCGGCCGCGAGCACCGCACGCGACGCCTCGGTCACGACGAGATGCACCTGAAACTCCGGCGCCTTCTTCGCGGGCGGCGCGTGGCGCGAGCGCCTCGCGTGGCGCCCGCCCGCCGGTGCGCTCGCCTGCGCTTCGTCGTCGCCGCCCGCCCCCGGCGGCAGCGACGCGTACGGCGGCAGCGGCGGAAACACCTGGTTGGACGCGGCCGGGGCGGACGATGTTGCGTCGCCGGGCGGCGCCGCGAACGCGGCGCCGCACACGAGCATGGCCGTACAGATCGACAGTCGTAGCATCGCGGGATCTCCTGTTACCGGGTCTGGGTCGGTTCGACCTGCACGCTGTACGGCCGGCAACTCCCGGCCGCAACGTTCTCGACACGCACCGATGCGGCGCGCGGCGTCGCGATGCCGCGCCGGAGCGACTGGTTCAGGTAGCCGAAATCCTGCGGCAGCGCAGCCACGCGGATCGTCATCGGCTGCGACTGCTTCGACGCCAGCGCGCCGACTTTCGCCAGCATCGCGGTCAGTTGGGGATCGCGTGCGCCGAGCGCATCGGCGGGTATGACGAAATCGACGAGCGGCGTCGACGCGGAAGACGCGTCGTCGCGCGCATTCGCGTCCTGACCTCCGGAGCGGAGTTGGGCGCAGCCGGCCGACATGACCAACGCAGCGGCACAGACAAGCATGACGAACGGTTTCACGTATTTCTCTAGCGGTCAGTGGACCTGCGTTATCGGCAGCGCGCGGACGATGTTTACCCCGATCGCGCGTGAAGCCCGCCGCGCGGGATCGCGCGGCGGGCTTCGATTCCTCTGATTTAAGCGCGGCGTGATCAGACGCCATTCATCCGATCGTTGCACGCATGCCGCGTGTGCCGCGCGCGATCCGGCGCTCAGAACTCCATGTCGAGTTCGTCGATGTCCTCATGCTCCGCTTTCGCCGCGTCGATCCACTCCGCCACGAACGGTTGCGCGAGCACCTGCATGCAGTACTCGGCGATATCGGGCTCCAGCTTCACGTCGTAGGTCAGGAAGCGCGTGACGACGGGCGCGTACATCGCGTCGGCGATGCCGATCTCCGCGCCGAACAGCCAGGGGCCGCCGTATGCGGCCAGGCACTCGCGCCAGATCGTCACGATCCGCTGGATGTCGTGCTGCGCGCGCGACCAGATCCGGAAGCCGGGGAAATGCGCGCGCAGGTTCATCGGCAACGCGGATCGCAGCGCGCTGAAGCCGGAATGCATTTCGCCGCAGATCGACCGGCAATGCGCGCGGGCGTGCCGGTCCTCCGGCAACAGCCGCGCCTGCGGCCGGATTTCGTTCAGGTATTCGGCGATCGCGAGCGTATCCCACACCGCGTTGCCGTCGTGCGTCAGACACGGCACGAGGATCGACGGCGACAGCAGCAGCAACTCCGCGCGCGACGCCGCATCGATCGGCACGCTGACCGTCTCGAACGGCAGCCCGCTCAGCTTCGCGAGCAGCCAGCCGCGCATCGACCACGACGAGTAATTGCGGCTGCTGATGGTCAGCGTCGTCTGTCCGGTGGATTCCATGTCGCTCCCCTGTCCAATGCCGTTCGTGCCCCTGCACCGAAAACGGACGCCGCGAGGTGCCGCCCGCACCACGCCGGTGCCGCGCATTCGCCGAACTGGCGCAGCCGCGCACGCCGTCGCGGCCCGGGTTGCCCGCCGCAACGGCGCGGCGACGCACCGCGTGCGATTGCCGCTTCTCGCGCGCCGCCTGCACCGCCGCGCTCCCGAACCGCGTGCAACGCGCGTGCCAGACGCGCGCTGGCACATGGCTTGCCTCGTTCAATCCAACGCGGCACAACGAGCGACGGTCATGAATCTGCTTGCCTACCCGTTCTATCAATGGTCTGCCGAATGCACGCGCCCGGCGCGCGCATGGGCCGCCGCCGCACGCGCGACGATGTCGCTGTGGCCGCCCGCCACCGCGACGCCGGGCGGCCGCATGCTCGACGCGCTGTGCGAGCTGCTCGAATGCTGCGCGTTCTCGCATCGGCGGCCGCCGTTCGGCATCGCGTCGATCGACGTCGACGGCGAAACGGTGCCGATCGTCGAGGAAGCCGCCGCGGCCACGCCGTTCGGCACGCTGCTGCATTTCCGCAAGGCGCGGCCGGTCGCGCGCCAGCCGCGCGTGCTGATCGTCGCGCCGATGTCCGGGCATTTCGCGACGCTGTTGCGCGGCACCGTGCACACGATGCTCGCCGACCACGACGTGTACATCACCGACTGGCACAACCCGCGCGACATTCCGCTGACGGCCGGACGGTTCGGTTTCGACGAATACGTCGCGCACGTGATCGACTTCATCCGCCAGATCGGCCCGGACGCGCATGTGCTCGCGATCTGCCAGCCGACCGTCGCCGCGCTCGCGGCGGTCGCGCTGATGGCGGCCGGCGGCGATCCGGCGCAGCCCGCGAGCCTGACGCTGATGGCCGGCCCGATCGACTGCCGCGTGAATCCGACCAAGGTCAACGCGCTCGCCACGAGCCAGCCGATCGAATGGTTCGCGCGCAACCTGATCAGCGTCGTGCCGGCCGGCTTCGTCGGTGCGCAGCGGTGCGTGTATCCGGGATTCGTGCAGGTGGGCGCGTTCATGTCGATGAACCCCGACCGGCACGCGGCGTCGTTCGCCGACCTGTACTACCAGCGCGCGAAAGGCGATCCGGCGAAAGCCGATACGCTGCGGCACTTCTACGACGAGTATTTCGCGACGGCGGATCTCACCGCGGAGTTCTATCTGGAGACGGTCGAGAAGGTGTTCCAGCAATACGCGCTCGCCCGCGGCGAGCTGACGGTCGGCGACCGGCTCGTCGAACCGGCGGCGATTCATCGCACCGCGCTGCTGACGATCGAAGGCGAGAAGGACGATATCTGCGCGGTGGGCCAGACGGTGGCCGCGCAGGAGCTGTGTTCGGGGTTGCCACCGTATCTGAAGACGCACCATGTGCAGACGGGGGCCGGCCACTACGGCGTATTCAACGGCAGCCGCTGGGAAACGCAGATCTATCCGATCGTGCGCGCGACGATCCACGACAACGAGCCGTACGACCGCACCGCGGGCGCGGAAGGCGATGCGGACGGCTCGCACTACGTCACGCTGCGCGCGCTGCTCGATGCGCGCGCGACAACGCACGCCGCGACGACCGATGCGCCATCGCACCATGCCGGGTGAACCGGCGCGGCGCGGCAATCGCCGGCGCGAAAAATAAAACGCCCCGCCGTGCTGGCGGGGCGCGCGTTCAGGCAGCGTGCCGGCAACGCGCGAGGCGGCGGCCTCGCGCGTCGGGGCCCGTCTTACGAACAGGCCTTGCCGTGCGACGCGTGGAAGCCCTTCGCCTTCGCGTCCGCTTCCGACATGTAGCTGCCGTGCTTGGTCTTGCCGTAGTACTTGTCGGTCGGGCAGTGATAGACCTTGGTGCTGTCGTTGACCCACACCTTGCCCGGGCCGCCGCCGGGCGCGGCGGCTGCCGTCGTCGCAGCGGCGCTCTTCGCGGGCGCGGTGCCGGATGCGGCGGCAGCCGAAGCCGCCGCGGCGGGCGCTGCCGCCGGCGCGCTGGCCGCGGCGGCGGCCGACGCGCCGTACCAGGTCTTCACGCCCTTGTGGCCGGCGCACGCGCCCTTCTTCGACGCGCCCGAGTAGAACGAGCCGTCCTTGCACAGGCCGGTCGTGCCGGTCGGCGCGCTGGCCGGAACCTGCGCGAACGCACCGATCGACATGCCCATGCCGGCGACGAGCGCGGCGATCAACATCGTTTTTTTCATGGTCCTCTCCTGATTTGCCTGGAACATTCATGCGCCCCGGTCATCGCCGGGAACAGCCGGGGTTATCGCACCCAGTGGCAAACGCGATGGTGGTGATGATCGAAATGGCACACACGGTGCGGATGGGCTTCGGCCAGTGCCGGAACGAGAACCACGCAGGCAAGTGCGGTGGCGGTGAGGATCTTCGCGATGCGGTTCATGAAACTCTCCCGAGTAGGTCGGCCGGAGATCCGGCCGGTACCTACTTAACGCCGACGGTCGACAAGCCGTGCACCGCGCCCGCGCACAATTGACGATCTTTGACATCGCCTCGCCCGCCGGCGGCCGAACCTGACGAATGCCTTTCTTTCATCCGGATCTTCGGCTTCGCAGCGGTTCGGAATTCGAAAGAATGTGTCCGACCGGAACGCGGCGTGTCGCGCCGGCGCCGCACGCGACAGCGTCCCGCCGCGCAGGATCGGCGCGGCGGCCACCCTGATGCAGCCGTTCGCAAGTGCCCGCCCGGAACCCGGGCGGCTACGCGCCCGCGCTTTCCCACGGCGTGGGCGGCGGCACGGCGCACGGCCCTTCGACGTCGATGGATTTGAAATCGGCGGGCCCGACGATCTCCAGATACTCCATGTCCGGCGAGTAGTCGAACAGGTAGTGGACGATCCCCGGCGCCTGGTGCACGCAGTCGCCGGCGGCCACCAGCGTTTCCTGGTCGCCGTACATGAAGCGCGCCCAGCCCTTCAGCATGATCACGATGTGGAACTCGGCCTCGTGGCGGTGCCAGCCGGTGCCCGCTACCGGTGCATGATTCGCCCTGACGAGCTGCGCGACGACCTTGCCGTTCGTCGCGGCCGCGATGCCGAGATCGCGGTACAGGAAGAAGTCGCGCAGCCCTTCGCCGCGAAACGCGGTGTCCTGGGGCTTCACGTGGGAAAAGGCGGTGGTGGTCGGCGTGCTCATCGTGGTGCTCCTTCGTCGCGAGGATCACGCGTGACAAGCATTTAGCGTTCCAGTTCGCGACGTCGCGGGCGATGCGCGACGCCGCCGGTGCGTCTACTTCAGCCGGCCCGACAGGAACTGCCCGAGCCGTTCGCTCTTCGGATTCACGAGAATCTCCTGCGGATTGCCTTCCTCCTCGATCTTCCCCTGGTGCAGGAAGATCACGTGATTCGACACGTTGCGCGCGAAGCCCATCTCGTGCGTGACGACGACCATCGTGCGGCCTTCCTCGGCGAGCTTCTGCATCACCTTCAGCACTTCGCCCACCAGCTCCGGGTCGAGCGCCGACGTCGGCTCGTCGAACAGCATCACTTCCGGCTCCATCGCCAGCGCGCGCGCGATCGCGACGCGCTGCTGCTGGCCGCCCGACAGGTGCGACGGATACATGCCTTCCACGCGCGGCGCGAGCCCCACCTTCTCCAGGTACTTGCGCGCCCGCGCGATCGCCTCTTCCTTGCCGACCCCGAGCACGGCCATCGGCGCCTCGATCACGTTCTCGAGCACCGTCATGTGCGCCCACAGGTTGAAGTGCTGGAACACCATCGACAGCTTCGTGCGCATCCGCTGCAACTGCTTCTGGTCGGCCACGCGCAGCGCCCCGCTACGGTCGCGGGTGGTCTGGATCGGCTCGCTGCCGATCGTGATCTGCCCCGAGCACGGCTGCTCGAGGAAGTTGATGCAGCGCAGGAACGTGCTCTTGCCGGAGCCGCTCGAACCGATGATGCTGATCACGTCGCCGGCCTTCGCCTTCATCGACACGCCCTTCAACACCTCGTTGTCGCCGAACTTCTTGTGCAGGTTGTCAACGGTGAGCTTGTACATGCTGGATCCTTCGTTGCGAATGCATTAATGACCGCGCGGCGCGAGGTACGCGAGCCAGCGCGTCTCGAGCTTGCGGAACGCCCAGATGAGCGTGAACACGACGGCGGCGTACAGGACGGCCGCGATGCCGTAGGCCTGGAACGACATGTAGGTAGCCGAATTGACGTCGCGCGTGACCTTCAGGATGTCGGGCACGGTGGCCGTGAACGCGAGCGTCGTCGCGTGCAGCATCAGGATCACTTCGTTGCTGTAGCTCGGCAGCGAGCGGCGCAGCGCCGACGGCAGGACGATCCGCGTATAGAGCTTGAAGCGCGACATCCCGTACGCGAGCCCGGCCTCGATCTCGCCGGCCGACGTCGCCTTGATCGCGCCCGCGAAGATCTCGGTCGCATACGCGCATTCGTTCAGCACGAACGCGAGCAGCGTGCAGTTCATCGCGTTGCGGAAGAACGTGTCGAGCAGCACGTGATCGTGCACGACCTGCAGGCTGTAGATCCCGGTGTAGCACATCAGCAGCTGCACGTAGAGCGGCGTGCCGCGGAACACGTACGTGTAGAGCCAGACCGGGCCCGAGATCCAGCGGTTCGACGACGCGCGCGCGATCGCGAGCGGCACGGCGAGCGCGAAGCCCAGCACGATCGACACGACCAGCAGCCACAGCGTGATCGCGAGGCCGCTGAAGCGGTAGCCGTCGGTATAAAGATAGCTTTGCCAGTACTGGCTGACGATTTCGATCACAGTGCGAGCCTCCGGACACCGACGGAATAGCGCTTCTCGAGGTGGTGCAGCACGACGTTGGACACCGTCGTGATCGCGAGGTAGATCGCGCCCGCGGCCAGCGTGAAGAAGAAGAAATCGAGCGTGCTCTTGCCGGCGTCCTGCGACGCCTTGACGACGTCGGCGAGGCCGATGATCGACACGAGCGCGGTGGCCTTCACGAGCACCTGCCAGTTGTTGCCGATGCCGGGCAGCGCGAAGCGCATCATCTGCGGGAACAGGATGCGGCGAAACACGCGCCAGCCGCCCATCCCGTATGCGAAGCCCGCCTCGAGCTGGCCGCGCGGCACCGCGAGGAACGCGCCGCGGAACGTCTCGGTGAAGTACGCGCCGTAGATGAAGCCGAGCGTCACGACGCCGGCCACGAACGGGTCGATGTCGATCTGGTCCCAGCCGACGAGGTCGGTGGCCTGGTTCAGCAGGATCTGGATCCCGTAGAACAGCAGCAGCATCAGCACGAGGTCGGGCACCGCGCGGATCAGCGTCGTATAGAAGGTGCCGACCGACCGGAGCACGCGGTGAGTCGACAGTTTCGCCGCCGCGCCGGCGAGCCCCAGCACGAGCGACGCGGCAAGCGACAGCACCGCGAGCTTCACGGTCTCGACCGTGCCGGCCCACAGCAGCGGGCCAAATCCTTGGAAGATCATATGAGGGGTCCAGAACGGGGTGGCTGGATTGTCAATAGCCATTAACCGCGCATCAAACGATATCTGCGCACTACTTGATGCGGCCTGCTCATCAAGCCGGACGCAACCCGCGAGGCGGGCGGCGCCCGGCGACGGACGCGGCGCGCGCCGCAGCCGACGCGCGCCGCGGGGAGGGTCAGCCGCCGTAGACGTCGAACGCGAAGTACTTCTTCTCGAGCTTCCGGTACGTGCCGTCCTTGATGAGGTCGGCGATCGCGTGGTCGATCTTCGCCTTCAGGTCGGCGTCTTCCTTGCGCAGGCCGATGCCCGCGCCGTTGCCGAGCGTCTTCGGATCGTCGATGTCGCCGCCGGCGAATGCGAAGTTCGCGCCGCGCGGCGTCTTCAGGAAGCCGATGTCGGCCTGCACCGCGTCCTGCAGCGTCGCGTCGAGGCGGCCGGACATCAGGTCCTGGTACACGCCGTCCTGGTTCTGGTACGGCACGACCTGCACGCCCTTCGGCGCCCAGTTCACCTTCGCGTAGGTTTCCTGAATGGTGCCCTGCTCGACGCCGACCGACTTGCCCTTCAGCGATTCGGCGGTCGGCTGCAGGTTGGCGCCCTTCTTCACGACGAGGCGCGTCGGCGTGTTGAACAGCTTGTCGGAGAATGCGATCTGCTCGGCGCGCGCCGGCGTCATCGACATCGACGACAGCACGCCGTCGAACTTCTTCGCCTTCAGCGCGGGGATCATCCCGTCGAAGTCGTTCTCGACCCACACGCATTTCGCCTTCAGGCGGGCGCAGATCTCGTTGCCGAGATCGACGTCGAAACCGACGACCTTGCCGCT
The DNA here is from genome assembly GCF_000732615.1 of Burkholderia paludis. Lineage (GTDB taxonomy): Bacteria > Pseudomonadota > Gammaproteobacteria > Burkholderiales > Burkholderiaceae > Burkholderia > Burkholderia paludis. The sequence continues at coordinate 53,346 of NZ_JPGL01000017.1, forward strand.
TGCGTCCTTCGATTCGAACGGCGGATAGCTGGCGTCGACGCCGAACCGGATCGTCGACCAATCCTTGGCGTGGGCACCGACCGCGATGCAGGCAAGGGCAATACTGAGCGCGAGTTTCTTCATGGCATTCCTGTCAGAGGCGAGCTGGGCAAGCGTTCCCGTCGGGCAACCCCGCCGTGAATCTTCCAACCCGGATATCGCGCCATCCGCGACATCCCAAGTTGTACATACAACTTTGCCCGCGCAGGGACATCGCCAGCAATCCGTGTTTATCACTAATTGCCGGACGATTATGGCCATGGGCCGGGAATATCCTTTAATTTCAATTAATTACTATTTACACAACGCTGAACGCCTGCTTTCCGTACGCATACGAATGCGGCCGCGCGACGGGGCAAACCTGTCTAGACTTCCCGGGCCGCGCCGGCCGCTTCCAGCCCGACCAGCCGGTAGCCGAACTGCAGCTCCGTCAGCAGGTGCCGCGGGCGCGCCGGCACCGGTTCGAGCTTCTGCCGCAGGTTCGTCATGTACACGCGCACGTAGTGCGCGCGATCCGCGTCGTGAATGCCCCACACCTCGGCCAGCAACTGCCGCGCGGCGATCACGCCGCCGCGCGCGCGGATCAGCGCGGCGAGCAGCCGGAATTCCAGGCGCGTCAGGTGGATCGGCGCGCCGCCGCGCACGACCTCGTGCCGCCCGAGATCGACGGTCACGTCGCCGAACCGCACGACCGACGACGATTGCCCGTCGGTCGACACGAACGCCGCGCGCCGCAGTTGCGCACGCGCGCGCGCCAGCAGCTCGGGCACGCCGAACGGCTTCGGCAGGTAATCGTCCGCGCCCGCGTCGAGCGCCGCGACCTTCTCCACCTCCTGCTGGCGCGCGGACAGCACGATCACGGGCACCGTCGACCACTCGCGCAGCTCGCGGATGAACGACTTGCCGTCGTCGTCCGGCAGCCCGAGATCGACGATCACGAGATCGGGCTTGCTGCTCGACGCATACATCCGGGCCTCGCGGGCCGTGGACGCCTCGCAGGTGTCGAGCCCCTCCTGTTCCAGCGCCATCCGGACGAACCGGCGGATATCCGCCTCGTCCTCGACGATAAGTACGCGCGATCTGATCATGTCCGGCTCTCGTGTTCGATATCGGGCGGCGCGCCCAGTGGCAGGCGAATCTCGAACCGCGCGCCGTGCGGATCGAGCGGCACGGCGCGGATCGAGCCGCCGTGCGCGTTGACGATGCTGCGGCACAGCGCGAGCCCGAGCCCCACGCCGCTGATCGACGATTCCTTGCGCTCGCGCTCGAACGGCTCGAACAGCGGCTCGGTGTTGCGCGCGACGAAGCCGGGCCCGTCGTCCTCGACGAACACGTACAGCGTTTCGCCGAACACGCGCGCGCGCACCGACACGGCCGCGTCCGCGCCCGCGTATTTCGCGGCATTGTCGAGCAGGTTCATCAGCACGCGCTCGATCAGCAGCGCGTCGACGTCGATCAGCGGCAGGTCGGGCGGCAGGTCGGCGCTCACGTCGCGGCCGGCCAGCACGCCGGCCGAATGCGCGAGCGCGCTGCCGACGATCTCGTCGAGCATGTGCCACTCGCGATTGAGCCGGACGCCCTCGCTCTGCATCCGCGCGAGGTCGAGCAGGTTCACGACGAGCCCGTGCAGCGCCTCGGCCTGGTTGCGGATGCCGTGCGCGAGCGCCGCCGGCTGCCCGTCCGCGAGGCGCTCGGGCCGCTCCAGCGTCTCGGCGAGCCCGCGGATCGCGGTGAGCGGCGTCTTCAGGTCGTGCGACACGGCGGCGAGCAGCGCGTTGCGCAACCGCTCGCCCTCGATCCGGACCAGCGTGTGCTGCGCGACCTCGACGTAGTGCACGCGTTCGAGCGCCATCGCGATCGACGAGCACAGCGCGTCGATCAGGCGGCGATCGTCGGGGTCCGTCGGCACCGGCTGCGCGTCGCCGAACAGGACGAGCACGCCGCGCACGCGCATCGGCGCCTTCAGCGGCAGGTACTGCGCCGCCGCGCGCTCGAACGGCGGCAGCCCGCACCCGGCGCCGCGCGCCTGCTCGTACGCCCAGCGCGCGGCCGACGGATCGACGAACCACGCGCCAGGCGCGGGCGCCAGCCGGTCGTCCGCATCGGGCAGCACGAGCGCGACGCGCACGCCGAGCAGCGGCGCGATCGTACCGGTGCAGATCGACGCGATCTGCTCGGTCTCGATCGCGGCCGACAGGTCGTGCGCGACGCGCGCGAGCGCCGCCGAGCGTTTCTCGTTCGCGCGCGCGGCACGCGCCTCCGCGCGCAGCCGCGCCGCGAGCTGGCCGATCGCGAGCGCGACGGCCAGCATCAGCGCGAACGTGAACACATACTGCGTATCGGACACCGCGAACGACAGCCGCGGCTCGACGAAGAAGAAGTCGAAGCAGCCGACGCAGACGAACGCGGCCCACGCGCCGGCCAGCCGGCCGAGCCGCAGCGCGATCAGCACGACGGTCATCAGGAACAGCATCACGACGTTCGACAGATCGAACACGCGCAGCAGCGCGCTCGCCGCGAGCGTCGCCAGCGCGCACACGAGCGTGGCCAGCAGCAGCGGCACCGCGTATTGCGACAGCCACACGCGCGTGCGCGGGCGCGCCTCGCGCACGGCCAGCGCCGGCCGCGTGTCCGGCCCCGCGCCCGCGATGCGGTCGGCCATCGCCGCGCACGCGCGCAGCGCGGTCCGCCAGCGGTCGCGGCGCGCGCCGGCCCCATCGCGGCGGGCGGCGGTGTCCCGCCGGCCCGATGCCCGTCGATTCGCTTCGTTCACGTTCACATCCATGATCGCTTCCGGCAATTGAAACGCCGAACGGCCCCGCGCGCGCCACGAGGGCGCGCGCGGGGCCGCGACGGCGCGTTCGGTCAGATAAACGGCGTCAACAGCATGTCGATCAGCTTGATCCCGATGAACGGCGCGACGATCCCGCCCACGCCGTAGATCAACAGGTTGCGCCCCAGCAGCTTCTCGGCCGGCTCGGCACGATACTTCACGCCCTTCAGCGCCAGCGGGATCAGCGCGACGATGATCAGCGCATTGAAGATCACCGCCGACAGGATCGCCGACGTCGGGCTGTGCAGCCCCATCACGTTCAGCGCGCCGAGCGCCGGGTAGGTCGCGACGAAGGCGGCCGGGATGATCGCGAAATACTTCGCGAGATCGTTGGCGACGCTGAAGGTGGTCAGCGCGCCGCGCGTCATGATCATCTGCTTGCCGACCTCGACCACCTGCATCAGCTTCGTCGGGTTGCTGTCGAGGTCGACCATGTTGGCCGCCTCCTTCGCCGCCTGCGTGCCGCTGTGCATCGCGACGGCCACGTCGGCCTGCGCGAGCGCCGGCGCGTCGTTGGTGCCGTCGCCCGTCATCGCGACGAGATGACCCAGCGCCTGGTGCTCGCGGATCAGCCGCAGCTTGTCCTCGGGCGTCGCTTCGGCGAGGTAGTCGTCGACGCCGGCTTCCGCCGCGATCGCGGCCGCGGTGAGCCGGTTGTCGCCGGTGATCATCACGGTCTTCACGCCGACCTTGCGCAGCTCGGCGAAGCGCGCGGCGATCCCGTGCTTGACGATGTCCTTCAGCTCGATCGCGCCGAGCACGCGGGCGCCGTCGGCCACGACGAGCGGCGTGCCGCCGCGCCGCGCGATCTCGTTGACGGCCGTCTCGACCGCCTGCGGAAACGCGCCGCCGAGCGCATCGACGTGCGCCCGGATCGCCGAGGCCGCGCCCTTGCGCACCTGCCGCTCGCCGATGTCGAGGCCGCTCATCCGCGTGCGCGCGCTGAACGGCACGGCTACGCCGCCGTCGATCGACGCGCCGCCCAGCGAGAAACGCTGCTTCGCGAGCGCGACGATCGAACGGCCCTCGGGCGTCTCGTCGGCCAGCGACGACAGTTGCGCGGCCTCGGCCAGCACGCGCTCGTCCACGCCCGGCGCCGGCCGGAACTGCACGGCCTCGCGGTTGCCGAGCGTAATCGTACCGGTCTTGTCGAGCAACAGCACGTCGACGTCGCCGGCCGCCTCGATCGCGCGGCCCGAGGTCGCGAGCACGTTCGCGCGCATCATGCGGCTCATCCCCGCGATGCCGATCGCCGACAGCAGCGCGCCGATCGTCGTCGGGATCAGGCACACGAGCAGCGCGATCAGCACGGTGAGGCTCACGGCCGAACCCGACGCGTTCAGCAGCACGCTGAACTGCGAGAACGGCAGCAGCGTCACGCACACGAGCAGGAAGATGATGGTCAGCGCAACCAGCAGGATCGTCAGCGCGATCTCGTTCGGCGTCTTGCCGCGCTTCGCGCCTTCGACCATCGCGATCATCCGGTCGAGGAACGCCTCGCCCGGCTGCGCGGTGATCTTCACGACGATCCAGTCCGACAGCACGCGCGTGCCGCCCGTCACCGACGAGAAATCGCCGCCCGACTCGCGGATCACCGGCGCGGATTCGCCGGTGATCGCCGATTCGTCGACCGACGCGACGCCGTCGATCACCTCGCCGTCGGCGGGAATCGTGTCGCCGGCCTCGACCAGCACGATGCTGCCGGCCACGAGTTCGTCGCTCGGCACGCGATGGCTGGTGCTGCCGTACTGTTTCGGCTCGTCGAGCACCTTCGCGTACACGCGCTTGCGCGCCGCGCGCAGCGCGTCGGCCTGCGCCTTGCCGCGCCCCTCGGCCAGCGCCTCGGCCGCGTTCGCGAACAGCACGGTGAACCACAGCCAGCAGGCAACCGCGAAGATGAAGCCGGCCGGCGCGTCGGCGGCGCCGGTCAGCGCCTGCAGCCACAGCACGGTCGTGACGATGCTGCCGAGATAGACGACGAACATCACCGGGTTCTTCAACTGCACCTGCGGCGCGAGCTTGCGGAACGCCTCGCGCAGCACGGCCGTCCACCGCATCGGCGGCACGCCGCCGACCGGCAGGGCCGTCGGGTTGATCGGGGTTTCGATATGGGACATGAGTGACTCCGTGGTTCCTGCCGTTACCGCGCGCCGGCCGTCTGGCCGAACGCGCGATCGAGCGCGAGATTCAGGTCGAGCACGCGCACGCGCGGCTCGCCGAGCACGCCGAGCTGGCGCGGCGCGGCGATCCGGTCGACCAGCGCCGCGACCTTCCCGGCCTCGACGCCGCGCGCCCGCGCGACCCGCGCCGCCTGCAGCCGCGCGTTCGCGACCGAGATCTCCGGATCGAGCCCCGACGCGGACGCGGTGACGGCATCCGCCGGCACCGGCGTGCCGTCGGCCAGCGCGTTCTCCTGCCGGTACGCGCGCACGCGCCCGGCGATATCGGCGAGCAGCTTCTTGCTGGTCGCCCCCTGGTTGCTCGCGCCGCTGCCCGCCGCGTTGTACGGCTGATCGACCGTCTTCGACGGATCGGCCGGATCGGTGCCGGTCGTCGCGCTCGGCCGCGCATGGAAATAGCCGGCGTGCGTGAAGAGTTGCCCGATCACCGCCGAGCCGACGGTCTTGCCGTTGCGCTCGACGAGACTGCCGCGCGCCTGCGACGGGAACAGCAGGTTCGCGACGCCCGTGGTGGCCAGCGGATACGCGAGGCCCGTGACGAGCATGAACAGCACCGACGATGCGATCACGGGCCGCACGAGGCCGCGCGTCGCCGCGCCGAACGAGGAACCGGGTGCCGGCGCGGCGACGGCCGCGGCCTGGCGATTGCGTTCAATCATGATGTTTCCCTCAGAACAGTTGGCCGCCCGACATCAGCAGGTGCTCGACGACCGGGCCGAGCGCGAGCGCGGGCAGGAACGTGAGGCCGCCGACGACCAGGATCACGAAGATCAGCAGGCCGGCGAACAGGCCCGTCGACGTCGACAGCGTGCCCGCGCTTTCCGGCACGCGCTTCTTCGCGGCGAGGCTGCCCGCCACGGCGAGCATCGGCAGCAGCGTCAGGTAGCGGCCGATCAGCATCGCGAAGCCGATCGTCGTGTTGAAGAACGGCGTGTTCGCGTTGAGGCCCGCGAACGCGGAACCGTTGTTGGCCGTGCCCGACGTGTACGCATACAGCACTTCGCTGAAGCCGTGCGGACCGAGGTTCGCGAGACTGTCCATCGTCGAGTGCAGCATCGACGCCAGCGCGGTGAAGCCGAGGATGCTGAACGGATGGGCGAGCACCGCGAGCATCACGAGCTTCATCTCGCGCGCCTCGATCTTCTTGCCGAGGAATTCCGGCGTGCGCCCGATCATCATCCCGACCAGGAACACCGCGAGGATCGCGAACGTGAACAGGTTGATCAACCCGACGCCGTCGCCGCCGAACACGTTGTTCAGCATCATCTGCGCGATCGGCACGAGTCCGCCGAGCGGCGTCAGCGAATCGTGCATCGCGTCGACCGACCCGGTGGTCGCGGCCGTCGTGACGGTGGCGAACAGGCTCGTCTGCGCGATGCCGAAGCGCATCTCCTTGCCTTCCATGTTGCCGCCCGGCTGCACGGCGCTCATCTGCTGGTCGACGCCGAGGCCGGACAGGAGCGGGTTGCCGTGCTGCTCCGCCGAATAGATCACGGCCAGGAAGCCGACGAACATCACGACGAACGCGCCGAGGATCACCCAGCCCTGGCGGCGCCGGCCGATCATCGTGCCGAGCGTATAGGTCAGCGCGGACGGAATCAGCAGCATCGACAGCATGTGCAGCGTGTTGGTGAGCGGCGTCGGGTTTTCGAACGGATGCGCGGCGTTCATGCTGAAGAACCCGCCGCCGTTCGTCCCGATATGCTTGATCGATTCGAGACTCGCGACCGGCCCCATCACGATCTGCTGGCGCGCGCCTTCGAGCGTGGTCGCCCATGCATCGGACGCGAGCGTCTGCGGCATGCCCTGCCACACGTACACGAGCGCCATCGCGAAGCTGAGCGGCAGCAGCACGCGATAGGTCACGCGCGTGAAATCGACCCAGTAGTTGCCGATGTCGGCCGCGCTCTTGCGGCTCAGCCCGCGGATGAAGCCGCCCGCGGCCGCGACGCCGGTGGCCGCGCTGACCACCATCAGGAACGTGATGACGGCCATCTGCGAGAAGTTCGACAGGCTGCTTTCGCCCGCGTACGCCTGCCAGTTGGTGTTCGTGATGAACGACGCGGCCGTGTTGAACGCGAGATCCGGGCTTTGCGCGGCACGCTGCAGCGCATCGAACGGCAGCGCGTCCTGGATGCGCAGCAGCAGGTAGCCGAGCAGCATCATCCCGGCATTGCTGAGCAGCAGCACCATGCCGTAGCGCTGCCACGACATCGCTTCGTCGGGATTCACGCCGAGCAGCGCGTAGGTGCGGCGTTCGACCCACGCATGGCGCGGGCTCGTGAAGGCGTGCGCGAGCCATTTCCCGACGACGGGCACCAGCGCCAGCATGATCGCGAGGACGATCGCGAATTGAATGAGATTATTGAACATGTCGACACCCGCTCAGATCCGGTCGAGGCCGGCGATGAAACCGGCCGTCAAGGCAAAGAACGCGAGCGTGAACAGAATGAAAAGCAGATCGCTCATGACACTCACCGATATTTTTTTGAATTCCCGTTGAATCGCGCCGATCAATACCGCTCGGGCTTGATCAACGCATGAAACAGATAGGCGAAGAGCGCGAGCGATAACGCGCCGGTGATCCACAACATGGCTTTCCCCTTTATTCGTATGCGCGGCAGTGCCGCGCGATCGTCGGCGCATCGGGGCCTTGCCGCGTCGGCACGGCCCCGGATGACGCCCCCCGTGCACATCTGGCGAACGGGCTGCGACAGTGTAGAAATCCGCGTATCAAAGCGGTGTTCAATTTCTTTACGGGGAATAAAAAAGCTGTAAAGACGCAAGCCGGACCGGACGGCGTTTTTATGCGTTCTTTTCAAACGATCGGCGAGTCTATACACCGTATCGTTATCGCAATTCCTAGAATGGCGGCATGTTCCAAGACGAGATCTCCGCGGTGCGGAGCACGATGCGACCCGGGGATGCCAGCATGAAACCGACCAGAACCGAATCCGCCGCTTCACGCGATCTGCCGCCCGTTCGTTCGCGACGCCGGCACGGCGCCGACGAGCTCGTGCTGCTGTCGATCCACGTGGAATCGGACAATCTCGCCGTCGTGCGGCGCCGGCTGCACCAGGCCGTCGGCGCGGCGCTCAATTTCTATACGGCCGCGATCGACAGCCGCACCGGGCGCGCCTGCATCGAGCTCGAGGTCGCGCGGTCGCAGGCGTCGCCGGCGATCCTGTCGATCCTCCGCCTGCTGCCGGCCGCCGAGTTCGGCACGATCCGCCTGCTCCAGCACTAGCCGGCATCCGCCGCCGCGGCGCGCGCGACACGCGCCGCGCGGCCATCCCCCTTTCATCGATCCGAACGCGCGCGGCCGGCGCGAACGGGTGCGGTTCCTCGCGAGCCGCGCCCGTTCGCGCCGACGCGCGACGGATCGTCGTTCCCGTCGCTACGGGCCTTTCCAGGAAGCACACACAATGAAAAAAGCAGTCGTCGGTACCCTCTCCCTCGCGTTCTTCGGCGCCGCCGCGCATGCGCAAAGCAGCGTCACGCTCTACGGGATGCTCGACGCGGGTATCGCCTATACGAACAACCAGTCGGGCAAGAGCCTGTGGCAGCAAGGCAGCGGCCTGCTGTCGAACACGGTCTTCGGCCTGAGCGGCAACGAGGATCTCGGCGGCGGCCTGCATGCGCTGTTCCGCCTCGAAAACGGCTTCAACCTGAACAACGGCACGCAGTCCTACCGGAACACGATGTTCGGCCGCCGCGCCTACGTCGGCCTGCAGAGCGACCGCTACGGCGCGCTCACGCTCGGCCGGCAATACGACGCCGTGGTCGACTACCTCGGCCCGCTCGCGATGGCGAACAACGGCGACGGCAACAACCTCGCGTCGCATCCGTTCGACAACGACAACATCGACGATTCGTTCTACATCGACAACGCGGTGAAGTACACGAGCCCGACGCTCGCCGGCTGGCAGTTCGGCGGCCTGTACGGGTTCAGCAACGCGGCCGGCGGCTTCGCGACCAACCGCGCGTACAGCGCGGGCGTGTCGTACGCGAACGGGCCGGTCAACCTCGGTGCCGCGTACCTGCAGCTCAATCGCGGCGGGCTGACGGCCGGCGGCGCGCTGTCGACCAACGACGGGGCGAACTTCCCGGCCGTACGCCAGCGCGTGATGGGCGCGGGCGGCAGCTATGCGTTCGACCGGCTGACGGTCGGCGCGCTGTGGACGCATTCGATGTTCGACGAAACGGCCGCCTCGTCGCTGCCCGGTGCGCTGAACGCGCTGCGTTTCGACAACTACGAGGTCAACGCGCGCTACACGCTGACGCCGGCCGTCTCGTTCTCGGGCGCCTACACGTTCACCAACGGGCGCTACGACGACGCAACCGGCAGCCACCGGCCGAAATGGCACCAGGTGACGCTGATGGCCGACTACGCGCTGAGCAAGCGCACCGACGTGTATACGGAAGCCGTGTACCAGCATCAATTCGGCGTGCCGTCGGGCGCGACGCTCGGGTTCGCGAACGTCACGGGGCTCGCCGCTTCGTCGACCAACACGCAGGTGGTCGCGACGGTCGGCATCCGGCATCGCTTCTGAGCGCGCGCGGATCGTCACGGGCCGGCCGCTCTGTGCAACCCCGCATGGACGCGGGCCGGCCGAACGGGGATCATGCGGGGAATCCGGGCCCGTGCGCCCGCGAAACCGGTACACTCGGCGCCGGGCGCGCACCGGATCGGCATTCGGCGGCGGGCCGCCGCCGACTCTGGAACCGTGACCCCATGACCACACCGATCTATCAGGAAATCAAGGACTTCATCCTCGCGCGCATTCATGCCGGCGAGTGGGCGGAAGGCGACCAGGTGCCGTCGGAGAACGAACTCGCGCGCGAATTCAACGTCGCGCGCATGACCGTCAACCGCGCGCTGCGCGAGCTGACCGCCGAGCAGGTGCTCACGCGCACGCGCGGCTCGGGCACGTATGTCGCGTCGCCGAAGTACGAATCGACGCTCGTCGCGATCCGCAGCATCTCCGACGAAGTCGCCGCGCGCGGCCACGGCTATCGCGCGCAGGTGCTGCAGGTCGGCGCGGCCGTCGCCGATGCGAAGCTCGCCGACGAACTGCGGATCGACAACGGCAGCCCGATCTTTCATTCGCGCGTGCTGCACTTCGAGAACGACACGCCCGTGCAGCTCGAGGAACGCTGGGTCAATCCGGCATGCGCGCCCGAATACGCGCTGCAGGATTTCACGGCGACGACGCCGAACCAGTACCTGACGCGCGTCGCGCCGCTGCAGCGCGTCGAATACCGTATCGAGGCCGCGCTGCCCGATACCGAGACGCGCCGCCATCTGACGATGGACGACCGCGAGCCCTGCCTGCTGCTGCATCGGCGCACGTGGTCGCAAGGCATGGTCGCGTCGGTCGCCAATCTCTGGCACCCGGGCAGCCGTTACCGGTTCACCGGGCATTTCTGATGCCGGCGCGCGCCTCGCGCGCGGCCGCTCCTGTCGCTCGATCGCGCTGACGGCCCGCGTCAAGCCGTCCTCCTGCGCGATACGCGCGCCGGGTCCGATTGCGTGCGCCCGCGTCTCGCCACGGTCGGTCCATGCGATGGCCCGCGGCAGCGCCGGGCGCGGCGCGCCCGGATCACGCGCTGGATTCGCCGGATTCGCCGGTTACGGCACGGCAAGCGCCGCCCCCCGGTTTTTGCGGCAAACATACGCACCGGATGCCAAATTCCCCGCGCAGCAGTATGCTGATGTCGTACGGCTGCGCACGGTGCGTCGGGCGACCCCGTCGTTCGCACGTTCTCGCGCCGCCGTCGCGACCGCAATCATGCGTTGCAAGGAGGGTTGTGATGGCTACCACGCATCAGCACTTCCACCTCGAACTGCGGCACGCCACCGTGCCGACCTACTTCATCAGCTACCTGTTTCCCGCCTTGCTGTTCGTCTACGAACTGCTGCGCGTCGGCCAGTGGATCCGCGATCACGGGATGCAATTCGCCGCGTTCAAGCAGATGGGTTACGAGTACCTGCTGATGCTGCTGTTCGTCGGGCTGCAGATCGTCGTCGAGGCGATCTTCCTGCTCGGCGCCGCGATGCGCCGCGACAATCGCGATTTCGAGCACCGGCTGCCGAACGTGATCCTCGGCATCGGCTGCTCGATCGCGCTGCTCGCGATCGACCTCGCGATCCAGCTCGCGTTCTGACGGCCGGCGGGCGCACGCCCGCCGGTTGCAGGGGCGCTCACGCGAGCGCGTCGCGCAGCAACGCCGCCACGGCGGCCAGTACGTCGTCCGTGCGCTCGCGGTGCGGCATGTGCCCGCACGCGCCGAGCAGCAGGTACGACGCCGGCCCCGCGACGCGCGCGGCGATCCGCTTCGGATGCACGTCGGACCCGTATTCGTCGTCTTCGCCGTGAATCGCGAGCGTCGCGCATCGCACGCGCGGCAGGTCGTCGTCGAGGCTCCAGCCGGCAAACGCCGGCGACAGCCACGTGTCGACCCACGCGCGCAGCACCCATTCGGCCTTGTCGCCGTGATAGCGCGCGAGCCGGTCGAGCTGGCCCGGTTCGTCGAACTGCCGCTGCGCGTCGCGAATGCCGGCCAGCGTGCGATCCTCGGCGAACGCCTGCGCGGCGACCGTCACGAGCGCCCGGCAACGCTCCGGATGCGCGGCGGCGCAGCCCACCGCCATCCCGCCGCCGACGCTGTGGCCAAACGCGACGAACGCGTCGACGCCGAGTGCGTCGAGCAGCGTCGCGAACGCCTGACCGGCCTCGTCGCGCACGAACGTCGCGGCGAGCGCGCCGGGATGACGATCCGAGCGGCCGAAGCCGAGGCGGTCGTACGCGATCACGTCGCGCTGCGCGGCACGCGCGAGCAGTTCGGGAAAGTCGCGCCATAATTCGACACAGCCGAGCGAATCGTGCAGCAGCACGATCGGTGCGGCCGGTTCAGGCGCGGCTTGCTCAGGCGCCCCCGCCTCCCCCTGCGCGGGACGCACGCGCCAGCGTTTCGCAAAGAGGCGCCCTTGCGGCGTCTCGACGGTCGTCTCCTCGGTCACGATATCGGTCATCTGTCTGTCGTCTGCATGAAAACGGCCGCACCCGGGCGGCGGCGCAGCCCGCATGGTGTCCCGCGCCCGCGCGCGGCGTCAAGCAAGCCCCCACCGCCCGCGCGCTCATTCGGGCTGCGGCGGCAGGTACTCCATCTGCGCTTCGTCGTACAGCCGGTAGATCAGCGCCTGCATCGCGCGAATGTCCTCCGATTCGTCGAGCATCCGCATGCTCATGATGATCGGCGACACGAGGTTCGGATCGTCGAGCGGCTTGTAGCTGATGTCGTCGCGCTTGAGCCCGTACACGCTGTGCGGCACGACCGACACGCCCTCGCCCATCGCGACGAGGCCGAGCGCGATCTGCAGCTCGCGCGTCTCGTAGATCCGCCGCGGCTGCAGCGCGCGATCGTGAAAGGCCGCGAGCACCTGGTCGGCATAGCTCGGGCGCGGCGCCTGCGGAAAGATGATCAGCGTGTCGTTCACGAGATCGTGCAGCGACAGCACCGGCTTCGCGCTGTCGAGCGCATGGCCGACCGGCAGCGCGACGATCATCCGCTCCTCGCGCAGCACGACGCGCCGCACGCTCGGATCCTCGTGGCGGATGCGCCCGAACCCGACGTCGATGCGCCCTTCCTTCAGCGCCCGGATCTGGTCCATCGTCGACATCTCGTGCAGGCTCAGCTCGACGGCCGGATACTCGCCGCGAAAACGCCGGATGATCTTCGGCAGCATCCCGTACAGCGTCGAGCCGACGAAGCCGACCGACATGCTGCGCTCGATCTTGCCGACCCGCTTCGTCATCGATTCGAGCTCGGTGGCCTGCGCGAGCAGCTGCACCGCGTGCGAATAGAAGAAACGCCCCGCGTCGGTCAGCTTCAGCGGCCGCGCGGTGCGCTCGAACAGCGGCACGCCGAGCGCTTCCTCGAGCTGCTGGATCTGCCGGCTCAGCGGCGGCTGCGCGATATGCAACCGTTCCGCCGCCCGCGTGAAATTCCGCTCCTCGGCAACCGCGACGAAGTAGCGGAGGTGTCTCAACTCCATTCTCAAACCCTCCCGGACAGCGGGCCCGGCGCGCAACCGCGGCCGGATGATGCCGTCACGATACCGCAGGCGGCGCAGGCCGCGCCGCGCGGCCCCGCGCCGCCCAAAGCAAAACGGGAAGCCCGCGGGCTTCCCGTTGCCTCATCGGCGCCGCCGCGCGGCGGCGTCGCGCCCGCCCGTCACACCTCGGTCGCGTAGAGCGCGTCGCGCTGCGCGTCGCTCAGCGTGTCGAGCGGCACGTCCGGCAGCCGGTAGCAGATCATCGTGCCGTACAGCTCGGCGAGGCAGTTGCTGCCGGCATCGAGCGCGTAGCCGTCCTCGCCGTCCGGCGCCGGCGGATACACTTCGCGCCACGCGTTGATCGCGGCTTCGATTCGCACGATGGAAACGGGTCCGGCCTTCCGCTCGGCGGGTGATGCGCTCATGGATTCCTCTGGGTTGCGCGCTCCGCGGGCCGTACCGGCCCGCACGGAACGATGAAAACGCCGGACGCCGCCGGCCGCCGCGCACCGCGCGCGCCGGATGCCGATCCGCGCCGCCCGTCTCGCGCCGGCCGGGCCATGGCCCGGCTGGGTCGGGCAATATAACCGGCTTTGACCCCGTGCAGGCAAAAGCCGGGCAAAAAAAACGGGAAGCCCGCGGCTTCCCGTTTCATCGTACGACGCATACGCGCATGGCGCGCCCGCGTCAGCCCGCGGTCTCGCGGTTCGCCACCGGCTCCCGCTGCGCGCCGCGGCTCGCGGCGATCCACGGCGCAATCTCCATGTCTTCGTAGCGCACGAAACGGCTCTTCTTCAGGAACCGGAAGCCGAGCCACACGACGAGGAACAGCGGGATGCCGACATAGGTCGCGGCGACGCCCGCCCAGTCGATCCGGTTCGCGAGGAACGCCTGATAGTCCTGCCCGAGCGCGATCACGAGGCACAGCACGAACGCGAACAGCGGGCCGAACGGGAACCACTTCGACTGGTACGGCAGCTGGTCGAGCCGGTAGCCCTGCTTCACGTACCCCTTGCGGAACCGGTAGTGGCTGACCGCGATGCCGAGCCACGCGATGAAGCCCGTCATCCCCGACGTGTTCAGCAGCCACAGGTATACGGTCTTGTCGCCGTACAGCGACGTGAAGAAGCACAGCGCGCCCACGGCCGTCGTCGCGTACAGCGCGTTGCGCGGCACGCCGCCGCGCGACAGCTTCGCGAAGATCCTCGGCGCGCGGCCTTCGGTCGCGAGGTTGTAGAGCATCCGCGTGGACGCGTACATGCCCGAGTTGCCGGCCGACAGCACGGCCGTCAGGATCACCGCGTTCATCACGCCGGCCGCGAACGCGAGGCCCGCGTGGCGGAATACGAGCGTAAACGGGCTCACGCCGATGTCGGTCACGTCCGTCTTCAGCAGGTTCGGGTCGGTATAGGGAATCAGCACGCCGATCACGAAGATCGCGAACACGTAGAACAGCAGGATGCGCCAGAACACCTGGCGCACCGCGCGCGGGATCGTCGTGCGCGGGTTTTCCGATTCGCCGGCCGCGACGCCGATCAGCTCGGTGCCCTGGAACGAGAAGCCCGCGATCATCGCCACGCCCATCAACGCCGGCAGGCCGCCCGCGAACGGCGCATCGCCGATCGTCAGGTTGCCCCAGCCGTTGGCCGGCGCGCCCTTCAGAATGCCGAAGATCATCAGCAGGCCGACGCCGATGAACGCGACCACGGTGACGACCTTGATCAGCGCGAACCAGTATTCGGCTTCGCCGAAGCCGCGCACGGTCAGCGCGTTGAGCAGGAACATCACGGCGAGGAACGCCGCGCTCCACCACACGCCCGGCACGTCCGGAAACCAGTAATGCATCACGAGCTGCGCGGCGACGAGCTCGACCGCGATCGTCACGGCCCAGTTGTACCAGTAGTTCCAGCCGAGCGCGAAACCGAAGCCTTCGTCCACGTATTTCGCGCCGTAGGTCGCGAACGAGCCCGACACGGGCATGAACGCGGCCATCTCGCCCAGGCTCGTCATCAGGAAATAGACCATCAGGCCGATCAGCATGTAAGCGACCATCGCGCCGCCGGGGCCGGCCTGCGAGATCGACGCGCCGGACGCGACGAACAGGCCCGTGCCGATCGAGCCGCCGATGGCGATCATCGTCAGGTGGCGCGCCTTCAGCGCGCGATGAAGCTTGGGAGGGTTCGCGGACGAACCGGGTTGGTCGGAGTTCGGGAGTGCGGACATAAACGAGACGAACGTTGAGCGGGCCGGCATCCGTAGCCGGCGCATGCGGAATCGGAGCGCGGCGCGCGTCCTGCAATGCATTCGATGCGGCCCCGATACGCGTTGCGCGACGGGCGCCTGCGGCGAAGCGCGGATTCTACCTGATTCGGCGCGGGGGCAACTCGGGCTGGCGTCGCCCGTCGCCGCGGCGCAGCGTTCGCAGAATCAACGCGTTGGCCGCGCCGCGCCCGGCGCGACCGCGACCGTGGCCGCCCGGCGGCGCAAAAAACCGCGCGGGCGGAGCGATCGCGCGGGTTTCCGATCCGCGCGCCGCACGGGCGCTTGCGCCCGTCCGGTCGAAAGTCGCGCCGGGCCGCAAAATCGCCGGATAATCGCGCCATTATTCCGACAAAATCACCGATATCGATAATTGATTCAAATCAAATCGTTCGTGCACTTAACGGTAATGATACGTAACAGTTTTGAATCACCGGTTCGCATGCATGTTTTGCATGCACAAGCGATTTTCGGAAATTCGCGAGATAATGCGACCCAATTCGAAATAATCAGCGCGCAGACCCGTCAACGATGCGCGCATTCGCCGCCCGCCGCTCCCGAGGATGACGTCACTCCCGCTGCCCGCCACGCTGCGCCGCCATACCGCGTCGATCGTGGCACGCATTCTGTCGCCCCGCGGCGTGCTCGTCGCGGGGATCGTACTGCTGATGTTCAGCTGGGGGCTCTCCACGTCGCTTCTGATCGAGGCACGCCGCGACTCGTATGAACATGCGGTCGAAAACGCGCGCAACCTGATGCTGCTGATCGAGCGCGATATCGCACGCAATATCGAGCTCTACGATCTGTCGCTGCAAAACGTCGTCGACGGCATCGCCGATCCCGAACTGATGAGCCTGCCGCCGCGCCAGCGCCACCGGCTGTTGTTCGACCGTGCGGCGACCGGCGAGTATCTCGGGTCGATCTTCGTGATGGACGCGCACGGCAACATCGTGATCGATTCGAGCGTGTCGCCCGCGCGGCAGGGCAATTTCGCCGATCGCGACTACTTCGCCGTGCACCGCGACGGCCTTGTGCACGGCCTCTACATCAGCCGGCCGTATGCGGCCCGACTGCGCGGCGGCGCGCTGACGATCGCGCTGAGCCGCCGGATCAACCGGCCCGACGGCTCGTTCGGCGGCATCGTCGTCGGCACGCTCAGCGTCGACTACTTCCGCGCGCTGCTCGACGGCCTCGCGGTCGGCCGGCACGGCAGCGCGGCGATCGTCGAGGACAACGGCATGCTCGTGTCGCGCCTGCCGTACGATGCGCGCGTGGTCGGCCTCGACCTGCACGACGCGCCGCTGTTCATCGAGTCAAAGCGCAGCCCGGACGGCGCGCTGACCGGCACCGGCTCGATCGACGGCATCCGGCGCATCTATGTTTACAAGCATCTGGCCGGGCTGCCGCTGATCGTCGACGTCGCCCCCGCCGAGATCGACATCTATGCGTCGTGGCACCACCGGGCGATCTGGACTGTCGTGCTGATGTGCCTGTTTACCGGGTTCATCGCATGGGGTTCGCTGGCGCTGTCGCGCGAGCTGAAGCACCGGCAGATCGCCGAATCGAAGCTGTACCGGCTCGCGCATACCGATGCGCTGACGGGCCTCGACAACCGCGGCACGTTCGACACGGTGCTCGCGAAGGAGACGCAGCGCGCGGCGCGCAACGGCCGCCCGCTGTCGGTGCTGTTCGTCGACGTCGATCACTTCAAGGCGTTCAACGACGACTACGGCCACCCGGCCGGCGACGACGTGCTGCGCCGCGTCGCGCAATCCGCGTCGCGCTGCCTGCGCCGCGACAGCGATCACGTCGCGCGCTACGGCGGCGAGGAATTCGTCGTCACGCTGCCGGACACCGACGCGAAAGGCGCTGCGATCGTCGCCGAAGCGATCCGGCGCGCGATCGCCGGGCTCGCGATCGATCACGCGAAGAGCCCGTACCGGCGCGTCACCGTCAGCATCGGCAGGGCGACGGACGCCGACGGACGCATGAGCGCCGCGACGCTGGTGCGGCGCGCCGACGAGGCGCTGTACCGCGCGAAGACCGGCGGCCGCAACCGCGTGTGCGACGCCGTGACGAGCACGGCCGACGTCTGACGGCTGACGCTGCCGCGACGCGAAGCCGCACGGGCCGCCGGCCCGGCGCGAACGCCCGCGCCGTGGACAGCCCGCGCGCGTTCGGCTAGCGTTATGGCTGCTGCTGCGCATGCGGCGCGGCGCCGGCCCGCGCGGGCCGCCCTGCGCGCTCCGGCCACCCCTGCTCCGTCATGACCACCCCGCTCCCCGCCCGGCTGCCGCCACTCCTGCGCAACGCGCTCCGCCCGCTGCTCGACCCGTACCGCCGCTACCGGCACGCGAAACTGATCCACGCGGCCCGCGTCGCGCTCGCGATTCTCGCGTCGATCGCGCTGTCCAGCGGCCTGAACGTGCCGCACGGCGAGTGGTCGACGATCACCGTGCTGATCGTCGTCGGCGGGCTGCAGCACCACGGCAACATCCGCAAGAAGGCGGCCGAGCGGGCGCTCGGCACCTCGATCGGCGCGCTCGCGGGGCTCGGGCTGATCCTGCTGTATTCCGTCGTGCACGCGCCGCTCGCGATCTATCTGCTGATGGCGATCGCCTGCGGCTTCTGCGCGTATCACGCGATCGGCAAGGCCGGCTACATCGCGCTGCTGTCGGCGATCACGATGGTGATCGTCGCCGGGCACGGCGACAACGAGATCGTCGACGGCCTGTGGCGCGCGGTGAACGTGCTGGCCGGCATCGCGATCGCGCTGGCGTTCTCGTTCGCGCTGCCGCTCTACGCCACCTACTCGTGGCGCTACAAGCTCGCCGACGCGCTGCGCGCGTGCGCGGCCGTGCATGCGCGGCTCGCCGGCGACCGCCCCGTGAGCGACGACGCGCACCTGAAGGACATGGCCGCGCTGAGCGCGCTGCTCGTGCAGCTGCGCTCGCTGATGCCGTCGGTGTCGAAGGAGTGCGAGACGTCGATGGCGCAGCTCGAGGCGATCCAGCGCAGCCTGCGCCTGTGCATCGGCTATCTGGAGATCCTGTCGGGCGCGCTGCCGGCCCGCGACGATCTCGCGGCCCGCGAATACATGCGGATCGGGATGAAGGGCGTCAACCGGCGCATCCGCGACACGCTGGTCGGCGCGAGCCGCGCGCTCAAGTCCGGCACGCCCGCCCGACTCGCGCCGCGCCGCCGGCCGGCCGATCCGCCGCACGACGCGCCGCCGCCGCAGTTGTCCGGGTACGTGTCGATCACGGCCAAGCTGGCCGGCGAAGTCGATCAGTTGCGCGAGAAGCTGCTCGATACCGCGCGGGCGTGGAATATCTGACGCGCACGGCATGGCGGGTCGCGCCGTCATTCTTTCATATTGCTTTCCGGTGAACGGGACGCGATCCCGGCTGCCGCCCTCGCGCGCGCCGACCGATCCCGCCCCGGAAAACCGGCCGGCCGCGCCGGTTTCCGCCGCCCTTTCGCGTCGATCCGCGCCGCGTTCGCCGCCCGGTCGATCGCCCGCCAGGCCCGTCGCGACGGGCCGCCGCGCGAAATTGCGCGAAAATCAACCCTTGCCCCAACCTCCCGGACAGCCGATACTCGCATATTCCGCGAAATACGATCCCACCGGCTTCAATCCACGGTAATTCCTATGAGCACGATTCTCGAAAGCCTCCCGACCGGCCAGAAGGTCGGTATCGCCTTCTCCGGCGGCCTGGACACCAGCGCCGCGCTGCACTGGATGAAACTCAAGGGCGCCGTCCCGTACGCATACACGGCGAACCTCGGCCAGCCCGACGAAGACGATTACGACGCGATCCCGAAACGCGCGATCGAATACGGCGCGGCCGGCGCCCGCCTGATCGACTGCCGCGCGCAGCTCGTCGCCGAAGGCATCGCGGCGCTGCAAAGCGGCGCATTCCACATCACGACGGCCGGCGTCACGTACTTCAACACGACGCCGATCGGCCGCGCCGTGACGGGCACGATGCTCGTCGCCGCGATGAAGGAAGACGGCGTCAACATCTGGGGCGACGGCAGCACGTACAAGGGCAACGACATCGAGCGCTTCTACCGCTACGGCCTGCTCGTGAACCCGGATCTGAAGATCTACAAGCCGTGGCTCGACCAGACGTTCATCGACGAGCTCGGCGGCCGCGCCGAAATGTCGGAATTCATGAACCAGGCCGGTTTCGCGTACAAGATGTCGGCCGAGAAGGCCTACTCGACCGATTCGAACCTGCTCGGCGCGACGCACGAAGCGAAGGATCTCGAAAGCCTCGAAAGCGGCATCAAGATCGTGAACCCGATCATGGGCGTCGCGTTCTGGCGCGACGACGTGAAGATCGCCGCGGAAGAAGTGACGGTGCGCTTCGAAGCCGGCCAGCCGGTCGCGCTGAACGGCGTGGAGTTCACGGACCCGGTCGAGCTGCTGCTGGAAGCGAACCGCATCGGCGGCCGCCACGGCCTCGGCATGAGCGACCAGATCGAGAACCGGATCATCGAGGCGAAGAGCCGCGGCATCTACGAAGCCCCGGGCCTCGCGCTGCTGTACATCGCGTACGAGCGTCTCGTCACCGGCATCCACAACGAAGACACGATCGAGCAGTACCGCGAGAACGGCCGCCGTCTCGGCCGCCTGCTGTACCAGGGCCGCTGGTTCGACCCGCAGGCGATCATGCTGCGCGAAACCGCACAGCGCTGGGTCGCACGCGCGATCACCGGCGAAGTGAAGATCGAACTGCGCCGCGGCAACGACTACTCGATCCTGAGCACGAAGTCGCCGAACCTCACGTACCAGCCGGAACGCCTGTCGATGGAGAAGGTGGCATCGACGTTCTCGCCGCGCGACCGGATCGGCCAGCTGACGATGCGCAACCTCGACATCACCGATACGCGCGACAAGCTGCGCGTGTATTCGCAAGTCGGCCTGCTGACGCCGGGCGAAACATCGGCGCTGCCGCAGATCAAGGGCGACGACAAGTAAGTCGCCTCGTTCGACGCCGTGCCGCATCGCTCGATGCGGCACGGCGGGGCAGGCCGTGCGGGCGTATCCGCTTCGCGCACGCAGCCTGCCGCTCCCCCGCCTTTCCGCTTTCCCTCCCGCCATCGCATCACGCCGCGTGACGCGCCAACGGCACTGCACCGCCGCGCCAGCCATGGCAAGCTGCGAGTCCTCCGGTTCCACCACCGCTCCATGACCACCCTGACCGTCATCCACCTGAACGGCCCGATCAACAGCGGCAAGACGACGATCGGTCGCGCGCTCGCACGCGTGCTGCCCGATGCGCGCTTCATCGACGGCGACGATCACGATGCGCCCGAAGACGCACCGTTCGACGTGCAGTGGGCGATTGCGCTCGAACGTCTCGTCACGCAGATCGCGAACGCACGTGAGCGTCATCTGGTCGTCGCCTATCCGATCGGCGACACGGAATTCGAGCGGCTGCGCGCCGCCTGCGACGCCCGTGACGCGCGGTTGTTCGTCGTGACGCTCGCGCCGCCCGAAGCGGTCGCGTCGTCGAATCGCGGCGCGCGCGCGCTGACGGACTGGGAGCGGAACCGAATCGCCGAGATGTATCGCGAAGGCTATGCGTCGCGGCCATTCAGCCAGATGGTGCTCGATACGTCCGATGCGACGCCCGACGCTTGTGCGGCCCGCATCGCGCAGCACGTCGCGGCGACGAAATCATGACGCCTGCGGCCGCGCCCGCACGCGCACTTCGCGCCGACAGACGAATCGTGCCTGCCTTGCCCCCGCAGCAAGGCACGGTGTTACTCCGATAGGAAAACGTTTACTCTTGCGGCACTTCTTGCTAGGATCGTTTCCGGCCGGTCTATCCAGACGCCTGGAAAGCCGACCGAAAGCTCCAGTATTTCTCGCTTTCCGCATAGTTCCATCCGCTTCCGAGTCACACCTGCTTTCTGTATTTTGGAGTGCTTTCTACGGGAACCCGATCTCATTTCGATGATCGCGCACTCGAACAGGAAAACGTTATCCACAACGTGGCGCCCCGCCACGGACCATCAGAGAGACACCATGAAGAACAAGATCATCCCGTGCGTCGCCGCCGTTCTGTCCGTTGCGTGCCTGTCCGCCTGCGGCGGCGACGATCCGCTGGGCCCGGCCGCCGCCGCCCGCGCGCAAACCACCGCGATGGCGCTCAGCCAGTCGAACCCGCCCGGCTCCAACTTCAACCTTGCGCCGTTCACGCTGCAGTTGCCGACCGGCTCGTCCGGCAAGGTCGACACGGTGAGCGGTTCGTCGCTCGCCGGCGGCTACGTGAACCCCACCTACTTCTACACGGACGCCGGCGACGGCTCGATGGTGATGATGGACCCGACGCAGGGCTGGACGACGTCCGGCTCGCAGCATCCGCGCACGGAGCTGCGCGAGAACGCGATCTGGCCGACCTCCGGCACGAACCGGCTGAACGCGACGGTGGCCGTCACGCAGGTGCCCGACCACACGACGATCGGCCAGATCTTCCAGGGCAGCGGCCCGAGCAAGCCGCTGTGCGAGCTGCAGTTCACGTCCGGCGGCGTCGTGCAGCTGCTGCTCGAAAGCACCAACCAGGGCGGCAAGTCGACGATCACGCCGATCACGACGGTCGGCGTCGGCCAGAAGTTCAGCTATGCGCTGAGCCTGAGCGGCACGACGATCACCGTCACGGCGAACGGCACGAGCAAGACTTTCACGATGGATTCGAGCTTCGACGGCGAGAGCTTCTACTTCAAGGCGGGCGACTACGACCAGACGGCCGTGTCCGGCACGCCGCTGACCACGCCCGGCACCGTCGTGAAGTTCTACGCGCTGACGCTGACGCACGGCTGAGCGCGCGGCGCGCCGCATGACGCCGGGCCGGTACGCGATGCGCGCCGGCCCGGCGGCGCGGCCTCGACGCCGCGCCTACGAGTGACGCCGCACGCCCGGCACGACGGCGTCCGTCGCCGCCTTCCGGCTCAGCATCAGCGTGACCACCGCCGACACCGCGAGCGTGCCGGCCACCACGTAGAGCCCCGCCGCATACCCGCCCGTCACATGCTTCAGCCAGCCGATCGCGAACGGCCCGACGAACCCGCCGAGATTGCCGATCGAGTTGATCATCGCGATGCCCGCGGCCGCGCCGGCGCCGGACAGGAACGCGCTCGGCATCGCCCAGAGCGGCGCCTTCGCGGCGCTGATCCCGATGTTGACGACGACCAGCGCGAGCACGGTCAGCAGCGCGGTGCTCGCCTGCCCCGCGAACACGAAGCCGATGCACGCGAGCACGCACGGGATCACGACGTGCCACGTGCGCTCGCCGCTGCGATCCGAATGGCGCGCCCACGCGATCATCGCGACGACGGCGGCCACGCTCGGGATGCCGGTGAGCAGGCCCGTCTGCAGCGCGGTGAAGCCGAACTGCCTGACCATCAGCGGCGCCCACAGTCCGAGCGTATACAGCCCGGCCGACGTGCCGAAGTAGATCAGCGCGAGCGCCAGCACGCGCGGGTCGCGCAGCGCCTGCCACGCGCCGGCCGTATGCCCGGCATGCGTGTGGCGCAGCTCGGCCTCGGCCTTCAGCTTCGCGATCAGCCAGTCGCGCTCGTCCTGCCGCAGCCACGCGGCCTTCGACGGCGAATCGGTCAGGCGCCTCAGCACGACGAAGCCGAGCAGGACCGCCGGCAACGCCTCGACGATGTACAGCATCTGCCAGTCGGCGAGCCCGAACAGCGGCGGCATCTGCATGATCGCGCCCGACAGCGGCGAGCCGATCGCCGTCGAGATCGGCGCGGCCGCCATGAACCACGCGGCGGCCACCGCGCGCTGCTTCGCGGGAAACCACAGGCTCAGGTACAGGATGATGCCGGGGAAGAAGCCGGCTTCGGCCACGCCGAGCAGGAAGCGCAGCACGTAGAAGCTCGTCGGCCCCGTCGCGAACGCGGACACCGCCGACACGAGGCCCCACGTGATCATCACGCGCGCGATCCAGAGGCGCGCGCCGACCCGGTGGAGGATCAGGTTGGACGGCACTTCGAACAGGAAGTAGCCGATGAAGAACAGGCCGCCGCCGAAGCCGAACGCGGTCGGCGACAGGCCGATCGCCTTGTTCATCGTCATCGCGGCGAAGCCGACGTTGACGCGGTCGAGAAAACTGACGAAGTACAGCAGCATCACGAACGGGATGATGCGCCACATCAGTTTCCGCGCGACGCGGGTTTCGAGATCCGCTTGCATGTGTCTCCTCCTTCGAGGTCGAGCCGTGCTCTGTCTGTCAACACTCGCCGGCGCCGCCCGAAACGGGCGGACCGGCGCCCGGCTCGCGTCGGACGCGCGAGTCGCGGGCATCGAAACCGGGGAACGGCGAACGGGCGACGCGCGGCGGCCGGCTTCCGGTTGCGCGCACGCGCCGCCGCTGCGTCGCGGCGCGCGGCGCGCGGCGCGCATGCGCATCGTCGTGCCGATCGTCAGGCCGCGACCGCCGCGTGCGCGACGCGCTCGCAGACGGCCGCCGTCACCTGCGCGGTCGTCGCGCTGCCGCCGAGATCGCGCGTGTGCAGCGACGGGTCAGCCGTCACGGCCTCGATCGCGCGCATCACGCGCGCGGCCGCGTCCGTTTCGCCGAGATGCTCGAGCAGCATCACGACCGACCAGAACGTGCCGACCGGATTCGCGAGCCCCTTGCCCATGATGTCGAACGCGGAGCCGTGGATCGGCTCGAACATCGACGGATAACGGCGCTCGGGATCGAGGTTGCCGGTCGGCGCGATGCCGAGGCTGCCGGCGAGCGCGGCGGCGAGATCGCTGAGGATGTCCGCGTGCAGGTTGGTCGCGACGATCGTGTCGAGCGATGCCGGCCGGTTCACCATGCGGGCGGTCGCCGCGTCGACGAGCTCCTTGTCCCACGTCACGTCGGGGAATCCCTGCGCGACCTGCTTCGCGATCTCGTCCCACATCACCATCGCGTGCCGCTGCGCGTTGCTTTTCGTGATCACGGTCAGCAGCTTGCGCGGCCGCGACTGCGCGAGCCGGAACGCAAAGCGCATGATGCGTTCGACGCCGGCGCGCGTGAGGATCGACACGTCGGTCGCGGCCTCGATCGGATGGCCCTGGTGCACGCGGCCGCCGACGCCCGCGTATTCGCCCTCGGAGTTCTCGCGGACGATCACCCAGTTCAGGTCGTCCGGCCCGCAGCGCTTCAGCGGCGCGTCGATGCCGGGCAGGATGCGCGTCGGGCGCACGTTCGCGTACTGGTCGAAGCCCTGGCAGATCTTCAGGCGCAGCCCCCACAGCGTCACGTGATCGGGCACGTCGGGGTCGCCCGCCGAGCCGAACAGGATCGCGTCCTTGCCGCGCAGCGCGTCGAGGCCGTCGGCCGGCATCATCGCGCCGTGCGCACGGTAGTAATCGGCGCCCCAGTCGAAATCCTCGAACTCGAACGCGAAGCGGTCGCTGCCGCGCGCCAGCGCTTCCAGCACCTGCTTGCCGGCCGGCACCACTTCCTTGCCGATGCCGTCGCCGGGGATCGTTGCGATACGGTAGGTCTTCATGCGGACATCCTCGAATGATCGTGAGCGTGAACGCACTTTACCGAACCGGCGGTGTAGAAACCGGGGCTATACTCAAGGCATCTTTAACTTTAATTCACGAATCCCGTCATGACGGATACCGTGCAGCCGGGCGATCTCGGCTTCTTCTCGACGCTGGCCGCGTCGGGCAGCCTGAGCGCGGCGGCGCGCGAACTCGGCCTGACCGCGGCGGCCGTCAGCAAGCGGCTCACGCAGATGGAGCGGCGCGCGGGCGTGACGCTCGTCAACCGCACGACGCGGCGGATGATGCTGACGCCCGAGGGCGACGTGTATCTCGACTACGCGCGCCGGATCCTCGATCAGATGGACGAGCTCGGCGAGTTGCTCGGCAGCGCGCAGCAGCGCCCGAAGGGGCTGCTGCGCGTGAACGCGACGCTCGGGTTCGGGCGCAGCCATGTCGGCCCCGCGATCTCGCGCTTCGTCGCTCGCTACCCGGAAGTGTCGGTGCAGTTGCAGTTGTCGGTGATGCCGCCGCCGCTCACCGACGACGCGTTCGACGTGTGCGTCCGCTTCGGCGAGCCGCCCGATACGCGCGTCGTCGCGCGGCGGCTCGCGCCGAACCGCCGGCTGCTGTGCGCGGCGCCCGCGTACCTCGCGCGGCACGGCGTGCCCGGCACGCCGCACGACCTGACGCGGCACAACTGCATCGCCATCAGGCAGGGCGACGAGAGCTACGGCGTGTGGCGCCTGACGAGCGGGCGCGGCGCCGCGCGCCACACGGAGGCCGTGCGGATCAACGGCCACCTGACGACGAACGACGGCGAGATCGCGGTGAAATGGGCGCTCGACGGGCACGGGATCCTGATGCGCGCGGAATGGGATCTGCGCGACTATCTCGCCGACGGCCGCCTGGTGGTCGTGCTGCCCGACCACGAAACGCCGGGCGCCGATATCTACGCGGTATATGCGCAGCGTCACCAGATGTCCGCGCGGATTCGCGCGTTCGTCGATTTTCTGGCGGATGAGTTGGGCGGTTGAAAAGGCTGCGGGAAGGCGACCGCCCGTGATGCAGCCGGCGGGGCGCGTCAGCCCGCCGTGGGATGCCGCACGATATCCCCGCCGATGCGGCACGCCGGTATTCCGGCGAATTCGTCCGGAAATCGCCGGAATATCGGCATCACGCCGCCCCCGTCAGGCCGCCTCCACCAGCTTGCTGTCGCGCTCGACCGCCGCCAGGGCCTGCGGCGCCGGCCGCGCCCCCGCCGTCACGCGCGCTTCATGCGCCTGCGCGGCCTGCGCGAAACGCTCGGCGATCCAGTCGACGAACGCGCGCACGCCGGGCGACACATGCGGACGCTTCACGTAGACGGCCGACACCGCAACCGCCTCGGGCCGCCACTCCGGCAGCACTTCGCGCAACCGTCCGGCGTCGATCAGCGGCTGCGCGGCGATGCGCGTCGGCTGGACCAGCCCGACGCCGTGCACGCCGCACGCGAGATACGCCTGTTCGTCGTCCACGCCGACGATACTGCCGAGCCGGACCTTGCGCACGCCCCCGTCCACGACGAATTCCAGTTCGGCCGCGTGCTGGCCGGACACCAGCGCGCCGCCGACCGCGCGGTGCGCAGCGAGCGCGTCGAGCGTGCGCGGCACGCCGAAGCGGTCGAGATACGCGGGGCTCGCGCACGTCACGCGTTCGAGCGTGCCGAGACGGCGCGCGACGAGCGACGAATCGGGCAGCGCGCCGAGCCGGATGCTGCAGTCGATCGCGTCGCCGACACGCTCGCCCGCTCGCCCGGCCTCACTCAGCATCAGCACGAGATCGGGATGCCGCGCATGAAATTCATCCAGCGCCGGCAGCACGATCGCTGCCGCCGCCGACACCGGCAGCTCGACGCGCAGCGGCCCGCTCGGATGCCGCGCGGCGCCGCGAATGCTGGCCTCCAGCTCGTCGACGTCGGCCGTGATGCTCACGCAGCGCCGGTAATACGCGTCGCCTTCGGGCGTCGCCCGCAGCGCGCGCGTCGTGCGCACCAGCAACGGCGTGCCGAGCGCCGCTTCGAGCTCCTGCACGGTCCGCGTCGCGGTCGCGCGCGAAATGCCGAGCGCCTGCGCCGCGCGCGTGAAGCTGTTCATTTCGACGATGCGCGTGAAGATGCGCATCGTGCGGATCGGATTGTCCACCGGACACCTCTGCGTGGTAGCCGCATGCCGCGGCGCGCATGCGCGCGCCGTGCCTGCGTGTCGACGTCGACGACAGCCGCGCGGCCGGCGCGGCCGCCGGCTTACGCGTTCGCCGCCGCGAGGCCGCGCGCGGGCTCGGCGAGCAGCCGCTGCGCGAGCGCCAGCGCGTCGTCGCGGTCGGCCGCCGCGTTCAGCGGGTAGCCCCAGACCTTCTCGAACGCATCCGAGAACGCGTCGAGCGCCACGCGCCGCGACGCGTCGGGCTCGATCGCGATCATCGCGGGGATCCACTCGCGCGACTGCGCGCGGTTGGCCTTGCTCCACTTCGCGAGCTGCTTGCGCAGTTCGTGATCGTCGGCGCCGCGATCGTCGCCGGACGGCGCGTCGTCGGTCAGCAGCACGAAGCGCTCGCGGCGCGCGAGCAACGCGTCGAGTTCGGCGAGCAGGCAAGCGGGATTGGTGGGCGCCGCACCGCTGTAACGCAACCAGACAAACGGGAATTCAGTCGTGACGATCTGCATGTCGGCCTCCAATTGAGAACAATTCTCATTTTATGAACCGACACCCGTCGCGTCATTTCTCGTCCCGGCCAACCTCTTTTTCAATCCGGCCAATCGCGTCCGACGGGCGGCGCGCACTGCAAGGTTCAGCGTTGCCGGTCGGTCAGGAACTGCGTCGGCGACTTGCCGGTCGCCTTGCGGAACATCGTCACGAAGCTGCTCGCGCTCTCGTAGCCGAGATCGATCGCGATCTGGTGCACGCGGCGCCCGGTCGTCAGCATCCGCAGCGACAGCGCGACGTGCAGCCGCCGGCGCCAGTCGCCGAGACTCATCCCGAGCTCCCTGGCCGCAAGCCGCGTCAGGCTGCGTTCGCTGATGCCCACCCGCCGCGCGAGCTCGGACAGCGGCGACTTGTCGGCCGGATCGTCGAGCAGGTGGTCGATCAGCTTGCGCAACCGGCGGTCGGACGGCATCGGCAGGTACAGATCCTCGACCGGCGCCGCGACGAGCTCGTCGAGCAGCGTCGCCATCAGCCGCCCCTGCGGCCCGTCGACGTCGTACAGGTTCGGGAAGCTCGCCGCCTTCAGCAGCAGCTCGCGCAACAGCGGCGACACGGACAGCGTGCAGCAGCGCGCGGGCAGGTCGAGCGCGGCGTCGGGCTCGACCAGCACCGCGTAGAACGTTGCGCCGGCCGAGCCGCGCGCCGCATGCGGAACGTCGCCCGGAATCCACACCGTGCATTGCGGCGGCGCGCTCCACACGCCGCCGTCGATCTCGCAATAGACGACGCCGCTCAGCGTGTACAGCAGTTGCGCCTGCGGATGGCTGTGCCGCTCCAGCCGCCATTCGGGCTCGACGACCGAGCCGCCGAACACGACGAGCGGCCGCGGCACGTGGAATACCTCGTCATCCGCTGCGGGATCGGTGGTCGGTGGAAGCTTGCGCATGAAACGGTCGACGATGGAAAAGGCCGGACGCCCTGCCGGGGCGTCCCTTCGTGCTTATACCAGAAAGGGGGCGGCGCGGCCGGTCGGTTCGCGGGCGGCAAAAGCAGACGCGTACCGAACCGAATACAATGCCCCGATCCCCCGCCGCCGCGCCCACCTGCCGGAGCCGCCATGTTCGACCTGACCACGCTGACCACCTTCACGGCCGTCGTCCTGGGCCTGTTCCTGATCCCCGGCCCCGCCGTGCTGCTCGTGCTGAGCCGCAGCGTGCAGGGCGGGCGCAAGACCGGCGTCCTGACCGGCCTCGGCGTCGCCAGCGGCGACTTCGTGCATACGCTGTTCGCGGCCGTCGGGCTGTCCGCGCTGCTGATGACCTCGGCGCTCGCGTTCAACGTCGTGAAGCTGGCGGGCGCCGCGTACCTGCTCTATCTCGGCGTGCGCGCGCTGCTGGAGAAGCCGTCCGATCCGTCGCTGCCGAACGTGCCGCCCGTCACGCCGCTCAAGGCATACCTGCAGGCCATTCCCGCCGAAGTGCTGAATCCGAAGACCGCGCTGTTCTTCCTCGCGTTCATGCCGCAGTTCGTGCATCCGGAACGCGGCTCGACGTTCGTGCAGTTCGCGGTGCTCGGGCTGATCTTCGTCGTGCTCAGTTCGCTCTACACGACCCTGATCGCGTGCTCGGTCCGCCCGCTCGGCCGCATCGTGAAGCGGCTCACGTGGCTCACGCGCTGGCAGGGCAGGATCGTCGGCTCGATCTTCATCGCGCTCGGGCTGCGCGTGGCCGTGCAGCAGCGCTGACAAGGAGCAACCGGATGACATCCCCCGCAACGCCCGCAGGCGAAGCCCTCTATACCGATCCGCGCCTCGTCGCGGTCTACGACCTGTTCAACGCGGGCGATCGCGACTTTGCGTTTTACGCCGCCGAGATCGGCGACGCGCGGCAGCGCATCCTGGATCTCGGCTGCGGCACCGGCATCTTCGCGCGCCGGCTCGCGGCGGCCGGGCACGAGGTCGTCGCGATCGACCCGGCAGCGGCAATGATCGAGTACGCACGACGCCAGCCCGGCGCCGACGCGGTGCGCTGGCACGCGTGCGATCTGCAAGGCCTGCCGCCCGACGCACAGTTCGATGCGGTCGTGATGACCGGGCACGCATTCCAGTGCCTGCTGACCGACGACGACATCGACGCGACGTTGCGCGGCGTGCGGCGCGTGCTCGCCGACGGCGGCCGCTTCCTGTTCGAGACCCGCAATCCACGCGGCGCGCCGTGGCGGACATGGACGCCCGCGCACCCGGCCCGCAGCGTCGAATCGCTCGAATCCGGCGTGGTCGAACTCCAGCAGGCGGTGCGCGCGGTCGACGGCGCGCTCGTGACGTTCGACTCGCACTACCGCTTTCGTCGCGACGATACGCTGCTGACGCACGCCAGCCGGCTGCGCTTCATCGCGCAGCCCGAATTGCAGCGGCGCGTGGCCGCGGCCGGATTCGCATCGGCCGACTGGCGCGGCGACTGGCAGCGTGCGCCGTTCGACGAAGCGACCAGCGCGGAGATCATCGCGATCTGCCGCGCCTGAGTGCGCGCACGCGCCGTCAGCCCGCCACCGGCAGCGTATCCACCGCATACGCATGCCGCAGCGTGCGGCCCAGCACGGGATCCTCCAGCTCGACCTCGAACCGCTCGGCCGGCCGGATGCCGCCGATCGCGGCCAGCGTGCCGCACAGCATCGCGGTGCCGTCGGCAAAGCGGCCGTCGTGGCGCGCGAACTGCGCGAGCAGATCGTCCGGCGCACGCATCGCGGTCACGCCGCCTTCCTGATACAACACGCGCTCGCCGCCGATCGTCGCGTACGCGCGCAGCACGAGCCGATCCCAGTGGCCGGCCACGTCGTCGAAGCGCCACAGCGTGTTCGCGCACGGCTTGCCGCACATCTGCTTCGACACGGTGATCCCGTAGGTCTCGACTTCGCGGTCGGTGTGGTCGGACGCGATGCCGACGAAGGTCTCGCCGCCGTCGCGCACCAGCACGAACTCCACTTCGCCGCTGCTCTGCCCGCCCGTGACCTGGATCGCGGGCGACGGGTCGAGGCGGTCGGCCGCGACGCGATAGAACACCGGCGTCGTCGCCGGACGCCTGACGCCGAGCGCTTCCAGCTCGCGGATGTGCCGCTCCATGGCGACCGTATCGCGGCCGGTCCAGCCCGCGATCACGAGCGTGTCGATCGCGATCGCGCGCTCGGTGCGGCCGTCGCGACCGTCGATCGCGAATGTGATGGTTTTCATCGAATGCTCCTCGTCGCGGGCAGCGCACGCGCAATGCGCCGCGCCCGCCGTATGTCGTCGATCGGCCGGGCTCACGCCGGGTCGTAGTAGTGGATCTCCAGCAGCACGCAGCCGCCGTTCGACTTGAACGGGCCGTGCCAGGCGCCCGGCGGGCGCACCGCGTACGTGTAGCCCTTGAACGGCGTGCCGCCGTTGCCGTGCTCGTCGTTGCCGACGGTCAGGTCGCCCTCGACGAGAAACACTTCCTCCCAGTAGTCGTGCACGAACGGCTTCCTGGTGTGCAGCCCGGCCGGCAGGCGCAGCAGGCGCGTGCGGCTGCCGCGCTTGCGCTCGGGGTCGAGCGCGCCGGACAGGATCAGCTCCTGCGCGCCGGATGCGGGGTCATAGCCTTCCGGCAGTTGCCAGTCGCGCTGCATGTCCAGCGTACGGAATTCGTCGTGAAGCTTGTTGATGGCCATCTGTCTCTCCTGGATGCGATAGCGGGTAAGGTGGGGGCGCGGCGGCGCGTCAGGCGGCGCGCGGCGTCGACAGTTCCTGGTCGAGCGAATAGCTGCCGAGCATCGAATCGACGAGATGCGCGGCACGCTGCCAGTCGTAGGTGCGGTACGCATGCCCTTTCGTGACGAACGACGCGCCGGCGTAGAACAGTTCGTACTGGTTGTGGCGCGACGCGAATTCCGAGCCGACCGCGTCCCATGCGAGCTTGAAGAACTTCACGCGCTCTTCCGACGAGCACACGGGCGACTTCTGCGTCTTCTCGATGATGCGCAGCAGGTCGGGGTTCTCGAAATCGCGCACGCTGGAGGGCAGCATGATCATGCCGCCGCCGGCAAGCTCGCGCAGCGTGTTGAGCACCTTCGAATAGAGCTGCTGCGTTACCACCTGCGAGCCGTACAGCATGTTGCGGTCGGGCACGTAGAAGCCGTTGACGACGGTGCCCTTCGCCTCCATCCCGTAGACCCACGCCTCGACCATCGACGCTTCGGCCGCGAGCTGGCCCAGCGTTTCGCGCACCTGCGGGAACGCGTTCGTGCCGTTGACCTCGGAGATCTTCAGGCCGAGCCCGACAAGGAAGCGCAGCTTCGTCATCAGGCGCACCTGGCATTGGTAGTTCTGGTACACGTGCGCGGGCGTCGCATGAAACTGCTTCGCGCACATCGCCGTGTTGCCGGCAACGAAGATCCGCTCCCACGGCACCTTCACGTCGTCGAAATACAGCACCGCGTCGTTCTCGTCGAAGCGGCTCGACAGCGGGTTGTCGAACACCGACGTCGCGTTCTCCTCATAGGACTTGCGCGACAGGATCTTCATGCCCTTCGCGTTCATCGGCACCGCGAACGACAGCGCATACATCTCGTCGCCCTCGCGCAGCGGCTGGATGCAGCTGCAGAACACCTCGTTCGCCATGATGCCGCTCGTCGCGAGCATCTTCGCGCCGCGCACCGTGATGCCTTCGGCATCCTGGTCGACGATGCCGACCGCGAGGTACTTGTCCTCCTGCTCGTGCGCGGCCTTCGACTGGTTCGCCTGCGGGTTCACGATCACGTAGGTCAGGAACAGGTCGTTGTCGCGCGCATAACGGAAGTAGTCGCGCAGCGCGCCCGCCCGCGCCGGATCGTATTGCTCGAACACGTCGGCGCCCATGACCATCCCCGCCAGGCACGACGCGACGTGGTCGGGCGAGCGGCCCATGAAGCCGTAATGCAGCTCCGACCACGCTTCCAGCGCGGCACGGCGCTCGACGAGTTCGTCATAGGAGGTCGGCAACTGCCAGATCCGGCTGACGCGGTTGCCCGAATCGGGCGACACGAACGTCATCTTCCCGACGTTCTCGTCGCGGGCCTGGTAGTCGTACAGGCTCGCATAGCTGCGGATCGAGTTGCGGAATGCCGCGTGCGCGGTTACGTCGCCGACCGGCTGGCCGTTCAGGTAGACCTGCCGCCCGTCGCGCAGCGACGCGATGTGCTGAGTCCCGTTCTTGATCATGATGTCCTCGTGGGTGGAGTGAAGCGTGGGTTGCATTCAGGCGGACGGCGCACACGGGCCGTCGAGCACGCGGTAGCGACCGCCGAAGAAGATCAGCGGGCGCCCTTCGGAGCGCGCGCGGTGCCGCGTCACGCGGCCGACGAAAATCACGTGGTCGCCGCCGTCGTATTGCGCATAGGGTTCGCATTCGAACGTCGCGAGTGCATCCGGCAGCAGCACGGCGCCGTCGTCGTCGGTCGCGCCGGCACGCCAGCCCCACTTGTCGCCGTTCGCCTTCGCGAAGCAGTTCGACAGGTGCTGTTGCGTCTCGTCGAGCACGTTGACCGCGTAGCCGCCCGCGTCCGCCAGATCGCCGAGGCTCAGGCTGCGCCGGTCGACCGAGAACAGGATCAGCGGCGGATCGAGCGACACCGAATTGAACGACGCGACCGTGATGCCGATCGG
The DNA here is from genome assembly GCF_000732615.1 of Burkholderia paludis. Taxonomy (GTDB): domain Bacteria; phylum Pseudomonadota; class Gammaproteobacteria; order Burkholderiales; family Burkholderiaceae; genus Burkholderia; species Burkholderia paludis. Next base: position 86,570 of record NZ_JPGL01000017.1, read on the forward strand.
CATCCCCTCCTTGCGCGGTGCGGTAATCACCGCGACGCCCGTCGCGAACATCGACAGCGCGGCGCGAAAGCGGCGCTGCTCGTCGGCGGCCGCGCCGGCTCCGCCATGGTTCTCGCTCATCTCGTCCTCCTTGGGTTGCATCGCCGGATTCCGCCACCGGAACCGGCCCAACAAAGCACCGTTAATTAGCTTTGTTATTTAGCTTTTATTAAATGTAAACACAAAGGCAGGTTCAAGCTGTCGTAAACCCTGACCTTGAAAGCTTTGTTTGAAAGACAACCCTACTGGCGGGATGGATGTTGCGCGGGGCCCCCGAATGTCCACGTACACTGCGGCTACCCTGTTCCCCGGGCTTTGCGCTCCGCGCGAGCGCCGCCATCCGGAGTCTTATCGATGCAATCCCGTCCGATCTACATGGACTACAGCGCGACGACGCCCGTCGATCCGCGCGTGGTCGAGAAAATGGTGCCGTTCCTGCACGAGCAGTTCGGCAATCCGGCCTCGCGCAGCCACAGCTACGGCTGGGACGCCGAGCAGGCCGTCGAGGAAGCGCGCGCACACGTCGCCGCGCTGCTCGGCGCCGACCCGCGCGAAATCGTCTGGACCTCCGGCGCGACCGAGGGCAACAACCTCGCGATCAAGGGCGCCGCGCACTTCTACCGCGGCAAGGGCCGGCATCTCGTCACGGTGAAGACCGAGCACAAGGCCGTGCTCGACCCGTGCCGCGAACTCGAACGCCAGGGCTTCGAGGTCACGTATCTCGACGTCCGGGAGGACGGCCTGCTCGATCCGGATGCGGTGCGGCAGGCGCTGCGCGCCGATACGATCCTGGTGTCGGTGATGCTCGCGAACAACGAAACGGGCGTGATCCAGCCGGTGGCCGAGATCGGCGCGCTGTGCCGCGCGCGCGGCATCGTGTTCCACTGCGACGCCGTACAGGCGGCCGGCAAGATTCCGGTCGACGTGAACGCGCTGAACGTCGACCTGCTGACGGTGACCGCGCACAAGGTGTACGGCCCGAAGGGGATCGGCGCGCTGTATGTGCGCCGCAAGCCGCGCGTGCGGATCGAAGCGCAGATGCACGGCGGCGGCCATGAACGCGGGATGCGCTCGGGCACGCTGCCGACGCACCAGATCGTCGGCATCGGCGAGGCGTTCCGGCTCGCGAAACAGGAAATGAAAGAGGAAAGCCGCCGCGTCGGCGCTTTGCGCGACCGGCTGCTGGCCGGCCTGTCGACGCTCGACGAGGTTTACGTGAACGGCGACCTCGCGCGCCGGATTCCGCACAACCTGAACGTCAGCTTCAATTTCGTCGAAGGCGAATCGCTGATCATGGGGATCAAGGGCGTCGCGGTATCGTCAGGCTCCGCGTGCACGTCGGCATCGCTGGAGCCGTCGTACGTGCTGCGCGCGCTCGGCCGCAGCGACGAGCTCGCGCACAGCTCGATCCGCTTCACGCTCGGCCGCTTCACGACCGAGGCCGAAATCGACAGCGTGATCGCGCAGGTGCGCGACACGGTCGGCAAGCTGCGCGAACTGAGCCCGCTGTGGGACATGCATCTCGAAGGGGTCGACCTGAATACGATCGAATGGGCCGCGCACTGAACCTGGCGGCCGCCGCGCGTCAGCCTTTTTCCCGGCGCGCGATCAGGTGCGAGAGGTCGAGCGTCGCGCGGTCGCCGTTGGCGACGAGGCGGTCGATCACCGAGCAGAGCGCCTTGAATTCGGTCTTCGTCACGCCCTCGAACAGCACGTTGTTGATGCGCTGCTGCGTGTCCGTGAGCGTCTTCAGCAGCTTCGAGCCGGCCGGCGTGACCGTGAGCCGCATCTTGCGCTTGTCGTCCGGGTCCGACCGCTTGTCGATCAGGCCGAGTTTCTTCAGCTTGCCGGTCTCGATCGTGACGAATGCGCCGCTCAGGTGCAGGTGATCGGCGAGGCGGTTGACGGTCACGACGTCGTCGTGCGACAGGTGGGAGACCGATACGAGCAGCGAATACTGGATGCCGGTGAGGCCCATCAACGAGCCGAAGCCGTCGCGCACCGACAGCAGGCGGGCCGCGAACGGCAGCAGCCCGTTGATCAGGTGACGGAATTCCGTGTCCGTGCCGTCGATCAGGCAGGCCGGGTTGGTAATGGTCAGAACGGACTCCTCTTGCTGCTTGGCCATGACTTCGACGCTCCGTACGGTCATGCGGATTTAGCTTTGAAACGAAATTATACGGCAAAGGCACATGCGCCCCTGGCCAGGCCCGGCCGGCGCGTGTGCCCCGATTTCCCGATACTGGAGGCTCGTCCATGCCCTTCCCGCTTCATCCCGCCCCGGCTCGCGCGCTGCTCGAATGCTATCTGCGCGCCAAGGACCTGAACCGGCCCGCGCTGATCATCGACTGCTTCGCGGCCGATGCCCAACTGAGCTTTTCGCTCGCGAACGACGATATCGATTTTCCGCCGCGCGTGACGGGCGCGGCCGCGATTGCACGCACGCTGGTAGAAGAATTCGGCGAACGGTTCGAGCGGTGCCGCACCTATTACGTTTGTACGGATCCCGACGTCGACCCGCACGGCGTCAGCGGGATGCCGTGGCTCGTCGTGATGCGGCAGAAGGACAACGGCGCGTTGCGGATCGGGCACGGCACGTACCGCTGGCAGTTCACGGGCGACGACGAAGGCGTCGCGCGGATTGCCGCGCTGCACATTCACATCGAACGGATGGATACGATCGACGATCCGGCGTCGACGAAACTCGATGCGCTGCACGCGGCGTTCGGATATCCGTGGCTGCCGCCGCACGCGTTTGCGCGCGGGCTGGCGGATGTCGCGTCCGCGCAGCCGGAATGGGCATTCCTGGCGCCGTTCCGGCAGGCGGCGGCAGCGGCGGCCGGTTGAAACACGGCCGGAGCGCGTCGCCGCATCACATGCGGCCGAGGAGCTGACCGACCGTCATCACGCGCGGATCGTCGATCGTCAGATCCTCGCCGTAACAGGCAATCGTTGCCCGGTCGTCGAGCAATAGCGGAACCGACACGTGCCCGAGCAGCGTGCGCTCGACCGCTTCGCCGAACGTGAATCCGCACAGATACACGCCGTCGACCACGCAATTGGTCGAGAACACACGGCCCTGCGCATCGGCATAAAACTCGGCGTACCCGAGATCGTCCTCGGCGAAGCCGATCATCGTCGTCCCGAGCGCCTGTTCCCACGCGTCGATCTGGCGATCCTTGCGCGCCAGCGCATGAAATGCGAGCCCCATTCGCGCGCAGGTTTGCCCGTTGCCGGCAGCACCCACGACCAGCCCGCCGAACTCGCGCAGGATGGCATCCCCCGGATGTTCGCCATCGCCGGATGACACGCGGCAACCGGAATCGCCACGCCAACCCGAATCGGCAAACAGCGATCTGACCGACGAAGGAATCACGACCACCACCACCCTCCCGAAATTTGCGCGCACGATACCGTACGCATGAGCCTGCACGTCCGACGCAGCGCACGCATCGTGCGCCCGTCACCGCAACGCGTCGAGCGCGCCCCTCACCCCCTCCCAGTCGAGCCCGAACCGCGCAAGATACTTGCGCAGCCGGTCCGCATCGTTCGGTTGCTTCTTGCTCTGCCGCGATACCGCGAACAGCGTGCGCCCGGCTTCCGACAGGCTTGCCGACGCGCCGCACACGTCGAGCACGCGTTCGAGCTGCGCGCGATCGAACAGGTCGAGCTCCTCGGCACGCGCGCCGAACACTGCGTCGACGCATGCGTCGGACGTGCCCGCGCCGCCCGGCGGCGACCACGTGTGCGTCAACCGTTCGACTTCCTGTTCGGCCAGCGCTTCGGTGATCCGCCCCGCATCGGCCAGCGTCGCCATCCGCGTGACCGACGCGGACAGCTCGCGGAAGTTGCCGGGCCACGCCGCACGCGGCGACGCCGCGAACGCGAGATAGCGCCGCTTCGCCTCGACGTTGAAACGCACCTGCTCGCCCTGCTCGCGGCCGAAACGGTCGAGCTCGAATTCGAGGTTGGGCTCGATGTCCTCGCGACGCTCGGCCAGCCCGGGCAGCGTGTACGTCCACAGATTGATCCGCGCGTAGAGATCCTCGCGGAACGTGCCGGCCGCCACCATCTGCCGCAGGTCGCGATGCGTGCCCGCGATCAGCTCGAAATCGCTGCTCGCCTCGGCGTCCGCGCCCACCGGCAGGAAGCGCTTCTCCTCGATCGCCTTCAGCAGCATCGCCTGTTCGTCGAGCCCGAGCTCGCCGATCTCGTCGAGAAACAGCAGCCCGCCGTCCGCCGCGCGCAACAGCCCCGCGCGCGCCGACTGCGCACCCGTGAATGCACCCTTCACATGGCCGAACAGCGTGGACATGGCCGCGTCGCCGCGCAGCGTCGCGCAGTTGATCTCGATGAACGGCCCCGCGAGCCGATGACGGCCCCGCTTCAGTTCGTACACCCGCCTCGCGAGAAACGACTTGCCGGCGCCCGTCGGCCCGACGAGCAGCATCGGCGCGCGCGACCGCACGGCCACGCGCTCCAGTTGCTCGATCAGCGCGTTGAAGCGCGCGTTGCGCGTCGCGATGCCCGCCTTCAGGAACGACACCGTTTCATCGCGCTCGCGCGTGAAGCGCTGCGCGATCAGGTTGTAGCGCGACAGGTCGAGGTCGATCACCGACATCGTGCCGGGACCGCTCGGCCCCTCGTCGGTCTTCTGCGGCGGCGCCGTCTGCGCGAGACGCGCGGGCAGGTAGCGCGCTTCCGCCAGCAGGAACCAGCAGATCTGCGCGACGTGCGTGCCCGTCGTGATGTGGATCAGGTATTCCTCGCGATCGAGATCGAACGGGTAGGCGCGCGCGAAATCGTGCAGCGTCGCGTAGACCTCCCCGAAATCCCACGGATCGCGAATCTCGAGCGGGACGAGCCGCACGTCGGTGTGCGGCGACACGCGCTCCAGGTCCTGCTTCACGCGGTTCGCGAGGCGCGCGAAGTCCGGTGAATGCAGCAGTTCGAGCCGGTCGATCGGCGTGTCGCGCTGCTCGCACAGCGAGATCGTCGGCCGCCAGTTGCGCCAGCGGCGCTGCGAGCCGCCGCCCTGGTCGAGCACCGTGCCGAGAAAACCGATCGCGACGGTCTTGCGCATGTTTATCCCACAAGATAATTGACGATCGGATTGTATCGGATTTTCCGGACATCATCTCACCCCGACATTCATGCGCCGCCCATCAGAAGAAATAATTTCCCCTTTACTTTCAACGATTTGAGAATTTCTTCGAGAGAAAAACCGCCCGCTGGCACGCTCCTCGCTATATAGAAAGCGCCGGATGTCCCGCTGGCCCGCGAGCCAGGGTTCAACAAGCCCTGCTGGTGCGCCGCCGCCGAACCTGGTTCGTCGCGGTCGCGCATGCCGCCATGGGCAGACGAAGGCAAACGGGTGCGTACTGGAACTTCGCCCGGGTTCGAATCCCGGGGCGCCCATTGTTCGGTAGCTCAATTGGTAGAGCAGCCGGCGCAAGCCGGCGTGTAGCGGGTTCGAATCCCGCTCGAACGCTGTCCGCAAGGGCAGCCTCTTAATGAAAGCAGTACCCGCCGGTGCGGGCCGCGAGGCCCGCCGCGCGTCGGACCGGTTGCGGTTCCGCGCGATCGGCCGGGCGGCCGCACGGCCCGCGCGAATGCGCACGACGACGCGATGCAGAATGCGTCGCCGTGCACGTCGACGCAGGCCGGCGCGCCGCCCGCCCGGTTGCGTCGCACCGCGATCCGCACGATGCGCGTCACCCGGCGGTCATCGAAGAAAAGGACAAGAATATGTGGATGCGACATGTAGTGAAAAAGAACGAACGCGCATTGCTGATGAACGAGGGCGATTTCGTGAAGGTGCTGGAACCGGGCGTGTTCAAGGCCTTCGATCCGTTCAAGCGCCTGTCGGTGCAGGCCGCGCGTCTCGACGCGCCGCTCGCCGACGCGGCGCTGGCCGATTACCTGCGTCACGACGCGCAGGACGTGCTGGCACGCCACTTCGTCGCGATGGATCTCGCCGACGACGAAGCGGGCCTGCGCTACGAAGACGACGTGCTGGTCGAGATCCTGCCGCCGGGCACGCGCCGGCTGTACTGGCGCGGCCTGACCGCGCACCGTCTCGAGCGCGTCGATCTCGCGCAGGGCAGCATGCTGCCGGCCGCGCTCGTGAAGCGCATCGCGCAGCCGGCGCTGCGTGCGCGCGGCGTGGCGGGCCTGACGGGCGTGCTGCTGGCGCAGGTGCCGGCATACCACGTCGGCGTGCTGAAGATCGACGGCAAGATCGAGCGGCTGCTGGATGCGGGCACGTCGGCATTCTGGCGCTTCAACCGCGACGTCGCGGTCGAACTCGTCGACCTGCGCCTGCAGGCGATCGAAGTCGGCGGGCAGGAAATCCTGACGCGCGACAAGGTCGCGCTGCGGCTGAACCTGTCGGCGACGTGGTGCTATGCGGACGTGCTGCATGCGTTCGGCCAGTTGCAGAAGCCGGTCGAACACCTGTATCGCGAGTTGCAGTTCGCGCTGCGGGCCGCCGTCGGCACGCGCTCGCTCGACGAGTTGCTGGAGGACAAGCAGTCGCTCGACGACGTCGTGATCGCGCAGGTGCGCACACGCCTCGACCGGTCGGGCGTGGACGTGCGCAGCGTCGGCGTGAAGGACATCGTGCTGCCGGGCGACATGAAGACGATCCTCGCGCAGGTGGTCGAGGCGGAAAAGGCCGCGCAGGCGAACGTGATTCGCCGCCGCGAGGAAACGGCGGCCACGCGTTCGCTGCTGAACACCGCGAAGGTGATGGAAGAAAACCCGACCGCGCTGCGGCTCAAGGAGCTGGAAACGCTCGAGCGCGTGGCCGAACGGATCGACCGCATCTCGGTGTTCGGCGGTCTCGACCAGGTGCTGAACGGACTCGTCAGCATCAAGGGCGCTTGACGGACGACACGGCGCGGCGCAAATGCGCCGGGCCGGACGAATGAATGACTGAATGACTGAATGAATCAGGTGAAGCAAATGAGTGACATGGATTACCAGGTGATGGAACTGGCGAACGGCAAGCCGGTGAAGATGTGGACGCAAGGCGTCGCCGTCGAGGACGAAGCGCGCGCGCAACTGCGCAACACCGCGCAGATGCCGTTCATCTTCCGCCACGTCGCGGTGATGCCGGACGTCCACCTCGGCAAGGGTTCGACGATCGGCAGCGTGATCCCGACGAAGGGCGCGATCATTCCGGCCGCGGTCGGCGTCGACATCGGCTGCGGGATGATGGCCGCCCGCACGACGCTGCGTGCGTCGGACCTGCCGGATTCGCTCGCGGGGCTGCGCGGCGCGATCGAACGCGCGGTGCCGCACGGCCGCGCGCCGGGTCGCCGCGATCCGGGCGCGTGGGGCGACCGCACGCCGGCCGCCGTGACCGAATCGTGGCAGTCGCTGCAGCCGCGCTTCCAGCGGATCGTCGACAAGTATCCGAAGCTGGAAAAGACGAACCACTATGCGCACCTGGGCACGCTCGGCACCGGCAACCACTTCATCGAAGTGTGCATCGACGAGGCGGACCACGTGTGGTTCATGCTGCACAGCGGTTCGCGCGGCGTCGGCAACGCGATCGGCAGCCTGTTCATCGAACTCGCGCAGGCCGACATGCGGCAGCACATCGCGAACCTGCCGGATCGCAACCTCGCGTATTTCACCGAAGGCAGCCGGCACTTCGACGATTACGTCGAGGCGGTCGGCTGGGCGCAGGACTACGCGCGGCGCAACCGGCAGGCCATGATGGATGCGGTGATCGGCGCGGCGCGCGGCGTGATCGCGAAGCCGTTCACGGTCGACGAACACGCGGTGAACTGCCACCACAACTACGTGCAGCGCGAACGCCACTTCGGCGAAGACGTACTCGTGACGCGCAAGGGCGCGGTGTCCGCGCAGAAGGGGCAACTCGGGATCATTCCGGGCTCGATGGGTGCGAAGAGCTTCATCGTGCGCGGGCTCGGCAACCCGGAAAGCTTCTGCTCGTGCAGCCACGGCGCGGGCCGGACGATGAGCCGCACCGAAGCGAAGCGCCGCTTCACGGCCGACGACCAGGTCAAGGCGACGCAGGGCGTCGAATGCCGCAAGGACGCGGGCGTCGTCGACGAAATCCCGATGGCCTACAAGGACATCGACGCGGTGATGGCGGCCCAGCGCAGCCTCGTCGAAGTGGTGCACACGCTGCGCCAGGTGGTGTGCGTGAAAGGATAGCGCGGTGCGCGGCCGAAGGCCGGCGGCCGCGCGCAACGAAAAGGAATACGACAATCATGAAAACCGACAAGACACTGGCCGCCGTGCGCAGCGCGCATCCGGTCGACCCGGGCGTGCGGGCGCGCGTGATGGCGGAACTCGCCGACGTCGAGCGCCGCCACGACGTGCACGTGCTGTTCGCCTGCGAATCGGGCAGCCGCGGCTGGGGATTCGCGTCGCCGGACAGCGACTACGACGTGCGCTTCGTCTACGCGCACCGGCGCGACTGGTACCTCGGCGTCGAACCGCAACGCGACGTGATCGAGCGGCCGCTCGACGACGAGCTCGACGTCAGCGGATGGGAGCTGCGCAAGGCGCTGCAACTGCTGCACCGCTCGAACCCGACGCTGCTCGAATGGCTCGACTCGCCCGTCGTGTATCGCGAAGATGCGCGCTGGGCGCCGCGGCTGCGCACGCTGGCGGCGGCGTTCTTCTCGCCGATGCGCGGGCGCCACCACTACCTCGCGATGGCGAAGAAGAACTTTCGCGGCTACCTGCAAGGCGACACGGTGCGTTACAAGAAGTACCTGTACGTGCTGCGGCCGCTGCTCGCGGTGCGCTGGATCGACTCGGGGCTCGGGATGCCGCCGATGCGCTTCGCGGATCTCGTCGCCGGCACCGTGCACGAGCCGGCGGTGCGCGCCGAACTCGATGCGCTGCTCGCGCTGAAGATGAGCGCGAACGAAAGCGAGTACGGAGCGCGCCGGCCGGCGATCCACGCGCTCGTCGAGACGATGCTCGCCGACGCCGAACACGATCGTGAATACAAGCGGCCGTGGGGCGACGTGTCGATGCTCGACACCTTCCTGCGCGACGTGGTCGACGGCCGATGAACGGCGCGCGGCGCGGCGCCTGCGGGCGTCGCGCCGTTCGCGCATCCGGGCCGGCCCGGCCGCGGCCTGACGGCGGCGTCCGGCCCCGCACGCCGGGCAGCATCGCGAGAAGCGCGCCGCACGACCACCCGCGTGCGCCGCCGCGCCGCGTTACGCGCCGACGATCGAAATCGAGAAGCCGTCCCAGCCCTTCTGCCCGACCGTCTGCACGGCGGTGGTCGTGAGGTTCCGTGCGGCCGCGAGCAGCGCGAACCCGTCGCGTACGCCGACCACATCGGGATCGCGATTGTCCGGATCGGCCACGCGCCCGCCGCGCACGACGTTGTCGACGACGATCACCGTGCCGGGCCGCGACAGCTTCAGCGCGGCCTCGAGATAGACCGGGTTGTTGTCCTTGTCCGCATCGATGAAGATGAAATCGAACGGCGCCTCGCCGGCTTCGACGAGCCGCGCGAGGCTCTCCTTCGCGCTGCCCACCACCACCGTCACGGCTTCCGCAAACCCGGCGCGCGCGATGTTCCGCGTCGCGACCTGCGCATGGCCCGGGTCCAGCTCGAGCGTCACGAGCGTGCCGCCCGGCGGCAACGCCCGCGCGAGCCAGATCGTGCTGTAGCCGCCGAGCGTGCCGACCTCGAGGATCCGGCGCGCGCCGCGGATCGTCGCGAGCAGCTGCAGCAGCTTGCCCTGGTTCGGCGCGACATTGATCGCGGGCAGCCCGGCCGCATCGCTCGCCGCCAGCGCGGCGTCGAGCGCGTCGTCGGTCGGCACGAGCGTCGCGGAGAAATACGCATCCACCTGGTTCCAATGATCCTGACTCATCGAGTACCCCTTGTTTGCGGAAAATGCCATTTTATGCAGGGTCTTGCCATAAGCAACAAACCATTCGTTCTAAGGATGGCAGCGCGCGTGCTTCTATAATCGCTCGACCATCACAACAACAGACGGAGCACCCATGACCGATCAGGCCTCTTCGAACTGGCGTCTCGAAACCATCGCCGTGCACGGCGGTTATCGTCCCGACCCGACCACGCGCGCGGTCGCCGTACCGATCTACCAGACCGTTGCGTACGCATTCGACGACACGCAGCACGGCGCCGACCTGTTCGACCTGAAGGTCCAGGGCAACATCTACACGCGCATCATGAACCCGACGACGGACGTGCTCGAAAAGCGGATCGCCGCGCTCGAGGGCGGTATCGGCGCGCTCGCGCTCGCATCGGGGCAATCGGCCGTCACGTACGCGATCCAGACGATCGCCGAGGCCGGTGACAACATCGTGTCCGCGAGTTCACTGTACGGCGGCACCTACAACCTGTTCGCGCACACGCTGCCGCAATACGGAATCACGACGCGCTTCGCCGATCCGCGCGACCCCGCGTCGTTCGAGCCGCTGATCGACGCGCGCACGAAGGCGATCTTCGCGGAATCGGTCGGCAACCCGCTCGGTAACGTCACCGACATCGCCGCGCTCGCCGAAGTCGCGCATCGCCACGGGATTCCGCTGATCGTCGACAACACGGTGCCGTCCCCGTACCTGCTGCGCCCGTTCGAGCACGGCGCGGACATCGTCGTGCACTCGCTGACGAAATATCTCGGCGGGCACGGCACGAGCCTCGGCGGCGCCGTCGTCGATTCGGGCAAGTTCCCGTGGGCCGAGCATGCCGACCGCTTCAAGCGGCTGAACGAGCCGGACGTCAGCTATCACGGCGTCGTCTACACCGAGGCGTTCGGGCCGGCCGCCTATATCGGCCGCGCGCGCGTGGTGCCCCTGCGCAACATGGGCGCGGCGATCTCGCCGTTCAACGCATTCCAGATCCTGCAGGGCATCGAGACGCTCGCGCTGCGCGTCGAACGGATCAGCGACAACGCGCTGAAGATCGCGCAGCATCTCGCGCGCCACGAGCACGTCGAATGGGTGAACTACGCGGGCCTGCCCGATCACCCCGACCACCCGCTCGTCGCACGCTACCTGTCGGGCCGCGCGCCGGGCATCCTGACGTTCGGCGTGAAGGGCGGCCGCGACGGCGGCGCGAAGTTCCAGGACGCGCTGCAGCTGTTCACGCGGCTCGTCAACATCGGCGATACCAAGTCGCTCGCGACGCACCCGGCCTCGACGACCCACCGCCAGCTCTCGCCGGCCGAACTCGCGAAGGCCGGCGTGAAGGAGGAAACGGTGCGGCTGTCGATCGGCATCGAGCATATCGACGACCTGCTCGCCGATCTCGACCAGGCGCTCGCGCAGCTCTGAGCGCAACGGGCGCGCCGGCGCGCCCCGCATCGAACGGCTTGACCTTGAAGCGGCTTCAGGGTGTTCAATCCCGGGGGAGCGCCGGGGCCCCGCCCGGCGCGTGTGCCCCGTATCATGCGGCCGGGCGGCGCAACGCCGGGCCCGGCGCGGCATGCCGACCGTTCGAGAGGCCTCATGACACCGACCGCCAAGCTTGCGCTGCTGACGTTACCGCCCGTGCTGGCGGCCTGTTTCGGCGCCCTCGCGGCCGCGTGGCGCGCGCCCGGCCCGAACACGTCGAGCGTCATCCAGCACTTCACCGGCGGCATCGTGTTCGCGGCCGCGGCGCTCGAATTGCTGCCGCAGGACCGCGCGCATGCGCTGTTTCCGGTCGTCGTCGGCTTCGTGCTCGGCATCGCGCTGATGCTCGCGATCCGCGCGCTGTCGAGCGCGATCGAAACGCGCTTCGAAGCCGCGCGGCTGCCCGTGAGCCTGATCGTCGTCACCGCGATCGACCTCGTGGTCGACGGCCTCGTGCTCGGCATCGCATTTTCCGCGAGCGACGAAAGCGGCATCATCCTCACCGTCGCGCTGACGCTCGAAGTGCTGTTCCTCGCGCTGTCGGTCAGCGCCGCGCTCGCGGCGGCCGGCATCGGCCGCGTGCTGTCGATCGTCGTGCCGGTCGGGCTCGCGGCGCTGCTGGGCATCGCGGCCGTTGCCGGCAACGCGGCGTTTGCCGGCCTGCCAGCCAATCTTTACGCCGCGCTGCTCGGGCTCGGCACCGTCGCGCTGCTGTACCTCGTGACCGAGGAACTGCTGGTCGAAGCGCACGAGGTACCCGAAACGCCGTTCGCGACGGCCGCGTTCTTCATCGGCTTCATCGTGTTCTTCCTGATCGAAGGATCGGTGAAGGCCGGATAGGCCGCGCGCGGCGACGCATCGGCTACCACGTCGTTGCGCCCGCCGGATACGTGTCGACGATGCGCGCGCCGTTGACGGGCGTCACGCCCGCGTCGCGCAGCGCGGCCCACAGGTCGATCGCATGCTCGCGCGACTTGCGGCTGCCGTCGTCGGTCAGCACGTTCAGCGCGATCACCTCGTCGCGCATCGTCAGTTGCAGTTGCTCCTTCAGCTTGCGCGACTGATGCGACGCGGTACGGACGTCGCCGAGCGGAATCCGCTGCGACGAAGCGCCTGACCCGCCGCCCGCCTCGGCCGGCACGAACGTCAGCCGGCCGTCGTCGACCGCGCATTGCCCGCGCGTGAACGTCGCAGTCCACTGGCCGGCCGGCACGGTCGCGAGCTCGCAGCGCATCCGCTCGTTCGCGCGGCGCCCCCCGTCGTGCACCGGCGCATGCGACAGCGCCCGTTCGGGCCAGCCGGCCGCCAGCGCGGCCGTCGACAGCAGGCACGCGGCCAGCACGATTCCTTTCGCCACCTTGCGCATGACACGCTCCTTTCCACGGATGAACGCGGCCGCCGCGCATCGTGCCGGCCGGCCGCGAATGAACGGTCAACGAGCCGCGAAGCGGTTGTCGTGCGCGTCGACCACCGGCGCCCGCTCGCCGCGATGCACCGTCGCGCGGTGGATGTCCTGATTGCGCGCGACGGTGGCCGGACTCGCCGGATAGTCGTGATTGGGGCTCGGGATCACGCCGTCGTGCCGTGCGCGCACCAGTTCCTGACGCACCTCCTGGCGCGTTTTCGGCTGCGCGGCCAGCGCCTGCGAGACGGCCGCAATCGACAGGGCGGCCAGGGATGCGGCGATCATCGGTCGCGATAGATTCATGTTGTTCGCTCCTTGCTGGAAATCCGTGACAGGAGCCTTCACTTTGATCCGTCGGCGGTGCGGCATCGTGATCGCGCCATGACGGTTTCGTCACCGACTCCGAACCGCTTGTGTCGCACTGCTAATCAGATTCGTCGCGCGATGCATCCTCCATGACGCGGTGATGACATTTTCCTCATTTGTCCCTCACCTTCACGATCCGAACGCTTCCCAGAATCGCCAGCGCGATCGCGACATTTCCAGTCCGCCCCGCATGACGCGCGGCGCCGGCGTCGACCGATGCACGAAACGCTCATCTTGATCTCCAGGGACACACCATGAAAACTCCAGTTCGGCTTGCCATGATGTCGGGTGCGCTGCTCGCGGCCGCCCAGGCTGCGCATGCAGCGGAAGTCTCCCTCTACGGCCTGTTCGATACGTCGCTGACGTACGTGTGGAACGCCGGCGCGGACGGCGGGAACCTCGTCGGCCTCGGCAACGGCAACCTGCTCGGCAACCGCTTCGGGGTGACGGGCTCGGAGGATCTCGGCGGCGGGCTGAAGGCGATCTTCACGCTCGAAAACGGCTTCAATCCGAACACCGGCGCGCTCGGCCAGGGCAACCGGATGTTCGGCCGGCAGGCCTTCGTCGGCCTCGACAGCACGCGCTGGGGCACCCTGACGTTCGGCCGCCAGTACGACCCGCTCGCGGATCTCGTCTGGCCGGTGACGGGCGACTTCTACTTCGGCAGCGTCTACGCGACACCCGGCGACGTCGACAATTACGACACGTCGTCGCGCACCGACAACGCGGTGAAATACACGTCGCCCGCGATCGGCGGCTTCCGGTTCGTCGGCATGGTTGCGCTCGGCGGCGTGGCCGGCAAGAGCGGCGCCGGGCAAACCTGGTCGGCCGGCCTGTCGTACGGCAACGGCCCGCTCGACATGGCGGGCGGCTACTACCATGCGGCCAATCACGCGACGCTCGCGAACGGCATCCGCACCGGCTGGAGCGGCACCTCCGACGGCACGTTCGACGGCTCGCTGGTCAACGGCGGCTATCTCTCCGCGAAATCGATCGGCATCGCTCGCGGTGCATTGCGCTACAGCTTCGCGCCGTTCGCGGTCGGCGTCGACTACAGCAACGCGCTGTACAAGGCCGACGCGATGTCCGCGTTTCGCGGCACGCAGAAATACGACACGGTGCGCGGCTTCTTCAACTATCAGGCCAGCCCCCGCCTGCTCGTCGGCGCCGGCTACAGCTACACGCGCGCCAGCGGCGACACGGGCGCGGCCTACCATCAGGTGTCCGCCGGCGCCGACTACGTGCTGTCGAAGCGCACCGATCTCTATGCGGTCGGCGCATGGCAGCGCGCGAACGGCGAACAGCGCACGCCCGACGGCGGCACGCAGGCCGCGCAGGCGTCGATCGGCTCGTACGGCTATGGCGGCACGCGCACGCAGGGCATCGTCAATCTCGGGTTGCGCCACCGGTTCTGATCGCACCGGCCGACCGGGCGCGCGGGTGACGGAAATCTCATGTCCCGATCAGGTTCGCGACGCGTCGCGCCGCTACGATCGGAACCGTCACGGGCAACGCCCGTTGCCGACCACGCAAGCGGGCCGCTGCCGCACGGCACGATCCGCATTGGGCCCGGACACGTCGCGTGCCGGGCCGTTTTTTTTGCGGCGGCAGGCCCGACGATCAGGGTGCGAGGTTGCGCTTCGGGAACAGGCAATTGTGCGTTTTCACGTACAGGTTCGGGTTGCCGCAGCGATGCCCGGCGTAATCGATCTGTTCGCCGGGCATGAGGTCGGCCGGCGGCGGCTTGCGCGCGGCAACCGGCGCGGTCGGAGCGGTGCCGGAACGTGTCGATGCGCAGCCCGCGAACAGCGGAACGATCAGGACTGCGATCAAGTCGAGGCGAAGGGCGGGACGATGCACTTTTCGGTCCGGAAGGAAAGTCTGAACGAGGCCGCCCGCGTTCCATGCTGCTGTCGCGAACGGCGCGAATGCCGCCGGCCCACTCGGCCATCGGCAGACTTCATGTTCCGCCGCACGCGCATCGCGCCCATGACGCGAACATGACGATTCCGTCATGGCGATCGGGCGCCGACGGCGGCGCCCCGCGTCGCTCAATCTGACGTATTTCTCATCTGCGGATCACGATCACGCACGGCCGCTTTCGCATACTGGGTCCATGGATCGCCACCCGGCGGCCCTGATCTAGGAGAGCACTCGATGAAAACCGCACAACTCGCCACTCTGTTCGTCACCGCCGCGCTGTCGCTCGGCATGGCCACCCCGGCCGCGTTCGCGCAAACGCAGACGCAAACCCAAACGCAAGGCAAGACCCGCACGCAGGTCGTCAACGAACTGAAGCAGGCGCAGCACGACGGCGTCGTGCCGATCAGCAAGACGCAGTACCCGCCGAGCGGCGAGGTCGTCGCACGCAACAAGGAACTGCACGGGATCTCGGTGCATGGCGGCGAGAAGAAGCCGCAGACCGACAACCACGACAGCCTGGCGACGCGTTGATGCTGCCCGCTCGCACGATCGCGGGCGACCTGCCGCGCGCCGCCGCCCCGCGGCGATTGCGCGGCCGGTCCCGCCCGCGCTGTCAGACGGGGGTGGCGGCCGGCCGCGCCGGCTCGGCCGGCAATCGCGGGAAGCGCAGCCAGAACGTCGTGCGCCGGCCCGGTTCGCTGTCGACGCCGCATTCGCCGCCGTGATTGTCCATGATCGACCGGACGATCGCGAGGCCGAGCCCCGTGCCGGACGCCGAATTGTGCCGTGACGGATCGACGCGATAGAAGCGCTCGAAGATCCGCCCGACATGCTCCGCGGCGATGCCGGGCCCGGTATCCGACACGGCGATCGTCGTCGCGCCGCCCTGCTCCACGCAGTCGATCGTCACGACGCTGCCGCGCGGCGCGTAGGCAAGCGCGTTCGACAGCAGGTTGCTCAGTGCACGCTGGTACAGCGTCAGGTCCGCATCGACCCACGCATGGCCGTCCACCTTCACCGTCACGCCCGCATCCTCCGCGAGCGGCTCGTAATAGCCCGCGACGCGCCCCGCCTCCGCCGCCGCATCCAGGCGCCGCAAGCCGATCGACGCGCCGGCCTGTTCCGAACGCGCGAGAAACAGCATGTCCTCGATCATGCGCGACAGCCGCTGGTACTCGTCGATGCTCGACTCGATCACGTTCCGGTATTCGTCCGCGCTGCGCGGCTGCGACAGCACGACCTGCGCGGCTGCCTGCAGGTTCGTCAGCGGCGTGCGCATGTCGTGCGCGAGATTCGACGAGAACTGGCTCAGCCGCGTGAACGATTCGTTCAGCCGCTCGAGCATCCCGTTGAACGCGTGTTCCAGCTCCTTCAGTTCGCCGGACGTATCGAGCGCCGGCAGCGGATGCGCAAGCCGGCTCGTCGACATCTGCTCGGCGCGCGCCGCGAACCGCCGCAGCGGGCTCAGTCCGAGCGCCGCGATGCCGTATGCGAACGCGGCCGCCAGCACCACGCCGAACACCTCGATCACGACGATCGTGTACGCATGCGTGCGCAGCAGCTGCACGTCGGCGCTGCCGTCGTACTGCACCGCGACGCGCACCGCACCCGCCCCCGCGCCGGCAAGCGGCACGGTCGTCACCAGATAGCGGTGCGGCGCGCCGGGCGGCGCGACGCCGACCGGCACGCGCCCGGCATCCAGCGACAGCAGCGGCGCGTACGGGCGGAAACCGGGCGTGCCGACGAGGCGCGTGCCCGCCGCGTCGAAGATCGCGAGATCCATGTTCGGATGGCCGTGCAACTGGTCGATCCAGAGGTCGCGGTTGCGCGCGACGTCGGCCGTCGTGCGCGCTTCGGCCAGGTGCGCGCCCAACGCGGCGGACGTGCCGGCCATCTGCTCGGCCGCCGTCGTCGCGACGCGATTGCCCAGCGCCTCGTAGAGCGCGACGCCGCTCGACGCGAGTATCGCCGACGTCGACAGGATGATCAGCGCGGTCAGGCGTCCGCGCAGCGTGCGCGGCAGCAGGCGCGCGATCATGCCGCGGCGGCGCCGCGCGCCTCGAGCACGTAGCCCATCCCGCGCACGGTGTGGATCAGCTTCGGGTCGTACGCGTCGTCGATCTTCGAGCGCAGGCGCCGGATCGCCGAATCGACGACGTTCGTGTCGCTGTTGAAATTCATGTCCCATACCTGCGACGCGATCGTCGCGCGCGGCAGGATCTCGCCTTCGCGGCGCATCAGCAGCCACAGCAGCGCGAACTCCTTCGCGGTGAGCAGGATCGTGTCGCCCTGCCGCGTGGCCTTGCGGCGCGTCAGGTCGAGTTCGAGATCGGCCACGCGCAGCGTGTTCGCGTCGCGCGGCTGGCCGCGCCGCAGGATCGACTTGATGCGCGCGGTCAGCTCGACGAAATCGAACGGCTTGGCGAGATAATCGTCGGCACCGAGCTCGAGCCCCTTCACGCGATCGCCGACGTCGTCGCGCGCGGTCAGGAACAGCACCGGCGTCGACTTGCTGCGCCGCAGGTTCTGCAGCAGCGTCCAGCCGTCCTGCCCCGGCAGCATCACGTCGAGCACGAGCAGGTCGTACTCCTCGGTCTCGGCCTGGTGCTGGCCCGTGACGCCGTCCTCGACCCAGTCGACGACATAGCCGGCCTCGGTCAGGCCCTTGCGCAGATACGCGCCCGTCTTCGGTTCATCCTCGACAATCAGAATTCGCATCACGCTCGACCCTTGAAAAAACCCAGCCGGCGCAGCACGCCCGCGCCGAAACCGCCGCGCAACGCGGCGCGCCACGACACCGCCTGGCTCGCCCGGTACAGCACGGGCAGCACCAGCAGCGTCAGCGCCGTGGACGACAGGATACCGCCGATCACGACGGTCGCGAGCGGGCGCTGCACCTCCGCGCCGGTGCCGGTCGCGAACGCCATCGGCAGGAACCCGAGCGACGCGACGAGCGCGGTCATCAGCACGGGCCGCAGCCGCGTGAGCGCGCCCTCGCGCACGGCGGCGTCGAGCGGCACCCCTTCGTCGCGCAGGTTGCGGATGAACGAGATCATCACGAGGCCGTTGAGCACGGCGACGCCGGACAGCGCGATGAAGCCGACCGCCGCCGTGATCGACAGCGGAATCCCGCGCAGCCACAGCGACACGACGCCGCCGCTCAGCGCGAACGGAATGCCGGTGAACACGAGCAGCCCGTCCTTCACGTTGTTGAACATCACGAACAGCAGCACGAACACCATGAACAGCGCGAGCGGCACGACGAGCTTCAGGCGCTCGCTGGCGCTCTGCAACTGCTCGAACTGCCCGCCCCACGACACCCAGTAGCCGGCCGGCACGCGCACGTCCTGCTGCAACTGCTCGCGCGCATCGGCGACGAACGAGCCGACGTCGCGGCCGCGCACGTTCGCGCTGACGACGACCCGCCGCTTGCCGTCCTCGCGGCTGATCTGGTTCGGCCCCGGCGCGACGTCGATCGTCGCCAGTTCGGCGAGCGGCACGTAGGGCGCCGCCGCGAGCGGTGCGCCGGCGCCCGCAACTGATGGCGGCAGCGCGATCGGCAGCCGCTTGATCGCCTCGATGTCCGAGCGCAGCTCGTCGGGCAGCCGCACGACGATGTCGAACCGGCGGTCGCCCTGGAACAGCGTGCCGGCCTTCTGCCCGCCGACGGCCGCGGCCACCGAGTCCTGCAGATCGGCGACGCTCACACCGTAGCGCGCGAGCTTGTCGCGATCGAGATTGACGGTCAGCACGGGCAGGCCCGTGGTCTGCTCGACCTTCACCTCCGACGCGCCCGGCACCTTCTGCAGCGCGGCCGCGATCTGCTCGCCGGTCTGGTTCAGCACGGCCATGTCGTCGCCGAAGATCTTCACCGCGACGTCGCTGCGCACGCCCGAGATCAGCTCGTTGAAGCGCAGCTGGATCGGCTGCGAGAATTCGTATGCGTTGCCCGGCAGCTCCGCCAGCGCCGCCTCGATCTCGCGCACGAGCCGCTCGCGCGGCTTCTTCGGGTCGGGCCACCGGTCCGCCGGCTTCAGCATGATGTAGCCGTCCGACAGGTTCGGCGGCATCGGATCGGCCGCGATCTCGGCGGTGCCGGTGCGCGCGAACACGCGCTCGATCTCGGGAAAGCGCGCCTTCAGCGTCTTCTCGATCGACTTCTGCATCTCGACCGATTGCGACAGGCTCGTGCCGGGAATCCGCAGCGCGGAGACGGCCAGATCGCCTTCGTTCAGGCTCGGAATGAACTCGCTGCCGAGCCGCGTGGCGAGACCGAGCGTGACCAGCACGATCGCGCCCGCGCCGATCATCACGCGCGCGGGGCGCGTCATGAACGCGGCGAGCACCGGTTCGTACGCGCGCCGCGCCCAGCCCATCAGCCGGTTTTCCTTCTCCTCGACGCGCTCGCCGATGAACAGCGCGACGGCCGCCGGAATGAACGTGACGGTCAGCACCATCGCGGCGGCGAGCGCCATCACGACGGTTATCGCCATCGGGTGGAACATCTTGCCTTCGACGCCGGTCAGCGCAAAGATCGGCAGGTACACGACCATGATGATCAGTTGCCCGAAGATCAGCGCGCGGCGCGCTTCCTGCGACGCGCCGAACACCTCCGCGAAGCGCTCGTCGCGCGTCAGCGGCCGGCCGGCGGCGGCCTGCGCATGCGCGAGCCGCCTCACGCAGTTCTCGACGATCACCACCGCGCCGTCGACGATGATCCCGAAGTCGAGCGCGCCGAGGCTCATCAGGTTCGCGCTCACCTTTGCGTTGACCATGCCGGTGAAGGTCATCAGCATCGACAGCGGAATCACCAGCGCGGTGATCAGCGCCGCCCGGATGTTGCCGAGGAACAGAAACAGCACCGCGATCACCAGGATCGCGCCTTCCAGCAGGTTCTTCTTCACCGTGGCGACGGCCTTCTCGACGAGCACGGTGCGGTCGTACACGGGGATCGCCTTCACGCCGGCCGGCAGCGTGCGGTTCACGTCCGCCATCTTCGCGGCGACGGCCTTCGAGACCGTCCGGCTGTTCTCGCCCATCAGCATGAAGACGGTGCCGAGCACAACCTCCTCGCCGTTCGACGTCGCCGCGCCGGTGCGCAGTTCGCGGCCGATGTCGACCAGCCCGACGTCCTTCATCCGCACCGGCACGCCGCCGACGTTGGTCAGCACGATGTTCGCGATGTCGTCGACGGTGCGCGCCTGGCCCGGCACGCGCACGAGATACTGCTCGCCGCGCTTCTCGATGTAGCCGGCGCCGACATTGTCGTTGTTGCGCTCCAGCGCGCGCACGACATCGGCGAGCGTCAGCCCGTACGACATCAGCTTCGCCGGATTCGGCGCGACGCGGTATTCCTTCACGTAGCCGCCGATCGAGTTCACCTCGGTCACGCCGCGCACGTTCCTCAACTGCGGCCGGACGACCCAGTCCTGCAGTTCGCGCAGGTCGGCGGCCGTATAACGCGTGCCGTCGGGCTTGCGCGCGGCCGCGTCGGCCTCGACGGTCCACAGGTAGATCTCGCCGAGGCCCGTCGACGTCGGCCCCATCGCGGGCGCGATACCGGGCGGCAGCTTGTCCTTCGCCTCCTGGATGCGCTCGTTGACGAGCTGTCGCGCGAAGTAGATGTCGGTGCCGTCCTTGAAGATCACGGTGACCTGCGACAGCCCGTAGCGCGAGATCGAGCGCGTCTGCTCGAGGCCCGGCAGGCCGGCCATCACGGTTTCGACCGGATAGGTGATGCGCTGCTCGGCCTCGAGCGGCGAGTAGCCGGGCGCGGACGTGTTGATCTGGACCTGCACGTTCGTGATGTCGGGCACCGCGTCGATCGGCAGCTTCTGGTAGCTGAACACGCCCAGCGCGGCCACGGCCGCGATCGCCAGCATCACGAGCCAGCGATGCGCAATCGCAAAGCGGATCAGGCGCTCAAACATGACGGGATTCCTTGAAGCGGAGAACGGCCGCCCGCACCGGGCGGGCCGCCCGGCCGCTCGCGCGGCGAGCGGGAAAGCGGGTTGCGAATCGGGCCGAAAATCGGGCTGCGAATCGGGCTGCGAGTCGGGCTGCGAATCGGGTTGCGAATCGGGCCGCGAATCGGGCCGCGAGTCGGGCCGCGAGTCGAGGTGCGAATCGGCGCGCGAATCGGGCGTGGATTCCCGCCGCCCTTTGCGGCGCCGCGTACATGCCCCGGTCATTCATGTTCCGCGCTCCCCTTGCCGAGTTCGGCCTTCAGCACGAAGCTGTTCGACGCCGCGTATTCCTGGCCGGGCTTGAGCCCCTTCAGCACCTCGGTCGCGCGTTCGTCGCGCCGCCCCGTTTCGACGGCCTGCGCGACGAACCCTTGCCGCGCGCGCACGAACACCGACGGCGCGCCGTCGACGTCCTGCAACGCGTCGCTCGCGACCGCGAGCGGCACGCGCTGCCTGCCCGCGTCGACCGACACGTTCACGAACATCCCCGGCCGCCACACGCCTTCCGGGTTCGGCAGCACGACGCGCGCCGGCGCGGTGCGCGTCTGTTCGCCGAGCAGCGAACCCACGTACGCGATCGGGCCGCTCGAGCGCGATTCGAACGCGGTCGCGATCACGGTCGCGTCGCGGCCGACGCGCACGTCGTTCAGCCGCTGCGCGGGCACCGCCATTTCGGCCCACACGGTCGACAGGTCGGAGATCACGAACATGCTCGCATCGGCGGCGATCGCCTCGCCGGGCGTCGCATGCTTCTCGACGATCGTGCCCGCGAACGGCGCGCGCAGCACGTAACGGTTCAGCGCCCCTCCGCCGGCCGGCGCGTTCAGCGCGGCCAGTTTCTGCCGCGCGTTCTGCACCGCGATCTCGGCTTCGCGCAACTGCACCTGCGCCTGCTGGTAGTCCTGCTCGGCGGAGATGCGCTCCTGCCACAGCGTGCGTTCGCGTTCGTAGGTGGCCCGCGCGCCCGACAGCCGGCGCTCGGCCGTCAGCAGCTCGCTGCGCCGGTCGGCGACGTCGGTGCTCGCGATCACGGCCAGTTCCTGCCCCTTCGCGACGTTCTGTCCGAGCGACACCGACACCTGCTCGACGATGCCAGCCACGCGGGGCACCACGTGCGCGGTGCGGTCCTCGTTGAACCTGATCTCGCCCGGCAGCTGGAACGGCGTCGCAATCTGCACGGGGCCGGCCTTCGCGAGCGCGATCCTCGAGGTTGCCAGTTGCGCATCGGTCAACGCGAGCGCGCCGTCGGCGCGTGCGAACGGGAAC
The DNA here is from genome assembly GCF_000732615.1 of Burkholderia paludis. Classification (GTDB taxonomy): domain Bacteria; phylum Pseudomonadota; class Gammaproteobacteria; order Burkholderiales; family Burkholderiaceae; genus Burkholderia; species Burkholderia paludis. The sequence goes on from NZ_JPGL01000017.1 coordinate 108,905, forward strand.
GATGCGGCTTCCTTGCCCGCCTTGACGTCGATCGTCACATCGAACACGTGCGGCTTGGCAATCGACTGCGCGGACACGAACTTCTGGCCGGCCGCGTCGAAACGCAAGGGCTCGTGCGTGCTGTCGTAGCGAACCAGCGTGCCGGACACCGTGACGCCCTTGTCGGCCGGCTTGCCGTCGACGAACGGATAGACGATGAGGCGCGCATCGCCGGGCTTCTCCGTCATCACGATTTCGACGGACAGTTTGCCGCGCCGGAGCACGACACCGCCGCGCTCGCCGGCGGCTTCGGCGGATGAAGCGGCTTCGGCCGCCGCCGACGCGGACGTGCCGTTGCCGCCGCCGTTGCGCGTGACGCCGAGTGCGCCGAGGACGATCCCGGCACTGCCGAGTACGACCGCCGCGATGATCAGGATTCTGCTGCGTGACATGATGATCCTTCAGGTAATGGAGGCGCCTGTTGCGCTATTGCACGAGCGATGCGAGCGGCGTACCGACGAGCCGGCCGATGTCGGCACGCGCCGTGTGGGCATCGGCGAGCGCGCGCACGTATTGCGACTGGCCCTGGAACAGCGTGCGCTGCGCGTCGAGCACGTCGAGGAAGCTGAACTTCCCGAGTTCGTAGCCGCGCGACATCGCATCGAGCGCGAGGCGCGCGCCGGGCAGGATGTCGGTCTTCAGGCGCCGCGCCTCCTGCGCGGCCGCCTCGAAATTCGCATACGCCTGCGTCAGTTCGAGCCGCAGCCGCGCGCGTTCGCGATCGAGATTCGCGTTCGCGCGCTCGGCCTTGTGCGTCGCTTCGAGCAGCGCGCCCTTGTTCGTGTTGAACAGCGGAATCGGGATCGACACGCCGACCACCGCCTGGTTGTCCGGCACGCCGCCCGTGGTCACGCGTTTTGCCCCCGCGCTGATCGTCATGTCCGGAATGCGCCGCGCGCGTTCGAGCGACACGGTCGCGTTCGCGCGCAGCATCTCGGCGCGTGCGATGCGCGTGAGCGGCGCGTCGTCGAGCTGCGCGGTCAGCGCGGACAACGGTTCGACCGGCGGCACGACTTCGAGATCTCCAGTCGCATCGCGCCGGTCGGCGCGCGCGCCGCCCATCACCGCGTTCAGTTTCTCGCGGGCGACGTCGACGCGGCCGCGCGCCGTCGCGACTTCGATCTGCACGGCCGCCGCGGCCACCTGCGCCTTGGTCGCCTCGACCGGCGACACCTTGCCGGCCTGCGCGCGCCGCCCGGCGAGATCCGCCGAGCGCGCGGCGATCGCCGCCGATTCCTCGGTCACCTGGAGTTGCCGCTGCGCGGCGAGCAGGCCGTAGAACGCGGCGATCACGTCGGCGCGCACGGCCGCGCCCTGCTCATCGAGCGATGCATCGGCGGATTGCCGTCCGTACGACGCGACGTCGAGCCGCGCGCCGCGCTTGCCGCCCAGCTCGATCGTCTGGTTGAGCAGCACTGTCGACGTGCGCTCCGCGCGACGAAAGCCTTCCTGCAGGAACGACACTTCGGGATTGGGGCGCGCGCCGGCCTGCATCAGCGCGCCGGCCGACGCATCGACGTCGGCGCGCGCGCCACGCAGCGCCGGATTGTTCCGGGCCGCGACCGAGAGCGCATCGGAAAGCGTCAACGAGGTGGAAGAGAGCGCGTCGGGTGGCGGTGCGCCGATCGGCCCGGTGCTGCCGGAGGCAGCAGGAGCCGGCCCCGGCGACAGCGACGGCTGCGCATGAGCCGTCGCGGCCATCGCGAAGACGACGGCCACGGCGAGGTTGAGCTTGAGCATGTTCGGTTCTGCGGTAACGGTTCGCGACCGATGCTACGGTCCGGCCGCAGTGTGAACATGAGGCGAAGATGATATTTCCGTCATCTTCGGCATGTTGTACTCGCCGGACCAGCGTCCATATCTGCCCAGATGACCATCTGTACGCGTCGTCCGAGCATTCGCGTGCGCCCCAACGAAGCCGTCAAAGTTCGCCAGAACGATCGCTTAACTTTCGATCATTCAATTCGGCAACGTAAAAATCATAGAAAGTCGCTTTGCATTCCAAAATTTCGAACTAGTTCTATGGACACGCCCACTTTAAAAGACGATTGTTCGATGTTCCGAAAACACAAACTTAACCATTCCGTTCCATGACTATTGAAGCGTAACGGATACCGCACATATCCTCATCTGCAACACTGACAGCGCCGGGAAAACACGCATCTTCGTTACTGATGCAACAAAACTCTTGAAAATCGACACGACGGGACCTTGAAGCCATGAATAATTTTTCCGACAACAATCGATACAATTTTGATGCCGACGAAGACAAAGATTGGTTTCTCGTTCACTCTGGAGCAGTCACCAACACAAATCCGGGCTCAACGGTTGACGTTTACATCAACACAACGCCAATTTGCCCCAACATGACCAATAAAGAATTCAGAATCATGGTAGCGCGGCTACTTAAATGGTCCATCATTCTTGTCGAACGACGGATTGCCGACCTGAATCGGCATGACAAGACCGTCAAGAATAGAATGACTTATTGGTTCAATCGATGCGACGAGAATACACGGCGATATCTTATCAACGGCTTCTCACGACATCTCTCCGTACTGAAGACGCTAACACCACACAACTTCGTCCGAACCGATCCGAACCTCGACCGAATGTTAGACTGCGTCCCGAATATGAGTGACATCGATAACGAGGCCGCTCACGTTTGCGGACCTAATACAGAGCGGAAACTTATAAGTATCGCCATGAAATTCTGCACTGGCTTGCGCGACCAGAATATGTTCGGAGATTCCCGGCTGTCAACGCTCATTCACGAAGTAACACATTTCATTGACACCTTCGGCAGTGGCGACCCTCGTTACGGAATTGACCCCACAGCAGCCGCATGGGCAAGGGCCAATCCTGACCTGGCATTGAGAAATGCGGATACACTCACCGGATTCGTGATCTACGGCGAAAGCTTATTTGCAGATTAAGGAGCCTAAATCAACATGATGATTCTTATCACAACACTCATCACCGCGATTTCAGGATTATTAATTTTTCCCACAGACGCCACTGCGGAATGCCAAGCATCACAAAATCTTCCATCACGACAACTGTTCGTTCCATTTTCACCCAACAGTCACGAGATCACCGAATCCGAGAAAATACGAATTGAACGATGGGTGTCAGAAATCAATTCCAAGCACCCGATTCAGAACTGGATCTACATAATTGGCAGCGCATCCAAAAATGAAACCACTCCTACCCAACTCGCGACAAAACGTGCTTCCGAAGTGACAAAGGCCATCATAGACGATGGTTTGATAAACGCACCATTTCAGATGAAAACGCAAATTTATCCGATCAGCAGCGCGGCTGAATCAACGTCCGCAACCCGTGAAGTCACCGTGCAGGTGAGTCCCGGCTGTCTCGACAACTGCTGTACTGACCATTGACATGAGAGTTGGCTCATTTATCGCCGCTGCGTTTGCGGTGAACTCAGCGCTTCCGGCACTCGCGTGCGACAGCCAATCGAATCTATCCAGGTAAGATTTCGATGACGATTCGAGCAACATATCAATCTCCGAACCGGTGAAGCTGCCAGGGTATTCTCAAGAATCAAACGACCCCTTGCTTCGCGCGCCGGCGCCGCACGAGCCAGTCGAGCAGCTGCCGCCCGTCACGTTCGCCGAACCAGCGCGCGTGACCGATCAGGTATCCGTCGTACGCGACATCGACGATCGCCGGCGCATCGATGATGCAGCCGAAATAAGCCACTTCCGACAGCGCGAACTCCGCATGCACGATCGGCAGCATCGCAACCAGCGCCGCATACGCTTCGTCACCCAGCGGTTCGAGCGATTCATACCCGTCGAGCAGCGCGTCGATCTGTGCGTATTCGACGCGGCGCGCATCGGCCGGCGCCATCCAGTCGACGGTATTGCGTTCGATCGCGAGCGCGAGGTCCATCACCGCGCAGGTGCGATCCGACAGCCCGAAATCGAGCACGGTCCGCACCTGCGCGCCGGGCCCCGCGTCGGTCCACAACAGGTTCGACGCATGCCAGTCGCCGTGCGTCCACAGCGGCGGCAGCGCGGGCAGCAACGGCACGAGCCGCGCGTGATACGGGCCGATCGCGTCGGCCACGTCGCCGCGCCAGTCGCGCGCGCCGAGCGCGCGCACGAGCAGCGGCTGCGCATCGACCCAGCGTTCGAGCGCACCGGGCAGATCGGCGGACGACAGCACGCGAAAACTCGACAGCAGCGTGCGCACGGGCCGCGCCGGCGCATCGTAGCCGGCCGACGCGCGATGCAGTTCGGCCAGCGCGCGGCCGGCCGCATACGCGTGCGACGGATGCGTGAACGGCTGCCACGACATCACGCCGCGATACGGGTCGACGCCGGGCGCCAGCACGTGCACCTCGTAGGTCCATTCGCCGGAGGCGAATGCGGTCGCGCCGTCGCGATCCGCGAGCACGTCGACCACCGGCATGCCGCGCTCGCGCAGATGCGCGATGAAGCGATGCTCTTCCCCGAGCCCCGCGACATCGCGCAGGCTCGCATGATGACGCTTGACGAACAGCCCGCGCCCGTCGGCCATCCGCACCAGCACGGCCGCCGCGAACTGCCGCGGGCTGTGCCACGTCAGCCGGGCCGGCTCGCCCGCGCCGTCGATCCGCGCGAGCACGGCCGCCACCTCGTCGTGCGTCATCAGCGGCCAGTCGCGTTCGGCCTGCACGCCGTCGACGCCGAATTGCGGCGGCGCGACGTCGCGCGACAGGGGCCCGTCCGGCTCGAGTGGAAATGACATGAACGACGTTGCTCCTTGAGTGAATCGGCGCGCGAATCAGCGTGCGCCGCCGCCCGGCGCCAGCGCGCCGCCGGCCGCCGCGCGCAGCGCCGCGGCCGTCCGGCTCCAGTCGCGCCAGCCGACGACGGCCAGCCCGATGAACAGCGCATAGAGTCCGGCCGTCAGATACAGTTCCTTGAACACGAACATCCCGACGTACACGACGTTCACGACGATCCACAGCCCCCATGACGCGATGTAGCGCCGTGCGGTCCAGTATTGCGCGACGAGGCTGAACGCGGTCAGCGACGCATCGACGAACGGCAGCGCCGCATCGGTCCAGCGCGCCATCATGCCGCCGAGCAGCGCGCTGCCGACGACGGCCGCGATCAGGTCGGGCAACATCTGCCGCGGCCGCACGCCGGTGACGGGCGCGACGTCGCCCGCCGGCGCCGCGCCGCCGCCGGCCTCGCTCGCGCGCTGCGCGAGCCAGCGCTGCCAGCCGTACACCTGCAGCACCGCGAACGCGCCCTGCAGCAGCATGTCCGAATACAGCTTCGCGTCGAAGAAGATCCAGCCGTACAGCGCGACCGACGCCAGCCCGACCGGCCAGCACAGCATGCGCCGCTTCGCGGTCAGCCAGATCGCGAGTGCGCTGACGATCACGCCGGCGATTTCGAGTGGGGACATCGTCCGTGTTCTCCAGGTGGGCCGTCGGGGCCGCGCGTCACGCGGCCGGCTCCGGGCGGTCAGAAATCATAGGTCAACGATACGCGCGCGGTGCGCGGCGCACCCGGGAACAGGTACGCATCGCCCTGCTGCTCGCCCGCGTCGCGCCAGTAGAACTTGTTGAACAGATTGTCCACCGACACGCGCAGCACCGTGCGGTGGCCGCCGATCTTCGTCGTGTAGCGCGCGCCGAGATTGAACACGAACCACGACGGCACGCGCGCGGTGCCCTCCTCGTTCGCGTTGCGCGCGCCGCTGTACTCGACGCCGCCCAGCATGTTCAGGCCCGCGACGCCCGGCACCGCGTAGTCCGCGTACAGCGTCGCGCGCAGTGCCGGCACGTTGATGATCTGGTGCCCCTCGTACGCCGGCGAACCCGAATCGTACGCGCGGGCGCGAATCGCCGCGACGCTGGCCGTCAGCCCCAGCCGCTCGGTCACGCGCCCGGCCGCGCCGAGCTCGATGCCCTGGTGCCGCTGCGTGCCGCGCTGCACGAACGTGTAGGACGTGCCCGCCGCGTCCGGATCGGCGAACTGGAACGGCTTGCTGATCGAGAACACGGCGGCCGTGAGGCTCAGCCGGTCGAGCCAGTCGTATTTCGCGCCGACCTCGACCTGGTGCGATTCGACGGGCGGCAGGAACGCATACGCGTTGGTCGCGCGCACGGGCGCCTGGTCGCCGAGCGACAGCGCCTTGCTGTACGACGCGTACAGCGACAGCACGCTCACCGGCTTGTAGACGAGCGCGACCTGCGGCAGGAACACCGAGCGGTCGGTGTGCGTCGCATCGCCGTCGAGGCTGCTCCAGCTGCGCTGCCGCAGCAGCACCTCCTTGCCGCCCGCGAGCACCTGCCAGTGTTCGCCGATGCTGATGCGATCGAGCCCGAACACGCCGTACTGCCACGCGTCGAGACGCGGGTACGACGGCCCGGGCGAATTCGGCGACGGCGCGAACGCCACGTCCGGCCCGTAGACGTTCTCGCTGCCCACGTAGTCGTACACGGCGTCGGCCATGCGCACGACGCGGCGCTGCACGCTCAGGCCGAGCGTCAGCTCGTGACGCAGCGGCCCGGTCGCGAACTTGCCCGTCACGGTCGCGCGCAGGTCGTCGTTGCGTCGGTATTCGCCGGGGCTGCGGAAGTCGTACACGTCGTAGTCGCCGTTCGCGCCGAAGAAGAACGGCGACGTCGCGCCGGCCGCGCAGCTCGCCGCGTACGAGCAGCCGTACGCGAACGCGCTGTTGTCGTCGATCATCGTGCGGCTGCGGCCGGCGGCGACGCTCGCCTTCCAGTCGTCGCTGAACTGGTAGTCGAAGCGCGCATTCAGGTTCAGCGCGTCGGTCGTCACGGGTTTCGCCCACGGCTGCGTGCCGAGCGCCTTCGACGTCGTGTTGACCGACGGCACGACGGTGCCGCCGAGCAACTGGTAGCCCGGCGCGGAACGCTGGATCCACTGCTGGAATTCGGCGTTCAGCTGCAGGCTCGCGCGCGGGCTGATGTCCCAGTCGGCGGCGATCGAGCCGAACGTGCGCCGTCCGTTCGTGCCGTCGATGTACGAGTGCATGTTCTCCTTCGCGGCATTGATCCGGAAGCCGAACTGGTTGTCAGGGCCGAAGCGGCGGCCGAGATCGACGGCCGCCGACGTCGAGCCGCGGCTGTCGACGCCGGTCGTCACGCTCGCGACGTTGGCGGAGCGCTTCGTCACGAAGTTGATCACGCCGCCCGGCGCGACGACGCCGCTGTCGATGCCGGCCAGCCCTTTCAGGATCTCGACGCGCTCCTTGTTCTCGAGCGCCACGTTCTGCTCGCCGGACACCGTCAGCCCGTCGATCCGGATCGCGCTCGCGAGATCGACCGGAAAGCCACGGATCGCGAACCCTTCGAAATACCCGACCGGCGCGTAGTCGTTGACCACCGACGCATCGTTGCGCACGACGTCGCTCAGCCGCTTCGCCTGCTGGTCGTCGAGCTGCGCGCGCGTCACGACGCTCACCGACGCCGGCGTGTCGCGCAGCGGCGCGTCGTCGAGCCCCGCGACCGACGCCGTGCGCGCGCGCAGCGCATTGCCGCGCTCGCCGCTCACCGTGATCGCCGGCAGCGTCGCGCCGCCGGCCGCATCGGCGTCCGGCGCCGGCGCGTCGCCCTGCGCCGCCGCGGCCTGCGCCGCGAACAGCGTGATACCGAGACCGACGCCGAGCCCGACCTTCGCGCGCCGCCGCCGTGCGGGCGACGCTGTTGTTCTTTTCACCGTCATTGTTCTGGATGGAAAACTCACCACTCGACCCAACCGAAACCCGTCACGACGCAGCGCAGCGGGCCCGGGAACGCATCGACGCCCGCCGCCGGACGCGCGCGGACACGATATTCATCAGACGAATCAAGCGATGCGGCACACCAGCAGGCCGCTCGGTCGGAAAGACGCAGGATGGGACATCGGATCAGGAAATGCACCGGCAACCGATGTCGCCGCCGACCGGTTCGTCGGGGGCGTGTCGGGCAGCCGGCTGCATCGCGCGGTCATGTCATGCGGGGGGACGCTTCGAACGCCCCGGTGCGGGCGCGACGCGCTTGCGCGCACCGTTCGATCGAACGGCGGCGGGCCCGTCGCGCGCGACATCGCGGCGCGGCGCGCATTTTACCCCGGGCGGGGCGGATCGCCGCGGAATTGGGGGAACGGGTGTGGGGAATGACGGAACGGGGGGCAAGGCGATCAGGGCAACACGGCGGCGGCGGCGATCCGTCCGCCCTTCCCGTCGTGCGCGGCAATCCCGGCAGCCGGCGGCGCAATCGCACACCGGTCACGCGGCCGGGAGCCGGCGCGGGACGACTGCCCGCGCTTCATGGGCCGCTCAGAACCCCTGCATCGTCACGGTCGGATTGGCGACCAGGTGCACGACGCCGTAGATGACCGCGCCGACCATCACCGCGAGGATGATCGCCACGAACGGCAGCAGCGTGAAGTTCGCGTTCGCGAGATCGGTCGCGTGCGCCTTGCTGTTGCGTACGCCGAAGAAACTCCACAGGACCAGCTTGATCATGCCGAGCAGTTTCATGTTTGCGCTCCTTTCATCGAATCGGTTGACGCTATCGTCGATCCGACCGGCATCCGAAAAAAGCAGCAGTTGCGCGCGCTTTTCGCGCAGCAGGGCGTCTGCGGCGGCATGTCGCAGGGCGTGTCAGCAGTCGAGCACGAGCGGCTCCGTGGTCCCTTGCGCGGGCCGCGCGACGCACAGCAGCGCGCAGCCGGGCGCGACCGGCGCATCGGGCGTCTGCTCGTAGTCGACCGCGCCGGACAGCACGCGCGTCGCGCAGGTGCCGCACGACCCGGCGCGGCATTCGGACGGCACAGCCACGCGCTGCCCTTCCGCGAATTCGAGCAGGGTGCCGTCGGCCGGCGCCCACGCGGCTTCGCGGCCCGTGCGCCGGAACACGACCGGCACGGTTGCCGCCGCCGGCGCGCCGGCCGCCCGGGTTGCGGTGCGCACGACGCTCGACGGCCCGAACGCCTCGAAACGGATGCGCTCGTCCGCCACGTTCAGCGCGCGCAGCCCGTCGTACAGGTCGCGCATGAACGCCGACGGCCCGCACAGGTAGAAGTCGTAATCGTCGAACGGCAGGATCTGCTTCAAGCCGGCGATGTCGATGCGGCCGGCCCGCGCCGTCGCGCCTTCGTGAGGATGACTGTCGAACGCGTGCAGCGACAGCCGCGGATCGGCGGCCGCCATGCGCGCCAGCTCCGCCGCGAACGGCCGGTCGGCCGCGTCACGCGCGCCGTGCACGAACACCACGCGGCGCGACGGGGCGGCGTCGGCCAGCGCGCGGCGCAGCATCGCGACCATCGGCGTGATGCCGATGCCGGCCGACACGAGCACGGCCGGACGCGGGCTCGCGAGATCGAACGTGAAGCGGCCGCGCGGCATCTGCGCGTCGATCGTCATGCCCGCCCGCGCATGATCGTGCAGCCACGCCGACACGCGCCCCTCGCGCTTCACGGTGATGCGGTAGTGCGCGCCGCCCGGCGCATCAGACAGCGTGTAGCTGCGAATCGACGGCGCGTCGCCGCCCGGCAGCGCGACACGCAGCGTCAGATGCTGTCCGGCGTCGTAGGCCGGCAACGCCCCGCCGTCCGCCGACTCGAAATGGAACGAACGGATCGCGCGCGCTTCGTCGACGATCCTCGCGATGCGCAGCGGCCGCCATGCGGGCGCCGGCGCTGCCACGGCCACGGCCGCCGCCGACGCAGCGCCCGCGCCAGCGCCAGCGCCCGCCGCCATCGCCGCGAACTGCGGCGCGCGCTCGACCGCCGACCACCGGAACGGCAGCGCCGCGCGCGTGCGCCGCACTTCCGTCACATGGAACCGCACGACCCGCTGCGCGCCGTCGAACGACGCGACGAGCGGCCCGTCCCACACGATCTCGGCACGCGCGGCCACGTACAGCAGGTCGCCGCTGTCGAAATCGACGAACAGCAGCCCGGCGCGCGGATCGTGCTGCAGGTTGCCGAGCGTGTTGAACAGGCGGTTGCCGCTGAAATCCGGCGTCGTCAGCGTGCGCGCATCGTCGACGCGGACGAAGCCCGGCATCCCGCCGCGATGCGATACGTCCGCGCCGCGCGCGGCCCCCGCATCCGCCGACGTGTTCGCGCTCGCCACGAAGAACGTATCGGCCCGCGACAGCAGCGCGCGATCGGCATCGTCGAACGCGTCCGACACCTCCGGCGCGCCGGCGTCATCCACTGCCTGCACGACGACGGTCGGCTTGCGGCCCTGGATGTACTTCGCGCAATTGCCGAAGCTCTGCTCGACCGCGATCGTCAACGCCTCGCCGTCGACCGCGCGCACGACGCCGTTGACGCGGTTGCGCCGCCGCGTATGGAATTCGATTCCGAGGCCGCCGAGCGCCGCGCCCGCCTGCCACGCGCCGGCCAGCGGATCGCCCGGCAGCGCGCGCGCCGCGATGCGCAGCGTACGGGCGTCCGGCGAGGTCACGAAGCCCGGCGCGCCGGCCCGCAGCGTCGCCCACGGCTGGCCCGACGCATCGACGCCGCCGAGCACGAAGAACGGCAGTTGCGCGAAGAACGTCCGGTGCTGGTCCGGCATGAAGCGCCGGATCCCGCTTCGGCCGAGCGACGCCGCGGCCGCCGTCACGCCCGCGCGCTGCTGCACGGCCAGCTCGCCCGCGTGAAACGGCGGGGCATCGAGTTCCCAGCCCGGAACGATGGGGGTCGGAGCATTCATCGCGTTCTCCCGTGGAAGACGTGGCGTGGCGTGGCCCGGTGTGGCGTGGCGTTACGCGGCGAGCAGGCCCGCGCGCGTCGTCGGCATTGCGACGAAGCCCGGCAGCGCCTCGACACGCGCGAGCCACGCACGCACGTGCGGATACGGTTCGAGCGACACGCCGCCTTCCGGCGCGTGCGCGATGTACGAGTACGCGGCGATGTCCGCGATCGTCGGCTGCGCACCGGCCGCGAACGGCTTGCCGGCCAGCTCGTGATCGATCACGGCGAGCACCTTCGCGGCCGTGCGCTTGGCCGCGTCCTGGTCGAGCGGCGCGCCGAACACGGTCACGAGCCGCGCGGCGGCGGGCCCCGCCGCGATCGGGCCGGCCGCGTACGACAGCCAGCGCTGCACGAGCGACGCGCCGACCGGGTCGTCGGGCAGCCAGTGCGCGTCGCCGTAGCGCTTCGCGAGGTACACGAGGATCGCGTTCGAATCGGCGATCACGGTGCCGCCATCGTCGATCACGGGCACCTGCCCGAGCGGATTGAGCGCGAGGAACGCCGGTTCGCGCTGCGCGCCGGCCGCGAGATCGACGTCGACGATCTCGGACGGCAGGCCGAGCAGCGACAGAAACAACCGGACGCGATGGGCATGCCCGGACAGCAGGAACGAATAGACGCGGATCGGTGCAACGGGCTGGCGGGCGGTGGGCATGGCGACACTCCGGAATCTCGCGCCGCCGGGTATCGGCGACGAACGGCCCCAGCGTAGCGCTCGCGGTTCGCGGCCAGAAGACGGATAATCGGCGAAACATTATCCGCTTCCATAGGACAATCGACGATGGCCGATCTGCGCGACGTGAACCTGAACCGGCTGGCGATCTTCGTCGCGGTGGTCGACGCCGGCTCGCTGACGGCCGCGGCCGAGCGGCTCGGCCTCGCGAAGACGGTCGTCAGCACGCACATGCAGCGCCTCGAATCCGAGGTCGGCGCGAACCTGCTGGTGCGCACGACGCGGCGGCTGAGCGTGACCGATGCCGGGCGCGCGTTCTACGACGCGTGCCGCGACATCGTGCGCGCCGCCGAAAGCGCGCTCGATGCGGTGTCCTCCGACGCGGGGCCGCTGCGCGGCACGTTGCGCGTGAGCGTGCCGATCGATTACGGCGCGCTGGTCGTCGCGCCTGCCGTCGTCGCGTTGCGCGACCGGCACCCGAGGCTCGACGTCGAACTCGTCGCGAACGACCGCGTCGTCGATCTCGTCGCGGACAACCTCGACGTCGCGATCCGCATCGGCCGCCTCGCCGATTCGAACTATCGCGCGGCGCAGCTCGGCACGTACCGGAAATGGCTGGTCGCGAGCCCCGCGTTCGTCGCGCGGTACGGGCTGCCGCAAGCGCCGGATGCGCTCGCCGCACTGCCGTTCGTGATGCTGTCGTCGCTGCCGCGCCCGCATACGGTCGAACTCGAGGGCGCGAACGGCGACACGGCCTCGGTGCGGTGCGTCGCGCCCGTCGTGTCGAACACCGCGACCGCGTGCCGCGCGATCGTGCTCGCGGGCGGCGGCTTCGGGCTGCTGACGGATTTCTCGACCGCCGACGACGTCGCGGCCGGCCGCCTCGTGCGGCTGCTGCCGGCGTGGCACACGGCGCCGGCCGGCATCCATGCGGTCTATCCGTCGACGCGGCTGCCGTCACGGAAGGTGCGGGCGTTCATCGAGGCGATGAAGGGGACGATCGGGGACGAAGCACCGGCATTCGCCGGGAAGCGGACGCGGTAGCGGTAGCGACCTCATGGCGCATCACGCCCGCCGCTCGGGCGTCGCATCGATCGGCATCCGCAAACGCGGGTTCGACGCGGGGTTCACACACCGCTGTTCGGCGTCACGCACCGAACGCCGGCCACCTCCAAAGTGCCTGCGCTTGTTTCAGGCGCGTGATCCGACCCGCCACCCGCGACGCGCCTGCTCGTCAGGCGCTGCCGCGCCGACGGCGTGCCACGGCGGTGCACGGCCGTTGGCGAACCGTCGCGCCATACGCTCACCCTTCGTCGCGCTCCCGCAACGTCCCCAGCAGCACGCGCCTGCAACTCGCGATCATCTGCGCTTCCGGATCGCGATAGCCGGTGAGCAGCCACGCCGCGCCGACGTTCGTCATCGCGCCGACGAGCGCGAGCCCGACCAGCCGCTGCTCGGTGCGCTCCGCGGGGGTCGCCGCTTCGCGCGGCGCGCCGATCGCCATGATCAGCTTGCCGAAGTCGATCAGCATGCGCTGGTAAGTCATGTCGGTATCCGCGCTCACGCCCATCACCTCGAGCAGCAGCACGCGCGCCGAGCACGGGTCGCGCAGGAACGCGAAGAACGCGCCGAGCCCCGTGTCGACGCTCTCGCGCAGATCGCCGCCGCGCGCGGCCACCGCCTGCGCGACCGCTTCATGCAGTTGCTGCGCGTGATGCAGGTAGGTGCAGCGCAGCAGATCCTCGGTGCTGTCGAACGCCGCATAGAAATAGCGGTCGTTCAGCTTCGCTTCCTGGCAGATCGACCGCACGGTCGCCTTGCGGAAGCCGACCGTGCCGAACACCCGCGTCGCCGCGCGGATCAGCGCGTCGCGCCGCTCGGCGGCGCGTACCTCGGGCGCCACGCCGCCATACGACCGGCCCCTTTTTTCCGTTTCGAGTGCTTTCTCCATTCCGCTATTTGACATCAGGACACCCGAAAACTAAAGTGGTGACGACCAACACCACAATAGCCGCGCGATCGGCGCAGCGCAAGCGGAACGGGAGGAGCGACGGATGAAGGGTTTTTCCGGCAAGGTCGCCGCGATCACGGGCGCCGGTTCGGGCATGGGCCGCAGCCTGGCGGTCGAGCTGGCGCGGCGCGGCTGCGAAGTCGCGCTCGCGGACGTCGACGAAACCGGGCTGGCCGCCACGGCGGCCGCCTGCGCACGGCACGGCGTGCGCGCGAGCACGCGGCGGCTCGACGTGGCCGATCGCGATGCGGTGTTCGCATGGGCCGATTTCGTCCGCGCCGAACACGGCAAGGTCAACCTGATCTTCAACAACGCGGGCGTGTCGCTGGCCGCCAGCGCCGAAACCGCGCGCATCGCCGATCTCGAATGGATCGTCGGCATCAATTTCTGGGGCGTCGTGCACGGCACGCAGGCGTTCCTGCCGCACCTGCGCGCGGCGGGCGACGGCCATGTCGTCAACACGTCGAGCCTGTTCGGGCTCGTCGCGATGCCGACGCAAAGCGCGTATAACGCGACCAAGTTCGCGGTGCGCGGCTTCACCGAGGCGCTGCGGATGGAACTCGAACTCGACGGCGCGCCGGTGAGCGCGACCTGCGTGCATCCGGGCGGCGTCGCGACGAACATCGTCGACGCGGGCCGCGTCGACACCAGCATCCACGCGCTGACGGGCCAGGACGAAGCGACCCATCGGCGCCAGGCGAACCGCCTGATCAACGCGACGACGGCCGACGAGGCCGCGCGGCAGATCCTCGCGGGCGTCGAGCGCAATGCGCGCCGCGTGCTCGTCGGCGCCGACGCGCGCCGGCTCGACCGGATCGCGCGCGTGCTCGGCGCCGGTTACCAGTGGCTGATGCTGCGCCACGTCCGCCGCGCCCGCGCACGCAACCTGCGCCCGAAGGAAGTCCCCATGGGGGAGCACGCGCACGCCCCGGCCTCCCGCCCGACCACGCCGACCAAGGACCCCGCATGACCACGACGACCGACCGGCGCGACGCGCCGCCCGCCTCCACCGCCCGCGCCGAGCGCCGCGACGGCAACGACCTCGACGTACTGATCGTCGGCGCCGGCCTGTCCGGCATCGGCGCCGCGTATCATCTGAAGCAGCGCTGCCCGCATGCGAGCTTCGCGATCGTCGAGGCGCGCGACGCGATCGGCGGCACCTGGGACCTGTTCCGCTATCCGGGCGTCCGTTCGGACTCCGACATGTTCACGCTCGGCTACAGCTTCCGCCCGTGGCACAGCGACAAGGCGATCTCGGACGGCCAGGCGATCCTCGACTACATCCGCGACACCGCCCGCACCTACGGGATCGACAGGACGATCCGCTACGGCCAGAAAGTCGTCGCGGCCGACTGGGACTCGAACCGCGCGCGCTGGACGGTCACCATCGAGCGCACCCGGGACGGCGCGACCGACACGCTCGTCTACACCTGCCGCTTCCTGTTCATGTGCAGCGGCTACTACGACTACGACGCCGGCTACCTGCCCGACTGGGCCGGCATGGACACGTTCGAGGGCAAGCTCGTGCACCCGCAGCACTGGCCGAAGGACCTGTCGTACACGAACCGGCGCGTCGTCGTGATCGGCAGCGGCGCGACGGCCGTCACGCTCGTGCCGTCGATGGCGGCCGACGCGCAGCACGTGACGATGCTGCAGCGCTCGCCGACCTACATCGTGTCGCTGCCCGCGCGCGACAAGATCGCGAACGCGCTGCGCCGCGTGCTGCCGTCGCGGCTCGCGCACCGGATCGTGCGCGTGAAGAACGTCCTGCTGACGATCTATCTGTACAACGTCTCGCGCCGCAAGCCCGACCAGACGAAGAAATTCATCATCCGTGCGGCGAGCAAGCAGCTCGGCCCCGACTTCGACGTCGCGAAGCACCTGACGCCGCGCTACATGCCGTGGGACCAGCGCGTGTGCCTCGTGCCGAACGGCGACCTGTTCAAGTCGATCCGCACGGGCCGCGCATCGATCGTCACCGACGAGATCGAGCGCTTCACGCCGACCGGCCTGAAGCTGAAGAGCGGCCAGCAGCTCGACGCGGACGTGATCGTCACCGCGACCGGGCTGAAGGTGAAGATGCTCGGCGGCGCGCGCGTGACGGTCGACGGCCGCGCGGTCGACCTGCCGGAGACCGTGTCGTACAAGGGGATGATGTACAGCGACGTGCCGAACCTCGCGTCGTCGTTCGGCTACACGAATGCGTCGTGGACGCTGAAGGCCGAGCTGATCGCGCGCTACGTGTGCCGGCTGCTCAACCACATGCGCGCGAACGGCTACGACACGTGCGTGCCGCGGCTCGGCGCCAGCGATCTCGGCGACGTGCCGGCCGTCAACCTGAGCTCCGGCTACATTCAGCGTGCGGCCGGCATCCTGCCGAAGCAGGGCCACCACAAGCCGTGGAAATTCCACCAGAACTACGTGCTCGATCTCGCATCGCTGAAGTTCAGCGGCCTCGCCGATTCGGCGATGCAGTTCGAACGCCGCGCGAAAACCGGCCCGGCGGCGACGCCGGTAGCCGAACCCGCACTCGAAACCCGCTGAGGCCGACATGACCCATACGCTCCACCTGATCCAGACCGTGCTGCTCGGCGTCGTCGCGGCGCTCGCCGCGCTCGCGCTGTTTTCCGCGTACGTCGCCAGCCGCGTGACGCGCGCGTTTCCGCCCGAAGGCCGCTTCGTCGACATCGGCGGCGACCGCATCCACTACGTCGAATACGGCGACGGGCCGCCGATCGTGTTCGTCCACGGGCTGGCGGGGCAACTGCGCAACTTCGCGTACCTGCCGCTCACGCGGCTCGCGCAGCATCATCGCGTGATCCTGATCGACCGGCCCGGCGCCGGCCGCTCGCTGCGCGGCGCGGGTTCGCAGGCGAACGTGTTCGCGCAGGCCCGCACGGTCGCCGCGTTCATCGACGCGCTGCGGCTCGACCGGCCCGTGCTCGTCGGCCACTCGCTCGGCGGCGCGATCGCGCTCGCGGTCGGCCTCAACCATCCGGAACGCGTGAGCCGGCTCGCGCTGATCGCGCCGCTGTCGCACGAGCAGCCCGAGCCGCCGGCGCCGTTCAAGCCGCTGATGCTGCCGTCGCCGCTCGTGCGCCGCTTCGTGTCGTGGACCTTCGCGATTCCGCTGACGATCCTGACCGGCCGCAAGGCCGTGCGCCAGGTGTTCGCGCCGGAATCCGTGCCGCACGATTTCCCCACCAAGGGTGGCGGGTTGCTCGGCATGAGGCCGCACGTGTTCTACGCGACCGCGACCGATCTGCTGTCGGCGCCCGCCGACCTGCCCGCGATGGAACGCCGCTACGCGGATCTCTCGCTGCCGGTCGACGTGCTGTACGGCCGCGCCGATCCGATCCTGAACTACCGCCAGCACGGCGAGGCGCTGGCGCAGAAATCGGCGCGCGTGCGGCTGAAGGTCGTCGAGGGCGGGCACATGCTGCCGGTCACGATTCCCGATGCGACCGCCGACTGGCTGCTCGAGGTCGCCGGCGCATCGGTCGAGGCGACCGCGCAGACGGCGCGCGTCGAGCACTAGACGGAAGATCCTCACGAAGCGGCGGCCGGTGCCGCGCCGTGCCGTGCCGTGCCGCGCTGCGCCGCGCCGCCGATGCTGCGGCGCAATCAGGCTGCGTCGTCGTCGGGCACCGGCAGCCCGAGATCCGCGATCACCTCGCGCGCGCTGCGGAACGCCTCGATCGCAGCCGGCGCGCCCGCGTACAGCGCGCTGTGCAGCAGCACCTCGCGGATCTCGACGAGGCTTGCGCCGTTGTTGAGCGCGCCGCGAACGTGCCCCTTCAATTCCGTGCCGCGGCCAAGCGCCGCCAGCATCGCGCACGTGCACAGGCTGCGCGTCTTCAGGTCGATCCCGCCCCGCTGCCACGTGCTGCCCCACGCGTGTTCGTTCAGCCAGTCCTGCAGCGGACGCGAAAAGCCGTCGAGGTCGCGCATCGCGCGCTCGACGAACGCCTCGCCCATCACGTCGATCCGGCGCGCCTTGCCGGACTCCCTGTCCTGTTCGCTCATGTCGGTGCCCTGTATGGATGCGTGGCCGCTCCAGCGGCATCGGCAGCCGGAAGCGTTCTCGCCATGGTCGCGGCGCCGGCCCGTTTCGTCAAAGACACGGCTGCCGGTTCGCAGCCGCCGGCGCCGTCGAACGCTACGTAACATCGCGCGGCGCGTTACGGCGGCTTGCGGGAACATCGCATCCGCCGCGCCGGCGCACCGCCGGTGCCCGGTCGCGGGAAACCGCCGTCCCACCGTTTAAATCGCGCTGATCTTCCCGATTTCCGCAACAAAACGCGACACCGTTTCCGGAATATGTCGTGGCGCGGAATTTGCAGTGGAGGCTTGGACACACTTCCAATGTCGAGGCCAACATGCACAATCTCTTCAAGAAGACGACGGTAACGATGGCCGTCTCGTCGCTGCTCGCGCTATATGGCTGCGGCTCGGTCGATGGACCCACGACCCCGCCGACGATCAAGCCGAGCTCGTCGGGGACGGGCGGCAGCTCGGGAACCTCCGGTACATCGGGCGGCGGTTCGTCGGGGACGTCGGGGGGCGGTAGTTCGGGGACGTCGTCGGGGACATCGGGGACATCGGGCACTTCGGGCACTTCGGGCACTTCGGGTACTTCGGGCACTTCGGGCACTTCGGGCACTTCGGGCACTTCGGGCACTTCGGGCACTTCGGGCACTTCGGGCACTTCGGGTACTTCGGGTACTTCGGGCACTTCGGGCACTTCGGGCACTTCGGGTACTTCGGGTACTTCGGGTACTTCGGGTACTTCGGGTACTTCGGGTACTTCGGGTACTTCGGGTACTTCGGGTACTTCGGGTACTTCGGGTACTTCGGGTACTTCGGGTACTTCGGGTACTTCGGGTACTTCGGGTACTTCGGGTACTTCGGGTACTTCGGGCACCTCGGGTACTTCCGGTACCTCGGGTACGTCCGGCACCTCGGGTACGTCCGGTACCTCGGGTACGTCCGGCACCTCGGGTACGTCCGGCACCTCGGGTACCTCCGGTACCTCGGGCACTTCCGGTACCTCGGGCACTTCCGGCACCTCGGGCACCTCCGGCACGTCGGGCACTTCCGGCACCTCAGGCACCTCAGGCACCTCAGGCACTTCCGGTACCTCGGGCACCTCCGGTACGTCGGGCACTTCCGGCACCGGCGTCACCCCGCTCGGCAACGTTCTCCAGAAATCCGGCAACCTCGTGACGGCAGTCGGCACGACGGTCGCGAACGGCGGCTCCGTGATCGGCGGCGTGCAGATCCCCGGTACGAACCCGACGACGGCCAACAGCGTCGGCAATGCCGTCACGAGCCTCGGCAACGGCGTGCAGGCGCTCGGCAACGGCGTCGCGGCAGGCCTCGGCTCGATCGGCGTGTCGGCGAACCCGCTCGGGCCGACGCTCACATCGACCACCGGCCTGCTGACCGGCGCCGGCGGCGCGGTCAACAACCTCGGCAACGCGGTGAAGAGCCTCGGCTCGGGCCCGCTGTCGCCGCTGTCGCCGGTGACGACGCTCGTCGGCGATCTCGTCAGCACCGTCGGCGGCGCGGTCAACTCGACCGCGTCGGGCCTCAACACGGCCCTGAACAGCTCGCCGGTCCAGCAGATCGAAACGCAGGTCGGCAAGGTGATCAACCCGATCACGAACACGCTGACCGGCGGCGTCACGACGCCGGGCGCCACGCAGACGCTCGGCAGCGTGACGCTGCTCGGTACGCCGCTCAACGGCCTGCTGAGCGCGCTCGGCAACGGCCTCGCACAGGCCGGCACGAAGGTCGGCGGCGCAACCGACAACCCGCTCGGCGCAGGCCTCGGCGGCGTCGTGGCCCAGTTGGGCAACACGGTGACGTCCACCGGCGGCCTCGTCCACGACAACAACGCGGGCAGCTCCAGCAGCGGCACGGGCGGCGGCAACCCGCTCGCGCCGATCACGGGCCTGCTCGGCACGCTGACAGGCGGGCTCGGCGGCGGCAGCTCGAGCGGTTCGGGCGGCACCAGCGGCACCAGCGGCGGCCCGCTCGCACCGATCACCGGCCTGCTCGGCAGCGTAACCGGCGCGCTCGGCGGTCTCGGTACCAGCGGAACCGGCGGCACGAGCGGTACCAGCGGCGGCGGTCCGCTCGCACCGATCACCGGCCTGCTCGGCGGCGTAACCGGCGCGCTCGGCGGCCTCGGCACCAGCGGAACCGGCGGCACGAGCGGTACCAGCGGCGGCGGCCCACTCGCACCGGTCACCGGCTTGCTCGGCACCGTGACCGGCGCGCTCGGCGGCCTCGGCACCAGCGGAACCGGCGGCACGAGCGGTACCAGCGGCGGCGGTCCGCTCGCACCGGTCACCGGCCTGCTCGGCACCGTGACCGGCGCACTCGGCGGTCTCGGCACCGGCGGCACGAGCGGCACCGGCGGTGCGGGCGTTGGCGGCCTGCTGGCGCCGGTCACCGGTCTCGTCAACTCACTGACGCCGCTCGGTGCAAGCCTCACCGGCACCGTCACCACGCCCGGCGGCAACCTGACCGGCACGATCGGCGGCGTCCTGACCAGCGGCCCGGTCGGCACGCTGACGGGTGCGCTGACGACGCCGGCCGGCGGCGCTGCCGCCGGCGCGACGGTCAGCCCGGGAGGCGCGGCAGGCACGGTGACGACACCGGCCGGCGGCGGCACCGTGGCGGCCGGCCTGAGCGGCAGCTCGAACGGGGGCGGCGCGGGCGGCGCAGGCAACCTGCTGTCGCCGGTGACGAACCTGCTCGGCGGTCTGCTGGGCGCCGGGCCCAAGAAGTAAGTCACGCATCACGCAACAGAACCACAGGCCAATGGCCGGGCGCGCATCCATGCAAAGCCCGGCCGACGGCCGGCGTCACCCGCTCAGCGGGGTCGCCGGCCCTCATCCCGACGAGGATCCGATCATGAATTCCACGCTCGACGGCATCGCCGCGGTCCAGGACCGCCCGCCCCGTTCCGCCACGCCGTTCCGCGCCGGGCTGCTCGGCATCGCGGCCGGCCTCATCGCGCTGTGGGTCACGCGCGACCAGCCCGGCCTCGATGCGGCGACACGCGCGGTCGTCGCGAGCCTGGCGATCATCGGCACGATCGCGCTCCACGAAATCCTCGTCTCGCGCGTCTATCTGCGCCCGAGCGCGGGGCTGTCGCGGCAGGCCGTCCGGCCGCTCGGCCTCGCGCGCGTCGCGACGCGGCTCGGCGCACTCGCGTCGGTCTATGCCGGCATCGGCGTGCTGTACTGGCTGCTGCCCGAATACCACGGCGATTTCTACCTGCCCTTCTGGTCGCTGCTGCGCTCGCTCGCGCCGTACGTGATCGTCGCCGCGCCGTTCTATTTCATGTGGATGGACCGCCATCAGCGCGAAACCGACGACGCATACCTGCTATGGGGCCGCTTCCTGTTCCGCGGCGAACGGCCGGCGAACTGGCAGCCGGTGCGCGAGATGCTCGCCGGCTGGGGCGTGAAGATGTTCTTCCTGCCGCTGATGACCGTCTATCTGTCGAAGGACGCCGACCATCTGACCGCGTCGCTCGCGCACATGATGAACGCGCCGATGTCGCTCGCGACGTTCTCGTTCATGTACGACCTGTCGTTCACGATGGACCTGATGTTCGGCACCGTCGGCTACCTGTGCACGTTCCGCATCCTCGACAGCCACGTGCGCACCGTCGAGCCGACCGCCCTCGGCTGGGGCGCCGCGCTGATCTGCTATCAGCCGTTCTGGTCGCTGATCTCGGGCCACTACATCCGCTACGAAGGCTCGCTGTTCTGGGACAACTGGCTGCTGTCCGCGCCGACGCTGCGGGTGATCTGGGGCACGGCGATCATCCTGCTGCTGCTGACCTATGCGCTGTGCACGATCTCGTTCGGGCTGCGTTTCTCGAACCTCACCAATCGCGGGATCATCACGTCGGGCCCGTACCGCTTCACGAAGCATCCGGCGTACATCACGAAGAACCTGTCGTACTGGATGGTGTCGGTGCCCTTCGTCGAGCCGCTCGGCTGGCAGGTCGGGCTCATGCACTGCGCGGCGCTCGTCGCGGTCAACCTGATCTACTACGTACGCGCGAAGACCGAAGAACGTCACCTGATGCGCGACCCCGACTATCGCGCATATGCCGAATGGATCGCACAGCACGGGTTGTTTGCGCGGATCAGGCAGGCGTTCTTCGGCACGAGTCAGACGGCGTAACGAAAAGGCAACGTCACGGTGAACCCGCCCGCACCGCCGACGATCCGCGCGGTGCGGCGCTCCCCTCTACTGCGTCAGACGCACGACATACAGACCGGGAAAGTTGGCGGCTACAGCCAGGCTGCAGTTCGGTCGGACCGAATACACCGAACCCGGGAGGGTCGGCTTGTAGATCACGGTCCCGTTCGCCTGATCCGCCATTTCCACAACGGGTGGGTTCGGATCGGGAATCACGTCCGTCTTGAAGTTCAAGGTCAGCGTTCGGTTGAACATGGTGTCGAAAGCCCCGTACGCCTTGATCTCGTACACATAGTCCGCCGTCACGCCTGCCGGCACCGGGTCTGGTTTGCCCCGGCAAATCGTCCCGTCGCGAACCACGCCATCAGGCAGTGTCTTGAAGGTCAACGTGGCGATGCCGTCGTCGGTGACAAGCGTCATCGTTGCATCCGGAATCGCGCTGCTCGTCACCTGTATCGACTTGTAGCTGTCGGGACACTTGACTGCACTCGCTTGCCCATCCGGTACCGCCTGCGAGCCTGCCTCGGTTGTGCCGTTCGTCGCGGTCCGGGCAGTCGAAGCTGCCGAGCCGTTGTTGCGCGTCGAACTGCCGCCGCCGTCACCGCCACCACACGCCGTCAGCAGGACTGCCACCCCCATCAGCCCTGCCGGAAGCCCTCGATTCTTCATTATTTTTCCCTCCGACACCCCGACCACCCTCAACGGCACGACAGGACCACCACGCCGCCAACCCCGTTCGTGTTCGGCAACGTCGCTGAATAACCAACGGCGATCAGCGGCTGCGTCGCGTCATGCCCCACGACAACCGTCTGCACCGACAACTGCCCGGTCGTCGAGACGCCATTCAACGGTGTCTGTGTGTTCGTCAGCGTATATTGCGAATTCCCCAGATTGATCGACAGGCTCAGATTGGTGAGCGTGCGCGCCCCGAGATCGAGCGTGGCCGAACTTGCTCCAAGCGTGCCGGCGACGCTGCTGTTATTTTGTGCCACCGTGTCCGCGATCAATTGGGTACACGCGAGCGTGCCGCTCGTCGCAGACAACGACAAGGGTGTGCCGACCGCGTAATGGACGCCTTGTTCACTGGTATAGGTATTGCCATCCGTGTCCATCGCCTGATTCCACCGCCCGATCGCCACATCGCTGCCGACACTTTGAATCTCGGTCACCGCCCCGTGGTCGAGCCCAAGACAATCGGTCGCCGCAGCCGATGACGCAAGCGTCGTAAATGCCCCGCTTGCCTGCTGCACCTGACTCGATGCAGGCGCGTTCGGCGCCGTGATGTTTCGGTTTTTCTGATAGGCCGTCGGCAGGCTGGGCACCACCAGCACGGCCAGTTGGCCGTTGTTCGCCGCTACCTGGGACGCGGAACCCGAATAGGTGAAACGGCCGTTCGGTCGGCATGCCGCTTGCGCCGACGGCTGAGACACCCCTGGCGTCGTAGTGGTCGGCGTCCCGGCTTCGTTACTGTTCGATGCGCTGCTTCCTGCATTGGCGACTCCACCGTCATCGCCGCCACACGCCGCCAGCAGGACTGCCACCCCCATCACACCACCCAAAAGCACTTGCTTCTTCATTGTCCAGCCCTCTCAAAAATGTTAAATATTCCTAACAAATAACATCACACCACCCACGCTCTGCAGCTTCCGATCCTCAACGACGCAAGATTTCCTGCTTAAAACTGTGCGGTAACCTGGAACCCGACCGTGACGCGCGTCGTCGGGAAGCCGGAGGGCTTGTAGATCGGCGTGCCAGCAAACAGGTCGTACGCGTATGCGCCAAAACGCGTGCCTACGCTACCCTTGACGCCGATCACCGCTCCGGCCAGTTGCGTCCCGACCAGCACGATCGGCTGCGGCCCCCACACGCGTCCATAGTCCAGCCCCGCATACACCGCCTGCCCCGTTTGGCCGATCGGCATTTGCAGCTCGTTGCGCCAGTAGAATCCGCGTGCCGCCGCGAGCATCGTTTCGCCGTCGAAGCCGCGTACCGTGTAGCGGCTGCCGATTGTCACGTCATCGAGGTAGTACAGCGTGTTGCCGGTGTACTGGCCGTGAAACGTTCCGATATAGCGGAACGGCTGCGTGCCGACCGCAAACGGCACCGACAAGTTCGCGTCCAGCACTGCCATCCGGAAGCGATAGGTCGGGCCGCCGCCCGCCGCAAATGTGTCGTCCTGTGCGCCGAAGCCGCCGACGCCTTGACGGTACGCAAGCGTCCCGTCGAACTGCGCGCCGGCGAAGTAGTGGCGATCGGTCAGCCCAAGTTCGATGATCGTGTTGTTACGGCGCTGCTGGGAAATCTCGGTATCTTCGATGAAGCTCTGACCGAAGCGGCGCGACAGTCGGAAATACCCGCCGAATACATCGTTCTGGCCGCGCGCCAGCACACGCGCCAGCTTGAAATCGATCGTTTTCGAGTTCCCGCTCGCGACGAACGTCTGATTCACGCCGGCAATCTGCTGGTAATACGTGTTCGTGTACGCGGACAGCGTGGCTGTCCAGTAGCCCCACGGTATTGAATAGAAGCCGTTCCAGCCATGCGAGCCGAGACGCTTGTCGCCAAATTCGAGATCCTGGCTGACGCCGACGTTGAGCATGTCGTTCAGGCCGAGCGGGTTGTCGATGCCGAGCGACAGGTTGCCTTGCAGCTTGCCGGTGGCGCGCGTGCCGGAGTTGTCGATCGATGCGACGACGGTCCAGGGTTTGTTGCGCTTTACGTCGAGTACCACGTCGCTCTCGCCGGGCAGTTCGCCGGGGACGATCTGCATCGACACGTCCTGGCTCGATATGCGCTTCATTTGCTCGAGGCCTTGTTCCAGGTCGCGGATGTTCAGCAGTTCGCCGCCGCCTGTCGGGAAGGCGGTCTTCCAGGTGCCGCGCAGTTTTTCATCGGCGAAGCGGATGCGTCGGATCACGCCGGGGATCAGCGCGAATTTGAGGGTGCCGGCCGACAGGTCCTGCTCAGGGACGAGTACGCGTGTGGTGACGTAGCCACGCGCCAGAATCGCTTGCGACAGCCCCTTAACCAGCATGTCGACGCCTTGCTTGCCGACGCATTGGCCGGTGTAGTGGTTCAGCCATTCACGGGCGAATGCGAACCGATCCATTGGCAGGGTGGACTCGCCTGCAGTTTTCATCGCGTCAGGCAATGACGCAGGCACATCGAGCGCAAAGCGGTCGATACGGAAGCACGGCGTTTCGGAAGGAAGCGCTGGATAGGCTTCAGCGTGCGGCACGTCCGAGCGGACGGATGGAGCGCGCACGGTTGCCTCACGCTCCTGTACGTCGCGTTGTTGTTGCGCTTGTCGATCCTGTTCCGCATTCGCGCGCGCGGCTGCAGCTTGGTCGGCCGGCGTGGGGGCCTGCTGCGCATGAACGGCGGCCGCGACCAAAGTAGTGAGCGGCAGTAGTGCCAACCTCTGAGCAATTTTCATTTTGAATCGTTTTCGTCGTCGCATTCGTTTGGCTTATGGCTATCACGTACCTTCTTGTCGCTGTTATCGAAAGGCTTGATTTCCAGGTTATGTGCACGGCTTGCAAATCCCCCGGCAAACGCCAGACCAAACCCGATGAGAGCAAAGCCCACTCCAATGACCGCCGATTACTCCCTACTTATCCAGTATTTTCAATCACATCACTTAATCAGATAACAATCCTACTCAACAGTGTTCACCAATAGATATGCAGACCGCGACCACACCAACCCAGCAAATAATCTTCTGCCCGCACGCAGTCTTAATCCACCACCCTCCCACTGCGCCCACCATTTATCCTCATTATTTCCACATCCAATCACTTCGATTTAATACCTCCGCGGCATCACATCAAGGGACGATGAAAACGGACGAAATAGACAGAGCCAATCAAAATTACGGCAACGACAACTAGAATCAGGAATGCTCTGAATCGCGCTCGCCTTTCGGTCGGGAAGGCACCACCCCCGCCCGCCTCACCAGAGAGAACGGTCAGCGCAAGCACAATGAATATCGCAATCACAAGCATTGTTTTTTACCTGCGAAGAAAGTCTCTACAAATCTATGCAACCATGTCTGACGAAACGGACTCTTGATCGGGTCGCGTAGATTAGGCCCTCTTTCAAACAAATCCTCACCTCCCCATCATCCATTTTCAGAACAAAAACGACGAGCTGCGACTCATTTCGCCTCTTCCATTGCATTGAGAAACGCCCCCCTAAAACGAAACGAAAGATATGGCAGCAAACAGGTCGAAAAACACATGCAACATGGACGGCGCAAGTATTCCATTTAAACTTGATGCCGCAACTCCGAAGCCAATGACCACGATATCCACGACAAACAATCTGATATATTCCACGCATCGACACCTGCCTGGTCACCGTTTGCCGCAGCATCCTTCAGCATGCGTCCGCGCAGCCCCAATCTCAAATTAACTCAATTACCACCGCCATCCCTCATACTCCTTGCTGCATTGCGTCCTATGCATGCCACAAACGTCACGCCTGCAGATAATCCGACATACATAATAACGAACGTAACTACGAAAACTTTCCAGAAGCGCGATGCCAAAATAACCGATTGATCCCTAACGACCTGACGCTTCTTTTTCGTACAACCAAAGTATCAATGAACATGGAGGGACCACTAGGGTAATTAGCCTCACCCATTTGTACAGTCGGTCAATTTACGGTAGATGATAGCCGCCCCACCCCTCATCCACATCAATGCAGGCCAGAACAAAAATTCAAAAAAAAGATCCGCCATCACAAACAGTGCCAAAAGAAAAACCGAAAAGTAAGCGACAGCTACGAGTTCGCGTTCTAATTTTCTCATTTCTTCATCAGTTTGGACGGAGGAGTGCCGATGCTTGCAATAACTGAATCCCTTATCATCGGGACTCGTCTGGCTTGTCGGCCTTTACTTCGTAGCTCTTGCGTGCCTTTTTGTAACGGTTATCGAATGGCTTGATCTTCAGCATATGCGCTCGACTTGAAATGCCTCCAATGGCCATCATCGCAAAGCCAAAGAGAAATGCCCCAGCCCTGATCCATCGGGGCATTTGGTCAAGTCCAAGCCCCCCAACAGCGAAGGATAAGCCCCCCAAAAAGAGGACGGCTCTAAGCCACCCTGAGAAATTGCCGCCTTCGATGAGTCTCATTTCTTTCCCTTGTCACCACGCGGACCGAAAATCGAATTCAACTGCTGGCCTACCCAGTTGTCGCAGTCGACGAAATCCACCCTGCAGTATTCGACACCATCGAGGCTGTATCCACAGTCGTACCCCTCACATAGTTCGTATCCGACTGGTCGAACTTCGCAAACGGTCCCGACAGATTGAATCCTGACCCGCCGCCTGTGGAATTCAGCGCCAGCAGCACCGCCGACCCCAGGCTTTCAGCAACTTGACCTTTCAATCCTTGGTTTTCGTCTGCGAGATCTGGCGCAAGCACAGAGCATGCGCTGATGAGCGAAAAGAAAAGTGCGGCAAGGCATAGGATTTCGTCATGTTTTATCCCCCAAATCTAAATATACCTAAATGGTTATTTCGCCCAGAATAATTTAATATGTTACCATTGGGATTTGCCGGGCTCGTCGCCCCTCACCTCATAGCTCTTGCGTGCTTTTTTGTAGCTGTTATCGAACGGCCTGATTTTAAGCAGCCTTGCCTGGCTAGTCATTCCACCAACTATCGCCAGCCCAAAGCCAAAACACACCATCAGAACGCTAATAATTGATGGAGGACCGTACTTCAAGAAACCAAATATGACTGCAATGCCAATTAACACCATCGCCACACTCACGGGGCGCGAAAAATTCCCATCTACAATAATCTTCACTTTGATTTATCCCCACCAGTCAAGCGACCCACGATGAATTCACAAAATCCTGAATAGCATTATAGGCACCACTATTCGAAAAATAATTAACCGTTGCGTTAAACGACGGAGCCAACAGAGGATATTTATCGGGCAACACCTTATTCCCAACCACATTCGCCGTGTTGTCCGTCAAATACCCCCCCAATATTAGGGCTAACTAGTTGCGACACCCCATCTGCCGCAACTCCGGTCGCCGTTGCCACAAGCACAACAGCTCCAAATGCCGATCTGACCGACCAGCGTTGCCGGTGCGCCCATGATGCGCATCTGGTCCTCGATCTGCGCCTGCGTATATTTTCCCTTGCTCCTCGCCGCCAACTGCTTCGCCAGCGTCTTTTCCTCCAGATGCAACTGCCGATTGAACCGAACAGGAGATTCGGCATCGCATTCGCACCGAGCAACAACTCCCCGCCGAACGACAGGCGCGACGACAACAGCAACAACCTGCGAAATCTGCATAAACACCGAGCCCGACATACACGGGGCTCATCGTTTCAAACCCTAGCGGCCTGATCTCCTTTTCTCACTGAACCACGCCACCGTACCCGCGAACAAACTGAACAGAACTACAAATACAGCCATTCGACCCGCTCGATTCCATGTCGGTAACTGATATGGAATGTCGTTAAACAGCCAGAGCAATGCAGGGCCGGCAATCAGCTCACTTATTGCCACAACCAGGGTTGCTGAAATCAACCAAATCAACACGTAGTACATCCAACGGAACCATTCAAAGTTGGTCTTCGGTTTCATTTCTTCCCGGCTCCATCGACTTTGTTTTGACCCATTCCACCAGCTTTTTCTTGTATGACACCTCCTCCAAACCCGCCAACCCAGGACGGGATCACACTCGGGGGGACATACTTCGAGACGCCCATACCAACATCCACCCACTCCTGCCGATACCAGGGATTCAGCACGTCATTGAGCTTACCCTCAATTTTTGCCCCAATCGGATATCCGATCGCCGTCCCCACCGCCGCACCTGCCATCGCCGAATTCGGGCTCTGACCTTGCAGCGCCGAGCCAGTCAACGCACCGCCGACCCCTGTCAGAAACACCGGAATAAACTTCATCCCCGTCGATGCCGCACCTGTCGCACCCGCCAACGCAAAGCTCGTCCAGTCAAACGACTGATTACCCATCAGTTGGACACCTCCATTAGCGCCCAATCCAAGCAATCCGCCCGCGCCCATCATTCCCGCCGACGCAAACGGACCGCCCATCACCAACCCGACCCCCATCAGCCCTGCACCCGCCACCGTCGCCCCAACCGGGTCCTTCTTCATGTTCGACGTCACCAGTTCGTTATACGTCTGCCCGTGGCCCAACTGCTGTTGCCCTCGGTCATACGCACCTTGATTCGGCTTGATGTACTGACTGTTGTAGTCATGATTCGCATACTTCGGATCGTTCTTGTAACCATAGCAATTCAGATTCTGGCAACCCACGATGCTCCGAATCTCGTAATCGTGCTTTCCGCCCGACACCTGCGTCGTCTGCTTGTCCGAGTTCCTCAGAATCTCGGCAACTATCCGGCCTTCAGCCTGCTCAACACTGATCCCAAGCTTTTCCGATACCAGCTTCGCATTCTGCTTTGCCGTCGCGTATTCATCCGGATGCAACTGCCGATTGAACCGGTCAACGTTATACCCAGAAAACGCCCCCGATTCCCCACCCACGGCCGCACCAGCCCCCGTCGCAAGTGCGTTCGCCACGATATTGCCCAGCGCCTGATTCATATTCGCGTTGCCGGTCGGATCACTGCCTGCGATTGCGCTGCTCAGTTCGTTCAGTTTGCCTGAAGCGATCGACGCGACCGCCGCACCGGCTGCCCCACCTACCGCCTTGCCGCCCGCCAGTCCCGTCACCAGCGCCGCGCCGGCACCTTGCATCAGGGCGCGGTTCGCTCCGCCCTCCTTCCAGGCGTCAACACCCGCCTGGTCGCCATTCTTCTGGGCTTGCCGTTTCATCTCGTCCGCGTAGTCCCCGATCCGGCGCGACACGGCTTCACCAGCCGCGCTGGCCGCCGCCATCATGTCCGCGTGATTGCTCAAGAGATTCTGCATGTCGGGGAGTTTGGCGACCGTACCGTTCGTGTTCGTCGTATCGCGGTTCAAGCTCGCCACATCCTGCTTCTGGTTCGCCGAATCCGTAATCGTGACCGTCCCCGCACTTACGCCGCTCTTCGTCGTCGCACTATCACTGCCGCTGTCGTTCTGTCCGAGCATGGGCACGGCGCCACCGGCATTCTTGCCCGACGTGCCGCCATGCGTGCTGTAGTTCATCCCGCCGTCGCCAGTCGTCGCACCCGCA
Source organism: Burkholderia paludis (assembly GCF_000732615.1). GTDB lineage: Bacteria > Pseudomonadota > Gammaproteobacteria > Burkholderiales > Burkholderiaceae > Burkholderia > Burkholderia paludis. Next base: position 138,771 of record NZ_JPGL01000017.1, read on the forward strand.
CTGAAGCCGCTTGAACTTGCATCGTAGTGCGACTGGTTCTGGATGTCCGAGAAGGACAGCGAACCCGTCGTCAGCGAATTCTTCGACGCATCCGCGTCGCTCGCGATCAGCCCGCCTTTCAGGTCGGTATTGCCGGTGACGTTGATATTGAAGCCGCCATCGCCCGCGTGAATCCCGGCCTGTTCATTGACGCCCGCATAGCTGCCCGTCGCGTTACCCTTGCTCTGGCTGAAGCTCGCACTTGCGCTGCCCTGACTGATGTTGAAGCCGCCGCCCGAACTCGACTGATGCGCCGCGCTCGTCAGCGTATCCTGCACGCTGACAATGTTCAGATTCCCGCCCACATCGGCGTTCACCTGATTGCCCTTCACG
>NZ_JPGL01000018.1 GCF_000732615.1 Burkholderia paludis
GCCCCGGACACGGACACGGACACGGACACGGACACGGACACGGACACGTGTCCGTGTCCGTGTCCGTGTCCGTGTCCGTGTCCGTGTCCGTGTCCGGGGCCGGGGCCGGGTCAGATATCCGGGTCAGGCGTCACGCGGCCATCCAGGCCGGCAGCCGTCGGCCAGCCGGCCCGACCGCCTGCTCGTAGCCGTGCGCGAGCTGCAGCACCGCGAGATCGGCGCGCGGACGCCCGATCAGCTGCATCCCCATCGGCAGCCCCGCCTCGTTGAAGCCGACCGGCACGCTGACCACCGGGCAGCCGGCCAGCGTCCACGGCACGACCGTTTCCATCCAGCGGTGGTAGGTGTCCATCGTGCGGCCCGCGATCGCCTGCGGCCAACGCTGGTCGACGTCGAACGGAAACACCTGCGCGGTCGGCGCCGCGATGAAATCGTAACGGTCGAAGAAGCTCAGCACGGCCTGATACCACGCGGTGCGCTCGACGCTCGCGTCGAACACCGCCGCGCCCTGCAGCGCGAGCAGCCCTTCAACCTCGTAGATCGCCTCGGGCTTCAGCAGCGCACGGCGCGCCGGGTCGCGATAGTGGGCGAGCAACCCGCCGCCGGACAGCAGATGGCGGTGCGTGAGCCACAGCCGCCAGATCCGGTCTGGCGCGAACGCCGGCAGCGCGGCCTCGACGTCGCAGCCTGTCTCGCGCAGCGTCGCCAGCCCCTGCTCGCACAGCGCCAGCACGCCGGCCTCGGTCGCGAGATAGCCGTTCCAGTCGCCGACCCAGGCGACGCGCTTGCCACGCAAATCGGCGTCGAGCGGCTGCGCGAACACGCCAGGATCCTCCGCGAGCGACAGCGGATCGTTGCGGTCATGCCCGGCCTGGATCGCGAGCAGCTGCGCGACGTCGCCGACCGTGCGGCCCATCGGCCCCTCGATGCCGAGCTGCTGGACGAACACGTCGACGCCCGGCCAGCGCGGCACGCGGCCCTGCGACGGGCGGAAGCCGTAGATGTTGCAGAACGCGGCCGGATTGCGCAGCGAGCCGCCGAAATCGCTGCCGTCCGCCACCGGCAGCATCCGCGACGCGAGCGCCGCCGCCGTGCCGCCGCTGCTGCCGCCCGCGCTTTTCGTCAGGTCGTACGGGTTGCGCGTCGCACCATATACCTCGTTGAACGTATGCGAACCGAGCCCGAACTCCGGCGTATTGGTCTTGCCGATGAAGATCGCGCCGGCCGCGCGCATCCGCGCGACGCCCACGGAATCGGCCTGCGGCACGTTCTCGCGAAAGATCGGCGAACCGTAGGTCGTGCGCAGCCCCTTCGTCATCGCCAGATCCTTGGGCGCCTGCGGCATCCCGTGCATCCAGCCGTGATACTCGCCGCGCGCCAGCGCGGCATCCTTTTCCGCGGCTTCGGCCAGCAGCGCCTCCCGCTCGCGCAGCGCGACGATCGCGTTGACCGCGCCGTTCACGCGCTCGATGTGGTCGAGATACGCGCGCATCGTCTCGACGCACGACACCGCCTTGCCGCGGATCGCCGCCGCGAGCTCGCCGGCCGACAGGCGCACGATCGGATCGACGGAAATGGAAGCGGGAGCGAGAAACTGCGGGGCGCCGTGCGGCATGCGAGGTCTCCTGGAGGCGAAATGGAATGGCGGGCCGCGTGGCGGCGGCCGCTCCCGAACCGCCCCGGAGCGGCCGCGCCGCGACCGACGCTCTACTCTACGCGACGCCGGATCGGCGACCTCCGATATTTTCGGTCGCGATTCATTGCGGAACCGACTGAATCGGCGCGAGGCGCGCCGGGCCGTTCGCGCCCTCCGCCCGGTCGATGAAATCGTTTATGCGCATAAACTTAAATTTCTTATATTTCAAACGGGCGTGTCATGCGGCGGCGCCCGTTAACGACATTTTTACGCGGCCGCCCGATCTCTTTAGGTCGGGCGCGCCGGCCGCGCGCTACGCTGGAAGCATATCGTTCCCTGGACAACATTCATGCTCAAGCTGCTGGTTCCGGTCGGTCACTCGCCACGCTCGCTCCAGGCCGTTCGCCACGCGACGTTCCTGTATCGCGAACGCTGCGCGTCGGAAATCGTGCTGATCAACGTACAGGCGCCGCTCGAGTCGACGCGGCTCGAGGCCTATCATCCGCTGTCGCGGCTGCGCTCGATCGAGGAGAAGTTTGCGTCCGACGATCTGACCATGGCCGAGCGGATCCTGCGGGAAGCCGGCGTCAAGTACAGCGTCGTGATGAAGGTGGGCCCGGTGGCCGATACGATCGCGGCCGTGGCCGCGGAGACGGGATGCGACGAAATCGTGGTTGTCGCGCCGAGGCACGATCCGCTGCACGCGCTGATGTCGCTGTTCCGTCGCAGCGTGATGGACCGGCTGGTGCGGATCTCGAATGTGCCGGTAACGGCCGTGCAATGACGGGAATGACCGGCTGCCGCGCGGCGGCAGCCCGCCGCTGACGGACCCGAGGCAGGCCCCGGATCGGCGCTGGCGACGGCACCCAACGGCGCGCCACATGTGCGCGGCGCCATTCGCACGCGCACCGGCGGCGGCTGCGACGCCTACTTGACGGCCTTGCGCCAGAACACGAAATACGCGGCCGCCGACGACGCAACCAGCAGGATGGCCCACATCGGGGCGAGACTGATCAGAACCGAAGAGACGTTAAGCATTTGGATTCCTCACTATTTCGATAGCGATATTCAACGCACACCTGCTTGCCGGAACCGGTGCGTTCTTCCGCGTTCCCGTTCCGTCAAATCATGCATTCATGCTATCGCCCCGAGCGGCCCCGCGACCGCCCGGCCCCGCCCGGACCCTGACATTCGTCAACCTCGCGTGAATCGCCCGCCTGCCGCGCCGAAAACCGCCGCGCGATCGTCGCACCGCGCATCCGGTTGCGGGCGCCGCACGCCTTGAAGCCGCCCGCCGCCCGCCTGAAGAGCGCCCGCTCCTTTCGCTCGCGATTCGCCAAAAAAACGGGACAGGATCACCCTGCCCGGCCCCGTTTCAGCAGACGTTTACCGGGGGAACCCCCAAGTGCCACGTCGAACGTGTCCGCGTTACGCTTGAGCGACGAGGAGACGAACCATGAGACGAGCCGTACATATCGCTGTTTTCGCGCTGCTGGCCTATCTCATCGCGGATCGCGCGATCCTGCATGCGCAGGGGCATGACGCGAGCCCGCTGGCCTGCGAACAGGGCGCCGCGCAGGTGAAGGCCGACGCGCTCGGCCGCGGTTTCGGCGACGCAGCCGCCGGCAGCCAGAGCGAGGCATTCATGTCGGGTTGCCTCGTGACGGGGCGCGGCAACCAGGAGGTCGCGCTGGCGAACCGCTGACGCGCGTCCGGCGGCGCGTCGCTCGGGTTCGGGCCGAACCGGCCGAACCGGAGCCGCACCCCTCCACGTCAATCCCCGCTGTTCACCGTCATTTTCTCGATCGACGTCGCGACCGATGTGACGGCCCGCACGCCGTTCACGGTGAACGTCTGTTCGCGATCGGTGTCGCTGCCGGGCACGCGCATCGATATCTGCGCGAACAGGCCGTCCTTGCCGTATCCGCCGAACCAGTCGATCAGCCGGCCGATGTAGCACGTGCCGCCGACCCGGACCGGCATGTCGCCGACGATCTCGAACGTGTAGTGACCGGGCCCGTAGCTCATGTACTCGCTGCGATCGTCGCCCTGCACCGAAGCCGGAATCGGACACAGCGGCGTGTCGGAGCCGGCATCGCGCGCGGTGCTGTCGCTCACGTCGCGCAGCGCCCGTTCGAGGGCCGCGTGCAGCGTGCGGTCGAGCGTCGTCGCAGCGGCCTTGCCGTCGTCGCGCTGCTCGATCGGCACCGACAGCCGGTAGCGATAGTGGACCGTCAGCTTCGGCACCCGATCGACGACGGTAAACGGCCGCAGCAGGTAATACTCGTCCACGCCGTAGTGGCTGTCGCGATACAGCGCATAGACGCGCCCGCGCAGTCGCACCCAATCGGCCGCCTGATTCGCTCCGCGGCCGTTCGTCGTGTACAGGTTGCGATCGAGCGCCTCGTTCGAGCTGGCGGGCACCTCGAACCGGCCACCGTTGCGCCGCCATACGTCGACCGACGACCACAGGCCGGTCCCCTCCGCCGCGGATTCGACGACGAGGTCGCGCTGCCCGTCGCCGTCGAGGTCGATCAGCGTGTAGAACGCGCGCGTCGTGGTGTCGCCGGCGTCGATGTGCGACGCGTGCAACGCCTTCCATTCGTCGACCGTCACGTCGCGGGGCCGGGCCGTCGGAAACGCCGCGTCCTGCCCGTCGTCGGACGCGCTGGAGAACTGCGCGACCGCCGTCCTGACCCGCAACCGCTCGATGACCTGCTCGACCGGCGAGACCGGATCCGTCCGGCGCGCCTGCTCGACGAGCGCACGCAAATCGTCGAGCGCGGCTCGGTCCTCGGCGTCGGGGCGGTACGCGAACACCGCCACCAGCCGTGTCTGCAGATCGCCGATCCGCGACCGATAATGCTGTTCGATACAGCCTCGATCCGCGCCGCACTGGTCGCGAGCCTTCAGCCAGCCGAGCTGTTCGGTGCGCAACGCGGCGCGCGGCCCCTGCGGCAACGCATCGGACAGTTTCCGGTAGAAGGCCGACAGCCTGCCGTCATCCAGGTGCAGGTCGCTCGACGCGCACACGGCCTGTTCCGTCGGGCTGCCCGCGTGCGCGCAGTCGAGCCCCGCAGCGGGGGTACGGGATGCAACGGCGAGCAGCACGGGCAACAACGCGCGCCGGAACGGCGCTTCAATGCGGAAGGTCATGGATCGGTCTCGACGGTCGACGCGGGCTCTGCGGACGAGGCGCGGGCGGCCTCCCGCGCCGGATTGTCCACCAATTGACCGGCCAGCGAAACAGCCGGCCGCGGTCGTCGCGCGCGAGCGACAGCCTGAGCGATTTCCGCTACAGTGGCTTGCCCGCCATCGGGCTGCCGCGACGACTCGCCGCCGCATCGACAACGAAAGCCAATCGACAGATGAGCCACCCGAACACCGCGTTGATCCAGCGCTTCTACACGGCATTCCAGCAGCGCGACGTCGACGCGATGCTCGCCTGCTATGCCGACGACATCGTGTTCAGCGATCCCGCGTTCGGCGAGTTGCGCGGCGAACACGCACGCGACATGTGGCGCATGCTGGTGGCGCGCGCGCAGGAGTTTTCACTGACGTTCGGCGACGTCGACGCGGATCAACGGGCCGGGCGCGCCGAATGGATCGCCCACTACCGGTTCAGCCCGACCGGCCGCATCGTCGTCAACCGGATCGACGCGCGTTTCCGGTTTCTCGACGGCCGCATCGTCGAGCATCGCGACAGCTTCGACCTGTGGCGCTGGTCGCGTCAGGCGCTCGGGTTGAAAGGCGCGCTGCTCGGCTGGACGCCGTTCGTGCAACGCGCGATCCGCGCGCAGGCGCGCAGGAATCTCGACGCGTATCGGGCCAAACGACGCTAGCGCACGCGCCGCGCGCGGCTGCATCGCCGCACCGGCCATGCCGGACGGACGCCATCGCCTGCGGCATGCCGCCCGGGATCGATCCCACCCGCTTCCCCACCCGAATTTGACAGCCCTCCGTCGCAACCTTGCCCGGCCGGCAAGGGCTCCCGGGCGCGCGGGCGCACCACGCCCGCACCCGCCGCCGCCTCGTCCGGCCATCCGTCGCCGCATCGCCCGCCTCAACTCTTATATAAGACATAAGACATTTGACGTTAAAGAGCATTGGGATTAGAATCCCGCTCAAAGCAGTGCCTGGAACAGCCCGGAGTGCCGGCAAGGCCTTCCCCTCAAACGCAATATCAGCAGGTCTCCCCATGCTTGAAAACTTTCGTGCTCACGTGGCCGCCCGCGCCGCGCTCGGTATTCCTTCCCTGCCGCTGACGGCTCAGCAGACCGCCGAACTGGTGGAACTGCTGACGAACCCGCCCGCCGGCGAAGAGCAGACGCTGCTCGACCTGATCACCCACCGCGTGCCCGCCGGCGTCGACGAAGCCGCCCGCGTGAAGGCCGGCTTCCTGGCCGCCGTCGCCAAGGGCGAGACCGTCAGCCCGCTGATCTCCCGCGCGCGAGCGACCGAGCTGCTCGGCACGATGCTCGGCGGCTACAACATCCAGCCGCTGATCGAACTGCTGTCAGACGAGGCCGTCGCGGCCGTCGCAGCCGACGCCCTGAAGAAAACCCTGCTGATGTTCGACCAGTTCCATGACGTGAAGGAACTCGCCGACAAGGGCAACGCGCACGCGAAGGCCGTGCTGCAAAGCTGGGCCGACGCCGAATGGTTCACGAGCCGTCCGGAAGTGCCGCAAAGCCTGACCATCACCGTCTTCAAGGTGACGGGCGAAACCAACACCGACGACCTGTCGCCGGCCCCGGACGCCACCACCCGCCCGGACATCCCGATGCACGCGCTGGCGATGCTGAAGAACGCGCGCCCGGGCATCACGCCGGAAGAAGACGGCAAGCGCGGCCCGGTCAAGTTCATCGAATCGCTGAAGGAAAAGGGTCACCTGGTCGCGTACGTGGGCGACGTGGTCGGCACCGGCTCCTCGCGCAAGTCGGCCACCAACTCGGTGCTGTGGTTCACCGGCGAGGACATCCCGTTCGTTCCGAACAAGCGTTTCGGCGGCGTGTGCCTCGGCGGCAAGATCGCCCCGATCTTCTACAACACGATGGAAGACGCCGGTGCGCTGCCGATCGAGCTCGACGTGTCGCAGATGGAAATGGGCGACGTGGTCGAACTGCGCCCGTATGAAGGCAAGGCGCTGAAGGACGGCAAGGTGATCGCCGACTTCCAGGTCAAGTCCGACGTGCTGTTCGACGAAGTGCGCGCCGGCGGCCGCATTCCGCTGATCATCGGCCGCGGCCTGACCGCGAAGGCGCGCGAAGCGCTGGGCCTCGCGCCGTCGACGCTGTTCCGCCTGCCGCACCAGCCGGCCGACAGCGGCAAGGGCTTCTCGCTCGCGCAGAAGATGGTCGGCCGCGCCTGCGGCCTGCCGGAAGGCCAGGGCGTCCGTCCGGGCACGTACTGCGAACCGAAGATGACCTCGGTCGGCTCGCAGGACACCACGGGCCCGATGACCCGCGACGAACTCAAGGATCTCGCCTGCCTCGGCTTCTCGGCCGATCTCGTGATGCAGTCGTTCTGCCACACCGCCGCGTATCCGAAGCCGGTCGACGTGAAGACGCACCAGACGCTGCCGAACTTCATCAGCACGCGCGGCGGCATCGCGCTGCGCCCGGGCGACGGCGTGATCCACTCGTGGCTGAACCGCATGCTGCTGCCCGACACCGTCGGCACCGGCGGCGATTCGCACACGCGCTTCCCGATCGGCATCAGCTTCCCGGCAGGCTCGGGCCTGGTCGCGTTCGCGGCCGCCACCGGCACGATGCCGCTGGACATGCCGGAATCGGTGCTGGTCCGCTTCAAGGGCAAGATGCAGCCGGGCGTCACGCTGCGCGACCTCGTCAACGCGATTCCGCTGTACGCGATCAAGCAGGGCATGCTGACGGTCGCCAAGCAAGGCAAGAAGAACATCTTCTCCGGCCGCATCCTCGAAATCGAAGGCCTGCCCGACCTGAAGGTCGAGCAAGCGTTCGAGCTGTCGGATGCATCCGCCGAACGTTCGGCCGCCGGTTGCTCGGTGCACCTGAACAAGGAACCGATCATCGAGTACCTGAACAGCAACATCACGCTGCTGAAGTGGATGATCGCGCAGGGCTACCAGGATCCGCGCAGCCTGCAGCGCCGTATCGCGGCGATGGAACAATGGCTGGCCGACCCGCAACTGCTGTCGCCGGACGCCGACGCCGAGTACGCGGCCGTCATCGAGATCGACCTCGCCGACATCCACGAACCGATCGTCGCCTGCCCGAACGACCCGGACGACGTGAAGACGCTGTCGGACGTCGCCGGCGCCAAGATCGACGAAGTGTTCATCGGCTCGTGCATGACCAACATCGGCCACTTCCGCGCCGCGTCGAAGCTGCTCGAAGGCAAGCGCGACATCCCGGTCAAGCTGTGGGTCGCGCCGCCGACCAAGATGGACCAGAAGCAGCTGACCGAGGAAGGCCACTACGGCGTGTTCGGCACGGCCGGCGCGCGTACGGAAATGCCGGGCTGCTCGCTGTGCATGGGTAACCAGGCACAGGTGCGCGAAGGCGCGACGGTCATGTCGACGTCGACCCGCAACTTCCCGAACCGCCTGGGCAAGAACACCAACGTGTACCTCGGCTCGGCGGAGCTGGCGGCAATCTGCTCGCGTCTGGGCAAGATCCCGACCAAGGAAGAGTACATGGCCGACATGGGCGTGCTCAGCGCCAACGGCGACAAGATCTACAAGTACATGAACTTCGACCAGATCGAAGACTTCAAGGAAGTGGCCGACACCGTGCAGCTGTAAGCACGCGCATCGGGCTGCGACGGGCGGTCGACGTCGCAGCATCGCGCAATGGCGCCGCAGGCATTCAGCCGGCGGCGCCATTTTTCATGCGGCGCCGGCAGGCGGCCGCGGCCCGCTCAGTCGTACAGCGCGTAGAGCCGCTCGGCCACGTCGAACGGCAAGCCTTCGTCGTACCCTTCCGCTTCGTCGAGATCGACGTACACGCTGCCGCTCGTCGGCTGCAGCATCAGCGCCGGCACCGGCCGCACAACCGGCACGTCGGGATAGTCGTCCGGGCCCGCGCCCTCGAAGTCGTGCGGATCGAACCGGATGCCGTGATCGGCGTAATGGCCGTCGGCATAGCGCCGCTCGATTTCGCGCAGCAGCCGGAACGTGTCCAGGTGAATCGACCCGTCGCCCAGGTCGCTTTCGTTCGCGTACTGCACGTACCAGGCAGCGCCGAGATTCCAGTAGATCAGCAGCGCGGTGGCGCGATCGACCTGGCGGTTGTCGAGCAGCCAGCGCAGCTCGCAGTCGTTGCCGTCGTAATTGGAGCGCGCGGCGAACCGGTGCCACTGCTCGGGCGTCGCGCCCTCGAGCCAGGTGCGGACGATATCCCACGCTTTCTGTTCGATTTCCGGATCGTCCATGGATGGTGCCCTCGTGGAATGGTGGATAGCGGGAAAGCCCCGAACGACCGGCGATTCTACCGCCGCTCGCGACGCTCACGCGCGCTTGCCGCCCGGCTCGCGGCGGATCACCAGTTCGTTGAAGCCGGTGCGCGGGTCGGGTTCGCGAGCGAAGCGATGCGCGGGCAGCAGCGCAAGCAGGATCTCGGCCGTCGTGCGCACCACGCAGCCGCTCGCGACATGGCCGCCCGACACGCGCCCGCCCCCGTCGGAAACGGCCATGTGCAGATGCGCGCCGTCGGGCGATACCGACCCGGCCAGTGTCAGGATTTCGAGATCGCAGCGCAGCTCGGTCGGCGCGTCGGCGCCGGCAACGCGCAACTGCGCGACGCTCAGGCTGCCGATGCCCTGGATCACGAATGCCGCGTTCGCGCCGAGACGACGCAACGCCACCTCGATGGAGGCGCGCAGATCGTCGCCGGGAGACAGACGCAGGGGATGGGCTTGCATGGTCGGGCACCTGCCGATGGAGGGGGATCAACCAAGCGTACGTTCGCCTCGCGAATCCGGCAAGCCGCCCGCACCCGCTGGCACCGCGCGGTTGCGGCGGTGCCTGCACCTGCACCTGCACCTGCACCGGCATCAACCGGTAAAACACTCGCTCACGAACTGTGCGTCCGGCACGCCCGCCGCCGCGGCCGCTTCGCGTGCTCCCTGCACGAGCGGCGGCGGCCCGCACGCGTAGAGATCCGGCAGCGCGCCCGTCTGTGCAAGCGCCGCGCGCAACGCGTCGACCGGCGTGCCGCGATACCCCGCCCACGCCGCGCCCGGCCGCCACACGCACAGATCGACGTGCAACCGCGGCAGGTCGGCCTGCAATTGCGCGAGCGCATCGAGCATGAACAGTTCGTTTTCCTGATTGACGCCGAAGAAAAGCCGCGCGTCGACCGTCTCCTGAAACTCCGCCATGCGCCGCAGCATCGACAGGATCGGCGCGAGGCCCGTGCCGCCCGCGACGAACCAGCGCGGCCGCAGGCTGTCCGCGAACAGCCCGAAGCCGCCCATCGGCACGCGCACGGTCAGCGGATCGCCGGGCCGCGCGCGCTCGCCCAGGTATGTCGAGAACCCGCCGTCCGGCCGCAGCCGGATCACGAATTCGAGGCGACCGTCCCAGTTGCTCGTGTTCGCGAGCGAATACGGGCGGCGCCGGCCGCTGCCGGGCACCTCCAGCTCGGCGAACTGGCCGGGCTCGAACTCCACCGCCGAGCCGAATGCGTCGTCGGGCTCGACCTGCAGCTCGACCCGCATCGTGCCGGCCGCGATCGGCTCGAGCGTCGCGATCCGCGCGGTGCGCACGGGCACCGGGTGCAGCAGCACCTTGGCTCTGTCGTACGGCGCGGCGATCCGCAGGTCGCCGCGCGGCAGGGTCCGGCACAGCAGCACCTCACCGCGCTCGCGCGGGCCCGGCGGCCGCACGCCGGCGCCGTCGTCCCGACTCTCGTACGGGCCGTCGACGACGGTCGCCCGGCACACGCCGCAACTGCCGCGCCGGCATTGCGACGGCAGCGTGATGTCCGCGTCGGCCGCCGCCGACAGCAGATCCTGCCCGGCATCGCAGCCGAAGTCGAACCGCGCGCCGTCGCGCGTCGTGATGTCGATCCGGTAGGTCATCGGTCGATCCCGTTCAGGCCGCCGGATGCGCCAGCGACTCGGCCAGGTCGGCCGCTGCGTCGCCGATCGGCCGGATGCCGAACTGCTCGACCAGCACCGCGAGCACGCCCGGCGTGACGAACGCCGGCAGCGTCGGCCCGAGCCGGATGTTGCGCAGGCCGAGCGCGAGCAGCGTCAGCAGCACGGCCGCCGCCTTTTGCTCGAACCAGGAGATCACGAACGACAGCGGCAGGTCGTTCACGCGGCATTCGAGCGCATCGGCGAGCGCGGTCGCGATCCGGATCGCCGAATAGCTGTCGTTGCACTGCCCGATGTCGAGCAGGCGCGGCAGGCCGCCGATCTCGCCGAACGCGTGCCGGTTGAACCGGTACTTGTTGCAGCCGAGCGTCATCACGACCGTATCGCCGGGCGTCTGCTCCGCGAACGCGGTGTAGTAGTCGCGGCCCGGCGCCGCGCCGTCGCACCCGCCGATCAGGAAGAAATGACGGATCTGTCCGGCCCGGACCGCGTCGACGACGCGATCCGCCACGCCGAGCACCGCGTGGCGGCCGAACCCGACCGTGATCGTCTCCGCCGGCGGCGTGGCCGGGAAACCGGGCAACGCCTGCGCCGCGCGGATCAGCGTCGAGAAATCGCGATGCTCGAGATGGCGCACCCCCGGCCAGCCGACCGGCCCCGTCGTGAAGATCCGCTGCCGGTACGGCGCCAGCGGCTCGACGATGCAGTTGGACGTCATCAGGATCGGCCCGGGGAAACGCGCGAAGTCGGCCTGCTGGTCCTGCCATGCGCCGCCGTAGTTGCCGACGAGGTGCGGGAAGGCCTTCAGCACCGGATATGCGTGAGCCGGCAGCAGCTCGCCGTGCGTGTACACATGGAGGCCCGTGCCGGCCGTCTGTTCGAGCAGCGCGTGCAGATCGCCGAGATCGTGGCCCGACACGAGGATCGCCTTGCCCGCCACCGGCGACACGCGCACGGCGGTCGGCTGCTGTGCGCCGAAACGGCCGGTGTTCGCGCTGTCGAGCAACTCCATCACCGTCAGGTTCAACCGGCCGAGTTCGAGCGCCTGCGCGAGCAGCACGTCCATATCGACGGGCGCGCGGGCAAGCAACGCGAGCGCCGTCTCGATCCCGTCGTAGACGTCGTCGCGCTCGTAGCCGAGCACCCGCGCATGATGCGCGTACGCGCACACGCCCTTCAGCCCGTACAGCACCAGCGCGCGCAGGCCGACAATGTCCTCGCCCACCTCGTCGCGGTCCGCGTCGATGCCGGCGCCGGCGGCCTGCTCCAGCAGGCCGGCCAGATCGTCCGCCGGCTGCCACATCGCCGGCCCGTGCTGCGCCGGGAGAATCGAGCCCGCCGCCCGCACGCTCGCCTCGCACGCGGCCTTCACGCGATCGCGCACCTGCGCCGCCTCGCGCAGCAGCGCGACGAAACGCGCCGCATGGAAATTCACGTTGGTCAGCGTCGTGAACATCGCATACAGCATGAAGCGGTCGGCGTCCCGATCGGGCACGCCCATCGCCCGCGCGATCGCGCCGTATTGCGCGATGCCCTTCACCGCATGGACCAGCAGGTCCTGCAGGCCGGCCGTCGTCGCATCCTTGCCGCAGTTGCCTTTCACCGACGCGCAGCCGGGCCGTGCGCCGGTGCGGTCGGTCTGTTCGCATTGATAGCAGAACACGGTGCTCTCCTTTCTCGATCATGGGGGCGCAGGTCGGCGCGAACGGCGGCGGAACGCGGGCTCCGGGCCGCCGGGCATCCCGCCCGCTCAACGATGCCGGCTGCATGAATCTTTTTCATGATGTTTCCGCGCGCGTTGCGCCACCGTGATGCAGATCAAGAAGCGGCAGGCGCACCGGTGAGGCAACTTGTCGCCATGACGGCTTGCCGGCGTCGGCCGCGCGAACGTCTCCGGGCGGGCCTGCATGGCCGGCATCCGTGCATTCGATGGCCTGCCCACCGTCGCGATGCCCGTCGTCGCCCGCCCGTTTGCCCGTTTGCCCGTTTGCCCGTTTGCCCGTTTGCCCGTTTGCCCGTTTGCCCGTTTGCCCGTTTGCCCGTTCGCCCGTTTGCCCGTTTGCCCATTCGCCCATTCGCCCATTCGCCCGGTTGCCGCATGCGGCTAGAGCGATTGCCTCCCCGTCGCGTTCATCGCGCCGGCTAGGCACGCGCACGCGATTGGTCTAGTCTGCACGGTGTTTCGCGACGCAAGCCGCCAACCCGAACCGCTTCCGATGACAACGATTCCGAACCGACGATCCCGCCTGCGCGGCGGCCTGCTGGGCCTGCTGATCGGCGACGCGCTGGGCGTCCCGTACGAATTCCACGACGCCGCGTCGATCCCGCCGCCCGCGGCGATCGACATGACGCCGCCGCCCGGCTTTGCACGCGCGCACGACGGCGTGCCGCCCGGCACCTGGAGCGACGACGGCGCGCAGGCGCTCGCGCTACTCGACGCGCTGTCGGACGACCGCGACCTGAATCTCGACACGTTCGCCCGCAACCTGCAGGACTGGTTTCATCGCGGCGCCTTCACGCCGGACGGCCGCGTATTCGACGTCGGCCTGCAGACGCAGCGTGCGTTCCACGCGCTGGCAGCCGGCGCGGCGCCCGCCGTTGCCGGCCCCGGCGGCGAGCAAGACAACGGCAACGGCTCGCTGATGCGCTGCTTCCCGGTCGTGATGGTCGCCGCCTCGCGCGACGAAACGATCCGGCTCGCGTGCAAGCAGAGCGTCGTCACGCACGGCCACGTGCGCTCGCAGCTGTGCTGTGCGCTCTATGGCCTGACCGCAATGGGCATCGTCGAAGGACAACCGGCGCCCGATGCGGTGCGCGCGGCCGAAGACGAGTTGCTGACGCGCTACGCGGGCACCGCCGACGAGGTCGAACTGAAGGTCGTGCTCGACGGCCGCTTCGACGCGCCGCAAGGGTCCGGTTACGTGGTCGACAGCTTCTGGTCGTCGATCCATTGCCTGCTGTCGACGCGCAGCTACGAAGACTGCGTGAAGCGCGCGATCGCGCTCGGCAACGACACGGATACGACGGCGGCCATCGCCGGCAGCCTCGCCGGCGCGCTGTACGGCGAGCACGCGTTACCCGGCCGGTGGGTCGCGGCGCTGCGCGGGAAAGAACAGGTCGAGGGCCGGCTCGCGAAATCGTGAGCGCTCGAAGAGAATACGCAGCCAACAGCAGACGGAGACCGGATGGGGCAGTACGCAGACGAAGACTGGTACGAACAAGGCGTGGCCGACTACACCGCGCAGTACGGCACGGTTCCGCCACCGTGGGTCATCGCGCCCGATTCGCACCCGTACAGCATGGGGTGGCGAATGGGGGGCGGCGAAACGTTCATGATGGTGTTTCAGGAATGGTGGGAGCAGCGTGCGTGGCAGGCGAGCGAACGCGTGACCTACTTCCTGAAATGGCCGCCTCCGCCGCGCTGGATTCCGTGGATGGCCGACGCGATCTGGAATCTCGAACCGTGGGAAGCGGACGGCGAATTCGACTACACGCGCTACTACGCGCGGCTCGAGCAGCTGGGCTTCGGCGGAACCGCCGACGTGGAGGCCGACATGGACGACAGCCGCTGGGAATGACATGACCGGGCCCTCACCGGCCCGGCCGCGTCACGCGCGCCGGTCGCTTGCCAGCAACCCGTACAGCGCGCTGTCCGACACTTCGTCGCCGACGATCCAGCGCTCCCGCAGCAACCCTTCCCGTGCGAATCCGAGCCGTTCGAGCAGCCCCGCCGACGCGACGTTGCGCGGGTCGATATCGGCTTCGAGCCGGTTCAGCCGCAGCGTGCCGAACGCGTGTTCGATCACGGCCGAGGCCGCTTCGCGCATGTATCCGCCGCGCCAGAACGTGCGCCGCAGGCTGAAGCCGATCTCGGCGCGCCGGCATTGCTCGTTCGCATGGAACAGCACGCATTCGCCCAGCGCTTCACCGGTTTCCCGCAGTTCGAGCACGCAGATCAGGTCCTGCCCGCTCGCCGACGTCTTCAGGTTGCGCGCGACGCGCTCGATTGCCTGTTCGATGTGCGTCATCGGCGAGAACGAGAAATAGCGCATGGCTTCCGCATCCGACCAAATCTCGAAGAAGGCGTGCGCGTCGGCTTCGCGCAGCGGCCGCAGGACGAGGCGGGAAGTTTCCAGCGTGACGGGTTCGAACAGGGGCATGGCGACAGTCGGTCGAAAAACGGGATCGTGAATTAGAACACGCAAGCCGCCAGTCGGCCATCGCGCGCGTTTGCACGGCGCGGCCCGCCGCGGCAACCGGCGCGCCGCACGACACAAGGCCCGGGCATCGCCCGGGCCTCGTCACGTCATCCGCTACCGCCGGCCGCGCTTACGCCTCGAGCGCTTCGAGCACCTTCCCCTTCGTCTCGATCCCGACGAAATGCACGGTCGCCGCCGCGATCAGCGGCACGACGCCGATCAGGTAGAACGCCGGCGCGAGATTCCCGCCGATGATCGCGTGCGGCACCACCATCGGCGCAACGAACGACGCGATCTTCAGCCAGGCGCTGCCGAGCCCGCAGCCCGACGCGCGGATGCTCGTCGGATACTGTTCCGGCGTGTACACGTAGGCCGTGATGAAACCCGACGCCATCAGCCCGAGCGACAGCGAGCAGAAGATCGCGACGACGTACACCGACGACGCGTGATAGATGCCCGCGAACCCGAGCGACAGCGCGCACAGCACGAACGACCACACGATCACCGGCTTGCGGCCGAGCTTGTCGACCAGCAGCGCCGACGCGAGCGACCCGAGCACGCCCATCACCGAGCCGATCACCGCGAGGTTCAGCGCAAGCTGCAGCGGCGCGTGATAGAAGTTCTTGTAGATCGTCGGCAGCCACGTCGACAGCCCGTACTGGATGAACCCGCAGGTCGCCCACAGCGTCGCCACCGCAAGGGTGCGCTTGCGATATGCGGCGCTGAACAGGTCGCTCATCCTGCGCTTCGGATGCTGGCGCACCATCTCGTCGAATGCGGCCGCCTGCGTGACCGGCGGCAGCTCGCCGCGCACCGACGCCTCGAACGCGCTCACCGCACGCCCGGCTTCCGGAAGCCGCCCGCGCGACGCGAGCCAGCGCGGCGATTCCGGCACGAGGCGCGTGAGCACCAGCGACAGGATCAGCGGCAGCCCGCCGACGAAGTACATGATCTCCCAGCCGAAGCGCGGCACGAGCCACGCGCCGAGCGCCATCGACACGAGCAGGCCGATCGG
This sequence comes from Burkholderia paludis, assembly GCF_000732615.1. Lineage (GTDB taxonomy): Bacteria > Pseudomonadota > Gammaproteobacteria > Burkholderiales > Burkholderiaceae > Burkholderia > Burkholderia paludis. The sequence continues at coordinate 15,932 of NZ_JPGL01000018.1, forward strand.
GAACACGATCTCGTACAGCAGCACGAACCGGCCGCGGCCATGCGCGCGCGTGATCTCGTTGATGTAGGTCGCCGCGACCGGCAGCTCGCCGCCGAGGCCGAGGCCCTGCAGGATCCGCAACAGCACGAAGATCTCGAAGGTCGGCGCGAACCCGCAGGCGATGCTCGTGACGCCGATCACGGCCGAGCTCCAGGCGATCGCCCTCACCCGCCCATGCTTCTCGGCCAGCGCGGGAAACAGGAATGCGCCGACCAGCTGGCCGATCGCGCCGGATGCGATCAGCAGGCCGATCTGCGTCGGCGACAGCCCCCATTTGTGAATCAGCAGCGGCAGCGTCGCCGCGATCGTGATCACGTCGAAGCCGTCGAAGAACGTCGCGGCGCCGATCAGCACGCGCGCGCGAATCTGCATCGCGTTGGCCGGCAGCCGCTCGAGCCGCGCGATGATCGTGCCGGGCGTGGCGGCGGCGGCGTCCATCGTGGCGCGGCCGGCCACGACGTTGTCGAAAGTGCTCATGCGGGGTGTCTCCTTGGTCTCGGCGCCCGGTCAGGCCAGTGCCTTGCTCGTGTCCGCCAGGGCTTCCGTATCCACTGCCCGGCCCTGGTTCATCCACTTGCGCGCCAGCTTCAGCTCGCGCGCGTTGTTCACGGCGATGACACCTCTCACGTGCCCGTCGCCCAGGAAAAACAGCGTCGCGCGGCGCGCGGCGAGCTCGCCGCGCACGACGAGCTGCGCATCGGCCGGCAGATCGCCGAGGATCTGCAGGTTCACGTCGTACTGATCGGACCAGAACCACGGAATCTCCGCGTACGGCGCGCGCTCGCCGAGCACGGCCTTCGCGGCCGCGATCGCCTGGTTCTGCGCGTTGGCCCACGATTCGAGCCGCACGCGCCGCTTCAGCCAGCCGTTGTGATGGTTCGCGACGTCGCCGCACGCGAAGATCGCCGGGTCGCTCGTCGCGCCGAACTCGTCGACGACGATGCCGTCGTCGACGGCCAGCCCCGCGTCGCTCGCCAGCGACGCGTTCAGCGCGAGGCCGATGCCGGCCACCGCGAAATCGGCGTCGATCGTCGTGCCGTCGGCGAGCGTCGCGCGCACCTTCGACGCGTCGCCCGGCTGCGCGTCGAGCGAGGCGAGCGCCGCGCCGAGCCGCACGTCGACGCCGTTCGCGCGATGCAGGTCGAGCAGGAAATCCGACACGATCTGCGGCACCGAGCGGCCGCACAGCCGCGGCGCGCCCTCGACCACGACCGCGTCGACGCCGAGCTTGCGCGCGGTCGCCGCCACTTCCAGGCCGATCCAGCCGCCGCCGATCACGAGCACGCGCCGGCTGGCGCGCAGCTTGCCGCCAAGCGCGGCCGCCTCGTCGAGCGTGCGCAGGTAATGCAGGTGCGGCGTCTTCACGAGCGCGTCCGGCAAGCGGCGCGACGTGCCGCCGGTCGCGATCACGAGGCGGTCGTATTCGATCTCGCGGCCGCTTTCCGTGCGCACGACGCGGCGCGCCCGGTCGATCGATGCCGCGCGTTCCGGCTGCCAGGCTTCGACGTTCAGCGCGTCGAATTCGTCGGGATGCACGACGCGCACGGTCTCGATGTCGGCGTCGCCGGCCAGCACGGCCTTCGACAGCGGCGGGCGCTCGTACGGCAGGTGCGGCTCGTCGGCGATCATCACGAGACGGCCCGCATACCCTTGCGCGCGCAGCGTCTTCAGCACCCAGCCGGCGGCCTGGCCGCCGCCGATCACGACGACCGTGCCGGGCGCGGCCTGCGCCTGCGTGTTCGCTTCGCTCATGATTTGCGCTCCGTCATGAACTTGCCTTCCGGCGCCTTCGCGTCCTTCTGCCGGCGCGTGTTGCCGTCGAGGCCGCCGTCGACGGCCCACTCGGCGAACACGGTCGGGCCCGGCTCGAATTCGCGCGGCTGCCACTCGGGCGTCAGCATGTCCTCGTCCGCGTAGTATTCGATCAGGCCGCCGGCCGGGTTCTGGAAGTACCAGAAGTACGCGGACGACACCGGGTGGCGACCCGGGCCGAGTTGCGTTTCCCAGCCGCAGCGGTCGATGTGCATGCCGCCGCCGAACACTTCGTGGATGTCGCGCACGGTGAACGCGACGTGGTTCAGGCCGCGCTTGGCCGTAGGCAGCGCGAGCAGGAACAGGTCGTGGTGGCCGCCGTGCGGCGCGCAGCGCATGAACGCGCCGCGGCCCGGATAGCGGTCCGACGTCTCGAAGCCGAGCAGGTCGTGATAGAACGTTTCCTGCGCGTCGAGGCAGTTCGTGAAGAACACGACATGCCCGACCTCGACCGGCTCCGCACGCGCATAGATCGGGCTCGGCTGGTCGACGCGCAGCGTACGGCCCCACACGTTCGACGGCGAGCCGGTAATGTCGAGTTCGCGCTTGCGCGTGACTTCGACGCGGATCGCCATCCCGTTCGGATCGGTGCAGCCGAGCGCATCCTTCCGGGCGTAAAAACCGGGCTGGCCCGCGAACTTGCCGCGCAGCGCGTCGAGTTCCTGCTGCGTCGCGACGCCCCACGTGACCTCCCGCAGCGTCGGGCCCGCCTCGAACGCGGGCGGCAGCGCCGGATCGTCGGCCTTGACGACCAGCACGGTGCAGCCGTTCAGCGTCTCGAAGCGCGCCTGCGTTTCGTCGTGCGCGACTTCCTTCAGCCCCCAGTCGGCGAAAAAGCGCCGGCAGGTCGCGAGATCGTCGACACCATACGTGATCTGCTCGATTCCCAAGATGCTCATTGCGTCATTCCCCTTCGCTCAGTTCGCCCACGGCAGCGGCGCGTCGTTCAAGCCCCAGTAGAGGCTCTTCTGCTGCATGTACTCGCGGATGCCGAGACGCCCCTTCTCGCGGCCCATCCCGCTCTCCTTCCAGCCCGAGAACGGCGTGGAGATCGAGAACAGCTTGTACGTGTTGATCCAGACGGTGCCCGTCTCCAGCGCGCGCGCAATGCGCCACGCGCGCTTGTAGTCGCGGGTCCAGATGCCGGCCGCGAGCCCGAACACGCTGTCGTTCGCCTGCGCGATCAGCGACGCTTCGTCGTCGAACGGCATCGCGACGAGCACGGGCCCGAAGATCTCTTCCCGGCAGATGCGCGCGCTGTTCGGCAGGCCTTCGAGAATCGTCGGCTGATAGAAGAAGCCGTGCTCGCGCCCGTCGCCCGTCGGACGCTCGCCGCCGCACAGCAGGCGGCCGCCTTCCTCGAGACCGAGCGCGACGTAGCGCTCCACCGATTCGCGATGCTTCGCGGTGATCAGCGGCCCCATCTGCGTGTCGGGGCGGGTCGGGTCGCCCACGCGCAGCTTGCGTGCGCCGGCCACCAGGCGCGCCATGAACGCGTCGTACACCGAGCGCTGCACGAACAGCCGCGAGCCCGCGATGCACGCTTCGCCCGACGAACTGAAGATGCCGTACAGCACGCCGTTGACCGCGTGGTCGAGATCGGCGTCGTCGCACACGATCGTCGGCGACTTGCCGCCGAGTTCGAGCGACACCGGCATCAGCTTCTCGGCCGCGAGGCGCGCGATGCCGCGCCCCACCTCGGTGCCGCCCGTAAACGACACCTTCTTCACCAGCGGATGCCGCACGAGCACGTCGCCGATCACCGAGCCCTTGCCCGGCAGCACGCTCAGCACGCCCTTCGGCACGCCGGCTTCCTCGCAGATGCGCGCCAGCGCGAGCGACACGAGCGGCGTGACTTCGGCCGGCTTGAGCACCACCGCGTTGCCGCCGGCGAGCGCCGGCGCGAGCTTCTGCGCATCGGACGCGATCGGCGAATTCCACGGCGTGATCGCGGCGATCACGCCGATCGGCTCGTACACGCTCATCGTCAGGTAGTCGCCGCGCGACGGCGTCAGTTCCTCGTCGAGCGTTTCGAGGCACGCCGCGAAATAGCGGAACGTGTTCGCGGCGCTGGCCACCAGCACGCGCGTCTCGCCGATCGGCTTGCCGTTGTCGCGGCGCTGCAGGTTCGCGAGCGCCTCGTGGCGCTGCATGATCAGATCCGCGATGCGGTACAGCACCTGCGCGCGCTGGTGCGGCTTCAGCCCGGCCCAGTCGGCGCGGCGCCATGCCGCGTCGGCGGCCTCGACGGCCTCGGCCGCGTCTTCCGCGTTCGCGGTCGACACTTCCATGTTCGGCGACTGGTCGGCCGGATAGACGCTCGTGTACGGCGCGCCACGGCCGCGCCGCCACTCGCCGCCGATCAGGATGTTGCCGTCGGGCACGAGGCTCGTATCGAAAGGAGTCATGTCACAAGTCCCACAAATCTGTGTCTGCACGTCCGCCCTCGCCGTGGCGCGGGCGGACCTTCAATGGCCCGGTCAGATCACGCAGCGGGCCGCACGGTTGCGCAGCGCGCGGATCGCGCTGTACGCCGTCAGCGCGGACGTCTTCGGGTTGTCGGGCAGCGGCTTGCCGCTCATTTCCAGCGACATTTCGCCGAACGCGCCGCGCGCGACGATGCGGTGCACGTTGCGCGTCACGGCCGGATCGGCGATCAGGCGCACGTGCGTCGCGTCGAGGCCCAGGCCCGCGAGCGCCACCGTCGCCGCGACGTTCGCGTTCTTCGGATACAGGCGCGCGGCGTCGCGCGCAGTGCCCTCGAAGATCACCTTTTCCTCGCGCATCGCGCCCAGGTCGCACAGCGCCTCGGCCGGCGTGCCGAGCCAGCCGAGCGGCGGCTTGCGGCCGACGTACAGCACTTCGTCGAGGCCGCCCTGCTTCGCGGAAGCCAGCGCATCGATGCCGCCGATCGCGCCGGACAGCAGCGTCACGGTCGCGTCGCCTTCGTCGGCCGCCTGCGACAGCACGTCGAGCAGCGCGAGATCGGACAGCGCGCCGATCGACGCGACCGCGCAATCGGTGCCGGCCTTCAGCAGCGGCACGACGTGATCGACGAGCGCGCTGTGGCCCGCGCATTCGAGCGCGAACGCGGGGCGGCAAGCCAGTGCGTCGACCGACGACACGACTTCCACCGCCGCGCCGAGTACGCCCTGCACGGCCGCGCGCTGGTGCTCCGGCACGATCACGTGCGCGACGCGCAGCGACGCGTCGTGCTCGACCGCGTGGTACACGGCCGCGCCGATCGCGCCGAAGCCGATCATCGCGACATCGACGGGAGCGTGCGCGTTACGCATACTGGCGCTCCGTCGGCGCTTCCTTCTTCACCGGCGGGCCCGCGAACGCCGACGCGAACGAGCCGACCGACAGCATGTCGACCTCGACCATCACCGGCCCTTCCTTCGCCATCCCCTCGCGCACGATCGCCTCGGCCTGATCGAGCGACGTGATCCGGTAATGCGTGAGGCCGAAGCTCGCGCAGAACTGCGCGAAATCGGGCTGGTGCAACTGCACGAAACAGCGGCGGCCGCCGTAGTGCGCGTCCTGGATGTTGCGGATCACGCCATAGCACTGGTCGTTCATCAGCACGATCATCACGTTCGCGTTTTCCTGAACGGCCGTCACGAGCTCGCCGACGTTGACCATCAGGCCGCCGTCGCCGACGAGGCAGACGGTCTTTGCCGCCGCGTCCGCCAGCGCCGCGCCGATGCCCATCTGGATGCCCTGGCCGATGCCGCCGCCGAGCGCATGCACGCCCGAGCGCGGCTCGAAGATCTTCAGCAGCCGGTTGCCCCAGGTGCTGTTCGAGATCGTCACGTCGCGCACCCAGTTGTAGTCGCGGCCGATCGCGCCCTGCAGCGTGTCGACGAGCGTCTTGTACGGCCCGAGGCCCTTCGCCACGTCGGCCGACGCCTGCTCGCGCGCCGCCGCGAGATCGGCCGCGAATTGCGGGTCGACCGCCAGGCGGCCTTCGAGGCGGTCGGCCAGCTCGGCCAGCACGCGCTTCGAATCGCCGTGCACGAACAGCTCGTTGCGATAGCCGCGGTTGTCGGCCAGCGCGTCGGCGTCGACACGGAACAGCGGCTGCGGCAGCGCGAGCTTGTACTTCAGCGTTTCGTTGCCGCGCAGGCGCGAGCCGACGACGACGAGCGCGTCGCAGGTCTTGTAGAACGCTTCGACGGACGCGTGCACGTTGAATGCGCCGAGCGTCGCCGGATGATCCTCGGGCAGCACGCCGCGGCCCTGCACGCTCGTCACGACGCCGAAGCCGAGCTTCACGAGCCGTTCGACTTCCGCGCGGGCGTGGCGGGCGCCGCCGCCGAGCCACAGCAGCGGGCGGCGCTTCGCGGCGAGTGCGTCGGCGAGCTTCGCCACGCGGGCGGCGTCGTGCTCGCGCACCGCGACGTGCGCCGGCGCGAGGTCTTCCGGCCATTCGATTTCGGCGGCCTGGATGTCGATCGGAATCTCGACCGATACGGGGCCCGTCGGCGCGGTCTGCGCGATGCGCACGGCTTCGCGGATCGTCGGCAGCACGGTCTCGACCGTGCGCACGCGGAACGCGGCCTTCGAAATCGCGTCCAGCATCGACAGCTGGTCGGGCGCTTCGTGGATGTACGCGAGATCCTGGTCGAGATACGGCGTCTCGATCTGCCCGGTGATGTGCAGCAGCGCGGTGCCGGCCGTCAGCGCCTCGACCATCGCGCCGGCCGCGTTGCCGGCGGCGGTGCCCGTGCTCGTGAACGCGACGCCGAGGCCGCCCGACACGCGGGCCAGGCCGTCGGCCATGTTCAGGGCGCCCGCCTCGCCGCGCGCGCCGACATACCGGATGTTGCCGCGCGAATTGATCGCGTCGAGGATCGGCATGTTGTGGATCGAGATGACACCGAATGCGGTTTTCACGCCGCACTGCTCGAGAAAGGCGGCAATCAGCTCGCCAACCGTGGTTTTTTTAGACATGGCGTGCAAAGCCTCCAGAAACGTCGATATGGCTGCCCGTCGTGTAGGACGACAGATGCGTTGCGAGATAAAAAAGCGCCCAGGCGGCCTCGTCGGGCTTGCCGAAGCGATTCAGCGGAATGTTCTTCTTGCGGGCGAGCGCGCCCGTCCAGTCTTCCCAGCTTTCGCCGGGCTGCGCCTGCGCCTCGTGACGGCGGCGCCACTGGCCCGACTCGACGATGCCGATCAGGATCGAGTTCACCCGGATGCGCTGCGGCGCGAGTTCGGCCGCGAGCGACTTCACGAGGCTCAGCACGCCGGCGCGCGCCGACGACGTCGCGACCATGTGCGGCTCGGGCTGCAGCGCGAGCAGCGAATTCACGCAGGTGACCGTCGGCGCGTGCGCGTCGCGCAGCAGCGGCAGGAACGCGCGCGTCGGGCGGATGATGCTGAAGTACTTCAGCTCGAGTTCTTCGCGCCATGCGTCGTCGGTCGTGTCGGCGAAGGTCGACACGCGGCCCTGGCCGGCGTTGTTGATCAGCATGTCGGCGCGGCCGAAGCGGGTGGCGACCGCTTGCGCGAACGCGCTCACGTCGGCTTCGTCGAGCACGTTGCAGCGCGCGGCGAGCAGTTGCGCGTCCGGATGTTTCGCGCGAAGCCCGGCCTCGGCGCGCGCGAGACGGTCGCTGTCGCGGCCGCAAATCGCGACCGACGCGCCGGCCTGCAGGAAGCGTTCGGCGGTCGCGAGGCCGATGCCGGACGAACCGCCCGTCACCACCGCCACCTGCCCGGTCAGATCGATCTCAATCATCGGAGTCCTAAAGCCTTCAGAAACGTATGCTCGTCATCCGAGCGGTAATTGAGCCGCCGCGACAGTTCCGCCGCCGCGCGCTGCACCTTGTCGATCAGCCCGTCCGAGATCAGCGCCGCGTCGATCTCCGGGCGCGGCACCGTCACCGTGATGCACGCGACGATCCGCTGCGTCTCGTTGCGCACCGGCGCGGTGACCACCGAGATGCCGCGCTCGAACGACGAGTTGCTGACGCCGTAACCGCGCAGCGCATCCTCGCGGATCACTTCGTACAGCGCGTCGACCGTCTCCGGCGTCGCGCTCGTCATCCGGTTCAGCGTGCCTTCCGGGTACAGCACGTGCAGCTCCTGCAGCGACAGGTCGCCCATCAGCACGTGGCCGTGCGTCGTCGCATGCGCGGGCAGGCGCGTGCCGACGTTCACGCGGATCGAACTGAACACCGGCGACTGGCTCTGCGCCTTCGCGACGAACACCACGTCGCGGCCGTCGCGGATCACGATGTGCGTCGTGAAGCCCGTCGCGTCGCGCAGGCTCTCGATCACGGGCAGGCCGAGATCGGTCAGCTCGAGCGAGCTCAGGTATTCGAAGCCGAGCCGCAGCACGGCAATGCCCAGCTTGTAATTGCGGTCCTTGTCGGCGCGCTCGAGGAAGCCGAGCGATTCGAGCGTCTGCAGCAGACGGAACACCGTCGTGCGCGGAATGCCGAGCCGCTTCGACAGCTCGGGGGCGCCGAGCACCGGCTCGCGCGGCGAGAACTCCGCGAGAATCCGCAGCCCGCGTTCGAGGCCGGGCACCACGTAGCCGGCGTCGGCCTTGCCGTTGTCGGGCGCTTGTTGCAGCGGTTCGCTCATGCGCGCCCCCGTTGCAGGTCGCACTGACGGCAGAAGGTTTCGATCAGCGCGGAATAGGCCTCCGGCGCTTCCACGTAGCCGGCGTGACCGACCTGCGGAATCACCTGCAGCCCGACCTGCGCGGCCGCGGCGATCCGCTCGCATGCGGCCGGCGGCGTAATCGCGTCGTTCGCGCCGACGGCCACGGCCGTGCGGCCGCGAAAACCGGCGAGATCGGCCGCGAGATCGGCGTTCGCAAGCAGGTGCGTGGCCTGCGCATAGCCGTGCGGCACGATGCGCGCCATGTTCCAGCGCACCCAGGCGCGCGCGTCCTCGCTCGCGAAACCGGACAGCATGTTGCCGCTGCGCTGCCTGGCGAGCCCGGCAGGGCCGAGTTCCGCGAGCATCGCGAGCCGCGCGTCGCGGCGCGATTCGCGCGTGTCGGCGGGCGCGCTGCCGTAGCCGCCCGCGGGCGAGATCAGCAGCAGGCCGGCGATCCGCCCGGGCAGCGCGCGGGCCAGCCCGCCGGCCACGATCGCGCCGAGCGAATGGCCGACCAGCACGCAGCGTTCGATGCCGAGCGCCTCGAGCCACGCGTTCAGCGACGCCGCGTAATCGGCGGCGACCGGCGACGCGCCGGACACGGGCGTCGACACGCCGTAGCCGGGCGCATCCCAGGCGAGCACGCGGCGCGACGCGCCGAGCGCGTCGAGCTGGCGCACCCACGACGCGGCGCCCGAGCCGATGCCGTGCAGCAGCACGACGGGCAGCGTACGGCCCGCATGCTGCGCGCCGGCTTCGCGATAGCCGATCGTGCCGGCCACGCCGGCCGCGCAACGCTGCTCGGGAAACTGCCCGAGCAGCGCGGCGAATGCCGACGGACGGCCCTGATCACGTTTGTCGATGACACGCATTGCTTTGCCCGCTCCGTCTCAACGCTTGATCTTCGCGAGCGGCGAATCGGGCGGATACGTCGGCGTGATCGGCTTCGACGAACCGAGCATCACGCACATCAGCGCGTCTTCCTCGCCGATGTTGATTTCCGTGCGATACACACCCGGCGGCACCGAGATCAGGTCGCGCTCGCCGAGGATCGCTTCCCACGTCTCGCCGTCGCGCTCGCAGATCACCTTCATCTTGCCGCGCAGCACGAAGAAGATTTCCTCGACGTCGATGTGGATGTGGCTCGGGCCGATGTTGCCGGCCGGAATGACCATCGTCGAGAACGTGAAGTTGCCGGCCGGCACCGTGTTGACGTCCTTCGCGACGCCCGTGCCGCCCGTGCCGACATAGCGCATCTGCGCGCGGCGGTACTTCGGGTCGTAGTCGGCCTGGAACTTCAGCGCGTCCCAGTCGTAGCGCCGCGTTGCGTAGCGCGCCACGCGCCCTTCCATCCAGTCGCCGAAGCTTGCGTCTTCGGGCTGGTCCCACGACTTGCGTTCGAGATCGGCGTCCGCCATCGTCCTCTCCTTCATCAAGGGTAAAAACATCAATTCATTACGAAGCCGCCGTTCACCGGCAGCAACTGGCCCGTCACGAAGCGCGCGCCGTCCGACAACAGGAACAGCACGGGGCCCGTCACGTCGTCGGGCACCTGCGCGCGCGTCAGCGCGCGGCCCTGCATGTAGAACGCATGGCGTTCGGCCGGCACGTAGGCCGTCGCCTCGACTTCGGTCAGCCCGGGCGCGATCGCGTTGACCGTCACGCCGTGCGCGCCGAACTCGCGCGCCTGCGCATGCGTCATCGCGATCACCGCGCCCTTGCTCGCGACGTACGCGAGCAGCTTCGGCGCGCCCCACAACGCGGTGTCGGACGCGAGGTTCACGATCGCGCCGCGGCCCGACTGCGCGAGGTGCGGCAGCGCTGCATTGCTGACGAGCCACACGCCGCGCACGTTCACGTTCATCACGGCGTCCCAGGTCGACACGTCGAGCTCCGTCGACAGCTTGCCGCCCGAGTTCGTGATCGCCGCGTTGTTGATCAGCGCGTCGATGCCGCCGAGCGCCGCCGCGCCCTGCGCGACGAACGCGTCGACGCTCGCCGGATCGGCCAGGTCGAGCGTGAAGAAAAATGCGGCGTGGCCGGCCTGCGTGAGCTGCGCGGCCAGCGCGCGGCCCTCGTCGGCGAGCACGTCGCCGAACGCGACCTGCGCGCCCGCCGCGACCAGCGCCTTCACGAACGCCGCGCCGAGCCCGCGCGCGCCGCCGGTGACAAGCACCCGACGCCCCGCGAGCGACACGACCGGTGCGTGCTCAGCCATTTGCCGGCTCCGCCGCGGCCTGCGCCGCGCGATGCGCGTCAAGCGCGGAAAGATGTTCCTGCGCGCGCTGGCGCAGCATCCGGCGCACGCGCGTGATGCCGACGTCGTGCTGATACAGGTATTCGTGATCGCGCGCTTGCGGCGCGAGGCTTTCGAGGACGTAGCGGTCCTGCTCGAGCACGTCCCAGTGCAGGCCCTCGAGACGGTTGCGGTACATGAAGCGCCACACGTCGCGCTGCCAGCCGCCGACCTTGCGCGTGCGCCAGAAGTAGACCTGGCAGTGGTCGCCGTCGACCGGCGTCGCGAAGCCGATGATCCCGAAGTTGCCGCCGGGGCCGAACTTCTGCTTGTACGGAATCGCGAGACGCATCCACAGGCAGCCGGTTTCGCCGAGCTCCACCCAGTCGAAGTTCACGTCGCGCTGGCCGATCTTCTCGAACATCAGGCCCGTGTCCGTCTTGCGCACGCGCATGTCGGCCTGCTTGTCGCCTTCGGCCATCGAGTGCGACGTCGCGTGCAGGTAGGCGCCGTGCATCGGGTCCATCACGTTGTCGATCGCGTACTGGTAATTGCACGTCCAGTTCGACACGCACAGGAAGTGCGCGTACTCGTCGTCGACCAGTTCCTCGGGCAGGTTCAGCGGCGCCGGCTCGCGATGCGCGTCGTCGCCGAACCACAGGAAGATCGCGCCGGCACGCTCCTCGACCGGATACGACTTCACGCACGTCGTGCCTTCGAGCGGACAGTTCGACACGGCCGGCACACGGCTGACCGTGCCGCCGCCGTCGACCTCGATGCCGTGGTACCAGCAGGCGATGTTGCCGCCGAGGTTCCAGCCGAGCGACAGCCGCGCGCCGCGGTGCGGGCAGCGATCCTCCAGCGCGTGGACCTTGCCGTCGTGATCGCGCCACAGCACGATCTGCTCGGACAGGCGCGTGAGGCCGACAGGCGCGTTCGACACCTGCCAGCTCGGCGCGACGGGATGCCAGTAGTTCTTGATGCCGCGGTCGAGATAGTCGCGGACCGGGTCGGGTTGTGTCGTGTTGTGTTGTACGGGGGACGTCATCAGTGTGCTCCGGATGCGGTTGTCGTCGGATCGTCGGGTCTCACGCGCTCGGCGCGCTCATTCCGCGAGCGCGGCCAGCTCGGCGCGGAAGCGCTCGGCGGTCCACGGCGAGCCGTCCGGCGCACGGAAGCCGATGCGGTTCAGGCCCGCGACGACCTCGTCCAGCTCGACCGCGCCGGCTTCGAACACGCGCTCCAGCGCATCGCCGAGGTCGTTCTCGTACTGGGTCGGCGCGGCCTTGCGGTTCTGCCAGACCTGGTTCCCGGCCTGGCCGGGGATCTCGATCTGCCCCTTGCCCGCGACGTTGTTCGGCTGCGGCGCCACCCACGGCTTCAGGAAGGGATTGAAGTTGACGGTCGCTTCTTTCATGTCATTCCACCTTGATCTGGATTTCCTCGCCGGCGAGGCGCACCGCGTACTGCTTCAGCGCGCGCCCGCCCGGCCCCTTCAGGCATTCGCCCGTCCTGATGTCGAACACGGCCTCGTGCAGCGGGCATTCGACGGTGCCCTCGTCGACGAAGCCCTGCGTCAGCAGCGCATACGCATGCGGGCATACGTTCTCGAGCGCATACACGTCGTCGCCGACGCGGTAGATCCCGATTTCGACGCCGTCGGTCCGCTTGAACTCGATCGGCGTGTCCTCCGACAGCGCGCCGGCATGCCCGGCGCAAATCCATTGTTCAGACATCTCACACCCTTCCTTCTGAGCGACGCTCGGTTGTCTCCGATTTGTTCCATACCAGGAACAGCAGTTTATGGATGGTGATTATAGGAGCGACTTTCCACGAGTAAAACAAAAAGCTGCATGTCCTAGGGAAAACACCGACCGACCGGTCGCCGATCGCTTTCTGCCGCCTTGCCGGAAGTATTTTTTTGTTTTACAGCAGGGATTTACCGCCTTTTCCCGGGTGTGGCGCAGCGTTGCCGCGCAGCCGCCGGAAGCCGGTCCGTCCCGAAAAATTTATTTTTGATCCGGCGGCCGACGCCCCTATACTCCATTCCATCAGAGGCACACTGTTCCTTGTATGGAACATACGAATGCCCATCCATGGCAATCCCGCGCGACGCCCGGCCGTTCCCGCTCGCGCCGCCACGGCACGTTTTCATCAGGTTGGAGATTCAGGAGATCAAATGGTCAAGCAAGCGGTAGCAGCAGCAGTCATCGGATTGGGCGCCGTGTCGGGCGCGTGGGCGCAGAGCAGCGTCACGCTGTACGGCAGCCTGGATGCCGGCGTCGCGTACGTGAACAACGTCGGCGGCCAGGCGAAGTGGGCGATGATCCAGGGCAACACGCAGCCCGATCGGTGGGGCCTGAAGGGCAAGGAAGATCTCGGCGACGGCGTGTCGGCCATCTTCCAGCTCGAAAACGGCTTCTATACGAACAACGGCCAGCTCGCGACCGCGAACACGCTCTGGAACCGCGCGGCGTACGTCGGCCTCAGCTCGGAGCGCTACGGCACGCTGACGCTCGGCCGCCAGACGCCGCTGTCGTTCGACTATCTCGATCCGCTCAGCACGGCCTACCTCGCGATGAGCTGGTACGCGTTCCACCCCGGCAACATCGACGGGCTCGCCGCGACCGGCAACGTGCCGTACAACAACTCGGTCAAGTACCGCTCGCCGACCTTCGCGGGCTTCACGGCCGCGACGACGATGGCGCTCGGCAACACGACCAACTTCTCGACCGGCAAGTCGGTCGGCGTCGCGCTGAACTATGCGAACGGGCCGTTCAAGGCGTCGGCCGTCTACTCGAACGAGCACGACCGCTCGATCCTGATCAGCACGACCGGCATCACGACGTTCCAGGGGCAGAACACCGCGAACGGCTACACCGCGAACAAGGTGGAGAACATCGGCGCGGGCGCGTCCTACCAGCTCGGCGACTTCCTCGTGCACGGCCTCTACACGCGCACGAAGATGCAGTCGAACGGCTTCTCGGACACGTTCCAGAGCTATGACGCGGGCGTGAACTACCAGAGCAGCGCGTTCAACACGATCGCGGGCGGGGCGGCGACCACGACGCTGGCCGGCCGGCGCTGGACGCAGGTCGAACTCGGCGACATCTATGCGCTGTCGAAGAGCACGCAGCTATATGCGAACGTGCTGTACGAGCATGGCTCGGGCGGCGCGCAGGCCGCGTTCTTCACGGCCGGCGTATCGAGCACCGCGAACCAGGTGGTCGTGCTCACCGGGATTCACCACTCGTTCTGAGCGGCGCCGGGCGGCAGGCGCCCGACCCGGCAGGAGCGGCCCGCGCGGCCGCTTTTTTTTCGCCGGCGCGCCGCGATGGCGCGGCCGCCGCGCGCGGCGGGCCGGCAACGGGTAGCATCAGGGCATCCCGACCGACGGAGACGACCGTGGCAGTCTATTTGCTGGCGCAACTTCGCTTCACGCACCGCGACGCATACGACCGGTATCAGGCGCGCTTCATGGAGGTATTCCGCCGGTTCGACGGGCGCCTGCTCGCGGCCGACGATGCGCCGGTCGCCCTCGAGGGCGCATGGGACCGCGACAAGGTGGTGTTGATGTCGTTTCCCGACGAGGCGGCGGCGCGCCGGTTCGTCGAGTCGCCGGACTACCGGGAGATTTCCGAGGATCGCCACGCGGGCGCCGACACGCTCGCGCTGCTCGTGCACGGCCTGCCCGCGCCGCGCGCGTAAGCCCGGCGGCGGGCCGGGCCGAGACGCCTACACCGACGCCTACGCCGTCAGAACATCGCGACCTTGTGGCGCGCGTGCGCGAACGTCGGATCGCTTTCGAGCGGACGATAGTTCAGCCGCTGCGACAGGTCGACCGCCGCGCCGCACACGGCTTCGACGAGCCGCTCCTTCTCGCCCGCCTCGCCGATCTCGGAGCGCGGCACCGTCGCGGTGATCGCCGCGACGATCGAGCCCGAATGATCGCGCACCGGCGCCGTCACGGCCGAAATGCCGCTCTCGAACGCGGCCTCGCTGACCGCGTAGCCGAGCCGCGCGTAATGGCGCACGCGCTCGTACAGCTCGTCGACGGTGCCCGGCGTGCGTTCGGTGAACTGCTCGAGCCGCTTTTCCGGATACAGCTGGCGCAGCGCATCGCGGGTCAGGTCGCCCATCAGCACGTGGCCATGCACGGTCGCGTGCGCGGGCAGGCGCGTGCCGACGTGCACCTTCACCGAACCGAACATCGACGCGTTGCTCTGCGCCTTCGCGACGAACACGACGTCGCGCTGGTCGCGGATCAACAGATGCGTCGACAGGCCGGTCGCGTCGCGCAGCCGTTCGAGCACGGGCCCGCCGAGGTCGGTCAGTTCGAGCGAATTCAGGTATTCGAAGCCGAGCCGCAGCACGCCGACGCCGAGCCGGAAATGGCGGTCGCCGTTCACGCGCTCGAGGAAGCCGAGCGCCTCGAGCGTCTGCAGCAGGCGGAACGTGGTCGTGCGCGGAATGCCGATGCGCTTCGACAACTCGGGCGCGCCGAGCACGGGCTCGCGCGCCGAGAATTCGGCGAGGATCCGCAGCCCGCGTTCGAGCCCCGGCACCAGATAGGACGAAGCGCCGCCGGACGATTCGTCGTCGCCGGGCGCCGCGGGTTCGGGTGCGTCGCTCATCGTTGTCTTGACCATGTGGACATGGACGGTAGGAAATCAGTCACGAAACAGGTCGCGGATCGTCGCGGACAGCCGGTCGTGCCGTGCCGGCACGCGCATCCACGACGCCATGAAGAGTCATTCACGGTCGAGAGGATAGCAGCGATGGACGGCGCGACGCCATGCGGACATCGCCGGACGCCGGCAGGACGTCCGCCCGGCCGCGTACGCGGCGAGCAGCCGGGGGATGGCGGCCGGCACGGCATGCGCCGCCGAATCGGCCGCCCGACGGCGGGCTACAGGCGCGACAGGTGAACCCGGACGTTCGCGCGGTCGTACGTAAAGCCGCCGGCCGTATCGGGTTCGAGCACGCGCGCCAGATCGACCGCATACATCCATCCGCTGCCCAGGCGCCCGCCGTTCACGGCGCGGATCCGGCTGCCGCCGACCGCGATCGCGGCATGGAACACCGTGCCGCCTCGCGAAAAGCCGACCGCCGTGCCGGCCGGAATGCTCGCGCGCCCGTCCCATTGCCCGCCGGTCTCGAAGTTGAACCGGGCCCGCCAGTGCTGGCCGATCGTGTCGAGCAGCGCACCGGGCGCGATGATCGCATCGCTGCGCAGCAGATAGCGGACATAGGCCGCGGCGTCGTAGCAGACGCCGCCGGAAACATACTCGTTGATGTCGGCCATGCCGAACATCAGCGCCTGGCCGTGTTTCTGCCGTTCGGTGAAACCGGACTGGGCGACGTGCCCGCCCAACGGGGTCAGTTGCATGGGTGGCTCCTGTTGAAGAAGAAAGGCGTCATGGTCCCGCCGACGCGATAACGTCTTATCTTATTACGATATCCGCCACCCTCGGCCTGATCGTGCGCGTCACGGCATGCGCGCCGCCGCCGCGGGCGCGTCGGCGGCCGCGGCGGGATTCGGCGCCAGCCTCAGCCGCACGCGCAACGGCTGGCGCATGTCGGGCGGCGGCGGCTCCGCCAGCGGGCCGGCCGTGAGCAGTTGCCGCAGCGTCGCGTCCGCGTCGGTATCGCCCAGCGACGCGAACTCGACACGCGTGACGGCGCCGTTCGCGCCGATCCACGCGCTCACGACGATCGCGGGCAGCGGCGCGTCCGCGCTCGCGTTCAGCACGCGCGTCTCGAAGTAACGGTGCAGACGGTCGGCCGCGTCGCCGTCGGCTTCGAGCCACGCCTGGAACTGCTGCCCGGCGAGCTGCCCGTAGCGCAGCCACGCCTGCGGCACGTCGGCCGTCTGCGCGGCGGCCGGCGCGGCGCCCACACCCAGCGCAGACGCGACGGCGAGCGCCCGCCCCCATTTCGATGCCCACCACGCCTGCATTCGCTTCATCCCGCCTCCCGTTTCGATGGTTCGCCGTTGCCCTGCGCCGCCCGGCCGGTCGACCGGCCGTCAACCGAGCCCGATCGGTACATACAGCCGCGCGGCGCCGCGCTGGACGAGCAGCGCGACATTGCCGCGCGCGGCGTCGATCTCGGTCATCAGCGCGGCGACGCTCGCGACCGGCGTACCGTTGACCGACAGCACGACATCGCCGGGCTGCAGCCCCGCGCGGGCGGCCAGACCGCTCGCCTGCTCGACCACCAGCGCCTGGCCGACGCCGAGCCGCTGCCGCTCCTGCTCCGTGGCCGCGCGCAGCGCGAGCCCGAAGCGCGCGGGCCCCGGCTCGCCGCCGGCCGCCCCCGTACCGCTGTCGAACGTGTCGATCGTCGCGCTCACGTGCATCGCGCGGCCGGCGCGCCACACGAGCAGATCGGCTTGCCGCCGGGCCCGCATGCCCGCGACCATGCCGAGCAGGTCCGCCGATTCGGCCACCGGCCTGCCGTCGAGCGCGAGCACGACGTCGCCGGGCTGCAGGCCGGCGCGCGCGGCCGGGCCGTCCGGCTCGACCACCGTGATCAGCGCGCCGTCCGGGCTCGCGAGGCCGAACGAACGCGCGAGCGCCTGGCTCACCTCCTGCAGGGCCACACCGAGCCGGCCGCGCGTGACCTTGCCGGTGCGCAGCAACTGGTCCTTCACGTCGAGCGCGATGTCGATCGGGATCGCGAACGCGAGCCCCTGATAGCCGCC
This sequence comes from Burkholderia paludis, assembly GCF_000732615.1. Taxonomy (GTDB): domain Bacteria; phylum Pseudomonadota; class Gammaproteobacteria; order Burkholderiales; family Burkholderiaceae; genus Burkholderia; species Burkholderia paludis. The sequence goes on from NZ_JPGL01000018.1 coordinate 33,343, forward strand.
CGTCTTCGAGAAGATCATCGAGTTGATCGCGATCACGCGGCCGTCGAGGTCGAACAGCGGGCCGCCCGAATTGCCGGGGTTGATCGGCACGTCGGTCTGGAGAAACGGGATCGCGCGCTCGCCGGGCAACGAACGCGCTTTCGCGCTGACGATGCCCTGCGTGACCGTGTTCGCGAACCCGTACGGCGAACCGATCGCCATCACCCAGTCGCCGACCTCGGTGCGCGCCGGATCGCCGGTCGCGACGACCGGCAGATGGTGCGCGTCGATGCGGATCACCGCGACGTCGGACACGGGATCGCTGCCGATCACGCGACCCGTGAACTGCCGCTTGTCGGTCAGCTTCACGTCGATCGCGACCGCATCGCCGACCACGTGCCGGTTGGTCAGGATCACGCCGTCGGCGCTGACGATGAAGCCGGAACCGAGGCTCACCTCCTCGCGGTTGCCGATCACGCGCCGCGCGAGAAACGGCGCGAGCGGATGATCGGGCGCGATGCCGGGCGGCAGCTGGATGCCCATCTGCGTGACTTCGCGCGTGACGCTGATGTTGACGACAGCCGGGCCGACGCGCCGGACCAGCTCGGCGAAGTTCGGCAGCGCGACGGGCGGCGGCGCAGCGGCCGCCCGCGCGGGCCGTTCGGCAGCCGGCGTGATTGCGCAGGCGTCGACGCACGCGCATGCGAGTACCCATGCGAGCACGCCCGCGATCGCCCGCGGCCGCGCCGCCCGGCCTGTGTGCCTGCCCGCTTTCATGTCGAGGTTCCTCGTCGGTGCGCGCCGGTGCATCGCCACCCGCGCCGCACGGTTGGCCGCGTGCATCACTTCGGTGGCACCGCGACCGGCGCATCGGGCCGTTGCGGCGTGACCGACCGCCCCCAGTTCGAACCGAAACGGTTCCGCTCGGTCGACAGGTTGAACGTGCCGAGACGGTTCGACGGCTGCTTCGACAACCGCTCCGAATCCGTTTGCGATGCGCCCGCCTGCGGATCGGCCTTCGGTTTCAGTTGCTGGCTCAGGCAGTCGTACGACAGTGCGCGCCGGCCGTCGACTTCCGCATCGACGCACACCGGCTTCGCGGCCGCCGCCGACGCGGCCGCACTCGCCGCACTCCCCGCCGCGTGGCCGCCCTGCGCGTGCGCGGCGGCGGCCGGCAGCAGGCAGACGACCGTCGCGACGACGCTTCGTCTCATCTTCATGCGCGCCTCCTTCGGAAAGGGCTCCATTGCACTCGCGCCGCCGGCATCACGGGTTCGCGCCCCGCGCCGACGCGCGCGCCAGAAATCGCGCGAATGCCGCGCGATCGGCTGCGCCGACGGCCGGCTCCCGCGCATCGGCGTGCCGCGTCCATGCGTCGCGCATGCCGTCGACCGGCTGCCACGCATGCACCTGTGCGCCGGTCGGATACGGCGTGACGAGCGGTTCGCGGTAGTCGACGCGAAACAGCGGCGGCGCCTCGCTGCCGGCCGTCCACAGATCGCCGACGTCGCGCACGCTCGCGTCGAACCAGAACCGCACCCAGCGCGCGGTGGGCGCATGCGCGTCGCTGCCCGGCGCATCGCCGGAACCCGGTGCGGCGGCGCCCGGCTCGACGGCGCCCGACGCCTCCGGCACGCGCAGGAAGCCGGCCAGCACCAGCAGCACGGCCGCCAGATCGTCGTCGCGCAGCATCCGGTACGACCAGAGATCCGCGACGTCGACGCAGTCGATCACCGCGACGAAGCGCGCGATCGTGAGCGCGGGCCACGCGCGCCGCATCAGCGCGTAATGGCGCGCCCACTGCGCGACGAAGCGTTCGCGATGATCGGCGGCGACCTGCACGTCGCGCGAGCCGCGAATCGTCAGCTCCTCCGGCTGGTACTGGCGCGTCGTGAGCACGCATTGCGCGGAACACCGCGCACTCCGGTGCCGTGCATAGCCGCCGGCGCCGGGCAACGGCTCCAGCGCGCCGAAGCACAGCGGACAATGCGTGGGCCACTCGCCGGGCCGGCCCGGCCACGGGTTGGCCTTCGGCATGCGTGGGCGGTCGGCGGCCGCGGCCGGGCGGCGGCGCCCGGGGGTACGCGCGTCGGGGGCCTCGACGCGCGGCGTCGAACGGACGGTTGCCATGCGCGCGCCTACCGGGCGGATGCCAGCGCTTTCTTCAGCGCGTCTTCGTTGATCGGCGCGTTCGCGGCCAGCTTCGCGAGATACGCCTGCGCATTCTGCTGCGTGCGCTGCGCGCGCAGCATCTCGCGCAGTTGCGCCTTCACGTCGGCGAACGGGCGCGGCGCGGCCGCGCGTACGTCGATCAGCTTCACGACGTGAAAGCCGGCCGGCGTCTGGATCGGCGCGGACACCTGGCCGGGCTTCAGCGCGTCGGCCGCCTGCCGGACCGCCGGCACCATCAGCTGATCGGGCACGAAGCCGAGATCGCCGCCGTTCGCCGCGCTCGCCTGGTCCTGCGAATTCGCCTTCGCCAGCGCCGCGAAATCGCCGCCGCGCGCGCGGCTCGCAAGCTCGGCCGCCTGCTTGCGCGCCTTGTCGAGCGTCGCGGCATCGGCGTTCGGCGGCACCGCGATGTAGATCTGCGCGACATGCAGCGCGCGCGGCGCGTTGAACGCGGCGCGGTTCCGGTCGTACGCGGACTGCAGCTCCGCGTCCGACGGGTAATCGGCCGGCGGCGCGCTGACCGACGCGAGATAGCTGCGCACGACGATGTCGCGCTGCGCCTGCTCGACGGCCGCCTGCACCTGCGCCTGCCGGTCCCAGCCCTTCGCTTTCGCTTCGGCCAGCACGGCCTTCTGCGCGAGCGTCGAACGCACGATCTGGTCCAGCGTCGCGGGATCGGCCGCAAGACGCTCGCGTCCCTCCGGACTCACCGTCTTCAACAACCCCGCGATATCGGCCTGCGTGACCGACGCCTGCGCGGCGTTCGCGATCACGTCGTCCCCGGCGTGCGCCACCGGCGGCACGCCCAGCGCAAGACTGCCCGCCACCGCTGCCAGCCACTTCATCTTCGTCATCATCGTTCGACTGCCCTCCGGATTACCCTCGAAATGCGGACGCTGCGTCGGCGCGCGTCCGTCGGCATCACGCGCAGCACTCGCGGCTGCGTCATCCCGCCCGGCGGCGGCGCCCCCGGCCGGCCGACGAGCGCGGCGCGCGCGGCCCGGCAACCGGCCGCGCGGCGCCGATCGTGCGGCCGGCGATCCGCGCCCTGGCCCGCCGCGAGCGTCACTGCGCGGCCGCCACCGTGGCCGCCCCGGCGGCCGATTCGGTCGGCCGCTCGTCGGCCGCCGCACGCGTCGCCGCTTCCCGCTCGGCCATCGCGGGACGGTTGCGCAGGTGCAGCAGGAATTCCTGGATCAGGCGATCCCACAGCTCGATCGTCGAGCGCAGGTAACGCTCCGACACGCCGCCCGCGACGACCACGTCCATCTCCAGCGCGAGAAACGCCCCATGGCTCGCGAGCCGCGCGAAGCGCTTGGTCCGGTTCCAGTCCGCGACGAGCTCGGCCGGCAGGTCGCCCTGCACCTGCAGCACGCACGACAGCGTGTAGTCGATGTACGGCAGCGCGGCAGGCTGCGCATCGGCGCCCTGCGGCGCGAGCGCGACGGCCGGGTTGCCGAAGCGCACCGCGAAGCCGATGCCCTGGCTTGCGCTCATCAACTGCACCGCGCCGTTCTGCTCGGCCGCCGTCACGCGGTAGCCCGCGCGGCGCAGCACGTCGGCGAGACGGTCGGCGCTGATCGCCTCGATCGGCGCGTCGGATGCCGCGCGTTCGTCGCCGGCGTTCGGTTGCTTGTCCTGCATGTCTGTCTTCTCCGTATTCAAAGAATGGATCGGTGCATTCCCGGCTGCGCGCCGCGCGCTCACGGCGCGCCCGCCGACGCGGCCGACGCCGGCACCGGCGTGGCGGCAACGGGCCGCGCGGCCGGGTCGTATTTGCCTGCATACAGCGCATCGCCGTAGCGTTGCGCGATATCGTCGTACTTCACGCGCGCCGACTGCGCGAACGGCTGCCGCGACGACAACAGCGTGCCGAGCCCGACATGCTCGTACGCGTCGAGAATCTCGTGCCCCACGCGATACAGCTCGGCATTCCCTGCCTGGCAGGTTTTCAGCTGTGTGTCGCGCGCAGCGGCATCCTTCTGCAGTTGCGCGTGCTGCGCATCGCGGGCGCGCGACACGGCGAGCAGATCCTCGTAGGAGGATTTGTATTTCGCCAGCGACTTCCCGTCCTGCTCGCGGCCGGCCCGCTCCTGCGCGAGCGCACGCTTCGCGGCCGCCTCGGCGCCGGAATCGCCGCGCGCGGACGCAAGCTGCCCCTGCAGCGCCTTCAGTTGCGCAAGCGCGTCGTCGCGCTGCTTCTCGGCTGCCGCCTTGTCGCTCTGCAACTGCGCCTGGCTGTCCTGCAACTGGCGCAGCTCCTGCACGGTCGAGCGCAACTGGCTGCGCAGCTTGTCCTCGATGCCCTGTGCGTGCGCGCCGCCGGCCGCCAGCAGCAGCGTGCCGCCGAAGGCGGCCGCCAGCATCGTTCGAGTGATCGTATTCATGCGCGGCTCCGGTCAGAAGCGAGCGTTGAGCTCGATCTGCAGCACGTCGATCGAGACCGGCGGCCCGTACACTTCCTTCGAGCTCAGGTAGCGGGCGGACACCCACGTGTCGCGCGCAACCGCATACGCGGCGCCGAGCACGTAGCCGCGCGCATTGGTGCCGCCGAGATGGAAGTCGGGATCGTTGAACGCATCGAGCACGGCGTCCGGCTGCAGGTACTTGTACGCGATCGAGAAGTTCCACTGCCCCTTCTCGCGCGGCTCCGGCTCGCCGAACGTCGCCTTCGCGAGGAAGCCGTTCGGGCCGCTGCGGTAGTCGGCGCGCGACGCGTTCAGCGACGTCGTGTCGTAGTTGTTGACCGGCAGCGACGCCGCCGCGAACGCCTTGTTGTCGTTGTACGCGAGGTTGCGCACGTATTCGCCGTCGAGGCGCAGCTTGAAGCGATCGGCCACCACCGTGTCCCACTGCGCCTTCAGGTCGAGCAGCCGGTAGTTGTAGGCCAGGCCGAACAGCTGCGGCTGCGGCGTCATCCCCGGCGCGAGGTTCGGGTTCTGCACGATGTTGCGCAGCGCGATCAGCGTGTTGCCGCCCTGCATGAACGCGGGCGCCTCGTTGTCGGTGCTGCAGCTCGTCGCGCCGAGATACAGCGCGCACGGCGACGACAGCGTGCCGCGCATGTTCTGGAAGTCGTAGTACGCGACCGCGCCGCGCAGCCGGTTCTTCGCGTCGATCTTCCAGTCCGCGCCGAACTGCGCGCCGAACATCCACTTCGTGTCGCTGCCGGCCTTCTCGGTGCTGTTCGACGGGAAGTTCTCGCTCGTGTACTGGATCGGGAACACGCCGAGCGTGCCGAACAGCGTGACATCGGGATTCCACGGCAGCGCATGGCGCAGGTTCGCGGCGATCCCGTCCATCATCAGGTCGTCGGAGAACACCAGGTCGGACTTGAAGAACGGGTTGTCGAAACGGCCGGCCGTCAGGTTCAGCCACGACGTCGGCTTGTATGCGAAGAACGCCTTGTTCAGCCAGATGTTCTTCTTCGCGAAGCCGCCGCCGGCGGTCGCCGTGGTCGACACGGGCCCGTTGTCGTTGCCGCTCGCGAGCTGGATGCCGGCGATCATGTCGTCGGACAGCGTCGCCGTCACGCCGAGCCGCGCGCGGTAGCGCAGCAGGTTGTTGCGGTTCTCCCGCGTGTTCTGCGTGGGAATCTGCGTGTTGTTGGTGTTCTGGTTGATGTCGAAGCCGCCGGCCTGATTGATCGCCGCGAAATTCGTCACGCCGTTCGTGTTGCCGCTGCCGTAGAAGTGATACTCGTCGCGCACGCGCAGGTCGCCGTCGAGCTTGATGCGCGACACCCAGTCGGGGAACGTGTTCGGCTGCGCCCAGTTCTCGGCCTTCGCCTGCGCGATCACCTCCTGCTTCACCTGGTCGCGGATCTGGTCGCGCACGAGCTGCGGCACGTACGGCACCGCCACGTCGCCCGGCTGCGTCGGCGGGTTGACCATGCCGCCCGCCACGACCGGCGCGCCCGCTGCGCGCGCCGACTTCGCCTGCACGGCCTCGCTGCGCGCTTCGGCGATCAGCTCGTTCGCGTTCTGCTGCGTGAGCACGCCGCGCTTCACCAGCAGGTTGATCAGGTTGATCACCACGCTCTCGGTCGGCGCGGCCTTCCCCGACGCCGCCTGCGCCTCGAGCGACTGCCCGTGCGCGGCGGACGCGCACGTCAACCCGAACATCAGCACCGCCGCGCCTGCGCGCGACAGGCGCGCGGGCGGCGCGCCGTTGCGGGGCACCCCACCCCGTCCGTTCATCTTCCCAATCATCGAAGCACTCCGAACAATTTTCGTTTCTTTTCCGGCGGCATCCGTGCGACGGCGCCACCCCATGATTCTTTCGTCGTTTCGCGCGCGCATCGTCATGCCGGCTTGCGCCCCTGGAGCTTCACGAGCACCGGATACGCGGTCGCGGGCGGCGGCACCTCGTCGACCTTGCCGAGCGCCTCGACCGCCGCAACGACGGCCGCGTCGATCTTCGCGTCGCCGGTGGACTGCGCGACCGTCACCTTCGTGATCCGCCCCGCCGCATCCATCCACAGGTTCAGGCTGCCCGCGAAACGCGCGCCGCCGGCTTCCTGCACGCCCCTGTCCTGCTCGATCGCGCGCTGCAGCACGTACACCATGTATTGCGCATAGCTCGCATTGCCGAACTTGCCGCCCCCGCCGCTGCCCAGTTGCCCCGAGCCGTCGCCCGCGCCGATGCCGAAGTTGTCGCTGCCGGCCTGCGCGTCGGCATTCATCGTCATCTGCTTCGGCTGGTTGTCCGACGGCTTCGGCGCCTCGGACGGCTTCGGCGCGATCGTCGGCCGGTCGACCGGCGTCTTGACCTCTTCCTTGATCTTCTCGGGCGGCGGCTTCTGTTTCGGCGGCGGAGGCGGCGGCGGCAGCGGGATCACCGTCGTCACCTGCGGCGCGCTCACGCGCTTCACGCCGGCCGTGTCGCCCGCGTAATGCCAGATCAGCGCGGCCAGCCCCGCGAGCACCAGCGCGATCGCGACCGGCTTCACGTAGCGGCCGGGGCCCTTGTCCGGCGGGCCGCCGTTATAGGTCATTTCCATCGCGTCAGCCGCCCTGCTTCGCCTTGCCGGTCACGAGGCCGACCTGCGACAGGTCGAGCCGGCGCAGCAGGTCGAGCACGTCCATCACCTTCTGGTACTGCACGCCCGCGTCGCCCTTCAGCACGATCGGGAACTCCGGGCTGGTCGCCTTCTCGGTGCGCAGCCGGCTCTCGAGCTCGTCCATCGTCACCGGGTATGCGTCGAGGAACACCTGCCCCGAATCGGCGACCGTGATCGCCTTCGTCTTCGGTTTCGCGAGACTCGCGGACGAGCTCGCCTTCGGCAGATCGACCTTGATGCCCTGCACCGACGCGGTCGTCATGATGATGAAGATGATCAGCAGCACGTACGCGAGGTCGAGCATCGGCGTGATGTTGATGTCGTCGTACGGCTTGTCGTCGTCCTGAACCTGCATGGTGGTCTCCTGCGTGCGGTCAGTCGGCCAGCACCGCGTGATCGGGCGCGCGGTGGGCTTCGGCGAGGCGCGTGACGAATTCGTCGACGAACACCTGCATGTTCGCGGTCACGTTCTTGTTGCGGATCAGCAGGTAGTTGTAGCCGAACAGCGCGGGGATCGCGACGAACAGGCCCGTGACCGTCGCGAGCAGCGCGGCCGCGATACCCGGCGCGATCGCGTTCACGTTCACGTCGCCGGCTGCCGCGATCGCGGCGAAAGTAATCATCACGCCCACCACCGTGCCGAGCAGGCCGAGGAACGGCCCGCCCGAGATCGCGATCGTCAGCAGCACCATCGACTTCGACAGCCGCTGGTTCTCGCGCACGAGCGTCGCGTCCATCGACGCGCGGATCGCCTCGATCGATTCGGTGGTGATCACCGTGCGGCCGTTGCCGTCCATGCGGCTGTGGATTTCGTGCACGCCGGCCTTGTACAGCCGGTACAGCGACGACTGGTACAGCCGGCGGCCGTCGTCGCTCGCTTCGTCGACATGCGCGAGGCCGACCAGGTGGCGGCCGGCCACTTCGCGAAAGCGCTTCACGAAGTACTGGTTCGCCTTGTCGACGGCGCCGACGTAGCGCGCCTTCGTCCACATCACGATCCACGACACGAGCGCCATGCCCAGCAGGATCGTGATCACGACCCACGCGTCGACCGTCACCGACTGCACGATCACCCCGAAGTAGCCGAAGCCGAAGCCCGACTGCTTCTCGTCGGCGCCGTACGCGACGAGCTTCGATTCCGAGCCCTGCGCGAGCGCGTCGACCGCGATCGCGGCCGGCGTGCGCGCGATCTTCGACAGGCGCAGTTCGTCGAGCGCGCCCGCATACGCGGCGAACCCGGCCGGCGCACCCGTTGCGTCCGCACCGACCGTTGCCGCGCCGCTCAGCGCGGGCAGCGCCGCCGCGACCTGCGCCGCCTGCTTGCCGTTCACGTACACGGTCAGGTTCTTGCCGTCGGCCGTGACCGCGAGATAAGTCCACTGGTTCGCGGCAACCGGCGCGGCGGCCGGCGTGCGCACCGGGGCCGCGCCGCCGTCGACTTCCGCGAACGGCACGCCGTTGTCCAGCCCGACCAGCAGCGCGTTCGCGCCGTCGCGGCGGCTGTAGAGCAGCGTGTTCGGCGCGAGCGCGGACGGTTTCACCCATGCGCTGAACGTGAAGCTGCCACCCGCCGGCACGTTCAGCGACGGGCTCGCCGGCAGCGTCAGCGACCCGCTGCCGTCGAACCGCGCGCCCTTGCCGACGATGCCGTCCTCGATCGTCCGGAACGACGCGTTCTGCGCGTGGTTGCCGTACGCGGTCAGGTCTTTCGGCGGCGCGCCCGCCGCGCCGTTGAAGTGGTAGACGAGCGTGTAGTCGGCATCGAACGTCTCGGCCGGCTTGCCGCCGTCCGGCGCCTTCTTGTTGCCGTAGTACATCCAGATCGACTCGGCGGCGCCGGCCGGCATCTTCGGAATGTCGACCCAGATCAGCGCGACGCCGAGCACCGGGTCGTACTGTTCGATGTGATAGTTCAGCGGCGTCTTGTCGTCGGCGGCGACGAAGCGGATGTCCGCGCCGTTGTCGGCCAGCCCGTCGAACTGGAAGTTGCCCGAGTGCAGGCGGATCAGCAGCGGCACGCGGCCGGCCGATTCCGCGAGATTCGCGCCTTTCGGGCTCGCGTCGATCGTGATCGCCTTCCGGTACGACCAGTCGTTCTGCCACCATGCGTTCGCGATGCCGGGCAGCACACCGAGCATCACCGCCAACAGGAAAAACAAGACTCGCTTCACGATCCACTCCCCGAATGTGCGGGCGCCGCGCTCGTCGCATCGCCCCGGCACGATCAAAAAAAATCCGTCAGAAACCCAGCCTTACGTAGAAATCGAACCGCGGGCTGTACTGCCGCGTATAGACGCCCGCCTTCAACGGCCACCCCGCCTCGAAATCCGCGCTCGCGTACTTCATGAGCTGCACCCGCGTGCCGACGCCGACACTCATCAGGTTGAAGCGCGACGTCTGTTCGGGCAGCGGGCTCAGCAGCCACAGGTGCGCCGCGTCGAAGAACGCATGGAAGCGCCACTCGTTCACGCGGCTGCCCACCGCACCGCCGAGCCACTTCGCGAGCGAAGGACTGCGCAGCTCGAGCGACGCGATCACGCCGCTGTCGGCCGTGTCCTCCGCCTGCATGTAGCCGCGCACGCTGTTCATCCCGCCCGCGGCGAACTGCTCGCTCGACACGAGCGGCGAGTTCGAGATCTGCGCGTTCACGTGCGCGTTGGCCTGCATGTCGTTCGCGAAGCGCTGCGTGTGGTTGATGTCGAACTTGCCGTACACGAAATCGGGCGTCGCGTTGTAGCGCTTGTTGTCCCATGCGCCCCAGTCGCTGCCGATGCCGCGGATGTTCGTCGTCACCGACGCGGAGAACGACGTCTGCGAGTTCTTCAGGCTCAGCTGGCCGTTGTACGACAGCGTCACCGGCACGTACGTGAGCGGCGCCGTCGAGCCCGCCTGGCCCGGCATCGACACGTTTTCGTCGAAATGCTTGCGGTCGATCTCGACGCTGACGGAGTGCGCGTAGGTGTCCGACGCCGGCAGCGCATAGATCGCCGTGAAGCCGTAGGTCGTTCCCTTGCCGAGCACGTTGGTGCTGGCGACCGACGCGACGTTGCTGTCGGAGTGCACGACCGTCGCGAGGAAACTCCAGTGCGAATCCCGGATCGGCGCCAGATACGAGAACGCGTAGACGCGGGCGTCGTTCGGATGCTGCGGCGCGAGCACATAGGTGCCGGAAATCACGTGACCGAGCTGCCACAGATTCGAGTAGCTGAGGTTCGCGGTCGTGCGCAGCGTCGACGTGCCGGGGCTGTTGTCGTTGTTCAGTTCCAGCGAGCCGTGCAGCGGGCTGTGATCGTCGACCTTCAGGTCGACGTCGACCGTCTGCGGCAGCGTGCCGGGCTTGAGGACCGGAATCACCTGACGGTCCGCCGAACGGTTCAGGTCGGTGAGCTGCTGCTGCGCCTGGTTGAAATCGGGCACCTGGCCTTCGGCCAGCGCGGGCACCGCGTCGCGGATGTTCTGCGGCGAGTTGTATTTCGCGCCGTCGACGCGCAGGCGCCCGACCTTCGCTTCGGTCACCTGCAGCAGGATCACGCCGTTCTTCACCTGCTGCTGCGGCAGCTCGACGACGACCGACTGGTAGCCGCGATCCTGGTACGCCTTCTGCAGTGCGTCACGCGCGGCGTTCACGTCGGCGAGCGTGCGGCCCGGCCCCTCGAACGGGTACACGGCCTTCTCGATCTCGAGCGCCGGCAACGTCGTGTTGCCGCGCACCACGAAGGCATTCACGTCGAACGACTGCGGTGCGGCCGGCGCCGCCTTCGCGGCCGGCGCGGCTTCCTGCGCTTGAACACCCGGCGCGAGGCCGAGCCCTCCGGCCAGCACGGCGCCGGCCAGGCATCGGCCGTTCAGCCGCCATCGTTCGCGTGACTTGCGGTCTACTCTCGGCGGCATGCGCCATTCCCCTTTGTTGTTCCGGATCGAAGCGTGCGCATCGCGCCAGCCGTTCGCCCCGTTATCAAATGCCTGTTTCACTTTGATGACGTTTCGTTCGTCATCCTTAGCATGACGTGGACAATGCTTTCCCGTTCTTCGCTTCCGACTCAGCCGCGACGCACCTGCACCGGACGCTCCGCCTGCCGGCCGAACTGCGTGCACGCGAATCGCATCAACGTATCGACGCACTTCGCGATCGACTCGTTGCCCGTATCGATTGCAAGGTCGGCCCGAACGGGCGGCTCGTACGGCGCTGAAACACCCGTGAACTCCGGCAGCACGCCGAGCCGCGCCTTCGCGTACAGCCCTTTCGGGTCACGCGCCTCGCAACAGGCCAGCGACGTGCTGACATACACTTCCCGGAATGCCGCCCCCACGATCGCTCTCGCCTGATCGCGCATCGCCGCAAGCGGCGAAAGGACCGCGACGATCGCGAGCGCGCCGGATTCACTCGACAGCGCCGCGACTTCGGCGATGCGCCGCACGTTCTCGAACCGGTCCTGCACCGTAAAGCCGAGATCCCGGTTCAGCCCGGCCCTCAGCCGGTCGCCGTCCAGCACCACCGGACGCGCGTATCGTTCGCGCAATCGCACCGCGAGCGCATCGGCCAGCGTCGTCTTGCCGGCACCCGACAGCCCCGTGAGCCACAGCACCCCGCCCGACCGCAGCGGCGACGCGCCGCACGCCGCATGCGCAGCGTCTACCGATAAGGACGGAACGACGCCGGACAACCCGCAACGATCGACGTTCATCGTGCTTTCCCTTCGGCGTTCGCGGGCTCGTCTTCCTCGCGCGGACGCGTCTGCCAGAAACCGCCCTGCATCGTCACGATCGAAGGGCTCTCGGCCCATTGATGCGGGCTCAGGATTTCGGCGCGCCGCACGTCAGGAAGCACCTGCACGTCAAAGATCTCGTCGACGCCGTTGAAGAACTGAAGGATGCCGAGCACGTCACCGGTATTCGCATCGAGCGCGGCAACCCCCGCGATCAGCGCATCCGATTCGCTTTCGATCGGCAGCCCCTGCGGGCCGCGTTTGTCACGCAGCCTCGACAGCCCGACGAACAACACGCCGCCGTACTCCGCGAGACCGTGCGTAAAGCCCGGCAGCTTCGCGAGCACACGCCGCGCACCGGACTGCGGATCGATCTGCAGCACGTGGCCGCGGCCGCCTTCGAGCACATGCAGCCGCCCGCCGATCACGCGCGGCGAATGCGGCATCGACAGCCCCGACGCGACGACCCGGCCGGACGGCACCTCCATCACGATGCCGCCGTTCGCCATCCCGCTCCGCCAGCCGAACGGCTCGTTGCTCATGCCGAGCGCGGTCACGAAACGCACCTTGCCGTCGGCAAACGCCATGCCGTTCAGGTGGCAGCGATCGTCCGGCACGGTCTCCGTCACGAACGGCGGCTGCCAGATCGGCGTGAAGTTGAAATAGCCGTCGATCACGCTGATGCACGAATAGCGCGTGTTGACCGCGAGCAGCACGTGCTTGTCGAACGCCATGTCGTGCAGGTCGAGATCACCGGTGTAGTAGGACATGCGCGGCACGAACATCGCGTCGTAGTGGTCCGGGCGAGCCGGATAGCGCGGCGCAAGCGTCGACACGTTCGCGAACACCATCAGCTCGTGGATCGTCGCGACCGCGAGCCGGTTGCCCGACACGGCCATGCCCATCGAGCGCGGCAAAAGGCACGCGGACAGCGTGGGAACGCCGTTGTCAACGCCGATCACGGCTACGCCGGAGGGACGGCGGCTCACGGCCAGCGAGCACTTGAGCGCCTCGAGCACCTGCAGGAAGCGCCCCGTGTCGCGCAGGTTGATCACCGGCGACAGCGCTTCCTCCCGCCGCGCCGATGCGTCGTCCGCTGGCGCGCCGCCATCGCCGGCCGGCCTGCTTTCCTCGAACTGTTTCACTGTCGTGCACCTGTCGGCTTCATGCCGCCTGATGAGAAAAAAATGTTCGTATCCGCGTGTTCCCGCGCGCCGGCACGGCGCGTCGGGGCCGCGTACGACACACCAAGTCGCAGCTCCCACCTACCTAGACGGAACGAAGCGCGCATTGCCGCAATGTTTTTTGCGTGACGTCGACCGATCCGCCTGTACGGGGAAACGATCGACGCAAGCGGGCTGCGATGCACGCGCAGCCGCCCCTCGCGCAAGACTTGCGAGATGCGGCGCATGACCTTGCGTGGCCCCCCGTTTCGTGTACGTGTCGTCGCGCGGCCGACGTGTTGCGCCCGGCGGTCCGCCGTTGCGCGCGGACGACCGGCAAACGTGTCGCCGTCCGGCCGGTCAACGCGCGAAAGGTGCGACGTGCCGGCGTGCGGCCCGACAATCCTCGGGTTTCAACAGGGAAGTTTTTGTGACATTCCGCTGAAGATATTCACGAAACGCTCGCAAAACACGGCAAGCGATCGACGAGACCGTTTGCGCGGCGCCGCGAAATCGCGATGCGCAGCGCGGCCAAGCGCCGGCACGTGCGAAATCCTGCGGATTGCGGCCTCCCGCTTCGTCCTAGCTATTGAGAACAGCACACGTCAACGACAGGACCTCCATGTCATTCGCCACGATGCTCGTACGATGGCTCGCCGGGCGATTGTCCGGCACCGCCGGATTGCCGGGCCGGCCGCTTCCGCCCGCCGCTCATGCCGCGCCGATTCCGCCGCTGCGCTGGCGCGCGCCGTGGCTCGCGTGGCAGTTGCTGTCATGGTCCCTGCTCACACTGCTCGCGCCGCCGATCTGGATGATCGGCACGCTGCTGCTGATCAATCCGTCGAGCGACCAGCCGCTGTTCTGGGGGCTGGCGATGACGATCGTGCCCGTCGCAAACGGGGTCGCGATCGTCGCGACGAACCAACGGCATCACCGCCTGCCGTTCACGCGGCGTCCGGTAGTCGCGGCACACATGTTCGGCATCGCGATGACCGTCGGCTGTGCGCTGTTCGTGCTGCTGCTGTGGCGCTCGCACGCGATCGCCAGCCTGGTCGGCCCGCTTGCAAACGACGGCATGCGTCCCGCGACGCTCGCGGGCTGGATCGCGGGGCTCGCCGCGCTGTTCGGCGTCACGTCATCTGCGCATGCGAGCATCGCGCATGCGTGGCTGGCGTTCGAGGTTTGAGCGCACCGCGCCGACAGACACTGTGGAGGCACGCGGATGCATCGATACGGGACGGGAAGAACGGCGCACGCACGACGCGAACGCGGCATCGCGATCGTGACGGTGCTGCTCGTCGTCGCGCTGGCGGCCACGCTTGCCGCCAGCGTGCTGTGGCGCCAGCAGGTCGCGACCCGCGACGTCGAGAATCAGCGGCTCGCGACTCAGACGATGTGGATCGAGCGCGCCGCGGTCGAGTGGGCACGCTCGACGCTGCGTGCGCAAAGCGCAACGTCGAACGTCACGTTCGTCGGGCAGCCGTGGTCGGCACCGGTCGCCGACGTGCGGCTCGCGGACCTGCTGCCGTCCGACGCGATCGCGGTCAACGCCGAACTGTCGCGCGCGTGGATCTCGGGCAGTGTCGAGGACGCGCAGGCGCGCTTCAACCTGACGAACCTCGTGTCGCGCATCGCGCCCGGCAAGCCCTGGCAGTCCAGCGGCGAAGGCGTGCTGGCTTACCGGCGCCTGCTCGGCCAATTGTCGCTCGATCCCGCGCTCGCGCAATCGACGGCCGACTACATGCTGCGCTCGCTGCGCGACGCGAACGGCCCGGGCGGCTGGCCGCTGCAGCTCGTGTCCGTCGACGATCTCGCGCGCATTCCCGGCTACGACGCGCATGCGATCGAAGCGATCGCGCCATTCGTGACGATCCTGCCCGACCTGACCGTCGTCAACGCGAACACCGCGGCCGAACCCGTGCTCGTTGCCGCGATTCCGACGCTGTCGCCGAGCCAGGCCAGGCGGCTCGTGGACCGGCGCGCGACGGCCTATTTCGTCAGCACCGGCGACGTCGCCGAATACCTGCTGCCGGCGCAGGGCGGCAACCCGACGCTGCCTGACGGCTCGGCCATCGGCGTGAACAGCGGCTATTTCATCGTGCATTGCCGTGTGCATTCAGCGCGGATCAACACGCGTATCGACACGCTGATCGCGCGCTACGGCAGCGGCAATTTCGCGTGGACGTCGGTCATCTGGGTGCGACGGCTCACCAGTTGAAGCCGACGCACGGGTGGCCTCGATGCGTACACGGGCCGACGTACTTCATGCCGGAACGCCGCGTCGGATGAGCCCATCCGGCAAATGATCCCGAGTAGCCGGAGCGCCGATGAGCCGCGACGGGCGAGCGCCCCGTCCTGTCTCGCATGGTCGCGGTTTGGCTGCTATCCCGGTCCCGATGCGATCCCGATGCCGTCGCAACGGGATCCCGGCCGGCGCCTTGCTCGAAACACACCACTGTCGACAACCGCGAGTCGCCAAAACGGAACGCTAGACCCGCGACAATTCGCCCAACCCGACCGCACGCTCCCCCTGCGGCGTTACCGCCGCATCGAACGACAGCCGCGTGAAGCTCGTCTCGCGCACTTCGCCGAGCAGCCGGTTCCAGTCGTCGATCGACACGAGCAGCGCGATAGGCCGGTTGTACTTGGTCACCATCACGAGCGCCTCGCCCGCATGCCGCAGCGCCTTCGACGGATTGCTGCTGAAGTCGCGCGTCGCCATCGCGATCGTGCGCAGGCTGAACACATTGGAAGCCGGATCGTCGCCGTCGTCGTGCATCAGGCGTTCGAGCGTCGCTGCACGCAGCAACGCCTGCGACTTCGCGGACAGCCGGTTGTCGCGGCGTCGACGCCGCTCGCTGCGCGGGTCGACGTGCACGGCGAGCATCCGCACGATCTGGCCGAGCGTGGTCGCGGGCAACTGGTCGTATCGCTGCCACCAGTCCGGCGGCAGCGCGATCATCATGCCCGCATAGGTCGCCGCCACGCCGTCGGCGATCAGCGACGGCAAGCGGTCGACGTCGCGCGCATCGAGATCGAGCGCACCGCCGACGACGCGCGTCATCACGCTGAACGCGTTGTATGCAAATGCGGCGATCCCGCTCGCCAGCAGCGCCGCGCGGGCGGGCACGGCGCCGAACGACGCGCCGCCCGTGACGGACTCGAGCGCCAGCGGCAACGCGTCGCGCCAGCGCCGGCACGACAGCGCCACGACCTGCGGTGCGTCGAATCGCCCGGCCGGCAGATCGGTCAACAGCGTGACGATTTCGCCGGGGGAATCCGTGCGGTGCCATTCGATCCGCCGAAATACGCCCGACACGCCGCCTTCGCCGGCCATCCCGACGGATTGTTCGCGAATGCGTCCGTCGCCGAACGCACCGCTCTCCTGCCAGGCACCAAGCGGCCGGCACGCGGCCGAGCGGCCGTATTCGCGCAACACGAACGCGCCGCCGCGGCGCGGCCAGCCGGAAAGGAGCGCGTCCGTATCGAAGCCCCCGTCGACAATCCACAGCTCGCCGGGCCGGACCGTTTCAAGCAACGCGCCGACGAATGCACGCTCGTTCGTTCGGCCACGCTCGCACGGCAGCAGGTCGACGATCATCCCGAGTTCCGGATCGTAGACCGGCAGGACGCGCGCACCGTCCGCCGCCGCATCGCGTGCGGGGTCGTCGCACGAGCGTCCGCAGTCGCACCCGCCGGCCTGTGGCGCGCAGGCCTCGCCGGTACCGTCCAGCACGCGCAACCGCATCCCGTCGACGGCACGCGTACCGTCGACCTTGCGCACCGATGCGACCGGCAGCAGCAGTTCGACGCTGTCCTTTGCCAGCGCGCGCCCCCAGCCGGAACGCCATCGGCTCATGCAATCGTGCAGTGCCGTCACCGCCGCGCCAAACCCCGGCGCGGCGGCCACGCCGGCATCCGGCGTCCGCTGCCGCGCGGCCATCGACGCGATCGCGTCGACGGCGAGGGTGAACAACGTCTCGCGGATCGACTCGCCGTCGAGCGCGTCGCCGGCGTCCGCCGCGACGCCAATCCAATCGTCGTGCAACGCGCATTGCAACACGAGCCGCGCCATGATCGTCATCGGACTCTGCTCGACAAAGCGTTCCACGATCGTGCGCATCATCGGATTACCCCACACTGTCTGGTTGATCGCACGCGCCGCTGCAACGGCACGCGCACGCGTGCGGCGCGATACGCGCGCACTTGACGAGCCGCCCGCGACGCCGCAGCATCGTGGGCGACCGGACCCGCGCGGCGACGCGCCGCCGCGGCGGTCCGCCCGCAATCGATGCACGAGGCACCGGCATGTACGTAGATCCCCGCGTGGCCCATGGCCGCGCCCGGTTCGACCTGAGCGGCTCCCCGCGGCTCGTCGCCGACGAACGCCGCTGGGAAATCAGCGACGTCGTCACGCGCGGCCTCGACGATTTCACGGGCGTGCGCAATCGCCGCAACCTGATGCGGCTGCTCGAACGCCAGATCGCGCCGAAGCTCGCGCGCCTCGGGCTCGAGCCATATGTCGGCGCGCTCGGTCATGCCGAAGGGTTGTTCGTCAACTTCTCGACGATGAGCGCCGAGCACGGCCTGCGCGAATTCCAGCTGCAACTGACGGTGCCCGACCTCGTGCTGCGCAGCTTCGCGTCGAACGCGATCCGCCCGCACGCGGTCGCGCGCTGCATGCAGCGCAACGGCGTGATGTCGCTGGCGGAAATCGAACATGAAACCCGTATCGCCTTCGTCGCGGCGCGCGTGATGCGCTCGCTCGCCCTCGCGGAAGGCTGGCAGCAGATCGGCGTGCCGACACCGCACGGGCTGTTCGTCGGCATGCTGACCGATGCGCGGGACGTCGCGATGAACACCTATTTCCGGCCCGGCGACAACGACCGCCCGTCGCGCTGGAGCGGCTTCTCGGCCCTCTTCTCGACGATGCCGGACTGGCGCCCGGAACAGGTCCGGCACGGCGGCGATCTGCTGCAATGGATGGTCAACCATATCGTGGCCCTGCAAGAATCCGCACCGTTCGTCGAACGCTTTCCCTTTCTGCGCGAGCCGCTGCGCGATGCCGGCGATCCGCTCGACGCCGCCTGGAACGGCGCACGCGCCGGCCTGCAGCCGCAGTCGCCCGCCTGAATCGTGAACCGGGCTGGCGCGACGCAACCGGCACCTCGTGGCCACCCGCGAGCCAGCGCGGCCGGACGGCGATCCGGGAGCCGTCTCCGGCCCCCGTTCCCCGGTCTCCGCTTCACCGCCCTCTCTGCACGGCCCCTCTTCACGGCCCCCTCGCTCTCTCATATACAAGGTCGAAGCAAACCCGCCTAACCCGCAGACTTTCTTGCGGCGCCCGGGCGCCGGCGCGGTTTTGCGCACCGCCCGGGTGCACGGCTTGCGCCGCGCCGCGTCAATGCGTGCGTGTCGGCCCGCCGGGCTCCTGACGGCCGACCGTCTCCAGCACGGCCCACATCCAGATCAGCTCGCGGACCGTGCGAGCATGCTCGTCGCTCTGCGCGCGCCAACGCGCAAAAACGTCGAGTTCCTGCTCCGTCGTGTCGCCGGCGCGTAACCACAGCAGCCAGCGCACGGCGCCCTCGCGGATCGAATCGGCGCGCGTATTCGCGTCGCCGGGATCCGTGTCCCGTTGCGATTCGTTCATGATCACGCCACCGCCCGAAGCTCCATCGACACACATCCCCCGCACCGCGCATCGCTGCGCGGCCGGGGCGCTTGCCACCCACGCCTCGGGTCCGACGACGTCACACCGGGCCGCCATGAAGGGCAGCCCGGCGTTTGCCGGCCCTCATTGATCAGGTCGTATCGAGCGGCCGTAACCCGCAGGGCGCGGACGGCCGGAAGCGCCGCGAACGCATCGCCGGCGGAGGGAAGACAGAGGAAATGAAACGGGGGAAGCCCGTCAGCTCAGCAGCACGATGTTGCCGGGCAGCCGCGTGATGTGCGCGCCGTACAGGCGGCCGACCATGTCGATCACGTCGTCGAGCCGCGTGATCGGGAACTGCGCCTGCATCCGGTTCTCGCCGAGCGACGCGCTGCGCAGGATGACCTTGCCGCGCCGGTAGCGGTTGATCTCGTCGACGACCTGCGCGAGCGGCACGCCGTTGAACACCAGCATGCCGCGCCGCCACGCGCTGACCGCGCCCGGATCGATGCGCGCCACGGGCTGCACGCCGCGATCGTCGTAGACGACCTGATCGTCGGCCGCGAGCGTGCGCGCACCGCGCGGATGCGCAAGCGCAACCGTGCCGGACAGACAGGTCACGCAAACCTGCGACCCCGTGCGCCGCACGTTGAAGCGCGCGACTGTCGCCTGCATGCGGCCGCCGCCCGCCACCACGGTGACGGGCTGGATCGGCGTCGCGCGGCCGGCCGGCGGTGCGGCCGCGTCGATCTCCGCTTCGCCGGCGACCACTTCGACGCCGTGCGCGGCATCGCTCGCCGCCAGCACATCGAGACGCGTCTGCGTATTCAGCTCGACCGTCACGCGCGACGACAGCGCGACGCTGCGCTGCTCGCCGGTGCCCGTGTGGTAATCGGCCGCGAGATCGCCGAGCGACGGCCACAACTGCATCGGCGGGCGCACTGCGAGCCACGATGCGCCCGCCGCGACCGCGAAGCCGATGAATGCGCGCCGCCCGGTGCGCATCGTGCGCTCGCGCTTGGCAACGTTTGCCCAGGCTGCGGCCGCGCGCTCCTCGTGCGCCAGTTCGGTCGCGGCCGTGCGCAGCGAACTCCAGGTATCGCGCAGCAGGCCGGCGGCCTGCGGACGATCGGCGCACCAGCGCTCGAACGCATCGGCTTCCGCCTGGCTCGCGTCTCCCGAGCGCAGACGCAGCAGCCACGCACTCGCTTCGTCGAGTTCGTCGTGGGCAGGTTCGGCCTGGGCTTTCGTCATCGTCCGGATGCTCAAAATTTACGCGGGCCGCCTCGCGAACCCGTGTACGGATCACCGTCTTCCTGCATGCGCTGCAGGCAGTACTTCATTGCCGCGCTCAGCTCGCTTTCGACGAGCCGCAGCGAAATGCCGAAATGCTCGGCGATCTCGCGGTTCAGCAGGCCGTCCACGCGGGCGGCCAGCAGGATCGCGCGGCGCCGCGGCGGCAAGCCGCGCAGCACGTCCTTCAATGTCTCGACCTTGCGGCGCGCCGCGACGATCCGCTCGGGATCGGCCAGCTCGTCGGGCATTTCCAGCAACGTCTCGACATCGTCGTCGTGCAGATGCCGGCGTTCGCGGCGATGCTGGTCGATCGCGACATTGTTCGCCATCCCGAGTATATAGGCGTCCGCGTTCGTCACCTGCGTCGAAACGTTCGCGTTCTCGAGACGCAGCCAGGTTTCGTGCAGCGCGTCGGCGGCGCCGTCCTTCGACCCCGTCACGCGTTCGAGGCGCCTGACCAGGTACGCATAGCGCGTCGCCAGCACCTTCCTGAGCCCGGTGCGGTTGCTGTCGCTCATCGCGGCCTAGCCCCGAACGGCCGGCTGCGGCGCCGGACAGCGGAAATGCACGCCGTTGCCGGCCGGACGCAGCAGGATCGTGACCGGCTGCGGCAGGTCCGCCGGCGGCGCGTCGTCCAGCTTCAATGCGCGCAGCGCGCGCATCACCGCCGCGTCGCGGGCGGCCGAACCGCTCGATGCCACCATGTTGACCGCCACCACCGCCCCCCTGTTGTCGATGCGCACCTGCGCGACGAGTCGATAGCTGCCCGGCACCGCTGCCGGCTGCGCACAGAGCGCATCGATCAGATGCGCCTGCAGCAGGCCCGCGAACGCGTGCCGCTCGCCGGAATCGCCGATCCCGTCGATCGGCAAGGCCGCATCCGCCGGCGTGTCGGCCGGCGCGGGCGCCTGCTCGGCGGCCGGCTGCGCGACGATGATCGCTTCGTCCGGACGCGAGAATTCCGCACGCAACCCCGTTCCGGCCAGCATCCGCTCGAGCGCGTCGCGCGGCGCGAAGTCGCCCTGC
Source organism: Burkholderia paludis (assembly GCF_000732615.1). GTDB lineage: Bacteria > Pseudomonadota > Gammaproteobacteria > Burkholderiales > Burkholderiaceae > Burkholderia > Burkholderia paludis. The sequence continues at coordinate 54,400 of NZ_JPGL01000018.1, forward strand.
ACCGGCGCACTCGTGCGCCCGTCGAGCAGCGGCGCCGGCGCCAGCACGAGCAGCTCGGTGAGCCGCGCGAAATCCCGCAAGGTCTTCGCAAGCGGCTGCGCGGGCAAATCGAAACGCACCGTGCTGCCCGTCTGGCGGACGATGGAACCGGTCTCCTGCGCGTGTATGCCGTGCATGCACGGCACGACGAACGCCAGCCACGCGACGAGCGCCAGGACACCGGTCGGCGCCCGTGAACGAGTCATGAATCCCTGGACGGAAGTGGAGTTGCACGTTGCCGGCGAAACGCGCACCCCCGTGAGCGGTTACGCGACAAACGAACGTCAGATTGTGAGCGGGCACTATGACAGTCAGGTGAAGCATGTCGCGACGCGATTCAATCCGGCGCTCCGCGCGCTCGCCGGCGTCGCATGCGGTTCATGGCCGGCGCACGACAAAGTTGCCGATGCCGGTGCCCACCACCGCCATCCGCACGTCGCCGGACCACAATGTGATCGTCACCGGCACGTCGATGCTTTCGCTGCCGAGCACGATCTGCGACGGCGTTTCGCCGCCGCCGGTGTAACGCACCGACACGCCCGTCACCTCGCCGCCCCAGCGACGCGCGCGATACAGGTCGTCCGTCATCGGCGCCCACGCACCGTTTTCCGTGCGCTGCACGAACCGATAGCCGCCGCCCACCGGCTGCCACGCGATCGGCATCGAGCGCACCTGCGCTTCGTCGCCGGCCGATTCGAGCAGGTTCGCCAGCCGCTGCGCTTCCTCGGCGAGATCGGTGCGACGATTGCGCGACGGCGCGAGCGTCACGACCGCGACCAGCAGCCCGACGATCACGAGCACGACGAGCATCTCCAGCAGCGTGAAGCCGGATTGACGATATCGGCGCGATCGCCGCGGCGCGTTCGTGCGCTTCATGTGCGCGATGCACGTGCCCTTACTGCCACGAGCCGATGTCCGCATCGTTCCCCTCGCCGCCCGGCTTGCCGTCCGCGCCGTAGCTGAACACGTCGATCGCGCCGTGCGCGCCCGGGTTCAGGTATTGATATGCGTTGCCCCAGGGATCCTTCGGCAACCGCTCCAGATAGCCGCCGTCTTTCCAGTTGTTCGGCACCGGGTCGACGCTCGGCTTCTGGACCAGCGCAGTCAGCCCCTGCTCCTGCGACGGATAACGGCCGTTGTCGAGTCGATACAGGTTCAGCGACTGCATCATCGTGCCGATGTCCTGCTTCGCCGCGATACGGCGCGCCTCGTCGGGCCGGCTCATGATCTTCGGCACGATCAGCGCCGCGAGAATCCCGAGGATCGCGACCACCACCATGATCTCGATCAGCGTGAAGCCGCGTTGCGTGCGACGGCACGCATGTTCATGCGTGCTGCCGGTACGCAACGTTCCGACTTCTTCGTGGTGCGTCATCATGCATTCACCCTTGCGTCAAAGAATGGAAACCGTTCCCTGCTCATCGAACCGATCCGTTGCCATGAAACCGCTCGCCCTGCTTCGCACCGTTCCGTCACGCATCGATCCGTTGCCGCTCGTCGCAACGCTTGCAGCCGGCGCGGCGTTCGTCGTCGTATCGATATGGGCCGCACACGTGCTGAACGCGCCCGATGCGCCGGCACCTGCCCGCCCCGCACCGCCCCCACCGGTCGACGTCACGGCCAGCGCGCAGCTGTTCGGCGCGAAACCCGACGACAGGCGCGACACGATCCAGTTGCTCGGCGTGCTCGCGTTCGACGCGCGCCGTGCGGCCGCGATCGTCAGCGTCGGCGGCGAAACGGCGCGCGTCGTATCGCTCGGCGCGGCGATCGGCGAAGCCGCGAAGCTCGCCGAGGTTCGCGCACGCTCGATCGTCGTCGATCGCCACGGCACGCAACGCGAGGTCGCGCTGCCCGCCACGGAGAAAGCCAACGCGTTCGTGCGCTGAGCCGAGCCGCGCATCACTGCACCATGTTGTTCAGCTCGATGATCGGCATCATCACCGCGAGCACGATCACGAGCACCACGCCGCCCATCGCGAGGATCAGCAGCGGTTCCAGCAGGCTCGTCAGGAACATCGTGCGGCGCTCCAGTTCCCGTGATTCGCCTTCGGATGCGCGGTCGAGCATCGTCGTTACGTCGCCAGTCGCCTCGCCCGAACGGATCAGGTGCACGAGCACCGGCGGGAACGTCTTCGTATGGGCCAGCGCGCGCGACAATGCCGAGCCTTCGCGCACGCGCACGATCGCATCGTCGACGTTCGCGCTCATCGCGCGGTTCGACAGCGTCTCGCCGGCCGCCTGCAACGCGCGCAGGATCGGCACGCCGGCGGCCGTCAGGATGCCGAGCGTGCTCGCGAAACGCACCGTGTTGTAGCCGCGCACGAGCTTGCCGGCGAGCGGCGCGGTCAGCAGCCAGTGATCGAACCGCAGCCGCGGCCCGTCCTGCGACAGCACCTTGCGGATCGCGAAGGCGATCGCAACCATCGCCGCGAGCGACGCCCACCACCAATGCCGCACGAAATCGGACAGCGCCATCATCACGACCGTCAGCGTCGGCAGCTGCTGCTTCGTGCTGGTGAACACGTTCGCGACCTGCGGCACCACGTAGCTCAGCAGGAACGTGACGATGCCGAACGCGATCAGCGTGACGATGCCGGGGTACGTGAATGCCAGCAGGATCTTCTGCTTCAGTGCGTTGCTCTGTTCGATGTAGTCGGCCAGGCGCGACAGCACGATGCCGAGCTTGCCGGTGTGCTCGCCGGCCGCGACGAGCGCGCGATAGATCTCCGGGAAATCGCGCGGATGCTGGCTCAATGCGTTCGCGAACGAATGGCCGCCGACGACTTCCGCGCGGATCGACGCCATCAGCTCGCGCACGTAGTCGCGCTCGGCCTGTTCGCTCAACACCGACAGCGATTCGTCGAGCGGCAGCCCCGCGACCAGCAGGCTCGCGAGCTGGCGCGTGATGATCGCCTGCTCGCGCTGCGACAGCTTGCGGCCAAGCGATAGCCGTTGATGGCGCTCTCCATGCAGGCGCTGCGCGGCCAGTTCGACGACGAGCGGTGTGAGGCCCTGTGTGCGCAGATGGCTGCGACCTGCGCGTGCGCTATCGGCTTCCAGCACGCCTTTCAGCGTGCGGCCGGTGGGATCGATCGCTTCGTAGCGGAATGCCGACATGCTGGGTTCTCTCCTGTCACGGGTGCGACTGCTTTCCATGACGTCGCACAGCATGCCGGACGCAGTCGCCGGGGAAGACTACGGAGCGAACCGGCGCAAATTTATGACGAATGCTGGGCTACCTTTTTCGGCGGTTTTTATTACCTTGCATCGTTATTCTTATAACTTAAAAGCGATTTCATTTTCACCAAAGAAATCAATCCATCTCATATTAAACACACAAGATTTTCGGCGACCGCCCATTTACGGATTCGCCCGCCCAACAGAAGCAATACATCGAAGACAAACGCATTCATCGACGCGCGGAATGTTCCGTAACATCCGCCACAAAACCGCCTTGAAGTTGGGATAGCACTGCGCATTGCTCGCATACGAAGCCAACGGCCAGCACCACGCGTGATGCTGGCGCCCGCGCACAATCCGTCGAACGACTCCCGGCCACATCCCAATATCTGGACGCTCCGGCCGGTGCCGAATAACGTTCCATTCGATGCTTTACCAATTCGAATAACGCAACGTCCTATTCGATAAAAATGTTGAGCACCATTCGTTACGAAAAATTCACACGCGTCATACGGATTTCCCCCTACATTTACCCGGCGGTCCACAAGTATTCCAACCGCAGTAGCAGGGGTTCCGTTTATCTTCGTCCAAGGAAATTTCTCATGAAATCCAGCAAGCGCAAGATCTGTCAAGTCCTCGCTCTCGTTGTTTCCGGTCTGGGCGCCACGGCCGCAATGGCCTCGCCGAACGTACAAGGCGGCGGCTCGTCGCTCGTCGCCCCGACCATCGGCGCGATCGGCAACACCGCGACCGAAATCGGCCTGTTCGGCACGTCCCAAGGCTCGTTCACGTATTTCTCGGTTGGCTCGGGTGCCGGTCAAAACGCGTTCCTGAACAACCAGCCGACGTACTTCGGCTCGACGGTCTCCGGCACGGTCCACTTCGCGAACAGCGATGCGGCCCTGTCGACCGCCCAGCTCACGTCGTACAAGGCCGGCCTCGGCGCGACCAACGGCCCGCTGATCCAGATCCCGTACATCGTCACGCCGATCACGGTGCCGGTCGTCAACGGCCCTGCGGTGACGAGCACGACGACGCCGCAAACGACGCCGGGTCAGGCAAACAGCATCGCGCTGAACGACAACGACCTGTGCGGCATCTTCTCGGGCAAGCTGACCGACTGGAACCAGGTCGTCAACCCGCAAACGGGTTCGGCATACACGACGACCAGCTCGCCGATCAAGGTCGTCTATCGTGCTGACGGCAGCGGCACGACCGAACTGCTGACCCGCCACCTGGCAGCTGTCTGCTCGACCGCCAATACGGCCACGGGCGTAACGTTCGTCGATTCGCTGACGTTCACGGCTTCGTTCCCGGGCGGCGTGCCGGCAAACTTCACGCCGGCCTCGGGTAGCGGTGGCGTCCGTACGCAACTGGTGAGCTATCAGTCGGCCGGTACGGCCGCTGTCGCTTACCTGAGCCCGGACTACACGAACACGTTCCTGGCTCCGCAAAGCACGGTCGTGACGTCGGCCAGCGCCTTCCAGCTGCCGGTGGCGAGCCTCGTGAACGCGACGAACGGCACGTACTACGCACCGACGTATGCGAACGCAACGACGGCGCTCAGCACGGCAACCGTGCCGAGCAGCCAGGCTCGCGCCACCAATCAGGCCAACTGGGTGCCGAACGTCGGCAATCCGGGTTCGGGCTATCCGGTTTCCGGTACCAGCCAGATCATCCTGAGCCAGTGCTATGCGGATTCGTCGGTCAAGACCGCCGTGCATGACTTCCTGAACGCTCACTTCACGAACGCCAGCTTCGCGTCGATCGTTCACGGCAACGGTTTCGACACCGTGTCGTCGAACTTCCAGACGGCAATCTCGGCTGACTTCCTGAGCAACACGAGCGGCTACAACCTCGACATCGGCAACACGGGCGTCTGCACGGGCACGGTTACCGGGCGTTAAACGGCTGGCAGACCGAGCGGTCCGCTGTTGACTCGACCGCGCCCCCGCTTATCGGGGGCGCGGTTTTTTTCATATATGCGATCGATTCGTATTGCGTGACGATTCTCATGCAGGCGGCAAAACCGCCAAACGACCCGTCACCCCGCTCGACGCACAACATAACCCGACATACACGCATATAACGTTTTGCATTCCTATTCATCTTGCAGAAAAGCGTAAAAATCCGGCAGAACCGGATCATATAGTCAGCTTCCGCGTTGCAGTGGTACGCCCACTCGCCTGGGACTTCATCAACGCAAGCTTTGCCGATTCGTCACCCGGGGCCAACCGGACCGCGAAGGTCGACCCCGAGGGTCGTACTCGCCGTGACGGGTAGAGGTTCGCCGAACGTCGCGCCGACGATCTGCACAATCGGCAACACGAGCGCCTGCGCGGAATTCACCGCGAGCCACCAAGCACAGGACGTTCGTTCAATGCCGATCCACATTGGATCGTGCTCGCCATGCGGCCCTTCGTCCATGGGCATCGTCGAATACGGGTTGCCAGTCGTTCCGGCGACCCGCATCGACTTTGCTCAGATCTTGCCCAGCCGTGCGCGCTCGTCAGGTGTAAGTGTCGCCCGTTCCGACGGCCCCGGCTGCCCGAAGCCGAGGATCGACACCGCGCTCGACGGGTCGTAGCCAACCTGTTGCTTGTGCTTCTTCCCGCCGTCGCCGTTCGCATCGCCAAACCCCTCGACCTGCACCGAGATCGTCCAGCGCCGTGCCGCCCCACCTGACGCGTTGTTCTTCGCGATGTCTTGCGCAACCTGGGTCGCGGCCGATGCGGCCGCACTCGCCGCCGTCAACGCCCCCGTGTTTACCGCTTGCACAAGCGGGATGCCGCTGGCCTTGCCGGTCACCTGGATATTGTCCGCGTTCACGACACGCAGCGCGGCGACGTTCAGGTTACCTGCGCGAATCCCTGCATCGCCAGCGTCGACTGTGCCGCGTGGCGCGATCAGGTTGATCGTGCCGATCGGCACGCCCGGCACGCTTTGCAACGTGGCGATGCCGGCGCCCATGACCTGGCCGCGCGCGTCGACCGTGCAGTAGTGGTTCGCATCGCACACGTATTGCGGCGTCGGCGTATCCGCCGACGACTTCGCGCCCTTACCCGCGTTAATGTCGCCGTTCGAACTCCAGATCGTCATGTCGCCACCCTGTTCGGTGAAGATGCGGCTCTGTGCCAGCAGGACACTGCGGTCCGTAAAGATGTCGATGTCGCCCTTCTCGAGCGTGAGGATCCCCATCGTCCCGGGCCCGGCAATCACCCGGCCGGTGGCATCGACGATCTGCGGTGGCGCGGATGTGCTGCCGACCAGCGCCTGCCCACCGGGGCCGAGAATCGACACGTTGCCGCCCTGCTGGGTCTGGATGGTGGTGCTGCGAACATCGAGGTCACCCATATCGACAAGCTTGTTCGCCCCGTTGCTGCCCCCGCCGAGATTGTTCGCCGTGTAGCCCAGCGTGGCCGGGAACATCGTATTGAGCGCCTCGTATCCACGTGCATATTTCTGATAGTACGGACTGGCGGGATTGTTGTAATCCTCGCCGACACTGGTCAGAACCTTGAACAATACCTGTTCCGCGAAGAGTTGCTGGACATACTGCGGTAGCGCCTTGAACTGCGCCCACGCTTCATCAGCGGTCAACGGTTTGATTGCCGGCTGATCCTTGACCAGGCCCGTATCGACCGAAAGACCCGCCACGTATTGCTCCATGAACGCGACCAGCTCAGGTGTCGTACTGGAAACGCCTGGCGCCGATTTGGTCGGATCGACGTACGTCGAGATAAACGAAGCAGTGTCGATACCCGGTCCAACCCCGAACAGCACATTGACGTTCGCGCTTTCGTGCGGCAAATAAGGATTGTTCGCATTGCCGATCGTATCGATCCCCGTTTGGATCCCGGAAACATAGCTGCCGGCGCCCAAGCTTGCATAAGCCGTGAATTGACTCGTCATCGGACCGATATTCCGGCCAGCTTCGACATCGAACGTGCCTGGGCCGCCGAGCACCAACGCCGGCACCACAGCGGACGTCGATTGAATAAGAGGCGTGTCATATATATCCCGCCCTGCGACAATGCGCGTAATGTCCGACTTGCGCAGGTTTTGCCCGATGAATGACAGATTCACGATGTCGCGCCCTGCCTGAAGCAAAGCGGGCTTGTCTATCACTACAGGCACCAAACTGCCGTAGAAACCCGCGGCCGCGCCAGTCGTTTGCAGCACGCCGTCAACGATATCGCCATTGAGACTGTAGATTCTTGCCGGCACGATGTCGTCGCGATGCAGCGTATCGGCATCGTGTGCCGCCGCCGATGCCACGGTTGGATCTGCGACGACAACATTCGGCCTCGCCGGCGAAGGCATCGCGGACGGGTCGACATCGAGCATGCCGAATGATGGCGATCCGACTGGAGGCCCCATTCCGTTGATGCTCGACAGATTGACCGACTGGTCGGCAATCAGATTGAGATTACCCGACGCCGACGGGTAAAGCTCTCCGCTCGCCGCCACCGTGATGCCGCCTGTGAACGCGGTCAAATCCACCGACGCCGGCAAGATGGACGACAGGTCGAGCTTGCCCGGTATCATCGGATTCAAATTGCCGCCACCGATCAGCGCGACATTGGAAAGCGTGCCGATCGCGACATCGCCCGTCGTCGATGCGATATTGACGGCGGACGTCGACGAATAGCCCTGCATGTCGACTTGTTGCTTGTATGCGGACAACAGTACATTGCCCTGCACATAGGACGGATCGAACACGCGCCCGATGCCGACGCCTTGTCGCGCATTCACGTCGAGTACGCCATCCTGAGTCGCCAGCAGTGTATCCATCGTTATCGGGGAGGCGCCCGGAATGTCCGACGGCACCGCGATGTCCGATCCTATCTTGCCGCCCGCCGTAATCGCCCCAGTTCCCTTCGCGACGAAATAGCCGCCGCTTAGAATATTCCCGCCGGCCCGCACCGACAGGTTGCCACCGCCGACCGTATTGACGGTCGGGGTGTCCGTATTGGCGCCGGTCAACCACCACGTGGTCGGCAGCGACACCGACAGGTCGGAGATATTTCCGCCCGCCGACACGGACACGTTTCCGCCCGCGCTCAGCACGCCTTGATCGAATGCGCCGAAATTGATCGATGTCTGGACGGTCTGCGTCGCAGGATTGGTCGCACCGACCGTTCCGGTCGGATTGCCGATCTGCATCCACTGCCACCAGAACTGGCTGATGTTGGTGCCCTTCCGTCCGGTCACCGTGCCGTTCGTATCGGTCAGATATTCCGCACCCGTGATATCGCCTTGCGCGTGAATCGTGATATCACCCGCCGAGTCGGGACTGACGGTTGGCGTGATCAGAATGTCCTGATAGCCGGTTCCGGCATGCAAGATTGCCAGCGTGGGGCTTCCCGTCGGCGCAGAAGCCGCGGGCGCACCACCGGTATAGATCACGCCCGGCACGATCAGGTCCGTATCGTTCGCTTGCGCAGCGCCTGTGTCGACCAGGGCAACACCGTTGCCCGCCGCCACATCGATCGCGCCCGTACCGGTTCGGATCATCGTCGGCGCAAGCACCGCAAATCCGTTGCTGTCGACATATGTCGCATGGCCATCGAAGGTCACGCTCTTGCCGTTCGTCGCGCCCCCCACGGTCAACGGCTGAAGCGCCAGCGGATTCGTGCTGTTCAGGTCGGCCCCTGCTACTACCCGGAACGAACTGCTCGCTCCGCCCGCCAACGACGCTGACTGCAGAGGAATCGGGTTGGTCGCGACCGGCGTCGGTGACGGTGAATTGTCGGTCACGGCAGGCAAGCTGACCGTCGACGTCGCAATCACCGCAACCGGTTGAACGACAGGCGCTGCGGGGATATCCACCAAAGGATACCTGCCGATCTGAGCCTTGAATCGCACCGAGTCGGCCAGGTATTTTTGATACTGACTCAAATAGATCAGGTAGGCACCAGGATTGGTGGCTTGCTCGGCAGCAGAGGGAGCAATCGGTGCCTTTGGTTGCCCGGCAATCACGCCACTGCTGTTGAACCGCAGCACGTCGACGATACCGATGTTGTTGTAACGAGGATCTATGTTCAGAATTGACGAGAGACTCGTTGCGGTCTGATCCAGGAAGTTCGCATACGCCATATAGAGTGCGTAGTACTCCGCGATCTCGTCCGGAGTACCGCCAACGGGTTGCCCAGGAGCGAACGCTTCATTTTTCTTCGCGTAGAACCAGATTCCGTACTCGTAAGGGTAAGCGTTGTAACCTGACGGCAACTTGAAAATGGCATTTGCCTCGCTCAACGTCGACAACGGCGGCACCGCAATCGTCCCACCACCACCCAGCGGGTTCGCGATCTGGAAGAACCCGTCCGACAGGCTCGCATTCACCTTTACGTTGTTCTCGGCGCGCAGCGTCACGACCGGCGCCTGCCCGTCAAAACGGAATGCGAGATTCGTCGGCGATGCGCCCGCCCCGAGGTTCCAGTTCGTCAGCACCTGGATATCGCCGCCGTTGATCGCAGGACTCGGGTTGTCAAGCTCGATTCCCGGCACGATGCGCGTATTCGCGATGTTCTTTCCTGCGAAGGGATCGACCAGCGTATCGAGCCCGTGCTGCACGAATCCCATCAGCGTGCCCGGCGCCGCGGTCGACGCATCGCCGCCTTGATACCCGTAGAATGTCTGGTGATCCGTATTCGCGCCGTTACTCGCCGGCGCAAAGTACATATTGTTCAACCCGCCGAACCCGACCGTGGTGTCGCCATTTTGAAGCTGTGCCTGCGTGATGCTTGTCGCGACGCCGGTCGCCTGGTTCGTCAGCATGCCGCCGCCGGAACCATCCGGCGCAAACGCGAACGTCACCGGCGTACCGGAAGTTCCCTGCGCGGTAAACGTGCCGGCCAGCAGATGCCCGCTCTTGTCGTACCATCCCGCCGGATCGATGACCCCGTCGAAATGCTTCGCCCCCGTCGTCGCGTCCGTCGTGCTCCACACCGCGTAGGCCTCGAGCGAGGTCGCACGCGACCCGACGATCCCCTTGCCGGCATTGAACGCTTCAGGCAGATCGACCTTCACGCCGTTATCGATCAACAGCGGCGCACGGAAACTCACAACGCCGCCCGACAGGCCACCGGCAGTACCGCCGGACACGTCGATCAGTGCATTCGCACCGAGCGCGATGGCGCCTGCATTCGCGCGCAGAAAATTCTCGTAGCCATAGGTCGTGTTGTTCGCGATCGAGTTGCCGTTCGCGTCGACGATCGTCGGGTCGAACATTGCAGTCGTGCCGATGTTGACCTTGCCGCCGCGCTGGTTCGGATCGGAGCCGCGTGCCAGCAGCGATCCTTCGATGTCCACGCCGTTGCGACCGTACAGGTCGATTTCGCCGCCTGCCTTGCCGGACGCGTCGATCGTCCCGAGCACGTTCACGTTGCCGTTCGCCGTATCGGCCGAGCTTCCCGAACCGCCGTCGGCCGTCAGCAGCACCGAATGCGCGGTCAGTGTGTTGCCCTGCGACAGCGTCAGGTTGCCCGTCTTCGTGTGGACGGTGATCGCCTGATTCACGCCGCTCGATGCAAGCGTCTTCGACAGCGCATCCAGATCCGCCGCGCCGCCCGTATTGAGCGAGAACGACCCGCCCGCGTAACCGCTCGCCGCGCCGCCCTTGATCGTGCCGTTCAGGTTCACGACCTGTTGCGGCGCCGACAACGAAAGGCTGCCTGCCGCGCCACCGCCGCCGGCCCCGGAGAAATCGAGCGTCGAGCCGGCCTGCACGTCGACGGTTCCCGCGTCGGCCGTCAACGCAATCGATCCGGCCGGCGCGTAGCGCATCACGTCGAAAAACTGTTTCGACACGCCCGCCGCGCTGACCGTCGATCCGCCGCCGATCGTCAGGTTTCCGGTCGTCGCCTCGAGCGTCACGTTGCCGGCCGGCGCGCTGATCGTCGCACCGTTGTCGTTCACTGTGCCGCCGATGAAGGTCCATGCACCGCCGACCGCATCGCGCTTCAATGCCGTGCCCGACGCCCCGTTCAGCGTCAATGCACCCGTCGTTTTCACGGTGGCGGCCGAGCTCGTATCGGCGAGGTAGACCGGCGCATTGAGCGTCGCCGGCAATGCGCCGAAGTCGAACGTGCCAGTACCCTGGCCGACGATGCCGCCCGTCGCGTTCATCGTCGCCGAGCCGAAGCCGCTTGCCGCCTTCGTGCCCGTGCCGAAGTCGATCTCTTTCGCGTTGACCGTTAGCGTGCCGTTTCCGGCCGTCGTCGTACCGGGCGTAGCGCCCAATTCGTTCGTGAACGCGATTTGCTGGGCATTCAGCACGACATGACCGCCGTCGCTCGTGAACGTGCCGGCACTCAAATCGACGCTGTCGCCGAACGTCGCGTTCACATCGCCGACGAAACCGATCGCGCCGTAGCTGCGCAGCGTGACCTGCTGCGCGTTCGCGAACTGCGCGAGTCCGGCCGGATCGACGACAAAACCCGGCAGGTTCGCCGCCGAGGCGCCGCTTGCGTTGGTGAACGTAATCGCGGAACCGTCCACCGTGATCGCCTTGGCCGACAGCACGGCGGACGGATCGACCCTCAGGTCGCCGGACGAATCGAGCAGCAATGCCTGTCCACCCGCGAGCGTTGCGCCCGCGCCGACCGCCAGCAAGCCCTTGCCCGTGCCGCCGGTGCGCGACAACGGCGCCATCGCGCCATTCGACACGCGCAGCAACGCGCCGTCGCCGGCGATCGCAATCGGCTGATCCTTGGCTGCCGGGTAGTCACCCTGCGCAGCGATCGACGCACCGGCATCGATGCGCAGGCCGTTCGCCGCATTGGGATCGGCGCCGCTGTCGCCGGTCTTCGTGACGAGCAGGATCTCGGGGCCCTTCAGCGCCGTGTTTCCGTCGTTCGACACGACGACACTGTTCGCGATCGGCGTGATCGTGACGCCGCTCGTGGTCGCTGCGCGCGTGCCGCCGATCAGCAGGCTGCCCGCGTTCAGCGAATCGAGCGCGTCGCTGCCAATCTGCAGATAGCCGGGCAGCGCCGCATTGCCGTTACCGGTGATCTGGATGTCCTGCGAAGCGATGTCGACCTGAGCCGGCGCGCCCCCCGTACCGGCGGCCGCATTCAGCGTCGCGCCGAGCGTCAGCGCCTTCGTCGCCGCCAGCACCAGTTGACCACCGTCCACCGGCAGCGGCGGCGTCACGTTGCCCTTCGTCGCGGCGAGCTTCGTGAAATACGCGTTCGCGCCCGTCAGCGTGTATTGCGAGTACTGCTGCCACACATTGTTCGACTGCACGTTGAACAGCGTCGGCGTCGCGCTGCGGCTGCCCGTCAACGCGTCGGCGAAGTAGCCGGCCGTCACGACCGTGCCGTCCTGCAGCACCTGGCTCGCGCCCGGGACGAGATTGCCGGCCGTGCTGGATACCGTGACGCGATACGCGCCCGGCAGCGTCGCGTACTTGCCCGGCAGCAGCGTGTAATAGCCGGGCGCCAGCCCCGGCACGCCGGATAGATACACGGCCTTGCCGACCGGGTCGGTCAGGCTCGCCTGTCCGACGCCCATCGTCGCCGTCGCGGTCGTTGTCGTGCCGTTTGCGTTGGTGGAAGGCTGTACCGTCTGCGCGATGGTCGGGTCGTAAGCCGCGACCGGTGATTGCTTGCCCGGCACGATTGCATAGACGTTGCCGGCCCCGGCATTGACCGGCACGGCCGTCCCGCCCTTGCCGCTTGCATAGCTCACGTTGTATTGCGACAGCACGTCGCGCGTGCCGCCGGTGCCAGGCACCCATTCGGCGGCCTGCAGGTCTCCGCCGCCAGACAAGTCGATCGTCGCGCCCTTGTCGAGCGCGACATTGCTGCCGTTCACGCCCACGTATTTCGCGGGCGGCGCGGTCAGGTCGGGCGTCGTGTTGCCGGCAAGCGGATTGAACTGCCACTCGACCCCATCGATCGTCGCGCCGTACGGAATCACCGCACCGCCATTCGAGACCGACGTCACACTGCCATTCGCCAGCTTCACCGAATCCGTTGCAACGAGCGAAAGACCCGCGAACTGCGCTTGCGTCGCCGCGTTTGACTGATCGCCTACGCCGAACACGATCGTGCCGGACGGCGCGCGCACCGTGCCGCCCTGCACGATGTTCGTCGCGTCCACGAGCAGCGTGCCGCCGGCGGAAAGCGGCGCGCCGGACGCGCCGTTCGATGCGAACGTCACCGTCGTCGGCGCCGGTTTGCCGGTCGACGCATCGGTCGGGCCAACCGCAGCGACGACGAACGTGGTGCCGGTCGACGGATACAGGTCCGCGGCCCTGAAGGTCAGGTCGCCAGGCGTATGGAGAATCCCCGGCGCCAGCCCCTGCGTCTGGGACTGACTCGCGTTCGTCGAGCTCAGGCGGATATCGCCGCTGCTCGTGAAGTTCGCACGAGCAAAATTGTTGAGCTGGAACTGGTTCTTCAGATCGATGAACGATGCATTCACGTTCAGCGTCGCATCGGACAGTGCCGCGACCGGTTTGAACTGGGGTGACTGCGACTGGATGAGCGGCCCCGACAACGCAACGTATGGCGCATCGATCCCGACCGTCGTGCCGAGCGACGGCTGCGGCTGAGCGAACAGGCCATCGACGGCGGCCGCGAGCGTCCCGTCCGCCTTGCGCGCAGGGGTCGACAATAGCGATGACAGTTGCCCCATGCCGATGGCGGCGACACGCCCCGTGTTCAGGATCACGGATTCCGGCAACGAAAGCGCAACGTCTCCCGCAAAAAGAATCGAGGGAACCTTTACGCCGGCGAGATTGGGCGACGTCGTGTTTCCGAGCACAAGATTCGCGATCCCGGATCCGTCGAGCCGATCAACCGCGAACTGAATGAGGCCACTGGTTTGTCCGATCGGCAAGCCCGTCGTCGGGTCGATCGCCGTCGCGAAACTCTGCCCCGGCAACAGGCCCGCGGGCACGAGCGTAGCGTCTTGTCGGACGACCAGTGCTGTGCCGGTCGAACCATCGGTCTGGCTCGGCAGGATCGTCAGCGTCCCGCCGCGTGCCTGCGTGGCGCCCGGCCGCCCCACCAGCGTCGCGTCCGCGAACAGCCCGTTCGCCGCCGACAGCGTGATCGATCCCGCCTCGCTCCATACCGGTTGCGACGCGTATCCGCCGTTCGCCTGCAACCGGTCAAAATTCGCCGACGTGCCGGACACATCGATGGTCGAGCCTGCCTGCGCGACCACGTAGCCCGTATCGCTCGACATCGTCACCGAACCGCCCGGCAGCACCTTTCCCGCGTTCGGCACGACTGTCGTCCCGCCAATCTTGACCGGAGCCGCAAGCGGATTGGCCAATGCCGTGCCCGATACGTCGAGTGACGCATCCGCACCGAGCCAGACCGACTGGCTCGCACTCCGGAAGCCGGTATTGAACTGCCCCGCCTGCGCATACGTGCCGTTGCCGTCCGCGCTCAGCGTGATCGACCCGCCCGGCGCAACGATCGAGCCGAGTACCGTGACCTGCGCCGGCGAGCCGAGGCCGATGCTCGCGCCGGCATCCGCGTGAATCGACGTACCTTCCGACAGCGTGACTGCGCCGGTGACGCCCGGATAAAACGGCGTCGCGCCGACCGGGCTTCGCCACGACGTAGCGTTGCCGCCGGTCAGGACGAGATTCGTTGCCTGCCGGTGATAGGCATCGAGCTGGTCGATCGTGGTCAGGCCGCCCGCCGACAGGTTCGCGCCCGTGGCTGCCTGTTGAAGCGCGAACATATCCGGAATACGGTTCAATTGCGTGACGGCAACCGACGCGCCGGGTGCGACCGTCGTGTCGTAGAACGCATTCAGCACGTACTTGCCGAAGCCCTGCCGCGCGAAGAAGGTTTCCGGGAGATAGATATCCCATGGCGACGCCGCGGCCTCGGCACCGCCGATCCGGAATCCGAGCGCCTGCAGCGTCAGCGTTCCTCCGCCCGAAAACCCTTCGCTCAGGATCGTGCCGCCCAGTGCGATCGTGCCTGCTGTCGGCTGTGCAGTCGGCAGGGTTGGCGCGCCGTCCGACGCGCCAAACTGTTTCAATGGCGTCGCGGCATACGCTTGCAACGTCACATTTCCGCCGCGTCCGGCAGGCACGCCGTTCTGCATCAGCATCTGGCCTGTCGACAGCAACTCGCCGCCGCTCGACACGTCCAGTATGCTACCGGGCTGCAGCAGCACCGAACCCGAGGTATCGCCGAACAGCCCGCCGCCGACGACGTTTGATCCGAGCAGCGCGGAGAGCGTAATGCTGCCGCCGTTGATGAACTGGCTGTTGCCGGGCGTCGTGCCCGGCGCCGCCTGCACATCGTTGTTCACCCACTGCCCTGCGGCACTGATCACGCCCTGCGGGCCGACGATCACATTGCCGCCGCTGGTAATCGAAATCGCCCCCGACGGTGCGGACAGGCGGCCGGCCACGTTGACGTCGGTACCGGGTACCGGGCTGTAGAGGGTGATGGAACCGCCCGGCTGCAAGCTCAATTGCGTGCCTTGCGGCACGACGATGCCCTTGCCGCCGACCTTGTCCTCGGTCACGTTCAGGTTCGCGAAGCCGCCGTTGTTCAGCGTTGCGACCGGTACCACGGTCGTCGTCAGCACGTTGCGCGGATCGTTCGCGGGCAGCGCCTGCAGCGCCGTCTTGTCGAGCGGCGTATCGATGGAGAAACCCGGCGCAATGTCGGCGAGCTGCGGCGCATTGTCCTGCAGCACGACCAGGCCCGCGGCACCCGACGCGACGTCATTGTTGTTCGACGTCAGGTGCACCAGCGCGGCACTGTCGAGTTTCGGATCTGCGCCGAGGTTGAACGTCCCGCCGCTCGGCAGGCTGTTGCCCTGCATCTGCTTCGCGCCGCCGAACGCCTGCGCGCTGATGTCGCCGTCGAGCACCGTCGATTGCAGCGCGTAGATGTCGAGCGTGCCCGCGTTGCCGCCGACGATGTAGTCGCCCTGATAGCCGCCCATCGTCAGCAGCGGGTTGTACCACGTCTTCGTCACGCCCCAGCGCGGATGCGATTCGACGAATTGCCCCGCGATGCCGACGTAGGTGTCATACGGGCTTGCCTGTCCGATTGGCACGAGCGCGCCATTGGCGTCGACCAGCCGCGTCGTGTTGACGATCCCGCCGTCGTAATGCACATAGCCGCCGTTCAGGTTCATCGACGAACCGGTCGCGGTCATCACCTCGTTGCCCGACAGCGTGATCGAGCCGCCATTGGTCAACAACTGGTCGACCGTGCGCGGAATCAGGTTCACATATCCCGAAAGGTTCAGGATCGGACTGCCCACCCATTGCACGCCATCACTGCGCGTGCCAGTCAGCGTGCTGTCGAACACGAGATTCTTGTACCCAAGCAAGAACCCGTTGCGCAGCAGCGGCGAATCGGCGAGTTCGTTCTGGCCGATACGGTCGACCGTCACAAGCGTCTGCCCGATCGGCACCTCGACGTTCGCGAGGCCCGACACGTCGATCGTCGCGCCGCTGTCGACATAAATCCGGCCCGGCACGGCGGTCTGGCCGGCCGGCGCTTGCGCGCCCGATGCCGAAGGCGTCAGCGCTGCAACCGATACTTTCGAACCGGGTGCCTCGATCAGCGAGCCGCCCTGGAACCAGACCGAACCGGCCGTCATGCCGATGCTGCCCGGCGTGAAGGTCGCTCCGGGCGTCGATGGCGTCGTCTGGCCGTTGCCGTCCGGCATCACTGTTGTCACCGAATCGGGGCCGAAGCTCAGCAGGCCTGCACGGTGCGTGTCGTTGGCGCCACCGGTGCCGTCCGTCGTCTGAAGCGACTGACCGAAATAGGCCGCCCCGGTTGGATTGTTGGAAAAATATTCGTCGACCGTGGAGATCGTGATCGCGCCGGGCGAATTGACGCTCGTCGTCACGCCGACCACGCCGTTCTGCGCGACGCGGCTGCCGAGCAGGTTCACGTTGCCGCGCGCGGCCTCGACGATGCCGGTATTGGTCAGCGTACCGGCCGGCGTGATGTCGGTCATCTGACCGTTCGGGCCGAGCAGCGTGATCTTTCCGCTCAGCTCCGGCAGCAGCACCTGCGGATTCTTCGTGGCGCCGCTGTTGGGCCGCAGGCTTACCCCGACGCCGGCTGCCAGCACCACCTGCCCGTCCGTCGCCTTGATATGCCCCGCATTCGTCACGTTCGGTGCGGCGATCATCACGAAGCCGCCATCGCTCGCGTTGCCGTTCGCGTGCGTGGTAATCGACGCGCCCTGTTCGATGGTGACGTCGCCCCACGGTTGATACTGGCTCGCGGTCGTAAGATTGACCTGGTTGCCCAGACCGAGGACCTCGTTCGGAAGCCGGCTGTTGCCGTTCAACCCGCCCGAACTGCCCGACTCCGGATACGCAAGCCCGCCCGTCGTCCCCGCCGGCAGGCTCAGGAACTGCTTGTTGCTCGCGACGATCCCCGCCGCATCCTGCGCGAGACTGCTATCCGTCACAACCGGCACCCGGTTCTGCAGGGTCTGGTTGTAGTTGTTCATGTTCAGCACGTCGAGCGACGACGCCACCAGCGAATGCACATTCACCTGCGACCCGGCACCAAACAGCACCCCGTTCCGGTTGATCACGTACACCGCTCCCTGCGCGGTGATGTTCCCCAGAATCTGGCTCGGCCTGCCGCTCGGATCGTTGATCCGGTTCAACACGGCCCAGTTGTTCGCGCCATTCGTCTGCGTGCCGCCCGACTGGTCGAAGTTCAACGTCGTCTGCCGGCCGACGTTCATCGTCTCCCACGTCAGCACCGCGTTCTGCCCGGTCTGCTTCACGTCGACGTTCACGTGGCCGCTCGCGTCGACGTTCTGCGTCGGCGCGTTCGCGTTGACCCACAGCACCGGATTGTTCGTATCGCCCGACGCGCCCGCCGCCACCTGCAACCCGCCCGGCGCCAGCCCGTTCGGCACGGTCGACGGCAGCTTCGCCGCGGCCGCCGCCGCATTCTGCTGCGCGGCGATCTGCGCGGCGATCGCGTGCGCCGCATAGCCGAGGTTGCGGATCGATGGCTGGCTCGCCTGCAGCGCCTGCTGCGGCGACACGCCGAGATTCGGTATGCCCGGCACGCCGCCGGCACCGCCCGCACCGCCGCCCGCCGGGCTTGCGGCCACGTGACCGAGGTTCGTGATGCCCGCCGCATGCGCATGGGCGGACACGCCCGCCGCGAGCATCAGCACGACCGCGCGGTAAAGCGGGCTCAGCTCCGATTTCAGGACCGACCGCGAGGCCGTTGCGCGAAGTTGCCGTTCCGTACGTGCGCGTGCTGCCATTCTTGCCACCCCGATGCTAGGAATTTGCGCGCGGCGCCGGTCCGGCACCGCACATGTCGTTGCGCCTGAAACAGGCCGCTGGAATCCGAAGACCATACGAAGCGCGAATGGCAGCGACATGGCGACTGCTACGGACCATTCCGGCCGCGGTGAAAAGGTCCGTAGCTTTTGTCATGGAAGACTGGTCACGCCGCCACAGAGGACATGCGGCGCACCGTACGGAGCGCGTCGGCCACCCGGCCGATCACTGCCGGCCAATCTCCGGGCCGCGCTTGCCGGAACAGCCGCGCGGACGGATACCACGGACAGTCGTCGCGCTCGAGCAACCAGCGCCAATCCGGTACGCGCGGCAGCAGCATCCAGACGGGCCGCCCGAGCGCGCCGGCCAGGTGTGCAACCGACGTGTCGACGCTGATCACGAGATCCAGCGTGTCGACCAGCGCAGCCGTTTCGGCGAAATCCGTGAGCGTGTCCGTGAACGACAGCACGCCGCTCGCGGCAAACGCGTCGTCGTCGCGTGCGCGTGTCTGAGGTTGCAGGCTCACGAACGTCGCGTCGAACACATCGCATCCGACGAGCGGCGCGAGCGCGGCGAACCGTATCGAGCGGCTCTCGTCGTTCGCATGGCGCGGATTGCCGGACCACGCCAGCCCGACCCGCAGCCGGCCCGGCGGCGATATCGCGTCGATGCGCTGCGCCCACGCGGCGCGCCGCGACGCATCGGCGCGCAGGTACGGCACGTCGGCCGGCACCGTATCGAGCGTCGTGCGAAACGCATACGGCAGGCTCATCAGCGGACACTGCAGGTCGAACGCCGGCATCGGCTGCCCCTCCGTGACGACCCGGCTCACGCCGCGCAGCGTACCGAGCAGTTCGCCGAGCGCGGCCGGCGCCTCGACGATCACGGTCGCGCCCGCGTCGTGCGCCAGGTTCGCGTAGCGACAGAACTGCAGCGTGTCGCCGTAACCCTGCTCGGCATGCAGCAGCAGCGTGCGGCCGGCGAGCGGTTCGTCACCGGTCCACAGCGGCCGATCCGCATGACGCCGGTGCAGCATCGCGTCGGCCGCACTCCAGCGCGCCTCGTGCTGCCGCCAGCCCGTGTCGAAATCGCCTGCAAGCAGCCGGCAGAACGCCTCCGAACGGCGCGCGGCGCCGTGGTTCGGATCGCGCCGGCATGCATCGACGTAATCGCCCAGCGCCGCGTCGTCGTCACCGAGATGCTGGCGCGCGAGCGCACGCGTGAACAATGCCTGCGCGGTTTCCGCCGGTGCGCCGGCGGCGGCCGCATGGCTCGCGAGCGCCTCGTCGTAACGGCCGAGCTGCTGCAGCGCGAGTGCGCGGTTGTAATGCAGCTCCGCATGGGGGCCTGTCTGCGCCAGCGCCGCGTCGTAATCGGCGAGCGCGTCGTCGAACCGGCCGAGCGCGCGCAGCGCGGCCGCGCTGTTGCGGCGCGCGTCGATATCGTCGGGATTACGCGCCAGCGCTTCCGCATAGGCCTCGGCAGCTTCCGCATGGCGTTCGAGCCCGAGCAGCGCATTGCCGCGCCCGACCCACGCAGCGACATTGCCGCGATTCAGCGCGAGCAGCCGGTCGCAGCGCTTCAGCAATTCGTCGCGGGCGTGCAGCAGATCCAGCGCGACGCAACTCGCGTACAGCAACTGCTCGTCTTTCGGCTGTCGTGCGAGCCCTTCGTCGAGACACGCGAGCGCGTCGTCCGGACGACCGAGTTCGGTCATCACGACACCGCACGCGTAAACGAGCTCGGGCGTCTTGCCGCGCACGACCATCGCGAGCTGATAGCTGTGCAGCGCCTGCTCGCAATGGCCGAGTGCGCGCAACGCATGCCCGCGTTCGATGTTCGCAGCCGCATCGCTCGGGTCGAGCCGCAACGCGCGCTCGACGCTGATCAGCGCATCGGCGGGCCGTTCGAGCCGGCGCAACGTCTCACCGCGCTTGCGCCACGCCGCGACATGGGCCGGTTCCGGCACGAGTACGCGATCGTAGGCCGTCAGCGCCGCGTCGTATTGCCCGAGCGCGAGCAACGCGTCGCCGCGCGCCGCATGCGACGGCGCATGTTCCGGATCGGCCGCGAGGGCGCGATCGGCCATCGCGAGCGCATCGCGATGACGACCGACGCCCGTCAGCGCGGCCGCATGGTTCGCCAGATTCCACGGCTGGTTCAGCCCGAACCTCATCGACCGCGCGATCAGCGGCTCCGCCCGTGCAGGATCGCCGAGCTGCAGATACACGAGACCCAGCAGGTGCAGTGCCTCGACGTGGTCGGGCGCCATCGTCAGCACGCCTTCGTAGAACCGCCGCGCCCCGGCGAAGTCGCGCAGTTCGAGCCGTGCGCGCGCATTGCGCAGCGCATCGTCGAGCACGGCGCGCAATGGCGCGGCGGTTGCGCCGGGTCCGACGCCGGTCAACGGTGCAACCTCGCGGCGCGCACTCATCGCGCGCCGCTGCCGACGAGCGTCGGCAACCCGGCCGCGATCCGCTCGACGACGGGCGCCCACTGCCCGCCCTCGGGCTGGCGGAAGAGTCGCGCGGACGGATACCACGGGCTGTCGTCCCGTTCGAGCAGCCAGCGGAAATCGGGCGTATGCGGAATCATCAGTGCAAGCGGCCGGCCCAACGCTCCGGCGAGGTGCGCGACGGACGTATCGACGCTGACGACGCCGTCCATCAGCGCAGTCAGCGCCGCCGTATCGGCGAAGTCCACGAGATCGTCGCCGACGAAGCGGACCGCGCTCGCGTCGAGTACCGCGCGATCCTCGTCGCGAACCACCTTCTGCAGGCTGATCCACTCGTAGCGGTCGTCGAACAGCGGCAGCAGATCCGCGAGCGTCATCGAGCGGTTGCGGTCGTTCAGGTGCAGCGGATTGCCGGACCACACGAGGCCGATCCGCGGCCGCGTCGCCGCGCCGAGCCGTTCGCGCCATTGCGCGACACGCACGGAGTCGGCAGCGAGATACGGTACGCCGGCGGGAATCGACGCCAGGTCCGTGCGGAATTCGAGCGGCAGGCTCAGCAGCGGGCAATGCAGGTCGAACGGCGGCAGCGGCTCGCCGCGCGCGACGAGCGTATCGACGCCGTCGAGCGTCGCAAACAGCGCCTTCAGTTCGACCGGCGCTTCGAGCACGACGCGTGCGCCGAGCGCTTTCACGAGCGGGACATAGCGGCAGAACTGCAGCGTGTCGCCGAGCCCCTGTTCCGGGTACAGCAGGATCGTCTTGCCGTCGAGCGGCATCCCGTATGTCCAGCGCGGCTGCGCGAACGTGCGCCGGCTCGCATCGAGCTGCGTATCGCGCCAGCGCCATTCGTACTCGGCCCATCCGGCTTCGAAATCGCCGATCGACAGGCACAGGAACGCACGCATGCAGTGCGCGAGCACGTAGTCGGGATCGATCTCGATCGCGTCCGCATAGGCCTGCCGCGCGGCGGCGTGCTGCCGCAGCGCACGCAGTGCGTTGCCTTTGTGAAAATGGGCAAGCTTGTCGCGCGGCGTCGCATCGATCACGCGCGCGAAATCGTCGAGCGCGGCCTCGTAGCGGTGCGTCTCGAGCTGCACGCGGCCGCGCGTGAACCAGGCCGGCACGTAGCCTGCATCGAGTGCGAGCGCACGGTCGCACATGTCGCGTGCATCGTCGTGACGTTCGATGCGCATCAGCGTGCTCGCGTAGTTGCACAACACGCCGGTACTGCGCGGTTCGGCGTCGAGCGCACGCGCATAGCTGTCGGCCGCGTCGCGATGGCGCTCCAGGTGGCTGGCCGCGTTGCCGCGGTTCGCCAGTGCCCGTGCGTGGCGCGGCTCGAGCGCGAGCACGCGGTCGCAGCGCACGAGCGCTTCGTCATGCCGGCCGAGCAGCTCGAGCGCAATCGAGCTGTTGAAGATCGCGTCGATGAAGGTCGGACTCGCCGCGATCGCCGCATTGAAATCCGTGAGCGCGTGCTCGTGATCGTGCAGATCGAGATACGCGACACCGCGCAGGAACAGCACTTCGGCGCTGCCGGGCGTCTGCGCGAGCGCGTAGCCATAGCTGTCGACCGCATCGCGGAAACGGCCGAGTTCACGCAGCGCGAGACCGCGTCCGCGCATCGCATCGAACGAACGCCCGGCCAGCGCGATGGATCGATCGCAATCGGCAAGCGCTTCGTCGTGACGGCCGAGCGCGCGCAGCATGTCGCTGCGCTTCACGTAGCCGTCGGCAAAACCGGGCGTCAGCTCGAGCAGCCGACCGTAGACCTTGCATGCGTCGTCGTACCGGGCGAGCTGCCCGAGCAGGCCCGCGCGCTGAAACAGCACGCGCTGATGAACCGGGTTGATCGCGAGTGCTTCGTCGAGGCGGGCGAGTGCGTCGTGCTCCCGCCCGAGCCCGGTCAGCACCGCCGCGTAATTCGCGAGCGCGAGCGGCACCGGCCGGTGCTCGATCGAGCGCCGCATCAGCGGCTCCGCATCGATGAGCCGCCCCTGCTGGAAACGTACCGCGCCGAGCAGGTGCAGCGCCTCCGGATGCTCGGGAGCGAGCGTCAGCAATTCGGTATACGCATGTTCCGCATGCTGCAGCGCGCCCTCGTGGTGTGCCTTGCGCGCGCGCAAGAGCAGCCGTTCGAGTTGCGCGGTGTCGGGCGGACGGCGATCCGGCGCGGCCGGCGCGCTCGCGAGTATCGTCCCTTCCCCGTTCAGTGTCATCGTGTGGCCCCCACTTGTCGCTGTTGGTATCGCGTGTCGTGTCTAACGTGTCATCGATCCGATCGCGGCACGCACCGCGTCGATCGCGCCCGTCCAGTCACCCGGCACTGCCTGCCGGAACAACCGCGCGGACGGATACCAGGGACTGTCGCCGCGTGTGCGCATCCAGCGCCACTCCGCCGGATCGGGCAGCAGCACCCAGACCGCGCGGCCCAGCGCACCCGCCAGATGCGCGACGGCGGAATCGACCGCAATCACGAGATCCAGCGCGCCGATCAGTGCGGCCGTATCCGCGAAGTCGCCGAGTTCGTCGTCGACGCGAAGCACCGGCGCAGCCGCGAGCAGCGCCTCGTCGCGTTCGCGCACGGGCTTTTGCAGACTGATCCAGTCGACGTCTAGATCGAACAGCGACGCGAGCCGCGAGAAATCGATCGACCGGTTGTGATCGTTCCGGTGCTCCGGATTGCCGGCCCAGGCGATCCCGATCCGTGGCCGGCGCCGCTCGCCGAGCAGCGCGTCCCACTCGCGCGTGCGCTGCGGGTCGGCATGCAGATAGGCGCCGGCACGCGGAATCGTGGCTTCTTCGGTGTGAAACGCATGCGGCAGGCTCAACAACGGGGCCTGGCAGTCGAACGCCGGTAACGGTTCGCCGCGCGCGATCACGTGGGCCGCGCCGGACAGCGACGCCATCAGCGCGCGCAACTGCGGCTGCACCTCGAACACGACCCGCGCGCCACACGCGGCCACCAGCGGCACATAGCGGCAGAAATGCAGCGTGTCGCCGAACCCTTGTTCCGCATGAATCAGCACGGTCCGGCCGTCGAGCGGCGTGTCGCCCTGCCACGCCGGCTGCGTGAACGGCCGGTAGTGCCGCGCAAGCTGTGCATCGCGCAGCCGCCATTCGTACTCGGGCCAGCCGTGCGCGAAATCGCCTTCGATCAGATACAACGACGAACGTGCGAAATGCGCTTCGGCGTAGTCGGGTCGCAGCGCGATCGCGCGATCGTATGCGGCGAGCGCATCGTCCGTGCGCGCCGTTTCGAAATGCAGGTTGCCGCGGTTGAGCCAGTTCGTCGCGTGATCGGGACGCAGCGCGAGCGCACGGTCGAGCGACGCCAGCGCTTCGTCGTAGCGATGCAGGTCCTGCAGCACGCTGCTGCGGTTGGTCCACGCCTCGGCGAATCGCGCGTCTCGGGCAAGCGCGGCGTCGTAGCTGGCCAGCGCGTCGTCGAAACGCTTCAGGTAACGCAACGCGGTGCCCCGGTTGCACAACGTCTCCGCCGAGTGCGGATCGAGCGCCAGCGCACGCGCATAGGCAGCCAGCGCGTCATCGTGTCGCTTGAGCCGCAGCAATACGTTGCCGCGGCTCGCATGGGCGCGGACATGATCCGGATCGACGCTCAGAACGCGCTCGCAGCGGGCGAGCGCTTCGTCCGCGCGGCCCAGTCGCTCGAGCGCCACCGCGCTGTTGTAAAGCACGTCGATCCGCGCGGGATCGGCAGCGATTGCTTCGTTGAATGCGTCGAGCGCCTCGCCTGGCCGATCGAGCTCGATCAGCGTACGGCCGCGTTCGGCCATGATCGCGGACATGCCGGGCCGGATCGCGTTGGCACGCTCGAAGCAGTGCAGCGCATCGGCCGGCCGCTGCAGTTCGCGTAGTACGAGACCGCGGTTGAACCACGATTCGAACGAACGCGGGTCGACCATCAGCGCGCGATCGTAGGTATCGAGCGCCTCGTCGAAGCGACTGAGCGCACGCAACGCGCTACCGCGATTGCAAAGCGCATCGAGCACCAGCGGCGACACCGCGAGCGCGCGGTCGAATGACGCCAGCGCGTCCTCATGGCGCCGGAGCCCGAGCAGCGTATTACCGCGGCGCACGAGCGTCTGCACGTCGTCGGGCGTCGCTCGCAGCGCGGCCGCGAAATGCTCGAGCGCCTCGCCGATGCGGCCGCGCTCGCCGGCGATCGCGCCGAGATCCGACAGCACGCGCGTACCGGGTGCGATCGCGATCGACTGGCGCAGCAACGCTTCGGCGTCATCGGCCGCACCGCGCTGGAACTGCAGGATGCCGTACAGGTGCAATGCCTGGGGATTGTCCGGTTCCTTCTCGAGCACGGCGAGATATTCGCGCGCCGCGTCGTCGAATCGTCCTGCGCCATGCCAGGTTTGTGCGCGGCTCAGGATTCCCGCCGATTGCCGTTGTCCGCGCGCGTCGAGTCCCGACGCGTCCGCGTGTGCATCATGCCGGTGCTCGACCGTCACGTTCGCCCCCTTCCCGTTTGCCGATGCCGCCGCTGAACCGGCCGATGGAACCGGTCGCGGCGGTCATGCTCGTGACGAGATTAACGGGCAGGCAATAACAGATGTATGACGAAAGCTACGGACCTTTTTGTCCGGGGGCGGAACGGGGTGCGGACGGGCCAGGATGTGCAGGGCCGTCACTGGCCGATCGGGATCGTCCGCACGTATTCGACCGCAGGCGCGCCCATCGTGACCGAGAAACGAACCCCGCGCGGCACCGGCACGCCGATCGACGTGAAGCTGCTGATGCCGTGCTGCGCGAGAAACTGCGCGTAGGACTGTTCGATGGCGGCCTGGCTCGTCGTCCATCCGTCGGGCGGAATCCACACGGAAAGCTGCATCGAGCGCGCGTCGTTGCTGACCACCACGCGCGCGAACGCATCCATGTGATGCAGCGCGTCGTCGACTTCGGCGAGCGACGCGAGCGGCTGCGACGCACTGCGCACGAGTTCGCGCCCCTTGCGCTGGTAGCGTACGACCTGCATCTGCGTCGGCCCGCCGCCGACCCCGAGATGGCGCACCATCACGAGTTCGTCCGGGCGAATGCGCAGCGGCGGCCCGAACACTTCGTCGGCCGTCACGAGGTTGGTCAGGTCGAACTGCAGTTGCGAGAAGTAACGGCCGAGCAGACGCGTTTGCGCCAGATTCGACGCGATATCGTCGCGACCGCGGATCGTCGCGTCGAGGCCGCGCCACGACAGCAGCGCGATCACGGCGAGCAGCGCGATCGCGACCAGCATCTCGATCAGCGTGAAGCCGCGTGCGCGGGCCACCGCGCGCGATTCAGCGGCGCGCTTCATTCTGGATCACCGTGACGACTTCGGCGAGCACGTTGCGGCTCGACGCGGACGGATACACGCTCACCGTCACGCGCCGCACGAGCGGGCTCGGCAGCGCGGCCACCGACTGGCGGCACACGAACCGGTAGCGCCCCTGCGGACACGCGAACGTGTTCGAGCCGACGGACGGCCAGGTCGACGCGATGCGGATCTCGCCGAGCGCGTTGTCGGCGCTCCACAACGCGAGCAGGCGCATGCGCGCCGTATCGGTATCCGACGCGAGCGCGCCGATCGCGCGCATCACGGCGCCCAGCGCCACCGCGACGATCGCCAGCGCGATCAGCACCTCGATCAGCGTGAATCCCCGTTCCGGCGCCCGCGCCGTACGCGATCCGCCGCGCGCATGGCGGTAATGGTCGGTTCTGTCGTCGCACATGACCTGCATTCTTGTCGATGGGTCGGCGTCCGGGCCGCGGCGCGCAGCCGCATCGCCGGCGCAACGGACGCCGTGCAGGGACGTTAAGCGCGGCGTATGGCACGCACGTGTCGAATGGTACGGACCATTTGGCGCGACCGTCGCGGGCACGCAGGCGCACGAGCGCGCCGCATGCGCGGTTGCGCGCTGCGTGACGTGCGGGTGAGCTTGGAAGACGGAAAACCGGCGGCGATTGCGAAGCGCCGCCCGGCGACGGCGGGCGGCGAACGTTGCTGGCGATCCTCGGGCGCGATCGACGCGACGGCGTCAGGCCGTCACGGCATCGTCATATTCGGCACGGGCAAGCTGGCCGGCGGCGTAAGCCTCGGCTTCCCCACGGAAGCCCTCCTGGCTGAACGCAACGACTTTGACGCCGACGCCGCTCGCCCGCTTCACCGTCAGCGCCCATTGCCATCCACCGTCTTGTTCAAAGACGTGCAGCGAGGGTTCGAAGGAAGAGTCGAGTACGGTCACGCGTTTTGCTCCTGCCCCCTTGCGCGCCGCATCGGCAACGCTTGAGGCATGTCGAAAGGGTCGCGCCGGGATACGACGCGTTTCTGCCATTCGACAGTCTAGTCAATGATTGTTGCGACGCACCATCAGAGGTTTCACTCATCTATCGGAACCGGGCGGTCGATCGAATTTGCCTGAAACCCATATGGGACAAGTCTCAGCGCCGTTTCCGGAGATCAGGATCGGCGCGCGTGCGGCAACGTGCCGCACATTTGGCCGCTTGCCAGCCTCGGCCCGTCTCGTGTCGTAAAACGGGGCGCGAACCAACCGTCGCGCGGAACTGCCGGGCGGCCAAACTGCCCGGCCTCCGGGCATCCGGCCAACGATGCGGGTCGCTATCGGGCCACACCGGCCGGCATCACGCGCCGGAACGTCAGGTTCACGCGCTCGCCCTGCACGCCCGGCGCCTTCGGCACGCGATGCTGCCATTCCGTTTGCGTGCGCCCGCGCATCACGATCAGGCTGCCGTGCGCGAGGCGATACGCCTGCGTGGCGCCGGTCGCGCGATGACGAAGATCGAACACGCGCGTGGCGCCGAGGCTCACCGATGCGATCACCGGCGCGGCGCCCAGTTCGGGTTCGTTGTCCGCGTGCCAGCCAAGGCTGTCCTGCCCGTTGCGGTAGCGATTGAGCAGCACGCTGTTGAAATGCGTGCCGCATGTCGCCTCGACCGCATGCTTCAGGTCGAGCACGGCCGGCGTCCACGGCGCCGGCACGTTGCGGATCCCCGAATACACGTACACGGCGTCCGGCTCGCCCTGCCATGCGGTGAGCCTCGGCAACGGAATGCGTCCGCGCGGCGTGCGGATCGTGTCCTGCCGCCACGCGACCTCGTCGATCAGCGCGGCGAGCGCGCGATCGGCATCGGGCGGCGCGAGCCAGTCCGGATACCAGTCCACGTCGGGCGCGGGCGTGTCAGCGAAGAGATCGGGCGTCGACATGGCGAAAGAAACGGGGGATGAACGTTGCGCGGCAGTACATGCCTGCATACTAGCCAACGGCGCGGCGCGCCGCCATGCGCTATCATTCGCGCCCGCCGGAAACCGCCGCGCCCGGCGCTCCGCGACGCGCACTCGCGCATCGTGCGAGCATCGCCACGCGTCACGTCGTGGCGCGCGGCGTGCTTCCGCCATGCCGGCCGGCGCGATCCGGCCGCTTTCTTTCCGGATTCCATCATGACGACACTCTCCGACGCCGCCCTCGATCAACTGTTCCTCACCGCGCGCACGCACAACGCGTGGCAGGACAAGCCCGTCGACGACGCTCTCCTGCACCGGCTGGTCGACCTGGCGAAATTCGGCCCGACGTCGGCGAACGCGAGCCCCGCGCGCTTCGTGTTCGTCAAGTCGCCCGAAGCGAAGGCGCGCCTGAAGCCCGCGCTGTCCGAGGGCAATCTCGCGAAGACGATGGCCGCGCCCGTCACCGTGATCGTCGGCATGGACATGGCGTTTCACGAGCATCTGCCGCGCCTGTTCCCGCACGCCGACGCACGCAGCTGGTTTGCCGGCAACGATGCGCTGATCGAGGCCACCGCGTTCCGCAATTCGTCGCTGCAGGGCGCCTACCTGATCCTGGCCGCGCGTGCGCTCGGCCTCGACGCGGGCCCGATGTCCGGCTTCGACGGCGCAAAGGTCGATGCCGCGTTCTTCGCGGGCACCGCGATCAGGAGCAACTTCCTCGTGAATCTCGGCTACGGCGATCCGGCGGGCCTGTTCCCGCGCAGCCCGCGCTTCGACTTCGACGACATCGCCCGCATCGCGTGACGGCCGCCGGCCAGGACACATTCCCGCCGATCTCGCGGGTAACGGGCTGGCACCGGCCCCGCGCATGATTTTTTCAAACGGGCGAACGTGCGCTACCCGCCGCGCGTCAGCCGGATCAGGGTGATCTCGGACGGCACGCCGAAACGATTCGGCGGCCCCCAGTAACCGGTCCCGCGGCTCGTATAGAGCCACAGACGGCCGAAGCGGCTCAGCCCGCCGATCACCGGCTGCTGCAGCCGCACGAACGGCGGCCACGGCAGAAACTGGCCGCCGTGCGTATGCCCCGACAACTGCACGGTAAAACCTGCGCGGTTCGCCGCTTCCGCGCTGCGCGGCTGGTGCGCGAGCAGGATCTTCGTGGCGACGTCGTGCGGCGCGCCCGCCAGCGCCCGCTCGGGGTCGCTGCGATGGGCGGGATCGAACCCGCCCGCGGTGAAGTCGGTCACACCCGCGAGCACCGCGTGCGCGCCGTCGTGCTCGATCAGCACGTGTTCGTTCAGCAGCACCGTCAGCCCGATGCGGCGGAATTCGTCGATCCAGGCGTGGGCGCCCGCGTAATACTCATGGTTGCCGGTCACGAGGAAGCTGCCGTGCCGCGACCGCATGCGGCCGAGCGGCGCCGTGTGCTCGCGCAGGCGCTTGACCGAGCCGTCCACCACGTCGCCCGTCACGACGACGAGGTCGGCGTCGAGCGCATTGACCGCACGCACGATCCGTTCGACATAGGGCCGCTTGATCGTCGGCCCGACGTGGATGTCCGACAGTTGCACGATCGTCAGCCCGTCGAGCGCGGCCGGCAGCTCCGCGACCGGAATCGACACGCGCTTCACCGCCGCCGTGCGGCGCGCGCCGACGAATCCGATCGCGGTGACGAGCAACGCGCCCGCCAGCACGCCGAGCGCCGTGTCGGCCGCGGCGCCGCTCCACGCGCCGTCGTGTCCGGCATGCCGCCATGCGGATACGCCGAGCAGCACGACTTCGCGCAGCAGCGTCAGCAGGAGCAGCGAAGAGAAGAAACCCATCACGAGCGAGCCGGCCCAGCCGGCCAGCGTCGCGCCCCAGCCTTCGTCGAAGCGGCGCGAGAACATGCCGACCGGAATCAGCACGACGAAGCTCGCCAGCACGAGCGCCGCGATCGTGCGCGCGACCGGCGACGCGAATGCGTCGGGAATGATCCGTATCCCGACATACAGATGGAACAGCACGCCGATTGCAATGAACCGGACAAAGAAACTTCGCATGGAACGCTCACCCTTCGTTGCGATACCGCCTTGTCGCTTCCGCGACGCACGTCGCACGACGCCGTGAGGCCCCGTGCCGCGCGTCGCGCCGTACGGACGATGGTACACAGATCGCGGTCGCGACGACCGGACGCGGCCGGGTCCTCCCGGGCTCCTGCTCCGACGCCGTTCGTCGCGACCTCGCCGGCCGACCCGACGCCGGCGCGATCGATGCGCCCTCCCGACCGACGCACGCGGCTGTCGACCTGCAACGCAGACTGCGCAGGACTCGTCCGGCGCGTCCTGCCGATCCGCTCCGATTCACGCACATTCGAGAGGTAATTCATCACCACTCCACCCAATTCCTCCCGATATGAATCACAAATTCCGCCACCCGTCGTTCGCCTGACTATTATTTACAATTGCCTGACTATTCGCCACGAGCACGCACTGGCAGAATCGCGCCGATCCTGCCGCCGCCGCCGAAACGCGGGGCCATGCACGCGGACGCGCCCGCCCGGCAACGCCCCGCGCGGCGCGCGGGGCGGACGGCTGGCGATCCGTATCGTGCTGATTTATGATCGGGTCCGTATCGCGGAATCGTCGTCGCGGCGACGAACCGCATTGCGCCGCGCCCGGCATCCACCCTCATCGTCGAGCTCGTCACACCATGAGAAAAACAACGCCGCGCGCGCCCCTGCGCGTCGCCGCCGTCCTGGCGCCAGCCCTGCCGCTCGCGGGCTGCGCATCGCGCGGCGCACCGTCGTACGTCCTGTTCGGCGCATATTTCCCGCTTTGGCTCGTCAGTGCGATCGTCGGCGTCGTCGGCGCGATCGTCGCGCACCGCGTCTTCGTCGCGACCGGCTGGGCTGCCACGGTGCCTTACCAGCTCGCCGTCTGCACGGCGATCGGGCTGGTGGTCGCCGTGATCGTCTGGCTCACGGGCACGGGGCCGTTCGCATGAAGGCCGCCGGCATCGCCCGCCCCTCCGTGAAAGGCCGCGTGATCGCGCTGGCGATCGTCGCGCTCGGCATCGCGGCGCTCGCCTACGCCTACCTCCGCACGACGGCCTACCCGTCCACCGACGACGCATCGATCGACGCCGACGTCGTCCACGTCGCGTCGCCCGTCGGCGGTCGCATCGTGCGGCTCGCGGTGTATGAAAACCAGCGCGTCGCGAAAGGCGACCTGCTGTATGAAATCGACCCCGTGCCATACCGGCTGACGGTTGCGCAGGCACAGGCCGACCTCGAGCTGGCGCGCGCGTCGCTCGACACGCGGCGCCGTTCGCTGATCGGCGAACGCTCGAACGCGGCCGTCGCCGTCGAGCAGGTCAAGCGCGCGACGCAGAACGCCGATCTCGCGATGCGCGACGTGAACCGGCTCGCGCCGCTCGCCGCGCAGGGCTACGTCAGCGCGCAACAGTTCGACCAGGCGAAGGTCCGCCAGCGCGATGCGGCCGTGTCGCTCGCACAGGCTCGGGAGCAGCAGCGCGCAACCGCGCAGACGATCGGCGACGAGGCCGATGCGATCGCGACGCTGCATGCGCGCGAGGCCGCGCTGGCCCGGGCGCAGCATGCGCTCGACGATACGGTCGTGCGCGCGCCGCACGACGGCCTCGTGACGGGCCTCACCGTGCTCGCCGGCGAAACCCTTGCGCCGAATCAGTCGATCTTCACGCTGATCGACGCGAGCGAATGGTTCGCCGTCGGCAACTTCCGCGAGACGTCGCTGAATCGCATCGAGGTCGGCGACTGCGCGACCGTGTATTCGATGATCGACCGCAGCCGCCCGATGACGGGCAAGGTCGTCGGCATCGGCGCGGGCATCGCGGACAGCGACCGCATCAACCTGCCGCGCACGCTGCCGATCGTGCAGCGCTCGGTGAACTGGGTGCACGTCGCGCAGCGCTTTCCCGTGCGCGTGAAGCTCGACGAACCCGACGGCAAGCTCGTGCGCGTCGGCGCCAGCGCGATCGTCGAGGTCCGGCATGGCACTGCCTGCCGCTGAGGTTCGCGCGCCGGGCCCGCGCGAAATCCTGCGGCTGCTCGCGCCGTTCCCGGGGCGTGCGACGACCGCCGTCCGGGTCGCGCTGATCTGCGCGTTCACCGCGCTCGTCACGAGCGCGTACGGCACGCCGGAAGCCGCGTTGTCCGCGTACGTCGTGTTCTTCCTGATCCGCGCCGACCGCGTGACGAGCATCGTGCTCGCGGCCGCGCTGCTGCTGCTCGTCACGATCGTGATCGGGCTCGTGCTCGGCATCGCGATCTTCAGCATCGACTATTCGATCCTGCGGGTCGCGTGCATGGCCGTGCTGTCGGTCGGCCTCCTCTACCTGACTTCGGCCAGCAAGCTGCGCCCGGTCGGCGCGATCCTCGCGATGATCATCGGCTTCGGGCTCGACCAGCTCGGCCTCGCGCCGTTCGGCGAGGCCGCGACGCGCGCGCTGCTGTACATCTGGCTGACGATCGCGATTCCGGTCGGCGTCGCGATCGTCGTCAACCTGCTGATCGCGCCGTCGCCGCGCAAGCTCGTGCATGCGCAGCTGGCGAAGCGGTTGCGGCTCGCCGCACGGCGGCTGCGTGGCGACGACACGGCGCGCGACGCGTTCGACACCTGCCTG
Organism: Burkholderia paludis; assembly: GCF_000732615.1. Classification (GTDB taxonomy): domain Bacteria; phylum Pseudomonadota; class Gammaproteobacteria; order Burkholderiales; family Burkholderiaceae; genus Burkholderia; species Burkholderia paludis. The sequence continues at coordinate 87,241 of NZ_JPGL01000018.1, forward strand.
CGCGAGGGCGACAAGCAGTTGCTCACGTGGCTCAAGCTGTCGAAACTCGAAGGCACGTCGTCCGCCGCCGACTTCGCGGCCCTGCGGCAGGCCGTTGCGTCGAGCACCGCGCTGCTCGTCGGCGTCGCGCTGGCCGATCGCGAACCGGACGCGCGGCTGCCCGACGCGTACGCCGCGCCGATCGCCGCGACGCTCGACGAAATGGCCGGCATCCTCGACCGGGGCGGCTACCCGGTCGACGTGACGCTCGCGCTGCCGCCGGCCGACGCGCTGCCGCCGCTCGCACGCGTGGCCGCGACGAATCTCGACGCAGCGATCACGCGCTTCGCGGAGCCGGCCGCAACGCCCGGCGGCGCATCCCCGGCGCCGGCCGCCGCCCCCGCGCCGCGCGGCGGCTTCTTCCTGCCGGACGCGCGCACCAATCCCGACCACGTCCGTTACGCGCTGAAGACGACCGCCGCGGCGATCTTCTGCTACCTGCTGTACTCGCAGCTCGACTGGTCGGGCATCCATACGTGCGTCGTCACCTGCTACATCGTGTCGCTCGGCTCGACCGCCGAGACGGTCGAGAAGCTCACGCTGCGGATCGTCGGCTGCATCGTCGGCGCGCTGCTCGGCACCGCGGCGCTCGTGTTCGTCGTGCCGTCGCTGTCGTCGGTCGGCCACCTGATGGCGCTGGTGTTCGCCGGCGCGTGGCTCGCCGCGTGGGTCGCGTTCGGCTCGCCGCGCATCGCCTATGCGGGCTTCCAGGTCGCGTTCGCGTTTTTCCTGTGCGTGATCCAGGGCGCGGGCCCCGGCTTCGACCTGACGATCGCGCGCGACCGTACGATCGGCATCCTGCTCGGCAACGTCGTCGTGTATCTCGTGTTCACGCGCATCTGGCCCGTCAGCGTCGGCAAGCAGATCGACGTCGGGCTGACGGCGCTGATCGACCAGTGGCGGCGGCTCGTGCAGGTCGCGCAGCCGGCCGAGCGGCGCGCGCTCGCGGCCGAGGCGTTCGCGCGCCACGGTGCGATCGCGCAGGAGCTGGGGCTGGTCCACTACGAACCGTCATGGGTGCGGCCGGCCGCCGCCTGGCTCGCCGCGCGGCGACGCGCGCTCGCCGAGCTCGGCGCACTCGAAGGCCCGCTGTTCCTGCTCGCCGAACGCACCCCCGGCGACACGTCGATCGGTGCGCAGCTCGCACGCGTGACCGAACCGCGCGACGACGAAACCGCACCCCGCACGGACTCCCCCGCGCCGCCGGTGCCGCCGCCGGGCGCAACCCCGACGGACCCCGCACGCGACGCGCTGCTGAACCTGATCGACACGCGGCTCGCACACATCGCCGACGCCGCGCATCAAGCCACACCGAAGGAGCCTGCCCCCCATGCGCGTACCTGAACCGCCGGCCGCCTCGATCGCCGCCGCCCTCGCGACCGCCGTCGCGCTGGCCGGCTGCGCGACGTCGTCGATCGATCTGGCGCCGGAGGCGCCCGACCGCCCGTGGCAGCCGCAGACGTCGGCCGCGGGCGACATCGTGCCGGGCCCGCCGCGCGCATCCGCGCAAGGCGCGCGCGACTACACGCTGCCCGCGTCGCCCGCGCTCGCATCGGTATCGCCGCCGGCCGCGCTCGACGCCGCGCATGCGTACACGCTGCCCGAGCTGATCGATCTCGCCGAATCGGCGAACCCGCTGACTCGCATCGCCTGGAACGACGCGCGCAACGCGGCGCTCACGGTCGGCCTGGCCAAGGCCGCCTACCTGCCGCGGCTGTCCGCGACGGCCATGGGCGCGTACCAGGCGAACCACGGCTCGACGTCGACGGTCCTCGGCGATGCGTCGAGCGACACCACCGTGCACGGCACCATTTCGGCGCTGTCGCTGCAATGGCTGCTGTTCGATTTCGGCGGCCGCGCGGCGCGCGTCGAAGCGGCCGAACAGGCCTCGATCGCGTCGAACGTCGCGTTCACGGCCGTGCACCAGCAGGTGATCCACGACGTGACCGTCGCGTATTACCGCTACGAAGCCGCACGCTCGCGCGCGCTCAGCGCACGACAGGGCCTCGCGAACGCGGACGCGATCCTCGCGGCATCGCGCGCGCGACTCCGGCACGGCGTCGGCACGGTCGTCGAGCTTGCGCAGGCAACGCAGAACCGCGCGCAGGCGAACCTCGCGCTCGTGCAGGCGAACGGCGCGGAAAGCGACGGCTACCTCGCCCTCGTCTCCGCGCTCGGCATCTCGCCGCTGTCGAAGCCGACGATCGCCGCGCTGCCGAAGCGGCCGCTGCCCGCCGCGCTCGGCACGTCGGTCGACGCGATCGTGTCGGACGCGATCGCGCGCCGCCCCGACCTGCAGGGCGCGTTCGCGATCGAGAAGGCCAATCGCGCGAAGATCAAGGCCGCGGAGGCCGCGTTCATGCCGAAGATCTTCCTGTCCGCGTCGACCTCGTACGCGAGCGGCGGCACGTCCATCTCCGCGCTGCCCGCGATCGGCGACCAGTCTCCGACCGTCAACCTGAACGGCAGCCGCTACGGCGGCGGCGTGTTCCTCGGCGTGACGATTCCGCTGTACGACGGCGGCCTGCGCTCGGCCGTGCTGATGCAGGCGCGCAACGATGCGGAGAGCGCCTCCGCGCGCCTCACGCGGACCAAGGAGGAAGCCGTCCGCCAGGTGGTTGCGGCGCAGAACGCGGTGCAGACGAGCCTCGCGTCGCACGACGCCGCGCAGGCGCTCGTCGATGCCGCGCAGACGAGCTACGACGCCGCGCTGACCGCGTACCGGAACGGCGTCGGCTCGGTCACCGACGCGACGATCGCGCAAAGCCAGTTGCTGGCGGCGCGCAACGCCGAGGTCGACAGCTATGCCGGCGCGCTGTCGGCCGCCGCCGCGCTCGCGCTCGCGACGGGGACGATCGGCTCGGCGCAGTAGCGCGGCGGCCGCGAGACGGTTGACGCAAGCGCTTGCCGCCCACTAGAATGCCGCCCATTCTTCCTTCAGGAAACATCGTGGACAGTTGCAGCACTCCGTTGCGTGCGCCGCTTGCCGCCTGAACGCCTGTCCGCCGCAGTTCTCCTGCCCCGGCTCGCGTTCCGCGAGCCGCACGCCTACCGTTTCACACTGAATGACGCATTCGCGCGGTACAGTACCGCGCGTTGACGGCTATCTTCGCGTCGCCAGCGGCCTTGCGCCGCGGCGACGCGAGCCGGCATGCGCACCTTGCACGGCAGGACAACCATGACTTTCGATTTCGCACTCCGTCTTTTCACCGCGTTCGCCTGCGGCGTCGCCATCGGCGTCGAGCGCCAGATGCGGCAGCGCACGGCCGGCCTGCGCACGATCACGCTCGTCGCGAGCGGCGCCTGCCTGTTCGTCACGCTCGGCGTGCTCACCGGCAACGGCGTGGCGGGCGTCACGCAGATCGCCGCGTACGTCGTGTCGGGCGTCGGCTTTCTCGGCGGCGGCGTGATCATGCGCGACAAGGGCTCGATCCAGGGCATCAACACGGCCGCGACGCTGTGGTGCTCGGCCGCCGTCGGCGTGCTGTCCGGCTCGGGCCACTACGTGCCCGCGCTCGCCGGCACGGGCGTCGTGCTGCTTACCAATACGGTGCTGCGCGGCGTCAGCCAGGCGATCAACGCGACGCCCGTATCGAACGCCGATCTCGTGCGCGAATACCAGATCACCGTGATCTGCCTGGCCTCCGACGAAGTGCACATCCGCACGCTGCTGTCGAACTCGATGTACGCGAAGCCGCTGTCGTTCCAGAGCCTCACGAGCGAGGACGTGCCCGACCAGCCGGACCGGCTGAAGGTCACCGCGACACTGAAGCTGCATCCGAAGGATCAGCAGAAGCTCGAGCAGATCGCGAGCCGGATGAGCATGGAGAAGAGCATTTCCAGCGTGAGCTGGACCGCGAAGGAAGCGGAGCCGATGATGGAGTGAGCGGCCCGCTTTTGTCAGGGGGTTTCGATCAGCCCGGCCGAGATGGCCTTCACGACCGCCTGGACCTTGTTCGTCGCGCCCAGCTTCTCGAGGATGTTGTTGACGTGGAAGTTGACCGTCCGCTCCGAGATGCTGAGGATCTGGCCGATCTCGCACGCGGTCTTGCCCTCGGCCGTCCAGCACAGCACCTCGCGCTCGCGCGCGGTCAGCGTGACGCCCGCCGCCGGCGACAGCTTCGGCACCATGAAGCGGCTCATCAGCGAATGCGACAGGTTCGCGAGCCAGTTCGTCTGCAGCGTCAGCATGTTGATCTCGGCCGGCGTCAGCCGGTCGGCATGGCGCGCGATGCTCAGCAGGCCGAACGCACCGCGGGCCGCCCAGCTCGATTGCGCGACGCCCACCGACAGCCCGAATTCGCGCGCATCCGACCACAACGGGCAGGGATCGATCCGGTCGACGTCCGGCCAGACGATCATGTTGGGGCTGAGCGTGCCGTCGCGAACCGTCGAATCGATCTCGATGTAGTTCTTCGCCTGGTAGTGCGCCATCCAGCCGTCCGGATAGGTGTCGAAGATCGCCACCGCCGGCTTCGATACGGGCAGCGGCACCCGAATGCCGTAACAGCAGTATTCGAATCCCAGCCGTTTGGAATAGGCGGCAATCCGCTGGAAGAGCTGCTGCTCGTCTTCCGCGGCGCTGAATTGTTGATAGGCATCCTGCCAGCGCAGTTCCATTCTTTCTCCGACAACGTCACGCTGTCATACTTGTCAGGTTTCAGCGCCCGTTCGGGGCTGATACATTCCGCGCATGACTTCACCTTTGCTGCACCCGGTCCCCGGCCCGTCCCCGGACGGCTACGTACGCCTGTCCGAAAGCGCACTGGCCGCGCTTGCGCTCGACCATGTCGCGAGCGGCCTCGACGCCTCGCTGCTTGCAGAACTCCGCGACAACGCAATCGATGCGCGCATCGCCGGCTATACCGAATGGCATCGCGCCGCCCGTGCCGGCGTCGCCTACGTGACGGTCGGCTGGGACTGGTATCTCGAACGCGCGACGGGTACGTTCGTGATCGCAGGCGGCGACGTCCGCAGCAACGTGATGGCCGTCGACGCCGCCGGCGCCGACATCGGCATGTTCCGCACGGCCGCCGCGCTCGCCGCGCGACTCGCCTGCATCGACTGGCCCGCCGCGGTCGCGTCCGCCCTGCGCGGGCACAACGACGCCTATCATGCCGGTCCGACGCTCCAGTGACAACTGGCAGAGCTATTCATCAGATCATTTCCGCAAAGCTGGCGCTCTTTATAAGCAAAAGCGGCCCATTTTTCAATCCCGTTGATCAAGAAAGCGTTACCGCGTCCTGAATACCCGCTCCCCGCCGCCACCCTGTAAGAGTTACCAGTTACACCCCCCTCGTGCTGCGCGCTGTAATGCATGCATACAAAAGCACAGATCCGAGGACACCATGCGGACCTTCGTTCACGAAGAAGGGCGGTTACCACACGAACTTGCAGCGGATCTCGGGCGCTACCGGCGCCGCGTGTTCATCGAGCAGCTTGGTTGGGCGCTCCCGTCGGCGAATGAAAGTTTCGAGCGCGACCAGTTCGATCGCGACGATACCGTGTACGTGTTCGCGCGGAACGCCAGCGGCGACATGTGCGGATGTGCGCGCCTGCTGCCGACGACGCGCCCGTATCTGCTGGAGTCGCTGTTCGCCGACCTGATCGCCGAGGACATGCCGCTGCCGCAATCGGCCGCCGTCTGGGAGTTGTCCCGGTTCGCGGCGACCGACGACGAAGGCGGGCCGGGCAATGCCGAGTGGGCCGTACGCCCGATGCTCGCCGCCGTCGTCGAATGCGCGGCGCAGCTTGGCGCACGGCAGCTGATCGGCGTGACGTTCGCGAGCATGGAGCGGCTGTTCCGCCGGATCGGCATACACGCGCACCGCGCAGGCCCGCCCCGGCAGGTGGACGGGCGTCTGGTGGTCGCGTGCTGGATCGACATCGATCCGCAAACGTTTGCAGCACTAGGAATCACGCCGGGGCAAGTTGCCCGGCAAGCTATCGCCGCCTGAGCCGGAACGCGCGTTTCCGTCCTGGCGGCATCGTAACGAAGGAGAACCCACGTGGACCAATCCCAGGTCTTTCGCGCGATGATGCCCGGGCTGACGAGCGCCAACGGCGCCCGCATCGCAGTCGCCTACCCGTCGTTTCCCCGGCCGCTGCCGCTCGTGCGGCTCGACCGCCGCGGGCTGGTGTTTCGCGCCGCCGGCACTGCGCCGCTGGTTTGCGGGCTGCCGCGGGCGGCGACCCTGCTGGTTGCCGACGAACCGCTCTGCTCGCTGCGCCTCGTGATCCGCGACATCGCCCCGGCCGGCGACGGCCGTCACGACCTGACGATGCAGCCGTCCGGCGCCGCGGGCGACGAGTTACTGTGGCACGCGCTGCGCGACCATGAGCCCTATCGCCGGATTCAGCACCCGCTCGCCCCCGTCGACGCGTCCGTCGCGCCCGACACCGAGCCGCATGCGACGGCCGGCGAAGCCGGGCCGCGCCCGTCGCGCACCGCGGCGTTCCGCCTGCCGTGCCATAGCGACGCCCTGTTCTTTGCCGACTGGCTCGAATATCACTTCGACGAGCTGCGCGCGCTGTCGCAGCTGCACGGGCCGCAACTTCAGCTCAACCAGCTCGAGCGACAGGTTGCCGACGACGAAGTCGGCGTGCGCTTCGTCTACGACATCGACGGGCACGCGACGCGGCACGCGCTGACCGACTGCGCACGCGAGGCCTGTGCGTGGATCGAGACGGAGATGCGCGACAAGTACGCGTTGCCGGTCGCGCAGGAACGGTTCGGCGCGTTCGCGGCCCATGCGCGGAGCGGCGGCGCCTGAATGCAGCCACGGCAGCGAGTTGCATCGATGCAACAAGGGCTTGCCAACCTTCGGGTTTTCCCTTAAATTAGCGCTTGTCTCCTCCATGTCTCCAAACATGGATTCAGCCCGCTCAAGCAGCGGGCTTTTTTATTGCCTGCGCGAACCGCGAGGCCACGGCCGCTTCGCGCCAACGGCTGGCGTCCCGGGCATTCCGGCATCGCCACGATCCGCATCGGACGGATTATCATCAGCGGGTCCCCACGCTTCCCCGAGGCCATCTTGCACGCCCATCTGCGCATTGCCCGCCCGGTTGGCAACCTCGCCAGGACCGAGCGCATGTATCGCGACGCCTTCGGCCTGTCGGTTCTCGCCCGCTTCGACGATCACGACGGCTTTGCCGGCGTGATGCTCGGACGCGAAGGGCTCGACTACCACTTCGAATTCACGCATTGCCCCAACCATCCGATCGCACCCTCCCCGACACCCGAGGACCTGATCGTCTTCTACCTGCCCGATCGTCCGGAATGGGAAGCCGCATGCGAGCGCGCGACCGCACAAGGCTTCATGCCCGTGACGTCATTCAATCCGTACTGGGAGATATCGGGCCAGACGTTCGAGGATGCCGACGGCTACCGGATCGTTCTGCAGAACGCCGCGTGGCGCTGACGGGCGGCCTCGCCCCTCGGCCAAACCTCTACGCGGCGGCGTTGCCGTCCGGACGCGCGACGTACACGACGTGCCGCCGCAACGAATGCCCCGCCGGCAACGCGGGATGGTCGAAATCGCGCGCCGGCAGGTGCTGCATGCCGAGCCGCTGCATCAAGTGCTGCGATCGCAGGTTGGTGCCGGCCGTCCACGCGAAGATCTCGCGGCGCCCGAGCCGGGAGAATCCGTCGACCAACGCCGCGGCGGCCGCTTCAGCCATGTAGCCGTGCCCCCATGCGTGGCGGGCCTGCCGCCACGCGATCTCGATGCACGGCGCCATCGGATGCGTGGCGCGCGCTTCCTGCGACAGTCCGCATAACCCGATCAGCGTCGCGTCCGCGCGGCGCTCGACCGCCCACGTACCGAAACCGTGCAAATCGAAATGCGCGTCGAAGCGTCCGATGAGGTCGCGCGCTTCCTCGACAGCCATCGGGCCGCGCGCAAGCCACGCGGTCACATCCGGATGCGCATGCAGCGCCGACAGCGCGTCCGCATCCGTCGGCCGCCAGCGGCGTAGCGTCAGGCGTTCGGTTTCGATCGTCGCTGGCGGGGTCATGGATGGTCCGGATCGTGAGGACGGCGACGCGACGCGGATAGCGTCGCCAACCCGAGGACGGCGTGGATGAAGGGGGAATCGCGATCGTCGTGTCGGCCGGCGACGATCGGGGAGTAGTCGAAGATAAATGGGCGCCGGCACGCCTGTGGCGATTACTCGTTTTCCTCGAAGTAATGACCGAATTTCGTCTGCTTCGTGCGGATATAACGCTCATTCTCTTCCCGCACGGGCACCGCGAGCGCCACGCGCTCGCAAACCGGAATGCCGTGCTTCGCGAGCGTATCGAACTTCGCCGGATTGTTGCTCATCAGTCGCACCGACGTCACGCCGAGGATCCTGAGAATCGCGGCGGCCGAGTCGTATTCGCGCGCATCGTCGGGCAAGCCAAGGTCGAGGTTCGCCTCGACCGTGTCGCGCCCCTGCTCCTGCAGCGCGTATGCGCGGATCTTGTTGCTCAGGCCGATCCCGCGCCCTTCGTGACCGCGCAGGTACAGCAGCACGCCGCGGTCCTCGGCCGCGATATAGCGCAACGCGAGATCGAGTTGCTCGCCGCAATCGCAGCGGTACGAGCCGAACACGTCGCCGGTCAGGCATTCGGAATGCAGCCGCGTCAGCACGGACTGCTCGCCGCCAACGTCGCCCATCACGAGCGCGAGATGTTCGGCATCGCTGCCCGATACGCGGAACGCGTATGACGTGAACGTACCGTAGCGCGTGGGCAGCGACGCGGTGGCGACGAGCGTCACGCACTCGTCGGCCTGGCCATTGCCCGGCGTGGGCGATTGAGGACGCGAAGACATCATGAATTCAATTGAAACGTTCTGGAATGTAGGAATAGTGTGGATAGTGCGTGACGGGAGTTTACCGCTAATCTGGAAACGTCACGCGACTGCCGCCCCCTGCGGGGCTATACTGGGCCCGTCGGGTGACACGCATCATGCCCTGCCTGCCCAGCATCGACCTGCACACGGAGAAAGCGAATGAGCACGACTGTCGCGCAGATTCTCAAGGCCAAGCCGGATTCGGGCCGCACGATCTACACCGTCACCAAGACCGATCTCGTCTACGACGCCATCAAGCTGATGGCGGAAAAAGGCATCGGCGCGCTGCTGGTCGTGGACGGCGACGACATCGCGGGCATCGTCACCGAGCGCGACTACGCGCGCAAGGTCGTCCTGCAGGATCGCTCGTCGAAAGCCACCCGCGTCGAGGAAATCATGACGGCGAAGGTGCGCTACGTCGAGCCGACCCAATCCACCGACGAGTGCATGGCACTGATGACCGAGCACCGGATGCGCCACCTGCCCGTGCTCGACGGCGGCAAGCTGGTCGGCCTCATCTCGATCGGCGACCTCGTGAAGAGCGTGATTGCCGATCAGCAGTTCACGATCAGCCAGCTCGAACACTACATCCACGGCACTCCCGCGGTCACGTCCGCCTGACCCGCTCCAGCGATCCAGCGAAAAAGGCCCAAACGCACAAGCGTCTGGGCTGAAAGCCGCCGGAATGCGGCGACGGAGGTTCTGCTCCTGCGGGCGAACGACGCGCGCACATGGCACGCGTCTCGTCGATTTGGCGGTGCGCTCGGGCAGACCCGCGGACGTTCAGTTACCGAAATAGACCGAGTTCACGGGATTCGGCGCTTCGCGCGTCATGCGACGGCCGGCCTGTCCGGCGCCGGTCGCTACGGCGCCGTAGCCGCTCGTATCTGCGTGCGCAAGCATCGGCTGGTTCGGCTGGATGCGCTGCTCGGCGGCCTGGATGTTGTCCGGATACTGCGAATCGGTTGCCAGCGGCTTGTAGCCGTTCTGTTCGAGTTGCACGAGTTCGGCCTTGACCTGGTCGCGGGTCAACCCCTGCTCGGACTGGGCAAACGATGCGACCGGGGCGGCAAGTACGGATGCGGCGATGGCTGCGTAGATGATCGACTTCATGATTTACCTCCGGAATATGTTCTCTTTTGACGTCGCCTCGGCAGGACTGTCTGAAGCGATTGAATGCAGTGTAGTTCTCGCCACTCCAAGGGGAAACCCTTAGTTTGAACATACAGCGTTGCGATTTTGACAAAAATCCCACCACTTTTCGCGAATCAACCGCCGCCACTTGCTTCACTGGCACAACAATCACTAACGAAATGCCTACAGCCAAATCACATATACCGAAGGTTGTGTTGTAGAATCGTAAGGTTTTATTCGCCAGTCGATAATCCATTCACCATGTCCGCGCTCACGCCCCTCTCGGTTTCGCCGTCCGGCCCGTCCGGCGTGCGCGCGCGCGCCGGCCATCCGGCGCATCCCCTCGCTCGACGCACGGCCCAGACGCCGCTCGCCCCTGCCCGGCGCCTGATCTGACGGCTCGGTCTCCTCCCGGAGCCAGGTCAGACAGGCTCCGGGCGATCCTCATAGGCACGCCACGCCTGCCCCTGCCGATCATTTGGAGAACTGCCATGAAACAACGCCTTTACCAGTTGACCGAACTCGACGTTGCTCGTCTCGAGAAGCACGCCGAGCACAACCCGCGCTTCCAGGCAATGCTCGATACGCTGCTCGAGCGCGCCGACATCGTGCAACCCGACGCCATCAAGGCAAACGTCGTCACGATGAATTCGCAGATCACGCTGCTCGACGAAGCGACCCAGGAACAAGCCACCTGGACGATTGTTTATCCGGATGCCGCCAATCTCGAGCTAGGCCGCCTGAACGTCTTCTCGCCCGTCGGCATGGCACTGCTGGGTACGCAGCGCGGCCAGATGGTCAAGGTGATGCAGCCGAACGGCGCCGAAAAGCTGATGAAGGTCGCCGCGATCGTGTTCCAGCCGGAAGCGAATGGCGAGTACACGCGCTGAACCGCCGGACGACCGGCGCTGCTGCGGGCATCGCCCGGAATGAAAAAAGCGAGGCCTGTGCCTCGCTTTTTTCATTCCGGCCATGCGAATCGTTGTCATGGCGTTTCGCGCACGAAAAAAAGGCGCCCGAAGGCGCCTTTTTTTGAAGCTGCGTAGCGGGTTACCCCGCCGTCACGCTTAGAAGCGGTGACGCAGACCAACCGTTGCTGCGGTTTGGTTGATCGACGAGCTCGTTGCCGTCGTCGGGTCGCCGTTGTAGATCGACGCGCCGCCTGCGTTCTTCGATGCGCGTTGGTACACAGCTTGTGCGTACACGTCCGTGCGCTTCGACAGAGAGTAGTCAGCTTGCAGACCGAACTGGTTCCAGTGCGCGCTGCTGCCGTCAACCTTCGCGTTCGTGTACGTGTAAGCAGCACCCAGGCCGAGAGCCGGCGTCAGGTTGTACTTTGCGTTGACTTCGTAGTTGTCAGCGCGGAACGTGCCAGCGCCGTTAGCTTGGTTGTCAACACGCGATTGCGTCCACGCTGCGCCAACTTGCGCCGGGCCGAATGCGTAGCCAGCTGCTGCACCGTACGTGCGCAGGCGGCCTTGGCCGTTGAACAGTGCGTTGCTCGAAACAACTGCGCCCGTGCTGTTCGCGTTCGGGTTGTTAGCTTGCGAGTACGCTGCACCCAGCTTCAGGCCTTGGTACTGGTAAGCCACACCGCCGCTGTATGCACGGTTGTTGCCGAAGTTCGTGTCGTTCGAGAACGAGTACGTGCCGCCGAATTGCAGGCCAGCGTAGTTCGCGCTCGTGAACTTGACCGAGTTGTTGTTCGAGTAGCCGCCGTTCGTGCTCAGGTTGTCGTTGTTGAACGGGTGAGCGAAGTACGTACCACCCCACGTGCCCGTTGCGGTCAGCGGAGCCAGGTAGTCTTGAACGGAGTCATACTGCTTGCCCAGCGTGACCGTGCCGTACTGGCTCGACAGACCGACAAACGCTTGACGGTTGAAAATCGTGTTGTTGCCGCCGTTCGCGAACTTGCCGTTACCGATACCGAAGCCGCTTTCCAACGTGAAGATTGCCTTCAGGCCGCCACCCAGGTCTTCCGAGCCACGCAGGCCGAAACGGCTCTGGTCAATGCCCGAACCCATCGACCACAGCGACTTGCCTTGGCCGGCTGCGTTCTGGACGTTGCTTTGGTAGGTGATGCCTGCGTCCAGCACGCCGTACAGCGTGACGCTGCTTTGCGCGTGAGCGACGGTTGCGAACGATGCTGCAGCTGCTGCAACGATCAGAGTCTTGTTCATTCGTGGAGCTCCCTTCTAAAAAGAGGCAGGTCTCGCGACCTTGTTCATAAACGGTCTGCAACCGCCCGGGAGCGCCATCGGTCCTGCTGGCGGCGCCCGGATAGTTGCCCGTTTGGGAACCGTGAGTTTAGGGGTGTACCCTAGGGGAGCGATCCGCAAATAAAGAAATAAGCTTTTCCAGAACTAGAAATAATGAAAGTGGGGCCGAGTTATAAGTATTTGTTTTGATGTTTGTTTTTGACTTCTTGACGACGGCTTTTTGACCCCTCCCATCGCACCATTCTTTCATGTCATCGTCTTGACGGTTGCATAGAAACAACAAACGGATTCGTCCCGACACCCCGAAACCGGCAATTTTTACATGTTTTAGTCTCAAATACCGGCCCCTGGCCGCCTGAAACACACCGCGCGGCCGGCAAACAGGGCTGACGACCCGGCAGCGAGCGGCGTCCAGGCATCAGCCGGTTGAAACGGAAAGGACGGTGCGTGCCGCCGACGCGCCTGCCGCCCGCCGTGACGCACCGTAACAGCCTTAACCGCTCGCGTAACCCGGCCCGCGTACCGGCAGGCTAATGTAAGGCAGCCTCGTAGACAGAACAGGACACGCCATGAATCGACGCTCGCTGCTGCGCGCCATCGGATTGACCGCCGCCCTAGCCGGCACCGGCTGGCTCCGCGCCGCCTCGGCCCAGCCCGCCCCGCCGGTGTACCGGCCGTCCGGCCCGAACCGCATGCCGGGCGGTCCGCCCTACCCGGACCGCCCGGGCTTCGCCCCGCCGGCAATGCGGCACGAGCGCCGCCCGCCGCCGCCCCGGCCGCACGGCTATACATGGACGGCCGGCTACTGGCGCTGGCAGCAGGGCCGCTATATCTGGGTGCCCGGCCGCTGGATCGCGCTGCGCCCCGGGCGTCGGTGGGTGCCCGGCTACTGGCGCCGCCAGGGACAGGTCTGGATCTACATCGACGGTACGTGGCGCTAGGCCGCCGCCCGGATGCAGGCGGTGGAGCGCACGGAACCGGACGAGACCCGCGCCCTTGCGTCGTCGGGCGCGTCAACCTTCACGCCCGGCAGGTGTGGCCAACGTCGTTATCCGGCAACGATGGCGACCGTCCAAACCGGCGCCCATGCATCCCGTGCATCCCGCTGGGCCGTCTCGACGATCGACATGCCTGCCGGTCTCCGGCGAGCGCGCCCGCTTCGACCCACCCCTGCCGCCCGTCTGTCGTATGCGCCTCAACGAACGAACGACCGTCGCCGGGCTCGCCATCCGGGCGGCCCTGGCGCATAGCCGCATTCGGGACGAGCGGAGCGCGCCGAAGCATCGGCGACGCCGTCCATCCCGGCGCAATCGTTCGGATGACGAAATCACGCAATGGCGACGTGCCTGCACCGGGCCATGTCTCGTCGCATCGCGCCCGGCTCGCGGCACGACGCCGACGGCAGAACGACTCGGGCGCCCCGCTCAGCACCCACCGCCGTCGGACTCCCGCGCACGAACTCGCGCGGCGCAGATCGCGCGATGATGTTCGTCGGCCCACCGGATCATCGCCTGCATCGGCGTCTGGAACGAGCGCCCGAGGTCGGTCAACGCATATTCGACGCGCGGCGGCACCTCGGCGAACAGCGTGCGGCTGACGAAGCCGTCCTGCTCCAGCCGCTTGAGCGTCCGCGACAGCATCTGCTTCGACACGTCGCCGATCGCGCGGCCGAGTTCGTTGAAACGCATCGTCCCGCCGGACAGCGCCTCGAGCACGAGCAGGCTCCACTGGTCGCCGATCCGGTCGAGGACATCGCGGATCGGGCATGGCTGGTCGAGTTCGACGGCTTCGTCGGCGGGCGGGAACGGCATGACGGGATTCTCTTTCACGGGCAACGCACGGTCAGCGCGGTGTGACCTGCTCACACGGCGCTGACTTCTTGTGACGGGTTCGCGGCAACTGTACCATTCGGGCGGCCCGGCAGCCGCGCGGATTCGCCAGTTCAACGAAGCATGACGCTGCCGCGCGGCCCGCACGATCGGCGCCGTGACGGTCCGGACCGCGCGGCGGATCCCGTGCGTGAAGACGGCACGCATCGCCACCGCGGTTCCCCCGGCCGCCCTGCCCGGCGCCACCCGCCTGCGCGCAGCGCGCGCCAATCCATGCATCGTCAGACAAGGAACACGCCACATGTCATCGCTTAGCTCCCCCGTTCGCGCCGTTGCCGCGCTGGTCCTGCTGGCCGCGTCGACGGCCGCTCTGGCCGCCGGCCCGGTCACGCGCGACCTGGCCGCCGAAGAAGCCAACCGCCAGCTCGTGCTGACGTTCTACGACCGCTTCTTCAACAAGCACGAGGCCGTCGAGGCCGCCGCCGTCGTCGCGGACGACTACAGGCAGCACAACCCGCACGTGCCGGACGGCAAGAAGCCGTTCGTGTCGTACTTCGTCGGCGCCTTCCAGAAGAACCCGGCTTCGCGCGCACGCATCGTGCGCAGCGCGACCGACGGCGACCTCGTCTATCTGCACGTCCATGCGACCGAGCGCCCGGGCGACCGCGGCGAAGCGGTCGTCGACATCTTCCGCGTGAAGGCCGGCAAGATCGTCGAGCACTGGGACGTGATCCAGCCCGTGCCCGAAACGTCCGCGAACGGGAACACGATGTTCTGACTGTTCTGACACTCGGCGCGCAGCGTCGCCGGCCGCCCGTCGACGAACGATCGGCCGCCGGGCAAGCGCGCCTGCCCCGTGGCGGCGAAGTCCCCTACAATCGAGCTTCGCCGCCGCACCGGCCGCCGTCCCGCATGACCTCGCCGCCGGCCGTCGCCCCGCCGGCACGCCGTCACATGCGCGGCACGGCCCGCGCGGGCGGCCGTTCGCGCAGACGGTGTCAACCATGAGCCCCGCCCATATTTCCCTGAGCAACGCAGGCGACCTGATCGCCAGCCTCGGCAGCCCGCAGTTTCCCGCCCGGCTTTGGGCGTGGCTGCGCGAAACCGTCGATCCGCACTCCCATTACAGCGTCGCGACGCGCTACCGTCGCGACGCGCCGTCGCAATCGGTCGACAGCGTCGACGTGCTGTTCTTCGCCGGCGGCGACGATCCCGACGGCACACGCCACGCGCTCGATCTGTATACACAGGGCGACTGGCGCTCCGACACGCTGCTGCCGCATATCGAGCGCGCCACCGATTCGCAGCTCGTGTTCTCGTGCAACGAGGAAGTCGACACGGCGACCGAATACGGCCGCCAGTTCGCGCTCGGCGAACTCGGCGAGGACTGCACGCTGCTCGGCAGCGAACGCGACTATGTCTATGCGTTCTCGCTGTTCCGCCGGCGCGGCCAGCCGTCCTATACGCTGACCGAACTGGCGCTGCTGCGGCAGCTCGGCGATTTCGTGCTGCCGCTGCTGATCCAGCATGCGCGGCTCGCCCGCCTGACGCCGCGCCCGGACGACAGCGCGCTGCTGCAGCGGTTCGAACAGCGGCTGTCGGCCGGCAGCGCGGCGCTGTCGCAGCGCGAACGGCTCGTGTGCCGCGCCGTGCTGCTGGGCCAGCCCGTCCCGCGGATCGCCGACACGCTCGCGCTCAAGCCCAGCAGCGTACGCACCTATCTCGGGCGCGCGCTCGCGAAGCTCGGCGTCGCGAACCGGGCCGGGCTGTTCGCCTGGTGCGTGACCGAAACGGAATCACCGGAACGCCACGACCGCTAGACACCGTCGCCTCGCACCGCCGCCCGCACGGCTTTTGTCGCGCGTTGTCCTCAAAACGACGACAGACAGCCGGCCGCCCCGCTCCTAGTATCTGACTCACCCGACGACAGGCACACGTCGGATGCCACGGAGACACGAAATGCCGACTACCGGATGGACGCCGGCCCGCGC
The DNA here is from genome assembly GCF_000732615.1 of Burkholderia paludis. GTDB lineage: Bacteria > Pseudomonadota > Gammaproteobacteria > Burkholderiales > Burkholderiaceae > Burkholderia > Burkholderia paludis. The sequence continues at coordinate 103,290 of NZ_JPGL01000018.1, forward strand.
GGCCGCGCGCACGCCGCCCCCTGCTTTGCCGCCACGAACCGGGCAGCGAAACCGGCCCGGCACTCCGGCGGCGGCCGGCCTGCGCCGCCGCGCATTGCCGCTCCCGCCGCGCCGCACCGGCCCGTAACCGCCACCCATCCCATTCCAACCCGACCGGGTTCACGCGACCGGACGAGCCGCTCGGCCCGCCCGCGGGACGCGTGCGCCCGTCGCCCCCCTTATCCGGAGGAGACACATGCAACACGCCGATACCGTCTATCTGAACGGCCTGCTTTACACGGGCGATGCGCAACGCCGCTTCGCGCAGGCACTCGCCACGAAGGACGGCAGGATCGTCGCCGTCGGCCGCGACGACGACATCCGCCCGCTCGCCGGCCCCGCGACACGCACGGTCGACCTGGCCGGCCGCCTGATGCTGCCGGGCCTCATCGACGGCCACGTGCACCCGCTCGAAGGCCACCAGATCCTCGGCGATTTCGACCTGTCCGGCATCAACGATCCCGACGCGATCCTGCAGCGCATCCGCGCATGCGCCGATGCGACGCCGCACGAACCGTGGGTCTATCTCGGCGGCGCCAACCTCGCCGCGTTCGGCGCGTATCCGACCCGCGAACTGCTCGACCGGATCGTGCCCGACCGCCCGCTGCTCGTGGTCGGCTTCGACGTGCACAGCGGCTGCCTGAACACGAAGGGGCTCGAAGCAGCCGGCATCCAGGCCGATACGCCCGACCCGGCCGGCGGCGTCTACGAGCGCGATGCATCCGGCGCGCCGAACGGCGTCGTCCATGAAGCGGCGTTCTATCGCGTCTGCCCGATCATTCCGCAACTGAGCCCGGCCGGCTACCCGAAGTCGCTCGCGAAAGCGCACGCGATGGCGCACGGATTCGGCATCACGGGCTGGTTCGACGCCCGCGTCGAGGAAGCCGAACTCAAGGCCTACGCCGACGCACAGCGCGTCGGCACGCTGAAGGCGTACATGAGCGCGGGCCTCTATGCGAACCCGCGCCGCGATCCGCGCGAACAGATCGCACGCTTCGCCGGATGGCGCCGCGAGTACGAACGCGACAACCTGCGCCTGCATACGGTGAAGATCTTCGTCGACGGCGTGCCGGAATCGAAAACCGCCGCGCTGCTCGAGCCGTACGCCGGAACCGACGATTGCGGCCTCGCGCTGTGGAGCCAGGACGCGCTGAACGAGATCTGCCTGCTCGCCGATACGGCCGGCTTCGACCTGCACTTCCACACGCTCGCCGACCGCGCGGTGCGCATGACGCTCGACGCGCTCGAATACGTGCAGCGCCGCAACGGCATGCGCGACCGGCGCGCGCAGCTCGCCCACCTGCAGCTCGTCGATCCGGCCGACATGAGCCGCTTCAACCGGCTCGGTGCGATCGCGAGCGTGCAGACGCTGTGGACGGCCGCCCGCGAGGAGCAGCAACAGCTCTATCGCGACCTGCTCGGCGCCGAACGTACCGCGCGCAACTATCCGTTCCGCAGCCTGCGCAACGCGGGGGCGATGCTCGCGGCCGGCTCCGACTGGTCGGTCAGCACGATGGACCCGATGCAGATCATCCAGACGGGTGTCACGCACCTGCTGATCGACCAGCCCGACAGCCCGCCATGGAATCCGCACGAACGCCTCGACCTGCTCACGATGCTCGAGGCCTATACGGTGAACACCGCGTATGCGCTGCGCTTCGACGACTGCACGGGCTCGCTCGAGGCCGGCAAGGATGCGAGCTTCGCGATCTTCGATCGCAATCCGTTCGCACACCCGGTCGAGACGTTCGCGCAGACCCGCGTGATCGAGACGTGCTTCCGCGGCGAAGTCGTGCACGCCGCGCCGGGCTGGGCCGACTGACGCGCGAACCGCGCAGCCGTCAGGCGACGCCGAGCGCCAGCACCTGCTCGGTCGTCAGCACGTCGCCGAACGTGTCCGACAGCGCGGCCAGCGTCGCGCGATGGAGGTCGCGGTGCGACACCGTCGCGCCTCCCGCGAGTTCGAGGTCGCGCGTCGCGCACGCGTCGTCGACGACGATCACCGCATAGCCGAGCGGCACCGCATCGCGCGCCGCGCCGGCGACGCACGCATGCGTCATCAGGCCGGTGACGATCAGCGTGTCGATACCGGCCGCCTTCAGGCGCGCGTCGAGGTCCGTCGTCGGAAACACGCTCACCGAGGTCTTCCTCACGACCGCATGATGCGGCGCCGGCTGCAGGTCCGCGTGGAAACGGAAGCCGTCGCTGCCGTCCGCGAAGATCGGGCTGCTGGCCGCATCGACGTGCTGGACATGAAAGACCGGGATGCCGGCGCGATCGGCGAACGCGATCACGCGCCGCGCGTTGCCGAGCGCTTGCGGCCCGTGCGGAATCGGCAGGCGGCCGCTGAAGTACTCGTTCTGGAAATCGATCACCAGCAGCGCGGTGCGCGCGGCGGCGACCGACGTCGGCGCGGTGGCGCCGGCCAGGGTCCGGATGGTCGGATGTTGCATGGGTTGCTCCCTCGGTTGGCACGTCGGACGGAACGGCGCGCCGGCCCTGCCGGCGCCGCCTGACGCGGCCTGGGGCCTCCCCGGCCGCGAGGCGCCAGTGTCGGGCCGCGCGGCCTTGCGCGACAGCCGCGCCCGGGACAACGTCCGACAGGATCGGGCCAACCTCCGCGGCCGCCTGCGCCCCTACGACAGCAGGGCCGTTCGCGCACCCGGCCGCGTGCGGCCGTACGCGACCATCATCGCGAAGCCGAGCAGGAACCCCGCGCCGCCGACCAGCAGCAGGCCGGTCTCGCCGAACAGCGGCAGCAGGTTCGTGAGCGCGCCCGTCACGACCCACGCAACGGCCATCACCGAGCCCGCGACGCCGAGCGCCCAGCCCTGCCGGTCTTCGCTGACGGCGTCCGAGAACGCCGTGTACATCGTCGTATACGCAACCATGTCGAAGCAGCCGACCACCATCGCGAGCGCCCACAGCACGGGCTCGTGCGGAAACAGCGCGGACAGGACCTGGCCCGCGCCCGCGACGAGCAGGCCCGTCTTCGCGATGTCGACCACGCGCCACACGCGCAGCATCGACCGCACGACAACCAGCAGGCCGAACACGAAGCAGAGGCCGATCACGCCGCTGAACAGCCCGAGCCGCGCGCTCGTGTAACCGAACTTCGCCTGCAGCAACAGCATGATGGTCTGCAGGTAGAGCCCGTAGCCGACCTGCATCAGGAAGAACACCACCGACAGGAACGCGACGTCGCGCTGGCGCGCGGCTTCCCCGATGATCCGCAGCGGCAGCAGCGGATCGATGCGCGTATCGCCGCGCGGTGCGGCCGAGTCGCGATACGCCGCCCGGGTCCAGCACGCGCAGGCCAGCGACAGCGCGGCGACCAGCAGGAACGGCGTGCCGTAGCCGAACAGCGGCGAAATCGTGCGGTCGGACGTGACGCCGCCGAGCACCGGGCCGACGATCACGCCCGCGCTGAATGCGAGCGACATGATGCTCATGTTGTAGGCCTTGTTCTCCGGCGTGCTCAGGTCGGTGATGGCGGCCTGCGCGATGCCCTGGCAACCGGCCATCAGCCCGGTGAGCCCGCGGCCGGCCAGCAGCAGCGCGACGCTCGCCTGCCACGCGCCGGCCGCCATCATCGCGTAGCCGGCCGCGAGGCCGAGCACGCACAGCATCAGGATCCTGCGGCGGCCGTAGCGATCGGACAGGTCGCCCATCAGCGACGAGCCGAAGAACATGCCGAGCGGGTAGATCCCGTAGCCGAGACCGAGGTAGAAATTGCGCGCGTGCGCGCCGGCGCCGGCCGGCAGGATGCCCGCGTGCGGATCGCTGAAAATCGCGGACATCATCGGATAGACGAGCCCGAATCCCATCGCGTCGATCGCGATGGCGAGCAGGCAGGGGCCGAGCAACGTGTAATCGAGCCGGGACATGGCGACCTTCAGGACAGAGTGGATGATCGCCCCAGCGTAACGACCGGGCGGCCGCCGCGGTAGGCCGCCGCCCGCGATGCTGATCATCGGCCCGCCCGATACCCGACCCGACGCGCCGCCGATCGGTCGGCGCGCGCCGCCCTTCACGTCGCCAGCCGGACGATCCCGTACGGATTGAACTTGAAGTCGTCTTCGTCGTGGGCACCGTCGTCGATCAGCGATGCGTCGTGCGCCTGCAACGTCGCATCGATCCCGTACCGCACGATCTCGTCGGCCACGCCGTCGATGACGGCCACCGCGTCGCGATCGCTTCCGCGCAGGCGCGGCACCTGCACGTCCGGCAGGCCGGCCAGATGAAAACCCACGCTTTCGAAGTAGTCGCCCGACGCCAGCGGGCGCAACGCGAACGCCAGCCGGCACACGCGGCTCTGCGCGCGTGCGTCGTCGGCGTCGGTCGCGACCGCGCCCATCCGGATCAGCTCCCGCCAGCGGTGCAGCCCGTGCGCCACGCCCGCGCTCTCGCCCTTGACCGCCACCGCGCCGGCGCGGATCAGCCGGTCGACCAGGAACAGCGCGCCGATCGACGCACGCACGGCATTCTCCCGCGTCATGCGCGGGCCGAGCACGTACAGCACCGACCCGTGCGCGGCGACGGCTTCGTCGTCTGCCGGCGTCCAGGCATCCGCTGCAACGCGGTCGCGACAGACCTCGAACGAACGGCTCATCCGCGCGTCGGGCTCGGCGGCGGAATACGCATCGTCGACGCCGAAGCCCGTCGCGAATTCCGCAATCGCCTCGTTTGCCGCATCGCGCAGGCATCGCAGGTCGCGATCCCCGCCGAGAAAACACAGCACGTGACGCGGCTGCACCGGCGATTCGCCCGACCACGCGGCCCGTCGGTCGGGATGCGGCGAAGCGGCCGTGCGTGCCGCGCCGCCAACGAACCGTTTCTTCAACCTTGAAAACATTCGCCACTCCCCACGCTGACCTTGCGAACCGCCATCATAGCGGCCCGCGACGGCGCGGAAGCGAACGCATCGACGCGCCCGGCGACGGCATCCGGACCGGGCAGCGCGCCTGCGCGCCGGAACCCGGCGGCAGGCGGCGTGTGCGCGACTACTCGACGCTCAGCTGCTCGCCGCGGAATTGCCGGCGCGCGACCACGCACGGCGCGCCGTCGTGCATGAACACGCTCGCGAGCAGCCCGAACGACGCCGCGAACAGCACGTACCACGCGGGCGCGACGGGCGAGCCGCTCGCGCGCGTCAGCCACGTGACGATGAACGGCGCGAAGCCGCCGAACACCATCACCGCGACGTTGTAGGCGAGCGCGACGCCTGTCGAGCGCGAGCGTGTCGCGAACTGCTCGGCGAGCGTGGTGGGCGCGGGTCCGTAGCAGACGCCGATGATCGCGCAGATCGCGAACTGCATCACGAGCAGGCGCCCGATGCCCGGCGCCGCGGCCAGCCACGAGAACAGCGGATACGTGACCGTCAGCAGCGCCAGCGTGCCGGCGATCAGCACGGGCCGCCGGCCGATGCGGTCGGATACGATCGCCGCGACCGGAATCGTCACCGTCAGCAGCGCAACCGCCGCCATCTGCACCTTGAACACCTGGTCGAGCGGCAGCCCGAAGGTCTTGTGCACGAACGTCGGCATGTTGACGAGCATCACGTAGAACACCGCCGTGCCGGTGATCGTCTGCCCCATCGACACCAGCACGCCGCGCAGGTTGTCGCGCAGCACGCGCGACACGCTCGCCGGCGGCTCGGCGGCCGAGCGGCTCGCGTCGAGAAACGCCTCGGTCTCCTCCATGTGCCGGCGGATCCACAGGCCGACCGGCCCGATCAGCAGCCCGAGCGCGAACGGCACGCGCCAGCCCCAGCTGTGCAGCGCCGCATCCGACAGCGACTGCGTGGCCCACGCGCCCATCGCGGCGCCCGAGAACACCGCGAGACACTGGCCGATCAGCTGCCACGATCCGTAGAGGCCGCGCCGGTTCTCGGGCGCGCTTTCGACCAGGAACGCGGTCGCGCTCGCATATTCGCCGCCGGTCGCGAAACCCTGCAGCAGCCGCGCGACGACGATCAGGCCCGGCGCCGCCGGGCCGATCGTCGCGTACGACGGCGCGAACGTGATCAGCGCGATCGACAGCGTCATCAGGAAGATGATGAGCTGCATCGCGGCCTTGCGCCCCTTGCGGTCCGAATAGAGCCCGAGCAGGATGCCGCCCACCGGACGCATGAAGAAGCCGACGCCGAACGTCGCGAGCGACATCAGCAGCGACGCGTACTGGCTGTCGGCCGGAAAGAACAGCCGCGCGATGATGCCGGAGAAGAAACCGTAGACGATGAAGTCGTACCACTCGAGGGTATTGCCGACGACGGCGGCAATCACCTGCCGCCGTCGCGCGTTCCGTCGTGAGTCGCGCATGCTGTTCTCCCGCAGTGTGGTGTCGTGGCGTCGCGCCGCATGCCTGCCGCCCCGCATCGCGGGCATGGACGAATCGGCTGTTCGCATCGCCGGCCCGCGCGAGACGGGCGGGCACCCTGCTCGTCCCGGGCATGACCGGTGTGAAACGATCATAGGGATGCCAAAAAAACGCATCAATTAACGCCCGCGGAAGAAACTTAGCCGGAGATTAAATGTTGCCGCGTCGTGCCCGACCCTGCGAAATGCCCGGGAATGCCCGGAAATGCGCGCATTGTTGCGCTCCCTGTTCTGCGGCAGAATCGTCGGTCGTCCTTCCCGTCGTCCGGATCATGCGCAACCGCATCAACGAAGAGATCACGTTCCGCAAGCTCGAGGTGCTGCTCGCCTTCATGGAGGCCGGCAGCCTCGCGAAAGCGGCCGACGCGCTGGGCGTGAGCACGGTCAGCGTGCACCGCGCGCTGCATACGCTCGAGGAAGGCATGCACTGCGCGCTGTTCCGCCACGAGGGGCGCAACCTGATTCCGACCGACGCCGCGCAGGTGCTCGCCGAAGTCGCGGGCGAAGTGCTCAAGACGATGGCGGACGGGATCCGTTCGACGCGCGAAGCGGCCGGCTACGGCGCCGGCCAGTTGAAAATCGGTTCGCTGTACTCGCTGACGATCCGCACCGTGCCCGAGGTCGTGATCGCGCTGAAGGAGCGCCGCCCCGAGCTGCAGGCCGAACTCGTGCTCGGCTCCAACGCCGACCTGCTCGACAAGCTCAGGCAGGGCGCGATCGACGCGACGCTGATGGCGCTGCCCGAGCCGGACGCCGAGATCGAATCGATCGCGCTGTTCGAGGACGAGATGTTTTTCGCGGCGCCGATCGATTCGCCCTATGCGCGACACGGCGCGATCGACCTCCACGCGTGCGGCCACGAACCGTTCATCTCGCTCGGCGACGGCTTCGCGACCCATCAGGGCTTTACCGAGGCGTTCCGCGCGGCCGGCGTCGCGCCGAACGTCGTGATGCGGGTGGGCGACATCTTCTCGTTGATCAACCTCGTGTCGGGCGGCGTCGGCTGCTCGCTGCTGCCCGGCCGCGTGCGCGACCTGTTCGCGCACAAGATCGCGCTCGTCCCGCTCGCCGGGCCCACGATCCGCCAGACGATCGGCCTGAGCTTCCTGCACCGCCGCGAACGCGACCCGAACCTGCTCGCCCTCGCGACCGTGTGCCGGCTGACGGTCAAGGGACCGAACGCACGGTAGCGCGCGCCTCAATACCCCTTCGGCTGGATCGCCGGCGCGCCGGCGGCGCGCGCGGCCCGCCCGCTGCCGCGCACGAAGCGCCGTCCGTGCGGGCCGTACACGCCGTCCGGTTCCGGATACAACATCAGCAGCACGAAATACAGCACCCCGCCGACCGCCAGCGACACCGGCACGCTCAGGTCGAGCCCGCCCGCGAGGTTGCCGAGCGGCCCGACGAACTGGCCCGGCAGGTTCACGCACGACAGCCCGGCGAACGCGGCCGGCAGCCACGCCCCCATCGCCCGCGCGTTCCAGCCGTGCGTGAACCAGTAGTGGCCGCCGCGTAATCCGCGGTTGAACACCTGCAGGTCGTCGGCGAGATAGTAGCCGCGACGCGTCACGTAGCCGATCACCATGATCGCCATCCACGGACAGCTGAACGTATCGATCAGCGTCGAGAACGTCGCCACGCTTTCGACGAGATTGAACCAGAAGCGGCCGACGAAGATGAACGCGATCGCGATCGTGCCGATCAGCAGCGTCGCGCGGACGCGGTTCAGGCAGCGCGGAAACATGCTCGATACGTCCAGGCCGGTGCCGTACAGCGCGGTCGTGCCGGTCGACATCCCGCCGATGATCGCGATCAGGCACATCGGCAGCAGGAACCAGCGCGGCGAGATCGCCAGCAGGCCGCCGACGTAGTCGTTCGACGCGATGAACGCGGGCGCCTTCGTCGCGATGATCGTCGCCGTCGCGAGGCCGAAGAAGAACGGTACGAAGGTCGCGACCTGCGCGGCGAACACGGCGCCCATCACGCGATATTTCGGCGTGTGCTGCGGGATGTAGCGCGCCCAGTCGCCGAGCGTCGACGCGAACGAGACCGGGTTGCTCAGCGCGACCAGCACCGCACCGACGAACGCGGCCCAGAAGCCCGCATTGCCGGGCTGCAGCGTGCCCGCGTAATTCATGTCGAACGGCCCGAAAAACGCGAACAGGCCCGCGACGAACAGCACGCTCGCGGCCCATACGGCGATCCGGTTGACCCACAGCATGAAGCGAAAACCGTAGATGCACACGACCAGCACGAGCACGGCGAACACCAGGTACGCCGCGCCGAGCGTGAAGCCGTTGACGGGCACGCCGACCATGTTGTGCGCGCCGCCGACGAGCGCGTCGCCCGAACTCCACACGGCCAGCGAGAAGAACGCGATCGACGTGAGCAGCGCGAGAAACGAGCCGACGATCCGGCCGTGGATACCGAAATGCGCGCCGGACGACACGGGGTCGCTCGTGCCGTTGCGCGGACCGAACAGGCTCATCGGCGCGAGGATGCAGGTGCCGGCGAGCACGCCGAGCACGATCGCGCAGACACCCGCCTTGAACGACAGCCCGACCAGCACGGGGAAGCTGCCGAGCACCGACGTGGAAAACGTATTGCAACCGCCGAACAGCAACCGGAACAGATCGATCGGCCGCGCATGGCGCGATGCATCGGGAATGCGCTCGAAACCGAACGACTCGACCTGCGTAATCCTGCCTTCACCCATTTGTCTCCAGCTCCTCTGGTGCGCCTGTACGGCCCGGAGCTGCGGCCGTGCGACGCATCGTCATCGATTCGCGGCCACTCTAAACCGGATCGCGCGGCGCAAATATCACGCATTCGAGACGTTTACGACGAAGGAGAGCAATGTTTCCCGGCCGGCAGGCGGCCGGTTGCCGCGCCGCCCGGCGCGGCGCGGGCGACGCAACGTCAGGGCGCCCGCACCGCCTCGGCCGCCGGCGCGCGGCACGCGCTCAGGCCCCGCTGAACGGCCGGCCGGGCGGCCACGTCGGCGAGCCAGCGCTCGACGTACGGGAAGCCGGACACGTCGAGATCGAGCTCGTCCGCCGTGCGCAGCCACGGAAACGCGGCGATGTCGGCGATCGAATACCGCGACGAGGCGAGATAGGCCGATTCCGACAGGCGGCCGTTCACGACCCCGTAGAGACGCATGGCCTCCTTCCGGTAGCGGTCGATCGCTTCCGCATTGACCGTCTTCGATGCATGCAGGAACCACCAGAGCTGCCCGAGCATCGGCCCGATCCCGCCGACCTGGAAGTGCAGCCATTGCTGGACCGCCGTGCGCTCGGCGAGCGTGGCGGGCTGCAGAAAACCCGTCTTCGCGGCGAGATAGCCGAGGATCGCGCCGGATTCGAACACGGCCAGCCCGGTGTCGCGATCGACGATCGCCGGGATCTTGCCGTTCGGGTTGATCGCGAGGAACGCCGCGCTGCGCTGTTCCCCGCCGGACAGGTCCACGTGCACGCGATCGTGCGCGAGCCCGGCCTCTTCCAGGTAGATCGCGATCTTGTGCCCGTTCGGCGTGTCGGCCGTATAGAACGTGAGGGAGTGCGTCGAGGTCATGTCGGTCCTTGTCATCCGGTTATCATTGCAACTACAATCGTTGCAATTGCAATCCTATGCCGGGACCGACAGCCCCGGCAACAAGCCAGTACTCGAAGGAGGGACATGCAGACTGCGCGATCCGGTCCGCCCGTGCGGACGCCCGACACCCGCCGCGCCGCGGCAGCCTGCCTCGCACGGCTGACGACGCGGCGGCTCGCGCCGCAGGGCCGCATGATGTCGCCGCTCGGCGCGATGCGGGCGGCCGCCGATTGCCTCGAACGCGATACGGCGACGTCGCGGCACGTGTGGATCGTCCGCGCCGATACGCGTGGCGCGTCGGCGGACCCGCGCGCGCATCGCCACATCAGCGCATGGCCGCTGCGATTCCTGGATGCGGGCAAGCGTTTCGAGCGGCCGCTGCTGTACCTGCTGCACGCGCGCGCGATCGACCGGCTGCGGCTGGCGTCGATCGAGACCGTCGATCGCGGCATCCTCGTGAACGATGCCGAAACGGCCCGGTCGTCCTGGCCGAAGGGCGTGACGCCCGACGTTCCCCACTGGCTGGCCGGGAACCCCGCGTGCACGCCGTACGATCCCGCGTCGGGACACGAGGCGATCGCGATCCTGCGCCACGCGCTGCACACGCTCTATGTCGCCGGTCAGCCGGGCTTCTTCTACCTCGCGAGCCATGACGACTGCGGGCCCGATGCGAAGCCGCTATCGGCCGCGGCAGCGCGCGATGCGTTCAACGGCATGGTGCGGGCCGGCCGGCGCGCGGGGGCCGGCGCGGCTGCGCGCATCCAGCTGTGCGGCGCGGGCAGCACGCTCGCGCAGGTGATGGAAGCCGCCGATCTGCTGCACGACGAATGGCGCATCGATTCGACGATCTGGAGCTGCCCGAGCTACACGCGGCTCGCGCGCGACGGTCACGCGGCGGACCGCCGGAACCTGCTGCACCCGTACGACGAACCGTGCATCCCGCACGTACGCGCCCGTCTCGGCGGCGGCGACACGCCGGTGCTCGCGGTGACAGGCTATGCACGGCACGTCGCCGCGCAGATCGGCGCGTTCGTTCCGGCCCGCTTCGCGGCGCTCGGCGCGGATTCGGCCGGCCCCGGCGCGCGCGCGCCGAACGCGCGCTGGATCGCCGCGGTTGCGCTCCGCCTGCTGGCCGACGACGGCCGCGTACCGGCGGAATGGGCCGCCCGGGCGATGCGCCGCGAGGCGGGCGGCTGACGCGCGGGCCGGCCGCCGTTACTTCGCGTCGGCCGCCGCGTCGCGCGCGGCAGCGGTCGCGCGGTCGAGCGCGGCGGCCATCGTCGCCTGCTCCCTGGCGCCGAACTGGCCGAGAAAAAGCTCCGCGACCGTCGACTGATACACCTTCCACATCTTCTTGCGCAGCGCCCGCCCCTTGTCGGTGATGCTCGCATATGCGGCGCGGCCGTCTTCCGCCGAACGGGCGCGCGTGACGAGCCCCTCCTGCTCGAGCCGGTCGACGAGCCGGGTGAGGTTGTAGCGCTCGATCGCGAGCACGTCGGCCAGTTCGTGCATGCGGCGCGTGCCTTCAGGCCCGCTCTCGAGCCCCCACAGCGCGTCGTACCACGCATAGGCGGGCAAGCCGGCATCCGCGAGGCGGCGTTCGATCTCGCGAATCATCGTCCGGTGCGCGCGGACGAACGAGAACCACAGATCGGGTTCGGGTGCGCTCATGTCAGGTCGTTCCTTTCGTTGAATTGCAGTTGCAATTAAATTTTACCTCGATAACAATTGCCCCGATACGATTGCAATTGCAATCGTATGCCCGCCGACCGGCAGGCGCTCCGTCGCGCGACGCGGCGCCACGTGCCGTCGCTCCGCGCTGCCTTATGCTTCTGGAGACACTGCATGACCGCACCTCTCGCACTACCCGACATCGATCCGCAGGAAACCCGCGAATGGCTCGATGCGCTCGAATCCGTGATCGCGCTCGAAGGCCGTCCGCGCGCGCACTACCTGCTCGACCAGCTCGCCGATCTCGACGCGGCGCGCCACGGCGACCTGCACGGCCGCGTGACGACCGCATACGTGAACTCCGTGCCGCGCGAGCGGCAGCCGGCCTATCCGGGCGATCTCGCGCTCGAGCGGCGCCTGAACGCGATGATCCGCTGGAACGCCATGGTGATGGTGCTGCGGGCGGGCCGGCATTCGAACGTCGGCGGCCACATCGCAACCTACCAGTCGGCCGCGGTGCTGTACGACGTCGGCTTCGATCACTTCTTCCGCGGCCGCACCGATAGCTTCGACGGCGACATGGTGTACATCCAGGGGCACTCGGCGCCCGGCATCTATGGCCGCGCGTACCTGGAGGGCCGCATCACCGATGCGCAGCTCGACAACTTCCGCCGCGAGACCGGCCGCGAAGCGGGACGCGACGGGCTGTCGTCGTATCCACATCCGCGCCTGATGCCGGACTTCTGGCAATTCCCCACCGTGTCGATGGGGCTCGGGCCGCTCACCGCCGCGTACCAGGCGCGCTTCATGCGCTACCTCGAATACCGCGGGCTGAAAGCGCACCAGGGCCGCAAGGTCTGGGCCTTTCTCGGCGACGGGGAAATGGACCAGCCCGAATCGCTCGCCGCGATCTCGCTGGCCGGGCGGGAACGGCTCGACAACCTGATCTTCGTCGTCAATTGCAACCTGCAGCGCCTCGACGGCCCCGTACGCGGCAACGGCAAGGTCATCCAGGAACTCGAGGGCACGTTCCGCGCGGCCGGCTGGAACGTCGTCAAGGTGATCTGGGGCGGCGGCTGGGACCGGCTGCTCGAGCGCGACACGACGGGCCTGCTGCGCCAGCGCATGATGGAATGCGTCGACGGCGACTACCAGACCTTCAAGTCGCAAAGCGGCGCGTACGTGCGCGAGCATTTCTTCGGCAAGTATCCCGAACTGCTCGACCTGGTCGCCGACCTGTCCGATGACGACATCTGGAAGCTGGCGCGCGGCGGCCACGACCCCGAAAAGGTGCACGCCGCCTATGCGCAGGCCATGCGCACGGATGGACGGCCGACCGTCGTGCTCGCGAAGACGGTCAAGGGCTTCGGCATGGGCGAAGCCGGCGAAGGCCAGAACGTGAACCACCAGTTGAAGAAGATGAGCGCCGACGCGGTACGCGCGTTCCGCGACCGCTTCGCGCTGCCGGTCAGCGATGCGCAACTCGACGAACTGCCCTACCTGAAACCCGAACCGGGCAGCGCCGAGGCACGCTATTTCGCGGCGCGCCGCGCGGCGCTCGGCGGCCACGTGCCGGCCCGCTTCCACGATACGTCGCCGCTGCCGGTGCCGCCGCTCGACGCGTTCGACGGCCAGCTCAAGGACAGCGGCGAGCGCGGGCTGTCGACGACGATGGCGTTCGTGCGGATCCTCGGCACGCTGCTGAAGGACCCGGCGCTCGGCAAGCTCGTCGTGCCGATCGTGCCCGACGAATCGCGCACGTTCGGGATGGAAGGCCTGTTCCGCCAGATCGGCATCCACTCGCATCTCGGCCAGCTCTATACGCCGCAGGACGCGGGCCAGCTCAGCTACTACAAGGAAGCGAAGGACGGACAGATCCTGCAGGAAGGCATCAACGAGTCGGGCGCGATCGCGTCGTGGATCGCGGCCGGCACCGCATACAGCAACCACGGCCTGCCGACGATCCCCTTCTACATCTTCTATTCGATGTTCGGGCTGCAGCGCGTCGGCGATCTCGCGTGGGCGGCCGGCGACGCGCGTACGCGCGGCTTCCTGCTCGGCGCGACGTCGGGCCGCACGACGCTGATGGGCGAAGGGCTGCAGCACGACGACGGGCACAGCCACGTGCTGTCGTCGGTGATCCCGAACTGCGTCTCGTACGATCCGACCTATGCGTACGAACTCGCGGTGATCGTGCGCGACGGCCTGCGACGGATGTTCGCGGAGCAGGAAGACGTCTACTACTACATCACGCTGCTCAACGAGAACTACCCGCATCCGGCGCTGCCCGACGGCGCGGAGGCCGGCATCCTCAAGGGGCTCTATCTGCTGCGCGACGGCGCGGCGCGCGCCGGCGTGCCGCACGTGCAGTTGCTGGGCAGCGGCGCGATCCTGCGCGAAGTGATCGCCGCGGGCGACCTGCTCGCCCGGGACTTCGGCGTGTCGAGCGACGTGTGGAGCGCGACCAGCCTGACCGAGCTGCGCCGCGACGGGCTCGCGGCGGAACGCTGGAACCTGCTGCACCCGGACGCGCCGCCGCGCGTGCCCTACGTGCAGCAATGCCTCGGCGGCCGCACCGGGCCGGCGGTCGTCGCGACCGACTACATGAAGATCGTCGGCGACCAGATCCGCGCGTTCGTCGACGGGCGGCGCTTCGTGTCGCTCGGCACCGACGGCTTCGGACGCTCGGATACGCGCGAGGCGCTGCGCACGTTCTTCGAAGTCGACCGGCACTTCATCGCGATTGCAGCGCTGAAGGCGCTCGCCGACGACGGCACGATTCCGCGTACGCGTGTCGGCGAGGCCATCCGCCGCTACGGCATCGACATCGACAAGGTCGATCCGGCCTCCGTGTAATCGTGCGGCGCGCGGCAGGCAGGATCGCACCGGACTGCCGCGTCGCGCCATACGCTACCGCCCCGCCTGCGCGAGCGGGCCCGGTGCGCGCGCGGCCGTTCCCGACGGCCAGCCGCCCGCGAGCGCCTTGTACAGCGCAACCGTCGACGCGGCGCCGCGCATGCGCCCGTCGGCCGCCGCATCCTGCGCCTGCAGAAGCGTGCGTTGCGCGTCGAGCACTTCGTAGTAGTCGATCGCACCGGCCGAGAAGCGCGCCTGCGCCAGTTGCGCGGCGCGCGCGCTGTCGGTCGCGGCCCGCACCAGATGGTCCGTCTCGTCACGCGTGCGGGCGACGCGCAGCAGTGCGTTCTCGGTTTCCTCCAGCGCCCCGAGCACGGTCTGCCGGTATTGCGCGAGCTGGCCGGCCGCTTCCGCGTCGCTCGCGGCGATCCGCGCGCGCACGCGGCCGACGTCGAGGAACGACCAGTCGACGCCGAGCGCGATCAGGTTCGTGTCGCTGCCCGCACGGAAGAACCCGTAGCTGCTCGTCGCGCTGCCGAGCAGCCCCGACAGCGTGAAGCGCGGAAACAGGTCGGCCGTCGCGACGCCGATGCGCGCGGTCGCCGCGTGCAGCCGCGCCTCGGCGGCCGCGACGTCGGGACGCCGCCGCAACAGGTCGCCCGGCGCACCGGGATCGACGTCGGCGGCCAGCGCGGGCAGCGGCACCGGCGTGCCCGTCGTCGCCGCCGCCTTCGGCGGATCGAGGCGCCCGATCAGCGCATCCGGCGTCCGGCCGGTCAGCACCGCGAGCCGGTGCTCGTCCACGCCGATCGCGGCTTCGAACACGGCGATCCGCGAGGTCGTCGATTCGTACTGCGCACGGGCCCGCGCCGCGTCGAGTTCGGACCCGCGCCCCGCGCCGACGCGCGCATTGATCAGCGCGAGCGTCTGCTTCTGGTTGTCGGCGTTCTCGCGCGCGATCCGCAACCGCTCCTGCGAGCCGCGCAGATCGACGTACGTGCTCGCGACCTCCGCGGCGATCGCGACGCGCACCGCGCGCACATCCGCCGCGCTGGCGGCCGTTTCCGCACGCTGCGACTCGATCGAACGGCGGACGCGGCCGAACAGGTCGAGTTCCCACGCGGCGTTGATGCCGACGCTGGACGTCGGCGTGTCGCGCTGGCTGCGCGGCGCGCCGAACGCCTGATCCTTGCTCGTCAACTGATGGCCGATCTGGCCGCTCGCGGTGATCGTCGGGTAACGGTCGAACGTTGCCTGCGACAGCAGCGCATTCGATGCGTCGTAGCGCGACACGGCAACCTGCAGATCCTGGTTCGCCGCAAGCGCCGCGTCGATCAGTTGCGTCAGCGCGGGATCGCCGAAGCCGCGCCAGAATGCGGCATCGGCGTCGGCCGACGCATCGGGCGGCGTATTGGACGATGTATCGGACGACGTATCGGGCTTCGCCGCATCGGGCGGCAGCGCCGGGTGCGCATCGCGCGCGAACCGCGCGGCCGTGGCCGTGTCGGGCCGCCTGAAATCGGGGCCGACCGCGCAGGCGGCGAGCGTCACCGACATCGCGAGCGCGGAAAGACGGAAAACGGCGCTCATCGGTTTTCTCCTTCGAGGGTGCCGTGGTGTTCGCTCCACACGGCCGGCGTGCCGCCCGCGAGTTTGCGGATCGCCACATAGAACACGGGCGTCAGGAACAGCCCGAACAGCGTGACGCCCAGCATCCCCGCGAACACGGAGATGCCGGTGGCCGCCCGCACTTCACTGCCCGCGCCGGTGCCGATCAGGAGCGGCACCGAGCCCGCGATGAACGCGACCGACGTCATCACGATCGGGCGCAGCCGCAGCTTGCACGCGTCGAGCGCGGCTTCGATCACGCCCTTGCCCTGGATCTCGAGCTCGCGCGCGAACTCGACGATCAGGATCGCGTTCTTGCACGCGAGGCCCATCAGCACGACGAGACCGACCTGCACGAACACGTTGTTGTCGCCGCCGGACAGCCACACGCCGAACAGCGCGGCGCAGATGCACACCGGCACGATCAGGATCACCGCGAGCGGCAGCGTCCAGCTTTCGTACAGCGACGCGAGCACCAGGAACACGAGCATCACCGCGAGCGGAAACACGACGATCGCCGCGTTGCTCTGCGTGACCTGCTGGTAGCTGAGATCGGTCCATTCGAGCGTGATGCCCGGCGGCAGCACCTCCTTCGCGATCTGCTGGAGCTTCCCGATCGCCTGCGACGACGACATCACCTTCGGATCGGCGTCGCCGATCAGGCTGGCGGCCGGATAGCCGTTGTAGCGGACCACCGGGTCGGGCCCGTACGCAGGCGCCACCGTCACCATCGAGCCGATCGGCACCATCTCGCCCTTCGCATTGCGCGTGCGCAGGTTCGCGATGTCGGCGGCCGTCTGCCGGTGGCCGGCATCCGCCTGCGCCATCACGCGGTACACGCGGCCGAACAGGTTGAAGTCGTTCACGTACATCGAGCCGAGATAGACCTGCAGCGTGCTGAACAGGTCGGTCAGCGCGACGCCCTGCGCTTTCGCCTTCAACCGGTCGACCTTGACCTCGAGCTGCGGGATGTTCGCCTGGTACGAGCTGACGGGATAGCTCATCCCCGGCGTCTTCGCGACCGCGGCCTGGAACGCCTCGAGCGCGTTCTGCAACGCCCCGTAGCCGAGCCCGCCGCGATCCTCCAGGTACAGCGCATAGCCCGAGCCGTTGCCGAGCCCCTGAATGGGCGGCGGCATCAGCGCATAGGTGATGCCGCTGCCGATCGCCGCGAAGCGCGCGTTCAGGTCCGCATTGATCTGCGCGGCGCTGCGGTGGCGCTGGTCGAACGGCTTCAGGATCACGTACGAGTTCGTGATGTTCGGCGTGTTCACGCCCTGCAGCGCGTTCAGCCCGGCGAACGCCGGCACCATCTCGACGCCCTCGGTGCCCAGCGCGATCTTCGTCATCTGCTCGGTCACCTCGCTGGTGCGCGCGAGCGAGGCGCCTTCCGGCAGCTTCGCGCCCGCGAACAGGTACAGCTTGTCCTGCACGGGGATGAAGCCGCCCGGCACCGCGTCGAGCAGCAGCGCGGTCGCCGCGAGCAGCGCCGCATAGACGGTGAACACCGCGCCGCGCCGCTTCAGCGTGCGGCCGACGAAGCCGTGGTAGCGCTCCGAACTCCGGTCGAAGAAGCGGTTGAACGGACGGAACAGCCAGCCGAACGCCCGGTCGATTCCGCGCGTGAGCGCGTCCTTCGGTGCGCCGTGCGGGCGCAGCAGCTTCGCGGCAAGCGCGGGCGACAGCGTCAGCGAGTTGATCGCGGAGATCACCGTCGAAATCGCGATGGTCACCGCGAACTGCCGGTAGAACTGGCCCGTGACGCCCGACATGAACGCCATCGGCACGAACACCGCGCACAGCACGAGCGCGATCGCGACGATCGGCCCCGACACCTCGCGCATCGCCTGGTGCGCGGCGTCGCGCGGGCTCAGGCCCTGCGCGATGTTGCGCTCGACGTTCTCGACCACCACGATCGCATCGTCGACGACGATCCCGATCGCGAGCACGAGCCCGAACAGCGTCAGCGTGTTGATCGAATAGCCGAGCAGATAGAGCCATGCGAACGTGCCGACGACCGACACGGGCACCGCGACGAGCGGAATGATCGACGCACGCCAGGTCTGCAGGAACAGGATCACCACCAGCACGACCAGCACGACGGCCTCGATCAGCGTGTGCTGCACCGCGCGGATCGACTCGCGCACGAACACCGTCGGGTCCCACACGGGGCGATACGCGACACCGGGCGGGAAGCGCTTCGACAGTTCGTCGAGCTTCGCATACACGGCCTTCGCGACGTCGAGCGCATTCGCGCCCGGCGACAGGAAGATGCCGACCACCGCCGATTGCCTGTCGTTGAAATACGAGCGCAGCGTGTAGTCGCCCGCGCCGAGCTCGACGCGCGCGACGTCAGACAGCTTCACGACCTGGCCGTCGTCGCCGTTGCGCAGCACGATGTCGCCGAATTCCTGCACCGTGCGCAGGCGGCCGCGCACGTTGATCGAGACGAGGAAGTCGTTTTTCTTCGGCGACGGTTCCGCGCCGAGCTGGCCGGCCGACACCTGCACGTTCTGCTCGCGCACGGCCGCGATCACGTCGCTCGCGGTCAGCCCGCGCGATGCGAGCCGGTTCGGGTCGAGCCACAGCCGCATCGCGTAATCGCCGGAACCGTACACGCCGACGTCGCCGATCCCGGTGAGCCGCGACAGCTCGTCCTTCACGTGCAGCGTCAGGTAGTTGCGCAGGTACAGCGAATCGCGGCTGTTGTCCGGCGAATAGAGGCTCACGTACATCAGCGGCGTCGGCGACTGCTTCTGCGTCGTCACGCCGTACTGGCGCACCTCGTCGGGCAGGCGCGACAGCGCCTGGCTCACGCGGTTCTGCACGCGCACGGCGGCCGTGTCCGGATCGACGCCCTGCAGGAACGTGACGACGACCTGCAGGCTGCCGTCCGACCCGGCGACCGACTTCATGTACATGATGCCTTCGACGCCGTTGATCGCCTCTTCCAGCGGTTCGGCGACCGATTCGGCGATTTCCTTCGGGTTCGCGCCCGGGTAGGTCGCGCGCACGACGACGCTCGGCGGCACGACTTCCGGATATTCGCCGGCCGGCAGCATCGGGATCGAGATCAGGCCGATCGCGAAGATGACGATCGACAGCACGACCGCGAAGATCGGCCGGTCGATGAAGAATCGGGAGAAATCCATCGTGTCGCTCCCGTTATTGCACGGCCGGCGCGCCGGCGTCGGCGACGGCCTGCGCACCGTCGCGCGGGCCATTGCCCGCACCGCCGGCGTCGGCGCGCGCGGGCAGCGCCTTCGGCTTCACCTGCGCACCGGGGTAGTAGATCCGCTGCACGCCATCGACGACCACCCGGTCGCCCGGCTGCAGCCCCTTCTCGACGATGCGCTCGCCGTCCAGCCCGCGCCCGACCGTCACGTCGCGGCGCAGCGCCTTGTCCCCGGGCCCGATCACGTAGACGTACTTGCGGTCCTGGTCGGTCAGCACGGCCTTGTCGTCGACGAGCAGCGCATCCTGGTCGCGGCCGCTGACGAGTTGCACGCGCGCATACAGGCCCGGCGTGAACGTGCGGTCCGCGTTCGTCAGCCGCACGCGCGCGCGGATCGTGCCGGTTTGCGGGTCGAGCCGGTTGTCGAGGAAGTCGACGGTGCCCGCATGCGGGAAACCCGCCTCGTTCGCGAGGCCGACGCGCACGGGATCGGCGCCGATCGCGCGATGCTTCGGATCGGCGCGCCGCGCGTTGTAGCGCAGGTAGTTCTGTTCGTCGCAGTCGAAATACACGTAGACGGGGTCCTGCGACACGACGGTCGTCAGCAGCGTATCGTCCGCACGCGCAAGGTTGCCGACGGTCGCGACCGCGCGGCCGACACGGCCCGCGATCGGCGCGCGCACCTCGGTGAAGCCGAGATTGAGCTTCGCATCGGCGACGGCCGCGTCGGCCGCCTGAAGATCCGCACGCGCCTGCTCGGCGGTGGCGCGCGCGTTGTCGAGTTCCTCCTGCGACGTCGCATGCGCATCGATCAGCGTCTGCACGCGCCTGAGCTGTACGTTCGCGAGGCTCGCGGCCGCGCGGGCCCGCTGCTGCTGCGCGTTCGCGCGTTCGAGCGCGATCCGGTACGGGCGCGGGTCGATCTCGAACAGCAGCGCGCCCTGCGCGACCATGTCGCCTTCCTTGTAGGCGACGCGCTGCAGATAGCCGCTCACGCGCGGCCGCAGCTCGACCGCGTCGACCGCTTCGACACGGCCGTTGAATTCGTCCGCAAGGCGGATCGTGCGCGGCGCGACGGTGGCGACGCCGACTTCGGGAAGGGAGGGTGCCGACGATGCGCCTTTGCCGTCGTGACAGCCCGACAACGCCAGCAGCAGGGCGCAGGCGGCGCCCAAAGGCGACGTCCTGCGTAGGGATAAGGAAAGCATGATGCCTCGCGACGGGTTAAACTGCCGCGTAGCATAAAAGTTGAAGTTAACTTCAAGTCAAGCTTTCCCGGAGGACGTCATGGGTATCCAGGAAACCCCGCAATGGCCGCTGATGTCGATCCGCGAAGTGGCCGCGCGCAGCGGCGTACCGGCGTCGACGCTGCGGTTCTACGAAACGCGCGGGCTCATCAAGTCGCATCGCAACGGTTCGAGCCATCGCCACTATTCGCGCGCGGTGCTGCGGCTGATCGCGTTCATCGTGTTCGCGCAGAAGATCGGCTATACGCTCGACGAGATTGCCGAGCAGCTCGTCAGCCTGCCCGAGGACACCGCGCCGTGCAACAAGGACTGGCAGCGGCTGTCGCGCGGCTGGAAGCAGCGCGTCGCGAGCCGGATCGAGGAGCTGCAGCGGCTCTACATCAACCTCGACGAATGCATCGGCTGCGGCTGCCTGTCGCTGAAGCGCTGCAAGCTGACCAATCCGGACGACCGCGCGGGCCGCAACGGGCCCGGCGCGCGGCGCTGGCTCGGCGACGCACCGCCCACGGATCTCGACACCTGACGTGTGTTCCGGGCGCGGTGCGCGATGCGCGAACCGGGGCCGACCGCCGCGCCTTGACGCGACGTGACCGCGCGCGTTGCGCGCATCGCCCGGCTCAGTCGCCGACGATGTTGAACGCGGCGTCGAGCACGGCCTGCCTGAAGGCGTCCGGCTGCAAGGGCAGCGGCGTGAACGGCAGCATGATGTGCCGGTACGACACCGTCGTGCCGATCGCGCTCGCGATCATGAAAAACAGCACGTTCGGATCGACCGCGCGAATCGCGCCGGCCTGCACGGCTTCGTCCAGCAGCGGGAACATCACGTCGTAATACGGACGCACGATCCGCTCCTGCAGCCGGTCGAGCCGCCCGCCCACCTCGGTCGCCGCGGTCGAGAAGAACATGCCTATGTCGGGCTCGTTGATCTCGTGATCGACGCACAGCTCGAGCGCCCGCCGCACGCGGTCCCGATGCGGCAGCGACGACGTGCGCAACGCGCGCAGCGCGTCGAACATCGGCTCGGCCAGCTCGACGATCTGCTCGACGACCGCCAGCCACAACGTTTCCTTCGTGCCGAAATGGTGCGCGATCAGCGCCGCATCGACCCCCAGTTCGCGCGCAACCTCGCGCACGCTCGTCGCGTCGTAACCGCGCTTCGCGAACGTGCTGCGTGCGGCCCGCAATATCACGTCCGGACCGACGGACGCCCCGGCCAGCGGCCGCCCTCGCATACGCCGCTTGGCCGGCGCCCGCTCAGTAACTTCAGCCACGTTTCTTTGCTCTCCTTGAACGATTCGATTGCAATGTTCCGGCCCCGTTTCAGCGTGACCGAAAACCGGCCCACCTGCCCTGCTCTTCGTTGACACACGCAGCCGGGAAGCGCTAGGATCATACCTTATTCATCACGTGATGATTTATACATGACAACCCCTACACGTATCGTCATCGTCGGCGGCGGGATCGCTGGACTTCAGCTCGCGACCCGCCTGGGCGAGCAGCTCGGCAAATCGGGCCGCGCGCAGGTCACCGTCGTCGACCGCAGCCCGACCCACATCTGGAAGCCGATGCTGCACACGATCGCGGCCGGCACGCGCGACGTGCAGCAGCAGCAGGTGATCTTCCTCGCCCATGCCCGCGACCACGGCTACACGTACCAGCCCGGCGAACTGAAGGGGCTCGATCGCGCGCGTCGCTGCGTGCAGCTCGGCGAGATCCGCTCGCAGAACGGCAATGTGGTGATCGACGCGCGGGAACTCGAATACGACGTGCTGATCCTCGCGCTCGGCAGCCAGGCCAACGATTTCGGCACGCCCGGCGTACGCGAGCACTGCTATTTCATCGACAGCCAGCAGCAGGCCGAAACCTTCAACGAAGCGTTGCGGATGCGCGTGTTCCGCAGCATCGCGCGCGACGAGCCGTTTCGCGTCGCGATCGTCGGCGCGGGCGCGACGGGCGTCGAACTGGCCGCGGAACTGAGCCGGCTGCTCGAAGTGGCGCAGGCCTATGGCGACGAAACGGTGCGCGAACGGCTGCAGCTCACGCTGCTCGAAAGCGGCCCGCGCATCCTCGCGGCATTTCCGCCGAAGATTTCCGCATCGGCACAGCAACGGCTCGAACAGATCGGCTTTCACGTGCTGACGTCGACGCGCGTCACGTCGGCCGACGCGAACGGCTTCCACTACGGCGACGGCTCGTTCGCCGAAGCCGACCTGATGGTCTGGGCGGCCGGCGTGAAGGCGCCCGATTTCATGCAGGCGTTCGGCGGCCTCGACACGACCCGTGCGAACCAGATCGTCGTGGGGCCCACGCTGCAGGCGACCGGCGACGAGCACGTGTTCGCGATCGGCGATTGCGCGAGCCTGCTGCCCGCCGGCCAGGAACGGCCGCTGCCGCCCACCGCGCAGGTCGCGGCGCAACAGGCCGAGCATCTTGCCCGACACCTGCCCGCGTGGCTCGACGGCAAGCCGATGCCGCCGTTCGCATTCCATGATTTCGGCGCGCTGGTGTCGATCAGCGACTACGACGCATTCGGCACGCTCGGGCAGTTCGGGTTCTTTCGCGGCGGTTTCATCCAGGGGCGTTTCGCGCAGTTCAGCCACCTGATGCTCTACCGGCGTCACCAGCAGGCGCTGCACGGCTTCTCCAAGGCGACCCTGCTGTGGATCGCCGAGCGGATCAACGGCTGGGTGCGACCGCGCATCCGCCTGTCGTGATGCCGCGCGCGGCGACGTTTCACAACGTTTCGAGGAAAACTGACATGAACAACCGTCTGGCACCGTGGCTCATGACCGTGGCCGCGATCGGCAGCTTCGACATGCCCTCCGTCTCGTGGGGCCTGCCGCGGCGACGCAGCATGACGCGCGACCGGCTGCCGTCGTGGGACGCGACGAGCAAGCCGACCATCAGCGTGCTCGAACGGCCCACGCCCGACACCGTGATGATTTCGTGGCGCGACGCGTGCACCGGGCACTATGGTTATCAGAAGTGGCGGCTGTTCACGACGCGCAAGCGCGGCGTGTGCGCGCTGTCGGGGCAGCCGATCAAGATCGGCGACAGCGTCTATGCGCCGCAACTGCTCGGCTCGACGCCGGGCAACGCCGCCGCGATGATGCTGGCCGCGTGCATCGACGCGGCCGGCACCGCCGAGGCGACCTGACGGCCCCGGGCCGTTTCAGGCAGCCGTGACGCGCTCCGCGTCGCGCGCCTCGCTCATCCGTGCGGCGGCTTCCGCATCCAGCCGCGCCGCATTCGCCTCGGCTTCCGCTTCCGGCATCAGTTCGCCTTCCCACTTGGCGACCACCGCGCTCGCGATCGAGTTGCCCACCGCATTCGTGGCCGAACGGCCCATGTCGAGGAACGTGTCGACGCCGAGGATCAGCAGCAGCCCGGCTTCCGGGATGTTGAACTGGTGCAGCGTCGCGGCGATCACGACGAGCGACGCACGCGGCACGCCGGCCATGCCTTTCGACGTCAGCATCAGGATCAGCAGCATCGTGACCTGCGTGCCGAGCGACAGGTGAATGCCGTACGCCTGCGCGATGAACAGCGACGCGAACGTGCAGTACATCATCGAGCCGTCGAGGTTGAACGAGTAGCCCATCGGCATCACGAAGCTCGAGATCTTGCGCCGCACCCCGAAACGGTCGAGCGCGTCGAGGATCTTCGGATATGCGGCTTCCGAACTCGCGGTCGCGAACGACAGCATGAACGCTTCCTTGATCAGCACCAGCAGCTTGAACACGCGGCGGCCGAGGAACAGCAGCCCGGCGGCGATGAGCGTGCCCCACAGCAGGAACAGGCTCAGGTAGAAGTCGCCCATGAACACCGCGAACTTCAGCAGGATCGACAGGCCGTTGATCGCGACGGTCGAGGCCATCGCCGCCAGCACCGCGAGCGGCGCGAGCTTCATCACGTAGCCGGTGATCCGCAGCATCACGTGCGCAAGCTGGTCGATCGCCGCGACCAGGATCTTGCCGCGTTCGCCGAGCGACGCGAGCGCGACGCCGAAGAACATCGAGAACACGACGATCTGCAGGATCTCGTTGTTCGCCATCGCCTCGGCGATCGACTTCGGCACCATGTGGCCGACGAAATCCTTCAGCGTGAACTTGGAGGTCGCGAGATGCGCGGACGCGCCGATATCCGGCAGCGGCAACCCGAGGTTCTCGCCGGGCCGCAGCAGGTTCGCCATCAGCAGGCCGAGCAGCAGCGAGATCAGCGACGCCGTGACGAACCAGCCGAGCGCCTTCACGAACACGCGCCCCACCGACGACGCATCGCCCATGTGCGCAATGCCAACGACGAGCGTCGAGAACACCAGCGGGCCGATCACCATCTTGATCAGCCGCAGGAAGACGTCGGAGACCAGCGAGATGTAGCCGGCGATCTCCGCCGCGGACTGCTTGTCCGGAAGCTGCGTATAGATCATGTAGCCGATCAGGATGCCGGCCGCCATCGCGAGCAGGATCCAGCCTGCCGCGGACATTCGTTTGTTCATAACGGGATTCGATGCACGGTGTTGCGTTGACGGATGAATGGCGCGCGGGGCGCGCCGCCGCAACGGCTTTCGCGGGAACGCGAACGCCGTTGCGGCGCTTCGGTGCGAGGCGCCCGGGTCAGTAGCCGATCGCCGAGCCGGCCGGACGGCGCGGATCGTTGTAGCCGTAGATGAAGCCGACGCGCACGTTGCCGGACACCGACGAGTCGTTGCCGGAACTCTGGCGGCTCGCCGCCTCGGTGCCCGGCAGGCCGACCATGATCAGCTCGGCGGCGCCCCACGGCGTCTGCTCGACCATCTTGTAGCCCATGTTGCGCAGGATCGCGAGCGTGTCGGGCGACAGGCCGTAGGTTTCGTAGTAGACCTCGTCGGGCAGCCACTGATGGTGGATGCGCGGCGCGGCAACCGCGTCCTGCGGCGTCATCCCGTAGTCGATCACGTTCAGCACGGTCTGCAGCGTGATCGTGATGATGCGCGAGCCGCCCGGCGAACCGACCACCATGAACACCTTGCCGTCCTTCTTCACGATGGTCGGCGCCATCGACGACAGCGGGCGCTTGCCCGGCGCGATCGAGTTGCGCGTGCCCTGCACGAGGCCGAACAGGTTCTGCGCGCCGACCTTCACGGTGAAGTCGTCCATCTCGTCGTTCAGGAAGAAGCCCGTGCCCGGCGCGATGACCACGGCGCCGAAGCGGCCGTTGACCGTGTAGGTCGTCGACACCGCGTTGCCGTCGCGGTCGACGATCGAGTAATGCGTCGTCTCCGGCTTCTCGTGCACGCCGACGCCCGGCTGCACGTCGACCGACGGCGTCGCCGTATCGGCATGGATGCCCTTGCGGATCTGCGCCGCGTATTCCTTGCTGGTCAGCTTCGCGATCGGGTTGTCGATGAAGTCCGGATCGCCGAGCAGCGTGTTGCGGTCTTCGTACGCGTGCCGCATCGCCTCGGTCATGTAGTGCACCGCCGCGGCCGAGTGGTAGCCGAGCTTGCGCAGGTCATACCCCTCGAGGATGTTCAGCGTCTCGCACATCGTCACGCCGCCCGAGCTCGGCGGCGGCGCCGACACGAACTCGTAGCCGCGATACGTGCAGGTCAGCGGCGCCATGTCCTGCGCCCGGTAGGACGCGAAATCGGCCGCCGTGATCAGGCCGCCGCCGCGCCTGGCCGCCGCCTCGACGATCTTCGGAAGCTCGCCGTGGTAGAACGCGTCGGGCCCCTGCCCGGCGATGCGCTCGAGCGTGCGGGCCAGATCCTTCTGCACCAGGCGGTCGCCCGGCTGCAGCGGCGTGCCGTCCGGGCGCAGGAAGATGCGGGCGGCTTCCGGGTCCTTCCGGAAGCGCTCGATCGTCGTGTCGAGGATGTCCGTATCGCCGCGCGTCAGCACGAAGCCGTCGCGCGCGAGCCGGATCGCCGGCGCCATCACCTGCTGGCGCGTCAGCTTCCCGTACTTGCGCTGCGCGAGATCGAGGCCCGCGACCGTGCCCGGCACGCCGACCGCGCGATAGCCGTACAGGCTGTCGCCCGGAATGACGTTGCCCTTCGCATCGAGATACATGTTCGCGGAAGCCGCCGCGGGCGCCGTCTCGCGGAAATTGATGAAGCGGTCGCGGCCGTCGGCCAGGTGTACGGTCATGAAGCCGCCGCCGCCGATGTTGCCGCAGCACGGATTGGTCACGGCCTGCGCGTAGCCGACCGCCACCGCGGCGTCCACTGCGTTGCCGCCCTCCTTCAGGATGTCGACGCCGATCTGCGATGCGAAGTGCTGCGACGACACGACCATGCCGTTCTTCGCTTCGACCGCCGGGTCCGACGCGGCGAACGCGCACGCGCTCATCGCCGACAACAGGGTGAGTACTACGAGCCGCCTCATGACGGAATCCTCCAGACAAATAAACCGCGCCGTGCCGAAATGCGACACCGGATCGCCGCGTGTCGACGCGTCGATCCGGCTTGTAACAAACCATACATTCCCGCGAGGCCGCGATCATAGCATCGGCATTTTTTCGTCAAAACCTAGGGTTATCACTGAATGAAGAACGAATAAACGCCGAATGTCGTCTTTATCAATGTTTGCTTCATTACATCACCAGACAAACCGTCCGCCGTTGCGATACGTCCCTCTAATTTCGGCGCGTCCGCGGCCCGCCGGACGTCAATCGGCTAACATGCGTGGGGTCGCCGGCAGGCCGCGGGTCTGCCGTTTGTCATTCGGATCGAGAAAGTCGGAGTGCCCGATGGGGACGAGCATCAGGGCGTTGCTGTTATCCCAGATGGATAGCTTCACGCCGTCGGAACAGAAGGTTGCGCAGGCGTTGCTGGATCGCTATCCCAGCCTCGGGCTGGGGCCCATCGCGCAGTTCGCGAAGCAGGCCGACGTCAGCGATCCGACCGTGTTCCGCTTCGTCGTCCGGATCGGCTTTCCGAACTACTCGTCGTTTCAGCAGGCGCTGTACGGCGAGATCGACACCGCGATGAATTCGCCGCTCGCGCGGATGGATGCGTTCCACTCGGCGTCGGGCATGCGCGACAGTCATGCGGCGATTTTCCAGCGCCTGTCGCAATCGCTGGCGGCGACGATCGAAGGGCTCGACGCGGCGGCGTTCGACGCGGCCGTGGCGCTGCTCGCCAATCCGGACGTTCGCGTCTTCTGCGGCGGCGGGCGCTATACGGCGCCGCTCGCCTCGCTGTTTTCGTTCACCCTCGCCTACGCGCGACCGCGCGTCCAGTATGTCGAACCGAACGTGAACCTCGCGTCGGTGGCGCTGGCGGACATGGGGCCCGGCGACGTGCTCGTCATTTTCGATTTCCGCCGCTACCAGCGCGACAGCATCCGCTTCGCGCAGGCCGCGCACCGGCTCGGCACGCGCATCCTGCTGATCACCGACGAATGGCTGTCGCCGATCGGGGATTTCGCGGAGATCGTGCTGCGGATCCAGGGGCGGCCGTTCGCGATGCTGCAGACCAACGTGCCGGCGCTGGCGCTCGCGGAGGCGCTGGTGATCGGCGTGACGAACCGGCTGCCGGAACTCGCGCGGCAGCGCATGGAGAAGATCGAGGATCTCAATACCGGCGGCATCGGGCAGGACACCTACCCGCGCGATTTGCCCGAATGACGATCGCACGCCATTCGGGCGCGGGCATCAGCTCTCGACGTCCTCGAGGCTGAACACTTCGGTCTTGTCGTTGTACGAAAAGACTTCGCCGTAACGGCCCCAGTCGATCACCGCGTCGAGCGTTTCCTCGGCCGCTTCGTCCGACAGGAAATCCTCCAGCTCCTGCTCGAAGCGCACGCGCGGCGCACGATGGCCCGGACGCTCGTTCAGCACCTTGCGGATCCGCGCGGCGAGCGGCACGTGCTTCAGCAGGTGATCCGCGAACATCAGCTTGCGCTCCTGCGTGCCGAATTCCGCGAACACGCGCGCGGGCGGCGTGAGGAACACGTCCCCTTCGCGCACGTCCGCGAAGCCGAGATGCTGCAGCACTTCGGCGATCGGGAACAGTTCGTCGACCTCGAGATGCAGCGTGCGCGCGATTTCCGGCATGTCCGCGCGGCCGTGGTACGGCGCCATCGCGAGCGTCTCGATCAGGCCGGACATCAGGTTGGTCGACACGCGCGGCAGCCAGCTGCCGAGCTCCAGCCCCTTCTTCGTCGCCTCGTTGGTCGGACGCGCGGTCATCTTCGCGTAGATGTCGTCGACCAGCTTGCGGAATTCCGGGTCGAGCCGGTTGCGCGGATGCTTGAACGGCACCTTGATCTCGGCGATCACGCGGCCCGGGTTCGACGACAGCACGAGGATGCGGTCGCACATGAACACCGCTTCCTCGATGTTGTGCGTGACGATCAACACCGACTTGATCGGCATGCGCCCTTGCGTCCACAGATCGAGCAGGTCGGTACGCAGCGTCTCGGCCGTCAGCACGTCGAGCGCCGAGAACGGCTCGTCCATCAGCAGGATCGTCGGATCGACCACCAGC
>NZ_JPGL01000019.1 GCF_000732615.1 Burkholderia paludis
CACCTTGATCTCGGCGATCACGCGGCCCGGGTTCGACGACAGCACGAGGATGCGGTCGCACATGAACACCGCTTCCTCGATGTTGTGCGTGACGATCAACACCGACTTGATCGGCATGCGCCCTTGCGTCCACAGATCGAGCAGGTCGGTACGCAGCGTCTCGGCCGTCAGCACGTCGAGCGCCGAGAACGGCTCGTCCATCAGCAGGATCGTCGGATCGACCACCAGCGCGCGCGCAAAGCCCACGCGCTGGCGCATGCCGCCCGACAGCTCGCGCGGGTACGCATTCTCGAAACCGTCGAGACCGATCAGGTCGATCGCGGCGAGCGCGCGCTCGCGCCGCCGGCGCGCGTCGACGCCCAGCGCCTCGAGGCCGGCCTCCACGTTCTGCAGCACCGTGAGCCACGGGAACAGCGCGAAGGTCTGGAACACCATCGCAACGCCTTCGGCCGGGCCGTTCAGCGGCTTGCCGAGATAGGACACCTCGCCGCCGGTCGGCTCGATCAGGCCGGCGATGATCCGCAGCAGCGTCGACTTGCCGGAGCCGGAGCGGCCGAGCAGGCCGACGATCTCGCCCTCGCGCAGCGACAGGTTCGCGTCGTCGAGCACCAGCAGCTCGCCCTGCGACTTGTTGAAGCCGCGGCAGACGTGATCGACGCGCAGGATCTCCTCACCGAGACGCGGCGGCTGGGCGGGCTGGTTCGTCTGGACAGGGGCATTCACAACATTCGGATTTTGCATCGCGCTTACTCTCAATCGAGACGGAGCCGGGATTCCGCATAGGCGTACATCGGGCGCCACAGCAGACGGTTGAACAGGGTGACGAACAGGGACATCACGGCGATGCCCAGGATGATCTTCGGGAAATCGCCGGCGGCGGTGGTTTGCGCGATGTATGCGCCGAGGCCGTGCGCGACGACCTTCGTATCGCCCCACTGCACGAACTCGGACACGATGCTCGCGTTCCATGCGCCGCCCGATGCGGTAATGGCGCCCGTCACGTAGTACGGGAAAATGCCGGGCAGGATTGCCTGCCGCCACCATTGCTTGCCGCGGATATGGAAGTTCTTCGTCACTTCCTTGTAGTCGTTCG
This sequence comes from Burkholderia paludis, assembly GCF_000732615.1. GTDB lineage: Bacteria > Pseudomonadota > Gammaproteobacteria > Burkholderiales > Burkholderiaceae > Burkholderia > Burkholderia paludis. The sequence continues at coordinate 1,094 of NZ_JPGL01000019.1, forward strand.
GGTAGGACATCGCGCCCGCGATCACGTTGAACAGGATGTACCACTGCGTGCCGAGCACGATCAGCGGCGACAGCCAGATGTCCGCGTTCAGGTGGAAGCGGACGATCACGATCACGAACACCGGGAACAGCAGGTTCGCCGGGAACGCGGCGAGGAACTGCGCGAGCGGCTGGATCTTCTCGGCCAGCGCCGGGCGCAGCCCGATCCACACGCCGAGCGGCACCCAGATCACCGAAGCGATCAGGATCAGCAACAGGACGCGCAGCAGCGTGATGAGCCCGAGCACGAACACGTGGCCGACCTCGGTCATCGTCACGCCGGTCGCCACGAAGGTGACGACGCGCCACACGACGTATACGGTCAGCAGGATCACCAGCACGCCCCAGACGACGTCGCCGATCCGCGACGACCGGCGGCTGACCGGGCCGCGCGCCACGACGCCCTTGAACGACGGCAGGCGCAGCGGCACGCGGGCGGCCTGCGACAGCAGCCAGCCGGCCGGCACGAGCAGCTGATGGATCAGGTGCGTGCGGCGCATCATGTCGAGCAGCCAGGATTGCGGCGCGTCGCCCGATGCGGTGTTTTCCATGCGGAACTTGTCGGCCCACGCGACGAGCGGGCGGAACAACAGCTGGTCGTACGCGAGGATCACGACCGTCATCGCGACGATCACCCAGCCGACCGCGCCGAGGTTCTTGTCCGAGATGGCCTGCGCGAGATACGCGCCGATCCCCGGCAGCGTGATGGTCTGGTTGCCGACCGTGATGGCCTCCGACGCGACGACGAAGAACCAGCCGCCCGACATCGACATCATCATGTTCCAGATCAGGCCCGGCATCGAGAACGGCACCTCAAGCTTCCAGAAGCGCTGCCACGCGGTCAGGTGAAAGCCGCGCGACACCTCGTGCAGGTCGCGCGGCACCGTGCGCAGCGACTGGTAGAAGCTGAACGTCATGTTCCACGCCTGGCTCGTGAAGATCGCGAAGATCGCCGCGAGCTCCGCGCCGAGCACGCGCCCCGGGAACAGCGCGATGAAGAACGTGACCGTAAACGAGATGTAGCCGAGCACCGGCACCGACTGCAGGATGTCGAGGATCGGGATCAGCACCATGCCCGCGCGGCGGCTCTTGGCCGCGAGCGTGCCGTAGATCAGCGTGAACACGAGCGACGCGACCATCGCCGCGAGCATCCGCAACGTGGTGCGCAGCGCATATTCGGGCAGGTTCGACGGATCGAGCGAGATCTTCTGCGTCTGCAGCACGCCGATCGGCGCCATCGTCTGGTGAAAGCCGATGATCGTCATCGCGAGCAGGCAGATGATCAGCGGAAACGCGACGGCATCCCAGCGGTTGGGTAGCACGCGCCACGCCGAGGCGTTCGCGGTGCGGTTCGGATCGAAACTGATATCCATCGGTAGCGTCTTGTGTTGAATGAAAAATCGATGGGACCGGCCGCGTGCCGCACGGCCGGACATCGCGCCCCCCGGCGCGGTCAGAACAGTCCGTGCAGCGCCCAGTACAGGGCGGCAGACAGCGCGATCGACGCGGGCAGCGTCAGCACCCAGGCAAGCACGAGGTTGCGCACGGTATCCCAGCGCAGGCCCGAGCCGCTCGCCGTCATCGTGCCGGCTACGCCCGACGCGAGCACGTGCGTCGTCGACACCGGCAACCCGTATGCGTCGGCCATGCCGATCGTCAGCATCGCGACGGCCTCGGCCGACGCGCCCTGCCCGTAGGTCAGGTGCGACTTGCCGATCTTCTCGCCGACGGTCACGACGATCCGCTTCCAGCCGACCATCGTGCCGAGGCCGAGCGCGATCGCCACCGCGACCTTCACCCACGTCGGGATGAACTTCGTCGCACGGTCCATCTGCTGCTTGTAGGCGTCGAGCACGCTCGCGTCCTCGACCGAGAACGCCGGCGCCTTCGCCTTCTCCATCAGCCGGATCGCCTCGGACGCGACGTACATGTTGTTGCGCACGTTGTCGACGAGGTTCTGCGGCACGCTCGAGATTCCGCCGGCCTGCGCGACCTGGTCGGCGATCGTGTCGGTGAGCTTGCCCAGTGCGGGAATCGTCGCCGGCGTCAGCTTGTGCGTGCGCACGTATGCCTCGACGTCGGCGCGCGGATGCGCGGATTGCTCGGCCGGGTCCGCGTACCTGGCCAGCGTCGTGGACGCATGGCGCGCCACCGCGACGAACGTGCTCGCCTGGTCGGGCGTCACGGCCTTGTTCAGCGCGTACGCGGTCGGCATCACGCCGATCAGGATCAGCATGATGAGCCCCATGCCCTTCTGCCCGTCGTTCGAGCCGTGCGCGAACGACACGCCCGTGCAGGTCAGGATCAGCAGCAGGCGGATCCAGAACGGCGGCGGCTTGCTGCCCTTCGGCTCCTGGTACAGCGCGGGCACGCGCACGAGCGCCTTCAGCAGCAGCAGCACGAGCGCCGACAGCACGAAGCCGACGAGCGGCGAGAACAGCAGCGCCTTGCCGACGCCGAGCGCCTGGTTCCAGTCGACGCCGCTGGTGCCCGACGGGCCGTTGACGATCTGGTTCATCAGGCCGACGCCGATGATCGAGCCGACGAGCGTGTGCGAGCTCGACGACGGCAGCCCGAAATACCAGGTCGCGAGGTTCCACGTGACGGCCGCGATCAGCAGCGAGAACACCATTGCGAAGCCGGCGCCGCTGCCGACCTGCAGGATCAGCTCGACCGGCAGCAGCTGCACGATGCCGAACGCGACGGCGCCGCTCGACACGAGCACGCCGCACAGGTTCCAGAGGCCCGACCAGACGACCGCCAGGTGCGGATCGAGCGAATGCGTGTAGATGACGGTCGCGACCGCGTTCGCAGTGTCGTGAAAGCCGTTCACGAATTCGAAGCCGAGCGCGATCAGCAGCGCGACGATCAGCAGCAGGAACGGGAGGACCGAGCTTTCCTTGACGGGACTGAGGTCGGAAACGAGATGAATGCCGACATAGACGATGCCGCACGCAATGATCAGAAAAAACAGGGCGAGGCTGATGCTGCGCGTGCGGCTGCTGACCGCGCCGCCGGCTTCCGTTGCCGCGAGATTCGGCATGAAGGGGCTCCGGAGAGGTAACTCGGAGTGGCAGGCTATCGGTCGATCGTGACGTAAATGTGACGTGTCACTTACAGGACATTGACGGTACGCGACCCCGACGTCCCGCATGCCCGCGCAGGCCCCGGACACGGGCATCCGGCCGTGTAACGCGCGGGAATAAATCCGCTGTCGCGCCGGTATCGCAGGCGAAGGCGCCGGCTTATTCCAGGACGATCCGGCCGTCCGGTTCCGTCATACGATTGCGAGGCTCACATGTCTTCATCGACCCCCACCCGCCCGTCGCGCCGCAAGGCCCTGCAATGCATGGCCTTCGGCGGGCTCGGCACGCTGTTCACGCTGTCGGGCGGCATCCTGACGCCGTTCGACCTCGCGCTCGCGCAGACCGGCGACGCCCGCCCGGCCGACGCGGGCCGGCCGCTGTTCGTGCAGATCAGCGATACGCACATCGGCTTCAACAAGGAAGCGAATCCCGACGTGGCGGCCACGCTGCGGCAGACGATCGAACTCGTCAACGCGATGCCGGCCATGCCCGCGCTGGCCATCCATACCGGCGACATCACGCACCTGTCGAAGCCGGAGGAATTCGACCGGGCATCGCAGCTCCTGTCGGCGCTGCGCGTGCCGGAACTGCACACGGTGCCGGGCGAGCACGACGTCACCGACGGCTCGGGCGCCGAGTACTTCGGCCGGTTCGGCAAGGCGTCGGACAACCGCGGCTATTACAGCTTCGATCACGCCGGCGTGCATTTCATCGGCCTCGTCAACGTGATGCACTTCAAGCCGAACGGGCTCGGCAGCTTCGGCGACGATCAGCTCGCGTGGCTCGCGCGGGATCTCGAGGGCCGCACGTCGAGCACGCCGATCGTCGTGTTCTCGCACATGCCGATGTGGACCGTCTACGAGCCGTGGGGCTGGGGAACCGGCGACGCGCCGCAGACGATGGCGCTGCTGCGCCGCTTCGGGTCGGTCACCGTGCTGAACGGGCACATTCATCAGATCGTGTCGAAGGTCGAGGGCAACGTGACGTTCCACACGGCGCGCTCCACCGCGTTCCCGCAGCCGACGGCCGGCAACGGCCCGGGCCCCGTCCCGCTGACCGTGCCGCGCGACCGGCTGCCCGCGATGCTCGGCGTGACGACCGTCGAATTCGCGGGCCACCCCGCCGCTTCGGCGCTGCACGACGCGACGCTGGCCTGATGCGCCGCTGCTCGAGGAGACCGACATGACCCGCTTCAAGCCCACCGGCGCCGTCGCGGCGCTGCTCCTGTGCGTGGCCGCCGCCGGCGCGCCGCTCACCGCGTTCGCGCAAGGCCAGGACGGCCCGCTCGTGACGATCCGCAATTTCATGTTCTCGCCGATGTCGACCACGATCAAGGCCGGCGCGACGGTCACGTGGAAGAACCTCGACGGCGAGCCGCACACCGTCGTCAACGATGCCGGCCTCTTCCACTCGAAGGCGCTCGACCAGGGCGAGACCTACTCGTTCCGCTTCGACAAGCCCGGCGTCTACAAGGTGTTCTGCGGAATTCATCCGTTCATGAAGGAGACGATCACCGTCGAATGACGCGGCGCATCACGCGGGCGCGCGGCGAGCGCCCCCCGCCGCCGATCGCCTAAACTGAATCGAACCGTTCGGCTCCGACCCACCGTCATACACAGCGAGGCACGCCATGACCGCAAGCCAGCCGGCACGCATGGATCTTCCCGGGCAGGTCGTGCTGGTGCTCCAGGGCGGCGGCGCACTGGGCGCGTTCCAGCTCGGCGTCTTTCAGGCGCTGGACGAAGCCGGCATCCGGCCCGACTGGGTGGTGGGCACGTCGATCGGCGCCATCAACGCGGCGCTGATCGCCGGGAATCCGCTGGAGCGGCGCCACGAAAGGCTGTCGGCGTTCTGGCAGCGCGTGACCGAACGGACCCGTTTCGACGCCCCGCTGCTGCCCGGCTGGGACCGGACGCTGGCCGAGCTGATGATCATCGGCGGCGGCATCGCGGGGTTCTTCCAGCCCAATCCGGCGTCGTGGTTCGGGCCGATGGTGCGCCTCGGCGTCGATCGCGCGTCGTATTACCGGATCGCGCCGCTGCGCGAGACGCTCGCGTCGCTGATCGAGCCCGACCTGCTCAACGCGGGCCGCCCGCGCCTGACCGTCAGCGCGGTCAACGCATGCACGGGCACGATGCGCTATTTCGATTCGCGCGAGACCCGGCTGGGACTCGAACACATCATGAGTTCGGGCGCGCTGCCGCCCGCGTTCCCGGCGATCCGGATCGACGGCGAGCCGTACTGGGACGGCGGCGTGTATTCGAATACGCCGGTCGAAGTGGTGCTCGACGACAACCCGCGCCGCAATTCGATCATCTTCTCGGTACAGGTGTGGAATCCGGCCGGCCCCGAGCCCGAAAGCATCTGGCAGGTGTCGGAGCGGCAGAAGGACATCCAGTACGCGAGCCGCACCGACAGCCACATCGCACGCCAGCAGCAGATCCACCGGCTGCGTCATGTGATCCGCGAACTGGTGCGGCACGTGCCGGAAGCCGAACGCGCGTCGCCCGCCGTGCACCGGCTGGCCGCGTGGGGATGCGAAACCACGATGCATCTGGTCAAGCTCGCGGCGCCGCGGCTCGCCGGCGACAATCAGTTGAAGGACATCGATTTCACGCCGGAAGGCATCGCCGCCCGCCGGCAGGCCGGCTACGAGGCCGCGCAGCGGGCCATTGCCGCCCGTCCGTGGGACCTGCCGACGGACCCGACCGAAGGCCTGACGGTATTCGACGCCAGCGCACCGCCCGGCACGCAACAGCCCGCATGACGCGCGGCGCCGCCGCCGCACGCCGGCCGGGCCGCCGCGCTCAGCCGCGAGCGGCCTGCAGGCGCGCGCGGCCGGCCGCGCTGACCTCGACCAGGGCCCCACCGCCATGCGCGGGGTGCCGGATCACGTAGCCGCGCGCGCAGGCTTCCTCCCATACCGGCAGGCGCGGGCACGACGTCCGCCACGCATCGATCACTTCTTCGTAGGGCCGCGTGCCGCGCCCGATCCATTCGAGCAGGTCGAGGATCAGCGGCTCGATCGACGCCGTGTCGCGCGCCAGCACCTCCGGGTTGACCACGTGGATCGGCTGCCCGGCCGCGAAGGACACGATCTGGTCGAACACATCGGAGAACTGCGTCTCGTATTCGTCCTCGGTCACGTAGCCGATGTGCGGCGTACACACGACATCGGGGCAACGCAACAGCGGATGCCGCGGATCGCGCAGCGGCTCCGTCTCGTAGACGTCCACCGCCGCCATCCCGGGCCGGCCGGCCTGCAACGCCGCCTCGAGCGCGCCCGGCGCGACGAGGCCCGCACGGCTCGTGTTGACGAACAGCGCGCCGGGTTTCATCCGGGCCAGATCGTCGGCCGTCACGATGCCGCGCGTGGCCGGCACGAGCCGCATGTGCAGCGACAGCACGTCGCAGGTTTCGAAGAACGCACGCTTGTCCGGGGCCGTGTTCCACCCGTCGTCGCGCGCACGCTGCAGCGACGCTTCGCGCGCCAGGACCAGCACGTTCATCCCGAACGCGGCGCCGTACCGGGCGACCTCCGCCCCGATCCGGCCATAGCCGTATATCCCCAGCGTGCGCCCGCGCAACGTCCGCCCGACGCCGATCTGCCAGCGGCCGGCCTGCAGCGCGCGCATCTGCTGCGGAATCCGGCGCAGCGTGGCCGGCACGAGCCGCATGTGCAGCGACAGCACGTCGCAGGTTTCGAAGAACGCACGCTTGTCCGGGGCCGTGTTCCACCCGTCGTCGCGCGCACGCTGCAGCGACGCTTCGCGCGCCAGGACCAGCACGTTCATCCCGAACGCGGCGCCGTACCGGGCGACCTCCGCCCCGATCCGGCCATAGCCGTATATCCCCAGCGTGCGCCCGCGCAACGTCCGCCCGACGCCGATCTGCCAGCGGCCGGCCTGCAGCGCGCGCATCTGCTGCGGAATCCGGCGCATCGCGGCGAGCACGAGGCCCCACGTCAGCTCGGCCGCCGCATGGGACGGCGTGCCGGCGTGCTGGTTCGACGACACGATCACGCCGTGCGCGGTGCACGCCTCGATGTCGATGTGCGGATAGACGCTGCGCTGGCTGATCAGCCGCAGCCTCGGCAATTGCGCGACGAGCGGCGCGCGGATCTGCGTGCGTTCGCGGATCAGCACCAGCACTTCGGTGTCGCGCAGGCGTTCCGCCAGCACGTCGACATCCTGCACGTGGTCGTTCCAGACCGTGACCGCGTGCCCGTCCAGCTTGCGAAAGCACGGCAGCGTGCGCAGCGTGTCGAAATAATCGTCGAGGATCGTGATGTTCATGGGGCGCTCCCGGCAACGTCGTCATCCTGAACCGGGAGCGCCCCGCAGGGAAATGAAATTATCTTGTCGATTCCTGCATTTTTCTGATCGATCGCCTTCGCCGCGAGGATCTCGAGCCGTCTTACGGCGATTCCGTGCGGGCCTCCGGTGCGGTACCGGCGACGACCGGACACGACGAGGGCAACGCCTGGCCGAACAGCACGGCCTGCCCGCAGGCGGACGTGAACATGCCGAGATTGTCGTGCCCGACGCCCGGCACTTCGACGACCTGCTGCGCGAGATCGGCCGGATGCCGCTTCTTCAGGTAGTCGAAATACGCGAGCCCGCGCGCGAGCCGGTACGGGCCTTGCGCCATCGCCGCGCACGAACGGTCGATGAAATGGGTGTAAGGGTTCGTGTCGGCCTGGCCAAGCAGGTACACGACATGGCGCGCGACATAGCGCGTCTCGAGATCGCGCACGTCCTGCGACGCGACGTACGGCGGCGCCGACTTCAGCCCGTATTTCCACTCCGTCGCGCGCGGGCAGGCGCCGCCCGCGAGCACCTGGCCGTCCGGCCGCTCGTCGTCGAAATACACGTAGCTCGACGGGTTCGCGACCACATAGCGCACGGCGATGCCGCCGCGCGCCAGCGCGTCGCCCTCGCGCCCGGCCACCGCGTAACGCTGCAGCAACTGCGCGCCGGCGGAATGCCCGATCACCACCACGGTCGACAACGCGGGATACCGGCTGCGGTCGGCGAAATGCGCCAGCAACGCGTCGAGCGCGGCGAACGAACTGACCGGCCCCGGCTGACGGGCGGCGTCCCCGCCTTTCCATCCTTCCTGCGTCCAGGCCAGCGTCTGCGCGGGCAACGAGAACGCGCGCGTATCGGCGCGCGTCAGGAACTGCGGCGCGACGACCATCGTGCCCTGGCCGGCCGCGCCGGCCTGTTCGACCACCTTGAGCCCCGACGCATAGTACGCGTCGGCATTGCGGAGCGTGCCGTGAATCACGATGAAGACGCGCGTGACGTCGGGCGCGGCCTGGTCGAGCGGGCGATCGGCGTAGACGGGCAGCACCGCGCCGCCTTGCGGCGTATCGACGGCCAGACGCTGGTCGGCGACGGCCTTGACCGGTGCGTCGAGGCGTTCGCGCTGCGTGGCGGCGTCGGCCGGGGGCGCGCCGCCCAGCAGGCCGGCTGCGGCAACCGCGAGCGACAGCGTGCACGACAGCGCCCGGACAACCGGCAGCGCGCGCGAGGGCAGGAATCTGGCGAAAGCGACGGACATGGGTGACATGGTGACGGATCGGGTGACGGATATCACTTTAACGGCGATCGTCGCAGAATCCGTCGCGCATTGCCGGACGGTTGCGAAAAGCCGTCCGGCCGGCCGCCCGCTGGGCGGTTGCCTCGGGCCGGCGGCGACCCGTCACCCGCACCGATATCCCGGCGGCCAACCGGGCGACCTCGCCCCGGATCGCCAGCCGCGCCACGGGCCACGGGCCACGGTCCGCGCCGTCCGGTCGGGCGCGATCGCGCAGGCCGGCGGCTCGCCCGGAAAGGCGCCGCGCTTCCATCGCAGACGGCCCGCATGCCGCGGCATCGGCGCATGCCGCGGCGCATCCGGATCGCCGGCCGCGATCAGCGCATCATGCGTGCCCGCCCGGCGCACCGGCGAGCGTGTAGTCGAACACCAGCACGTGCTGCGGGTCCAGCAGCGGGCCGATATCCGCCTTGAATGCATGGTGTTGAAGGTCGTAGAAGGCCGGGTCGTCGACCACCGGCTCGCCGACATAGTAGTTGCGATCGCCCTCGGAAGCGAAGCTCAGCAGGAACGCGTGCTCGAAGCCGCGATCCGCCCCTTCCCCGCTGCCCTGCAGCCCGTGCTCGATCGACAGGATGTACGGCCGGCCGTCGCGCACGCAACTGTCGCGCAGCGCCAGGAATGCCTCGACGGCCTCGCGCTGCAGCGATTCGGGTACGCGTTCCGCGAAACGCAGCAGCACGAGATGGCGAACCGTGCCGACCCGGTAGCCGGCCGCCGTAAACGCCCGCACCCCGATCTGTCGGAGTTCATCCCCGAGCCTCTCGGCGGCGGGTTGGCGATCGGCTTCGGCAAGCGTGAGGCTGGCGTCCATGGCGGCTCCTGTACGAAATGAATGGACGCCCAGTATTCGCTAGCGCGGCCACGCCGCATTGTAGAAATGCGCATGTCCGGCGAGCGCCGCGCGCCGCACCTCGCCGGGACTGAACCCGGTCAGCGCGCGGAATTCGTGCGTCTGATGCGCCTGGTCGGCATAGCCGGCGTCGAGCAGATCCGTCAGCGAACGATCCGGCGACGCCAGCACGATCGTCCGCAGCGCGCGCTGCAGCCGCGCGAGCCGCCTGAAGCGCACGGGCGACGAGCCCGTCGCCGCGCGGAAGCGATACGCGAGCTGACGGCGACACAGGCCGGCCGCGGCCGCGACGTCGGCGATCCGCGCCGGATCGCCCCGCAGCAGCCCCGCGACGGCGTCGTCGATGCGGCTGCCGCGCGACGGCTTGCGCAATCGCGCGAGAAAGAAATCGTCGAGCAGGGCCGCGCGTTCGGCCGCGCCGGCGCCGAGCGCGATGCGCTCGGCCAGCTCCGCCACGGGCGGGCCCCACACGTCCTCGGCGGACACGACCGAATCGGCCAGCTCCGTCGCGGGCAGGCCGGTCAGCCTCGGAATGGCGCCCGCCCGCACGCGCACGGCGACGAATCCGGGCGCCGCCGGCGTGGCGAACCGGATCGGTGCGCCGCGCACGCACGCGACATGCGCGTGCGGCAACGCCTGCACGCACGCCCCGTCGACGGAGCGGCGCTCGAACGGTGCGTGGAAATGAAAGAAGATCTCCATGCCGCCGGGCCCCGGCATGACGGGCAGCAACGCCGGCGACGGCATGCCCGCGCCGTCCCAGCTCCAGTAGCGGTCGATGAGCGCGCGGAGCGGCGCGGCGGGAAGACGATGATCGACGCGCATGTCGAAAGTCGCGGTGCGAGGCATGCTCGGTGTCCTTGTCGGCGATGGCCGGGGGCGGCTCGCGCGGCGCGCCTGCGCTGCCCGCGGCCGTGCCGACCCTATGCTGCGGAAGAGTCGCGCTGCATCTCGCGCACGATCGCGTCCAGTTCGCCGATATGCGAGGCGACCGACTGCTTGCCCGCGCGCGCCCATCCGTCGGATGAGGTCATGCCGCTCACCGCGCCGACGAACGCCATGCCCGCCCGCTCCGCCGCCTGCGCATCCACCGCGTGATCGCCCACGTAGATCGCGGAGCGGGCCGGCAGGCCAAGCCGCGCCAGCGCCAATACGAGCCCTTCCGGATCGGGCTTGTGGCGCTGCACGTCTTCCCCGCCGACCAGCACGTCGACGGACGACTGCAATGCGTTCAGCGCGAGGATCGCCTCGATCCGGTAGCGGAACTTCGACGAAACGATCGCGACCGCGAGGCCCTGCTCGCGCAAGCGCGCGAGCAGCGGCGGCACCTCGGGATAGATGCGGGTGCCCTGGACCATGATCTCGTCGGCGCGCGCCACGAAGTGACGCGCGAACGCGTCGGCCCGCGCCGGGTCGGCTTCCCCCGTCAGCGAGCGGAACATCTCGTGCAGCGGCAGCCCGATCACGGCGCCGATCTGCGCCGGCGTCGCGCCGGCGGCGCCCAGCCGGTGCAACGCGTATTCCGTGCACTCGACGATCGCGGCGGACGAATCCGCCAGCGTCAGATCGAAATCGAATATGACGGCCCGAACTGACATGAAAGCACTCCGCAAACAAAAATGGCTCATGCGCACCGCATGAACCGGATTGACGTCGCGATGCGCGCCGGCGTGTCGATCGGTCAGCGCGCGTCGCCGGACTGCTCGCGATCGGCCGCCTCGAACCCTTCCGGGTCGCGCTTCGCCCATTGTCTTGCCCAACCCAGCAGCGGCTGCAGCGCCGCTTCGAGCCGGCGGCCCTCGGCGGTCATGCCATAGCCGCCCTCGCCGTGCTCGACGAGGCCCGACGCCCTGAGCTCCGCCAGCCGCATGTTGAGCAGGCGCGTGTTCGTGTCGCAGGCTTCCTGCAGCGCGCGGAAGGTGAGCGGCTCGCCGCGCAGCTCCCACAGGATGCGCAGCGTCGTACGCCGCCCGAGCAGATCCAGCACGACCATGATGGGCCGCCCTGTCTTCGATCCGCGGACGCGTTGTCCGATCCTGGGTGTAGTCATGCTATATTTTTTAAAGCAAACGCCGCGCTGCGTCAACGCGGTGATGCACTGTCGCACGCAAGCGGCCCCGCAGGCAAGCGTCATTTTTCTCATCCGTGCTTTACTTTTTAAAGCACGCAGCCTACGCTACCGGCTCGGCCATCGGCGACTGCGCTCGTTGACACGCGCTCGCCACGTGCATGGAGGAGTTCACATGACTCAACGCATCGCATGCGCAGTACCGCCGTTCGCCCCCGACATCGCCGCGTCGATCGACCGGGTCATGCGGGGCCGCCCGCCGCTGCGGCTGTTCACCACGCTGGCGCGCGACGCGCGCCTGTTCACGAAGTTCTTTGCCGCCGGCCTGCTGGACAAGGGCCATCTCGACATCCGCCAACGCGAGATCGTCATCGACCGCACCACCGCGCTGTGCCGGTCCGAATACGAATGGGGCGTGCATGTCTCCGTGTTTTCTCCGGCAGCGGGATTGACCCGCGAACAGGTTCGCTCGCTGGCCGTCGGCTCGGCCCTGGATACCTGCTGGAACGACGCCGACCGCCTGCTGATCCGGCTGTGCGACACGCTCCACCTGCATTGCGACGTCGACGACGACCTGTGGCACGAACTGCGCCCGCGGTTCAGCGACGAGGCACTACTCGAATTGTTGATGCTCGCGGGCTTCTACCGGACCGTCAGCTACCTCACGAACGGGCTGCGCCTGCCGCCGGAGCCCGGCGCCGCGCGGTTTCCGTCATGAACCGCGCGCCGGCGGCGCACGCACGACTCGCTCGTCACGACGCGTTGCGCCGCGCGCGCGTCTTCTCGAGCCGCCAGTGCATGATGTCGTCCGCACCCGGCCCGGCCTCCACCCGCAGGTCCGCCATGTCGACCGGCTTGCCCGTCTCGGCATCGACCGCCGCCAGCCGCACCGCATGCCCCGAGCGCGCCTCCGTGAAGCACAGCGGCGGCGCCTTCGATTCCGCCAGCCCCCAGGCGTCGCCGACCTGCGCGAGCGCCATCAGCACGATGCCGATGTCCCGCCCGCGCTGCGTCAGGTGGTATTCGTACCGCTCGGGGCGCGACTGATACAGCCGGCGCTCGATCAGCCCCCTGCCCTCGAGCGCCTTCAGGCGGTCGGACAACGTCGCATGGGTCACGCCCGTCGATTGATGCAGATCGTCGTAGCGCGCCAGCCCCAGCGCCAGATCGCGCACGATCAGCAAGCTCCATCGATCGCCGAGCGCGTCGAGCACGCTCGCGATCGAACAGGTCATGCCGTCAAAACTCTTGGATTTCATCGCGAATCACCTTTCCTGACTTCGATGCGCCGCACAGGTCCGCGCGCGCGGCGCCAATCGTATCGCATCTGGCCCCGCTTGACGGCACATCGTCCGACACTTACTCTAATAATAAGAGTTATCAGAAATCTTGCCAGCCCATCCTTCCAGGAGGTTCGTACATGAAGCAGGAAAATCGAGGTGTGATCGTCGTAACCGGCGCGTCGTCGGGCATCGGCGCGGTCTATGCGGATCGTCTGGCCGCGCGCGGCTACGACCTGATCCTGGTCGCGCGCCGGCGCGAACGTCTCGCCGCGCTCGCCGACCGGCTCCAGTCCGCCTACGGATGCGACGCGGAGGCCGTCGCCGCCGACCTGTCGACCCAGGAGGGCGTCGCGCGGGTCGAGGCGCTGATCGACGGCACCGTCGATCTCGCCGGCGTCGTCAATGCCGCGGGGCTCGGCGCGCTGGGCCTGTCGGCGTCGGTCGATCCGGCGGCCGTCGACGCGATGATCCGCGTCAACGTGCTCGCGCTGACCCGGCTCTCGCTCGCGGCCGCGCGCCGTTGCGGCGCGGCCGGGCGCGGGCTGATCGTGAACATCGGGTCGATCGTCACGCTGATGCCGGTGCCCGGCGCGGGCGGCTACAGCGGCTCGAAAGCGTATGTGCTCAATTTCACGCGGTCGCTGCACGCCGAGCTTGCGCCGCGCGGCGTCGCGGTGCAGGCCGTCATGCCGGGGCCGGTGCGCACGGAATTCTTCGGCAAGGCGTCCGCGCCGTTCCCCGACTCGCTGTTCATGACGCCGGAAACGCTCGTCGACACGGCGCTGCACGCACTGGATCACGAGGAATCCGTCTGCTTCCCGACGCTCCACGATCTCGGCGCGTGGCAGCAGTTCGACGGCGCGCGCGGCAACCTCCTGCACGCCGTCACGCGGGACGGCCTGCCCGCCGCGCGCTACAGCGCCGCGTAAAGCGACGCCCGCCCCTTCTTCTCACGCACCGAGGAACATCCATGCCGCTCTGGAACATCTACCATCCCGAACTCGCCTACACCGACGCGGACAAGCTGGAGATCGCCGAACGCATCGTCGGCTTCTACGACGGATTCCTGCCGCGTTTCTACGTGAACGTGCTGTTTCAGCCGCTGCCGCCCGCGTCGTTCCTGATCGGCGGCAAGCCGACCGGCGACTTCGTGCGGATCCGGGTCGATCACATCGCGCGGCAGATCGACGATCCCGCCGAGCAGGCGCGATTCATGCACCATGTCGGCCAGCGCCTCGCGCCGTTCATCGGCGAACGCGGCCTGCGCTGGGAAATCCATATCGGCGAAACGCCGTTCGGGCTCTGGGCGATCGAGGGCATGCGCCCGCCGCGACCGGGCACGCCGGCCGATCTCAAATGGCGCACGGAAAACCGGCCGTCGCCGTACTGAACGGCGCGGCATCCGGGGCGCACCGTGCGGCTCCGCGCCCCGCCGCATCTTTGCCGCATCCTCACGATTCGCGACAGGAAGCACTGCCATGATCACCGAAATCGTCTTGTTCAAGCTGCAGCCCGACGTCGACCTCGCCACGCTGCGGAACCGCTATGAAACGACCGCCGTGAAGTGGGCGCTGAACCCCGACCTGCTGCACAAGTGGTACTTCTACGATCCGGCCACGCACGAAGGCGGCGGCGTGTACGTGTGGCGCACCCGCGAAGCCGCCGAGCGCTGGCACGGCGACGAGTACAAGGCGATGGTCGAGCGCGTGTACGGCCATCCGCCCGTGATACGCGTGCTCGACACGCTCGGCCACGTCGACGCGACGCAAGGGCGCTACGAGATCCTCGGCCTGCCGGCCTGAAAGCGGCCAGCTCCGCGGCGGGGCGGTTCCGCCCCGCCTTCACCGCACGTCCCTGCTCCGTCCCCGCAATCGCGTTTCGCTATCAACCCCATTGCCGGCAGTGCTTTCAAATATATCGTCAAGTTCCGATATAAGATTCGCCCATCGACGATACCCGTTTGCCCGACCGAAACGCCCCACCCATCCATGCCGACCGAACTCGACATCGAAGCGATCCTGAAAGCGCTCTCGAACCCCGTGCGCCGGGAAATCCTCGTCTGGCTGAAAACGCCGGACGTGCATTTCCCGCACCAGACGCTGCCGTACGAACACGGCGTCTGCGCGGGCCAGATCGATGCGCGCTGCGGGCTGTCGCAATCGACCGTCTCCGCGCACCTCGCGACACTGCAGCGCGCGGGGCTCGTGACGTCGACGCGGATCGGCCAGTGGGCGTTCTTCCAGCGCAACGAGGCCGTCATCGACGCATTTCACGACGCCCTGCGCCGCGAACTCTAGCCAACGGCCGAACCGGCCATGCGGGCCTCCGCCGTGCGTGACGCACGCGGCCCCGCCTTTCGTGAAGAGGTTATCTGCCATGCCCACCCTGTTCGATCCCGTTACCCTCGGCGACCTGAACCTGCCGAACCGCATCGTGATGGCGCCGCTCACCCGCTCCCGCGCGGGCGCGACACGCGTGCCGAACGCGCTGATGGCCCGCTACTACGCCGAGCGCGCAACGGCCGGCCTGATCATCACCGAGGCAACGTCGGTCACGCCGCAGGGCGTCGGCTATGCGGACACGCCGGGCATCTGGTCCGACGAGCAGGTCGAAGGCTGGAAGCAGGTCACGCGGGCCGTGCACGCGGCCGGCGGGCGCATCGTGCTGCAGCTCTGGCACGTCGGCCGGATTTCAGACCCGGTGTTCCTGAACGGCGACCTGCCGGTCGCGCCGAGCGCGATCGCCGCGGGCGGCCACGTCAGCCTCGTGCGCCCGCAGCGCCCGTACGTGACGCCGCGCGCGCTCGAACTCGACGAGATCCCGGGCGTCGTCGCCGCATACCGCAAGGGCGCCGAGAACGCGAAGGCCGCCGGCTTCGACGGCGTGGAGATCCACGGCGCGAACGGCTACCTGCTCGACCAGTTCCTGCAGGACAGCACCAACCGGCGCACCGATGCGTACGGCGGCCCGGTCGAGAACCGTGCGCGCCTGCTGCTCGAAGCGGTCGACGCCGCGATCGACGTGTGGGGCGCCGGCCGCGTCGGCGTACACCTCGCGCCGCGCGGCGACGCGCACACGATGGGCGACTCCGATCCGGCGGCGACGTTCGGCCATGTCGCACGCGAACTCGGCCGCCGCAAGATCGCGTTCATCTTCACGCGCGAATCGTATTCGGGCGACCAGTTGAGCCCGCGCCTGAAGGAAGCGTTCGGCGGCCCGCTGATCGCGAACGAGCAGTTCACGCCCGACACCGCGCAGGCCGCGCTGACGAACGGCACCGCCGACGCGATCGCGTGGGGCAAGCTGTTCATCGCGAACCCCGACCTGCCGCGCCGCCTCGAACTCGGCGCACCGCTCAACAAGCCGGTGCCGGAGACTTTCTACGCGGAAGGCGAAACGGGCTACACCGACTACCCGGCGCTGAGCGACGCGGCCTGACGGCCGGGCGGCGCGTGTTCAGCTGCGCACGTCCGCGCACATGAATACGCGCCGCGTCTCGTCGAGCCCGAGCTCGACGTGGTGCGCGCGGATCGCACGCAGCGCGTCGTCGAGCGCGGCGGCGTCGACGATCCTGAAACCCAGGCGCGCGTAGTACGGCGCATTCCACGGCGCGTCGCGGAACGTCGACAGCACGACCTGCGCGATGCGGTCCTGCGCCGCGCGCGCCGCCACCTGTTCGATCAGGCGTGCGCCGATGCGCTGTCCGGCATGCGACGGCGCGACATCCAGCTCCTCCAGATAAAGCCGCTGCGCATCGAGCGGCCGGTAGAACGCAAACCCGACGCACGCACCGAGCGCGTCGACCGCCACGTACGCGTGGCCGCGGTCGATGCGCGCGAGCACGGCGTCCGGATCGGTCGGCCCGGCTTCGGCGATGCCGGCCATGCCGATCTCGCGAAACCGCTGCGCGGCGGCGACTTCCACGGCGGCCATCGCGGCCGCGTCTTCCCGCGTGGCGGGGCGAATCAGGATCGGTGCAGTCATGACGGCAATTCAGGCGGACAGGCTGGAACGGCCGTCACTATAATCGAAACCTCATACGTTTCGAACACCACGCACGCCGCGCTCGGTCAGAACGGGAAAGTGGTTGACGCCGGGCCTGCGGTATTGCGCGTCGCGAGGGAGATCGCGATCGGACCGGATCGAAATTTCCTGTACGCACGAGGTTGCCTGCGTCAGGACAGTCGCCCGAAAGCCAGCATGACAAGACACCGCGCCGCAAGGCACCGTGTGTCTCGCCGATTGGCCGCCTGCGGATGCCGCCGGGTTCTGCCGCAGCACGATGGTGTCCGACGCGCAGGCCTGGCACGACGCACATCCCGACACGACGGACCGGCTGCATTTCTGCATCACGATCGGCGACGCGCACTGATCGTCGTATCCCTGCATCGCAGGCCGGCGCGTGGCCGGCGACCCGCAACCGCAGTCGCATCGTTGCTCCGGAGGATTTCACCGTGAAAAACTGGCTGTCGACCGTATCGGCCGTCCTGCTCTGCCTGTCCGCCTCGGTCGCGCATGCGGCCGGCATCAAGTTCGTCCGGATCCCGGCCGACGCCGGCGGGCCCGAACTGAAGGCGGTCGTGTGGACGCCTTGCGCGGAACCCGCGCAGACGCTCGCGATCGGCCCCTTCGAAGTGAAAGGACAGCGCGACTGCCCGACCGTCGGCGACAAGCTGCCGCTCGTCGTGATCTCGCACGGGCACGCGGGCACGCTCCTCGGCCATCACGACCTCGCGGAAACGCTCGCGGACGCGGGCTATGTGGTCGCGGCCATCAACCATCCCGGCGACACGGCGCTCGACTTGAGCCATCAGGCCGACATTCACGAATTCGCCGAGCGCCCCGTCGACATGAAGCGCCTGGTCGACTACATGCTCGCCAGCTCGGCAGACGCCGCTCGCATCGATCCCGCCCGGATCGGCTTCTTCGGTTTCTCGCGCGGCGGCTATACCGGGCTCGTGCTGGCCGGCGGCAATCCCGATTACGTGCACGCGCCGGTCGCCTGCACCGACCCGACCTGGCTCATCTGCCGGCAGATTCGCGACCGCGACCTTGCCCTCCCGCCCCCCACACGCGACCCGCGCATCAAGGCGTACGTGCTGGCCGATCCGCTCGACGAATTCCCGACCGCCGACACGGTGAAGGACATTCACGCGCCGATCCAGCTCTGGGCATCGGAGGAAGGCGGCGACGGCGTCGAGCCGGCCACCGTCCCGGCGCTGGCCGGCCTGTTGCCGCAGCGGCCGGAATTTCACGTCGTTCGGCACGCGGCGCATTTCGCGTTCGTCGCGCCGTGTTCCGACGCATTGAAAAAGATATCGCCGCGCGTGTGCATCGATGCCGGCGACTTCGATCGCATCGCATTTCACCGGACACTCGACGCCAGCGCACTCGCATTCTTCACCGCGAATCTGCACTAGCAGCGAAACGACCGGCGCCACGCACCGGGCGCCGGCGCGTAAGCGTTGCACGCGATCAGCGCGCGCACGAGCGCCCAGTCGTCGTCGTCGCAGAAATCGAGCAGCATCGCGCCATGCGGGCCGGGCCGCTCGCGCAATCGCTCGGCGAGCCGCGCATGAATGCCCCGCACCCTGCCGTCGCCGTACGCGACCACCGACGGATTCGCCCCCATCCCGGTGCCGCTGCAGAAGCTGATCGCCCAGCGGCCGCTGTCCGGCGCCGGCAGGTCCGTCAGCAGCGCGTCGATCGCCCGCCACTTCCAGCCGATCGACGCGGCCACCGGCACGCGATACTCGTCCTGGATCACGAACGCGCCGTCGGGATGGTCGATCGTAAACGTCGCGTTGTCGGGCCACGCGGTCAGGTCGATGCCGAGCGGCCGGCCGCTGCGGAAGCGCCGCAGCAGCACGATCGCGCCGCGCACGTCGCCGAGCGCGGGCAGCGTGCCGCCGGCGTGCCAGCGCAGCCGCGGATGCCGCGCGCGATGCGCGTCGAAGGTCGCGTCGAAACCGCGCGTGCACGCGTGCGCCGGCCACTCGTCCTTGACCGACATCACGATGCATTCGCGCGGATGCGCATCGAGGAACCGCGCGCAAGTCTCCAGCACGTCGTCGAACGTCATGCCGAGCGCGATGCCGCCGTGATGGATGTCGAATGCGTCGCGCACGTGCCGGCAGCGGATGTCGAGCAGCCGCACGCCGTGCGCGAGCTGCGCGTCGAGCGGCGCGCGCTGCGTGCGCACGAGCAGATCGTCGACGGTATACGCACAGGTGTCATGGCTGCCCGGTAGGGTCAGCGTATGCAGCGGCCGCGCGTCGTCGAGCGCCGACATCCAGTCGGCAGGCGGCATGCACGTATCGTGGCTCGAAGGGATCATGAATCGATGAATGACAAGGAAAGAAAACCGTGGGTCACCGCGTCGGACGTCGCGGCGCGGGCCGGCGTCTCGCGCTCCGCGGTGTCGCGCGCCTTCTCGCCGACGGCGAGCATCGCGCCGCAGACGCGTGAACGCGTGATGGTCGCCGCGCGCGCGCTCGGCTATCAGGTCAACCTGATCGCGCGCGACATGATCACGCAGCGCAGCAGCATGATCGGCGTCGTGACGGCCGGGTTCGAGAATCCGTTCCGCGCGCGGCTGCTGTCGGACCTGATGGCCGCGCTCGGGCAGCGCGCGCTCACGCCGCTCGTCACCAACGCCGAAGATCCGCGCCAGGTCCGGCAATCGCTCGAACAGTTGCTCAGCTACCGGATCGCGGGCCTCGTGATGACGTCCGCGTCGCCGCCGCTGTCGGTCGCGCAGCAGTACCTGGAACACCGGATCCCGGTCGTGATGATCAACCGCGAAGCGGACCTGCCGGGCGCGGATATCGTCGTCAGCGACAACGCGGCGGGCGCCGCCCACGCGGCCCAGCGTCTCGTGCGGGCCGGCGCGCGCCGGCTCGCATTCGTCGGGCCGCGCGACGCGAGCTACAGCGCGCGGTCGCGCGCCGCCGCGTTCGAGCAGGCGATCGGGCGCGGCGACGCGTTCGACGCGACGCTCGCGTGCGTGATCGACACGCCGTCCGACACCCACGCAAGCGGAAGCGATGCCGCGCGGCGAATGTTCGCGAGCGGCGCGCGGCCCGACGGCGTGTTCTGCTCGTCGGATCTGCTCGCGCTCGGCGTGATCGACGCCGCACGCGGCGAATTCGGGTTGCGGGTGCCGGACGACCTGCGCGTGATCGGCTTCGACGACATTCCGGCCGCCGAATACGATGCCTACCGGCTGACGACGCTCCGGCAGGACACCCGCGGCCTCGCGCAGGCGGCGGCCGACCTGCTTGCCGACCGGATGCAGACGTTCGACGGCCCGTCGCGCACGCGCGTCGTGCCGGTCATGCAGGTGGTGCGGGCCAGTTGCGCGTAACAGCGCGGATCGGGGCGCGGCGTCGCCGCGCGTCACTTCAGCCCGCCCGCGAACCCGCGCAACAGGTAGCGCTGCACATAGCCGGCCACGGCCAGCGTGGGCAGCGACGCCATCAGCCCCGCGCTCATCAGGTCGCCCCAGTCGATGCCGTTCTCCGTCACGTAGCCCGCGATCGCGAGCGGAAGCGTGAATCGGCTCGGCGTCGACACGAACAGCAATGCGATCAGGAACTCGTTCCACGCGGCGATGAACACGAAGATCGCGGTCGCGATCAGCCCCGGCGCGCACAGCGGCAGCACGATCTGCACGAGTCGTCGCGCCAGCCCCGCGCCGTCGATGCAGGCCGCCTCTTCGTAGTCGACCGGCACGTCGCGCACGAACGCGAGCAGCATCCAGATCGCCATCGGCAACGCATAGATCTGGTACGCGAGCATCAGGCCGGGCATCGAATCGAGCAGGTGCAGCCGCTTCGCGAGCGCGAACAGCGGCACCGCGATCGTGATCGGCGGCATCAGCTTCAACGCCAGCACGAGCACCAGGAACAGCAGGTCGAGCCGCGCCGGGAACCGCAGCCGCACCAGCGCGTAGGCGGCCGGAAACGCGAGCGCCAGCGCGATCAGCGTCGTGCCGAAGCCGACCAGCAGCGAATTGAACAGCGGCGCACCGATGCCGTTGGACCATACCGACGCGAAATGCTCGAAGGTCGGCGCGGCCGGCCAGATCCGCAACGGATGATCGAGGCGTTCGAGGGTCGGCATGAACGCCGCGCCGGCCATCCACAAACATGGCAGCAGCAACAGCGCGAGCGCGACGATGCGCAACCCCCACGGCAGCGCGCGACCGAATGCGGCGCCCGTTCGCGGGGGCGCAATGCCTGCGGGGCGCGCCGTCATGCGCGCCGCTTCCGAACCGTCTGCCATACGTACCCCGAAACCAGCAGTGCGGACGCCGCGAGCATCAGCACCGACGCGGCGCTCGCCGGCCCGACGTTGAAGAAGCGGAAGCCCGTGTCGTAGATATAGGTCGACAGCGTCTGCGTCGCATTGCCGGGGCCGCCGCCCGTCAGCGCATAGACCTTGTCGAACAGCTTGAACGTGTCGATCGAGCGCAGCAGCAGCGCGAGGCCGATCTGCGGCGCCGCGAGCGGCAGCGTGACGTCGCGCAGGCATTGCCACTCGCTCGCGCCGTCGGTGCGCGCGGCCTCGTACAGTTCCTGCGGAATTGACTGCAGCCCCGCGAGCACGATCAGGAACGCCATCGGCGTCCACTGCCAGACGTCGACGAGCGCGAGCGACCACAGCGCGAGATGCGGATCGGACAGCCAGCGCACGCCGTCGATGCCGACCGTCGCGAGCAGCGCATTCAGGAAACCGTCGAAATTCAGCCAGTTGCGCCAGATCGCCGAGCACACCAGCGTCGACAGCATCATCGGCAGGATCGCGAGCGGCAGCGCGATGCGCCGCCCCGGAAACGCGCGCACGAACAGCAGAGCGAGGCCGAAGCCGAGCGCGACCTCGGCGAGCGACGCGACGACCGTGAAGCGCAGCGTGTTGCCGAAGCCGGCCGCGAACGCGTCGTCGCCGAGCACCGCGCGATAGTTCGCGAGCCCCGCAAACGCGCGGCGGCCCGCCGCGTAGTCGACCTGGCAGAACGAATCGATCAGCACCTGCACGACCGGATACAGCGCGAGCGCGGCGAGCACCAGCAGCGCGGGCCCGAGCAGCGCGACGAACGGCAGGCTGCGGCCGAAGGCTTTCATGCGCGGCCTCCGGACGACGGGGCGGGACGGGCCGTCACTTGCCGGCCGCGGCCATGGCCTGCGCGATCTTCTGCTGCGCCTGGCGCAGCGCGGCGTCGGGCGCGGCCTGCCCGGTCAGCGCGAGCTGCAGCTGGTCGCCGAGAATGCTCTCGACCTGCTGCCAGTCCTTCACGCGCGGCCGCGCGCGGCCGGCCTCGAGCGCCTTCAGCTGATCGGGATACCAGCGGTACTGGCGCACCAGCGCCGGATCGTTGAACACGCTGCGGCGGGTCGGCGGAATGCCGATGCCGGCCAGGCGCGCCTGCGTGTCGCGCGCCGTCAGGTAGACGAGGAAGTCCTGCGCGAGCTTCGCGTGCGGCGCATCCTTCGGAATGCCCATCTGCCAGATGCCGAGCATCGGCGCCGGGCCGGCGGTCTGCCCGGGCGGCGGCTGCAGCGCGATCTGACCGACCACGCGCGACTGCTTCGGATCGTCGAGCGCCGGCACCCACGCCGGCCACACTTCGATCGACTGGGCGGCCGTGCCGCGCTGCAGCGCGTCGCGCACTTCCGCCGCGCCGTACACGTCGACGTCCTTCGGCGCGGACGCCTTCAGCGCGAGGAAGGTCTTCAGCGCGGCCTGCGCCTCGCGCGAATCGATCGTCACGTTGCCGGCATGGTCGAACACGTCGCCGCCGTAGGCCCACAGGATCGGCAGGAAGCCGGTCACGACCGGGTTGCCCTTGGTGCCGCGGAACACGACGCCCGACACGCTCTTGTCCGCGCCGCCGACGGTCTGCGCGATCTTCAGCACGTCGTCCCAGTTGCGCGGCGGCTGCAGCTTGTACTTGGCGAGCAGGTCCTTGCGGTACGCGAACATCTCGACGTTGCCGACGATCGGCAGCGCGTACAACGCACCCGCCGCATTGCGGCCGAGCGCGACGGCGGACGGCACGAGATCGGCGTCCGCGAGCGACGCGGGCAGCGGCTTGAGCCAGCCGTTGCCGATGAATTCGGGCGCCCACGTGTCGTCCATCATCACGAGGTCGTACGCGCCGGTGCCTTCGCGCATCGACAGCTTGAGCTTCTGGTACAGGTTCGCGTTCGGCAGCTTGAGCAGCTCGATCTCGGTGCCCGGGTGCAGTTTGTTGAAGCCGGCGACGGCGTCGGCCAGCCCCTTGCCATAGATGTCGTCGCGACCGGCGATGACGAGATCCGCGGCGGCGGCGTGCGTGGCGGCAAAGGACAGCGCGAGGGCGGCGGACAGCGCGCGCAGGCGGCTCAGCAGGGTCATGAGGTCTCTCTCGTTCGGCGTGGTGGCGGGACGGCCAGGCGTTGCACACGTGTGCAACGCGGGCGACGCTTCTGGCCGCCTGAAGCGAACGCCATTGTTCACACCGATCGTTAAGAATTTATGGCAGGCGGCGGGATAAGCGGTGGCCGCGCCCCGCCGCCCCGCCCGGTCGCCCGTTCCGGCACGCCCCGGCCCGGTCAGAAATTCACGCGGATCCCGGCCATCACGGCCAGTTGCCGGCTCGAGTTGCTGTTCGCGAGCACCGGAATCTGCGCGTAGTTCACCGCGTTGCCGCTCGCGTCGGTGCCCAGCCCCGTGCCGCTCGCGATCTGGCCGATCGCGACCGCATACAGCGCCGTGCGCTTCGACAGGCTGTAGTTCGTGCCGACGTTCACCTGGTGAAACCGCGTCGTGCCGCGCCCGTCGGTATGCGCGGCATTCAGGATGTAGGCCACGCCGCCCTGCAGCGCCGGCGTGAACATGTAGGTGACGTTCAGCTCGCCGATGTCGAACGTGAACGCCTGCGTGCCCGGCTGCGCGGCGCCCGAGAAGTAGCGGCTGTCGCCGAGGCGCGTATGCGTGTAGGTGAGCGCGACGGTCGCCGCGCCGAGCGTCACCGAGCCGCCCGCGCCGAACGCGCGCATCGAGCCGGCGTCCTGCAGCAGGCAGTACATCGCGCCGGGGTTGCTGCACGCGAAATCGCCGATATAGCCGTTCGCGCCGCCGAGCGCCGCGTCGAGCGGCTGGTGCAGGTCGAGGTAGCCGACCGAGAACGCCACCGGCGCGCGCGTGTACGTCGCGGCCACCGCATAGCCGCGCTTCGCGGAAAAGTCGCCGGCCTGCCCGCCGAAGCTGAACGTGCCGCCGACCGTGAGGCCGTTGAAATCCGTGCTGGTGAACTTCACCGCGTTGTTGAAGTTGAACGCGGCGTTCAGGTTGTCGACGTCGCCGAGATGCGAGCCGTACGGCGTCGCCCAGTTGTTGCTCGACGCGTATGCGCCGAGCATGTCCGTGTACGAGTCGTATTGCCGGCCGAGGCCGAGCGTGCCGATCGTGTCCTTGCGCAGCCCGACCCACGCCTGCCGGCTGAATGCGGTGCCGCCCTGCAGCGCCTGCCCGCTCGCCGACAGGAACTGCTGCTCGAGCGTGAAGACCGCGTCGAGCCCGCCGCCGAGCGGCTCGGCGCCCTGGAAGCCGAAGCGGGACGGCACGAGGTTGCCGCCGCCCATCTGCCATGCATGGCCGCCGCCCGTGCTGCCGTCGGCGCGCGTGAACTGCTGGTTCGTCGAGTAGATGATGCCGGTGTCCACGGTGCCGTACAGCGTCACGCTGCCCGAGGTCTGTGCGTGTGCGTGCAGGCAGCCCAGCGTAGCCGCCGCCGTGGCCAGTCGTCGTCCGATCTTCATGTCCCGCCCCTCTGTTGTCATCGGTTCGCAGTGCAAACCGATGGAGTTATCGATATGGGTGACAGGACTCTATCCAGCGAAAATTCAGGACCTCTATCGCAAATCGGCAAACGGTGGAACGCGCCGCACGCAACGGCGCGCGGACGTCATTCGGGACGCGTCGTCTGGGAAGGCAGCTCGCCGAACAGGTCGCGATATTCGCGCGCGAAATAGCCGAGATGCGTGAAGCCCCAGCTTGCGGCGGCCTCGCCGACGCCGAGCTGCTGCACCGACGTCGTGCGCAGCATGCGCCGCACCGCGTTCAGCCGGATCGTGCGCAGATAGCCGACCGGCGTGACGTCGGCCACACGCTGGAAACTCGTTTGCAGCGTGCGGCGGCTGCAGCGCAGCGCGCGGCACAGTTCGAGCACGGTGACGGGCTCCTCGGGCCGGTCGCGCAGGTGCTTCTCGCAGCGGCTCACGATGTCGCTGTAGGTGGCGTGCGTGATGTCGCGGCGCTCGACGCCGATGCCCTGTTCGAGCGCGTCGAGGAACATGCCGAGCATCGCGTCGCGGAACATCTTGCGGGTGGCCGCGTATTCGAGGTGGCCCGGATTGCGCTGCGCGTCGTCGATCAGCGCCGACAGCCGCACGCCGAGCGCGACGCCCTGCTCGTCGGACAGGCGCGTCACGTGCCGCAGCTTGCGCGCGCCGGCCGCGCCGAACTCGGCTTCGCACAGCTCGTCGACCATGTCGGACGCCGCGCTGATCCCGACGAGCCCCATGCCTTCCGGCGTGTGGAACTCGAAATCCTCGCCGGCGCGCAGCGCGAGCAGCGCATAGCCGTCGATCGGCTGGCCCTGGAACGTGCCCGCGAGCGGCACGGACAGCGGCACCGCGAGCGAGGTGCGCCCGGCCGGTGCGAGCCCGGTCTGCGCGACGCGCCGGTTGGTCGTTTCGCGGAAGAAGTGGAAATCGTCGTACAGCACCTGCGTGACCGTGCCCTTGAAGCGGCCCGGCGTCATCTGGCGGTAGACCTGATGCCAGCCGGCGATCGCGAGCCCGTGGTCGTGCACGTCTTCGTGTGAGCGTGACTGGAACAACATCGGCGCCTCCGGTAAAACCCTGATTCTGGATGCGGCCCGCACGTTCGCCCGGCCGCAACGCCACAGCTTACCCGTGCAAAATCCCGCGTAGTGCGGTTTCGAACGCAAGCAGCGCCGCCGACAGCGCGGCGGCCTGTTCGGCGGTCAGCCGGACGTAGCGGCGAAACGACGGCATCCGGTTCACGACCTCGCTGCCGCCGAACGGCACGATCGCGAGCGTCCAGCGGCCGTCGCGCGCATCGATCGTGCAGTCGGTCAGGTGCAGCGGCCGCAGCGCGCCGGCCAGCGCGGGCGCCGCGACCAGCGCCGCCACCGTGCGGATGAAAACAGGGTCGCAATCCGCCCCGGGCACCGCGTCGATGCCCGTGCGGCGCAGCCAGCCGGTCTGACGCACGCGCGCGCTGCCCTGCGCGGCCGGGCCGGGTACGGTCGCCGCGACCTTCACGCAGACCGTATGCATCAGGAACTGGCGCTCGACCCGCTCCTCGACGCCGATCCGCACGCCGTTGGGCAGCCGCGCGGCCAGGCCACCGCCGACGACGCCGTCGTCGCGGGCGGCCTGCAGGTCGACCAGCACGCGCGCGGCGATCGCGCCCGGGCGATGGCCGGGCGGCGGCGCGGCGGGCGCCGCGCGCCAGCGGGCGAGCGCGGACTTCACGATGCGACGTGCTCGTTGCGCAGCACTTCCTCGACCGGCACCGGCTTGAACGGGTGGCGGCGCTGCACGACGAGCGTCCAGAACAGCGCATACAGCGCGGTCAGCCCGAGCATCGCGCCGAACGGCACGTAGATGTCGCGCGCGTTCATGCCGGGCGGCGTGATGTACCAGATCGCCAGCACGATGCCGACGCTCGATACGATCTGCGGCAGCGGGAACAGCGGCGAGCGGTACGGGCGCGGCAGGTCCGGGCGGCGGATGCGCAGCATCACGACCGACGCGGTGACGAGCAGGTACGCGGTGCCCCACGCGCAGGTCGCGGCGAGCACGAGGTGCAGGATACTGTCGAGATTGCCGTTGATCAGCCACGCATGGACGATCGGCACGATCGCCGCCGCGACGATGCCGACCACGGGCGTCTTGAAGCGCGGATGCAGGTAGGCGAAGCAGCGCGGCAGCGCGCCGTCGATCGCCATCCCGTACAGGATGCGCGGCAACCCGGCCATCAGCGTGTTGATCGTCGCGGCGCCCGCGCACAGGAACGCGATGCCGAACCACACGCGGCCGAACGGCCCGAGCACCTGCAGCGCGAACGCGGGAATCGCGCCCGGCGTGTCGAGCAGGTGCGTGAGGCCGTCGGGGCTCACCGGCACGTTCGCGACCTGGCGGCGGATCGCCGCGCCGTACAGGAACATGCAGATCGCGACGCCGACGAGGCCGAGCGCCATCGCGCGCGGAATCGTGCGGCCCGGCGCCTTCATTTCCGGCGCGAGCGGCGTGACGAACTCGCAGCCGACGAACATGAACATCGCCATCCCGACGAGCGACAGCACGGCCGGCACCGACGTGCCGACTTCGGAGCCGCCGAACCAGCCGTCGAGGTGCACGGCCGGCGCGGCCGCGAGCCCGAGGATGCCGAAGATCATCAGCGACAGCCACATGCCGGCCGTCAGCACGATCTCGAGCTTGCTGAACACCTTGATGCCGATGATGTTGGTGATCGCGAACGTGATCACGAGGCCGACGCCGACGAGCCACGAGCTGTTGTGCTTCTCGAACGCGGCGTTCAGCGATTCGAAGTTGACGAGCGCCATGATGCCGCTCAGGATCGTCTCGGCCGTGCCGGCGAACACGTGCACGAGGAAGTACGCGGAAATCGTGCCGGTGATCGCCCAGAAGCGGCCCAGCCCGCACGACAGGTAATCGTAAACCGAGCCGGCCGTCGGCAGCATCGCGGCGGCTTCGGAGAACGTGGTCGCCTGCGCCTGCATCATCACGAACGCGATGATCATCGCGACCGCGAACGCCCAGCCGCCCATCCCGAAGCCCGAGGTCGCGGTGAGAATCACCGGGCTCGCCATGATGAGGCCGACGGCGCTCGCCAGCGCGGTCGGAAAACCGACCGCACCCGCCTTCAGCGCCGTGCCGCCGCCCGCTTCCCCCGGTGCGCCCGCGGACGTCTCGCCCGCCGCGCCGGTCACTCCTGACCATCCCGACATCTTTGTCTCCTTCCTTGATCGGCCTCGACCGGCGCGTTGCCGGCGCCCGAGGCCACATGCCTTGCGGTCGGCCCGGGGCGGCGCTTCAGCGCTTCGGTACCCTGGACCCCTGTCGATCACATCGTGATCCGATGTCGAAAAAATACGCAGGCAAAATAATCCGGTCATAGCGCAAATCGGCAAACCCGCGACGGCCGTCACGCCGCCCGCCGCGGGTCGCCGTCACGCGGTCATGCGAACGGCACGGCCTCGAAGCCCGCCGCGAGCGCGTCGACGATCCGGTCGAGCTGCTCGCGCTGGATCACGAGCGGCGGCGACAGGATGATCTTCGTGCCGACCGGGCGCACCAGCACGCCGTTTTCGCGCGCCACTTCCGCGACCGCGTTCGCATAGCCGGACAGCGGGTCGATCGGCTCGCGCGTCGCCTTGTTCGCGACGAGGTCGAGCGCGAGCATCAGCCCCTTGCCGCGCACTTCGCCGACCGCCGCGAAGCGTTCCGCGAACGGCTGCAGCGCCTCGAGCAGATACGCGCCCTGTTTCGCCGCATTCGCGGGCAGGTCTTCCTTCACGACGATGTCGAGGCTCGCGATCGCGGCCGCGCACGCAACCGGGTGGCCCGCGTACGTGTAGCCGTGCATGATCGCGCCGCCGAAATCCGCATTCGCGGCGAAGGCGTCCTCGATCCGCGCGTTCACGACCGTCGCGCCGAGCGGCACGTAGCCCGACGAGATCCCTTTCGCGAGACACATGATGTCCGGGCGCACGCCCCAGCCGCGGCTGCCGAACAGGCTGCCGCTGCGGCCGAAGCCCGTGACGACCTCGTCGGCGATCAGCAGCACGCCGTAGCGGTCGCACACCTCGCGCACGAGCGGCCAGTAGTTGGCCGGCGGCACGATCACGCCGCCCGCGCCCTGGATCGGCTCCGCGATGAATGCGGCGACCGTGTCGGGGCTCTGGAACTGGATCTCGCGCTCCAGCAGTTCCGCGCAGATCCGGCCGAGTTCCTCCGGATCCTGCGTGAACGGGTTGCGGTACAGCCACGGCGTCTCGACGTGGAAGCAGCCGGGCAGGTTCGGCTCGTAGTTGCGGCGGAACACCGTGTTGCCGTTCACCGACGCGCCGCCGAAGTGCGTGCCGTGATAGCCCTGCTTCAGCGAGATGAACTTGGTGCGGTCGGCCTGGCCGCGCACCTTCCAGTACTGGCGCGCGATCTTCAGCGCGGTCTCGATCGCATCGGAGCCGCCCGAACTGTACAGCACGCGCCGCATGCCTTCCGGTTCGAGCAGGTCGATCACCTTCTTCGACAGCTCTTCCGCGCGCGGATGCGAAATGCCGTCGAACAGCTGGAAGTATTCGAGCTCGTCGAGCTGGCGCACGATCGCGTCCTTCACTTCCTGGCGGTTGTGGCCGACGTTCACGTTCCACAGGCCCGCAACGCCGTCGACGAGCTTGCGGCCCTGTTCGTCGAACACGTAGCAGCCGTCGCCGCGCACGATACGGATCGGCGTGCGCTGCTTCATCTCGTTCGGGTGCAGCATCGGGTGCCAGAATTTCGCTTCGTTGTAGCTCATTGCAGTCTCCACTGTCGGATCGTGTGAACCCGGATCGTCCGGGGTTCGGGTTCGAGGTTGGGGGCGCGCGTCAGTGCGCGATGCAGACGGATTTGGTTTCGGTGAAGCCTTCGATCGCGTACTGGCCGAATTCGCGGCCGATGCCCGATTGCTTGTAGCCGCCGAACGGCATCGACGGGTCGAGCGGGATATGGCAGTTCACCCACACGGTGCCGGCCTCGATCTGCGGCACGAGGTTCATCACGCGCGTCAGGTCGTTGCTCCAGATGCTCGCGGCGAGGCCGTACGGCGACGCGTTCGCGAGACGCACGGCGTCGGCCGCGTCGTCGAACGGCACGACGACGAGCACCGGGCCGAACACCTCGTCGCGCACGATCGCGCTGTCCGGATGCGGATCGGCGATCACGGCCGGCTTCACGTAGTAGCCGGGCAGATCGTCGGCCGGCGTGCCGCCCGCGAGGAACGTGAGGCCCGCACGGCGCGCGCCCTCGATGTGCTGGACGACCTTGTCGCGATGGTGCGCGGACACGAGCGGGTTGATCTGCGCGGTCGTGTCGAGGCCCGCGCCGAGTTTCATCGACTGCGCGACGCCCGCGAGGCCGTCGGCGAGCTGCGCGAACTTGCTGCGGTGCACATAGATGCGCGACGCGGCCGCGCACACCTGCCCCTGGTTGAAGAACGCGCCGGCCGCGACGCCGTCGAGCGCCTGCGCGACGTCGACGTCGTCGAGCATCACGATCGGGTTCTTGCCGCCCAGCTCGAGCGAGAAGCGGGTCATGTTCTGCACGGCGGCCGCGCCGACCAGCTTGCCGGTCGCGGTCGAGCCCGTGAACGAGATCTTCGCGACCGACGGATGGCGCGCGAGCGCGGCGCCGCACGTGCGGCCGCCGGTGACGACGTTGAACACGCCGGGCGGCACCCCCGCCTCGCGGGCCAGCTCGGCGAGGCGCAGCGCGGTGAGCGGCGTTTCCGGCGACGGCTTCAGCACGATCGTGCAGCCGGCCGCGAGCGCGGGAATCAGCTTCCACACCGCGATCATCAGCGGGAAATTCCACGGCACGATCGCCGCGACCACGCCGACCGGCTCCTTGCGCGTATAGGCCGTATAGCGCGCGCCGGGCGGGAACGGGATCGACACGTCGAGCGTCTGGCCGGTGATCTTGGTCGCCCAGCCCGCCATGTAGCGCACGTACTCGACGCTCGCGCCGACCTCGATCGCGCGCGACACGTGGATCGACTTGCCCTGGTTCAGCGTTTCGAGCTGCGCGAGCGTCTCGGCGTCGCCCTCGATCAGGTCGGCGAGTTTCAGCAGGATGCGCTCGCGGTCGGCCGGGCGCAGGCCGCTCCACACGCGGGTGTCGAATGCGTGTTTCGCGCTGGCGACCGCGCGGTCGACGTCGTGTTCGTCGGCATCCGCGACCGTCGCCAGCCGCTCGCCCGTCGCGGGGTCGTACACGTCGAGTCGCGCGGCCGCGTGCGCGGGCCGCATGTCTCCGTCGATGAAGAGGCCGAATTCGCGCGCAACGAAGGTGCGCACGGTGTCGCTGACGGCGACGAGGTTCGTGTTGCTCATGGGCGTCTCGAGGATTGTCGTGGCGGGCCGCGTGCGCGGGGGCACGCGGACGTCGGACCACTGTATCGGCGAGGGATCGCGCCCGGTGAGCGCAAATTGGCAGCGCGTGGAAGACAGGTGGCGGGTTCGAACGCCGTGGGGCGGCCGGCGGGAAAAACGGGCCTTGCACGATGCCGGTCGTGCAAGGCGTTCAGGTGCAAGCTCTCACGCGACGATCGACATGGCCTTGCAAGCGAGGGGGAAGGTGCCGGCGTCGGACCAGCCTGCTCGCCGCCGCATGGCCCCGCCGGGGTCTCGTCATGTCTGATGAATGAGCCGCGACGGCTCGCTCTGAAGGGGACGACTCACGAACGGCTTGCCCGATTGACGGCACCGGCTTGCGCGATCGAGGGTCACATTCGGACCCGACGCATGACACGATCACAACTGTTCACAATGCCGCAGATGGACCGGCGTTAATATCGTTTCGCAGTCCGGGCTATCGTATTTTGAGCAAGCGATAGCGACTCCCCCGGTCTCTCCGGACTGCATTGCTCCCGCGCCCTTCGCGTCCCGCCTTCCGGGTACGGCATTCCGGGTTCTTCGCGGAAGATTGCCGCGGGCGATCGGACATACCGGCCACATCGCGCCCGACGCAATTGCGCAAGACCGGGGAGCGTCGATCGCCACCGATCCGGAGCGCCCTCACGCCGGCTATCAGCGGTATTCGTCGGCCGCCGACCTCACAGTCCGGATTCGCCCCTTCCATCGGGAACGCCATTCACCGGGCACTACTTCCTCGCGCCGGTCGACTCCTTGTCGACACGCGGCGCGTCGAACGGCGCGCGCGCCCTCGGCCGCCGGATCGCCGTACGTCGTTCGGAACGAAGGGGCGCCGCCGCGCCGCTTCCTGAGTTCCGCACGGAGATCGGACTAATCGGCCTCCTTCTCCCGCCCATGCAACCGAAACGCTTCGAGCGTGCGCTCGAGCACTTGCTGCGCGTCGCGAGCCGCGTCGGATTTCGCGGCCGCCACCGCTGCCGCCTGATCGGCCTTCATGCGCGCGACGCGTTCCTGCTCCAGGCCCTCGCGGGCGGCCTTGAGATCCGCCTCCAGACGTGACAGCGCTTCGAGCCGAAGCAACGCCCTGGCCAGATCCAGGCGCACGGATTCTGCCGCCGCGCGTTCGGCCGCCGCGCCTCGGCGAGCCTCGTCACGCTCCGCTTCCATCCGCGCAAGACGCCCGGAAAGCTCGGCCTTTTCCGCGTCCGCGCGCACGAGCGACGCCGACAGATTCTCGCCGACTGCCGCTTGCCGTTCGAATTCGAGGACGAGATCCGCATTGACCTGGTTCGCGATTTCAAGGTCCGTCCGCAACTCGGCCCTGCCCCGCTCCACTTCCGCCGCGACGAAATCCAGCACCCCCCGCTGTACCGCATGCGGAAGGACGACCGGGACCTCCGCCGGCCGGATCTGGGCGTCCTGCCATACCTGAAAGAACTTCAGCACGGTCGTCATCGAGCCCGTTCCCAGGCGCTCGCGGATGGCGCGAACCGTCGGGCGACCGCCCGCGTCGCGGATCTGTTCCGCCACCTTGCTGACTTTCTCCTGAGAGATGTTCGGTTCGTTCGCCATCACTGGGGTCGGGGAGTCACGGAGCAGGGAAATCGATCAAGCCCGCCGGGCGGATTCGCGTAGCGAGGACTTGCCCGCGATGAATGCCGCATGGCCCTTGCCCGGGCCCGCGAGACGATACGTGACGAACACTGCGGTTCGGGTATCCGCGAATCGACGTTGTCACGATCGGGAGGGGATTGCTCTCCCGGCTTGGCTGGCGGCGGGCTTCGCTGAAGGGGCAAACCCAAGCAGTTGCGCCAACGCGACCGCTGCGGGGTTGGCACGCCCGTGCCGGCGGACATCGTCTTCCTGACGCACGCGCCACCCTGCCGCGATACCGTCGGGAAAGCCATCGGGAGGTGACACTGACGATTTCGACACGAGAAACGCCACATCAACGCATGGTTCCAGGCCGGAGCGACGAGGACTCCATGCTACCGATACGAATACGGCAAAAATTGAACATTTGTCACTTGCGGCACGTGCCTTGAGCGGCGTTCGGTGCGAATCGCAGCGTGCCAGCCCCCGTCATCTCCGATCGAATTGTCCGGTTGCGCCGAACCCGCCCCGGATTGCATGGCCGCACGGCGGAAGTCGACCCTGCAGGATTTCGTCGCCGGAAGTGCGATCCTTCGGCGGAATTCGGCTGCTGGCGCACCGTGTACATCCACGCTTCGCAGCGGCGGCGTGCCGACGGCAAGACGGATGCCGGATCGATCCCGGTCGATTCGACAAGCGCGCGACGTACCGCACGGCCCGCAGCGCCGACATGCCGAGTAATGACAGAAACAGCGCCCCGACCCGTTCCGCCCGTTCAGCCGGCACGCATCCCCATCGATTGCCGGTCAGCCGCTGATCTCCGTGCAGCCCGCGCGTCTGACCCGCTCGTTCCGGCCGGCGCCGTGCGAGGTGAACAGGCAGACGTTCGCGCCGATCCCGCTTTCGAATTCCATCAGGAAGTCCGGCCCGCCGTCACGATCGAGGTTGCCCGCCCAGATCAGGGTCGCGCGGAACGGCGGCATGCTGCCGCCGAAATCATGCAGGACCGACCGCCGGCCGCCGCCTTCTGCGATCACCGAACCGGATGCGGTGTAGCGCAACGCATACCGGCGGCCGTGAAAACCGACCCGCAACGGTTCGACACCGGGCTCGATCACCGCCCCGCCGTTCGGGAGCGCCACGTTCGCCGCGTCGACCTTGCCCGGCCTGAGCGATCCGCAACGAAACAGCGCGACGGCACTGGCGAGGTCGGACCGGATGTCGACGACTTCACCGTCCGGTTGCACCGGTTCGAGGCGGAGGCGCGCCGGCGCGAGCTTCCAGCGGCGCCCGTCGGGCGCGAGCCCGAGCCACCCGTCCGCCGGCGGGGTGCCGACGTCGTCGGCCATCATCCGGGTCGGTAGCAGCACGACGCATGCGTCGCCATCGCCCTGCTGCGCGAAGGCCAGGGTGGAGGACGCGCCCGGCAGGACGAGCAGCACGGCCAGCAGCGCTTGGATATTCATGAATCCGCGATCGGGAAAAGGTCGATGTCCGGACCGCGATTATGCGCCGGATGACAGAAACAGCGCCCCGACCAGTTCCGTGCGGTTCGACACGCCCAGCTTGCGGTACATGCGCATCAGGTGCGTCTTGACGGTCGGTTGCCCCAGCGCGAGATCGCGCGCGATCTCCTTGTTCGAGCAGCCGTCGCGCACGAGGCGCGCGATCTGCTCCTCGCGATAGGTGAGCCGCTCCTCGCAGCCGATCCGGTGAATCCCGCGCCGGGCGCGCAGCAGCGGGCTCAGCGCGGCCTCGGCGACCGGCTGCAGCCGCGCGAGCGCGTCGATTTCGCCGGGCGCGAAGCGCCCTGCCGTGCCGTCGCCGTCGGCGCGCCCCGCGCCGAAGCGCAGCAGCGAGAACGCGCCGACCGTGCGGCCCGCGTCGCGCAGCCAGATCTCGACGACGTCGGCCACGTCGTGCCGCCGCAGGAAACGGGTCCAGTACGCGGAGGCGTCGCGTCTTTCGTCAGGCAGTTGGGACGCGAGCGTGACGACCGCGCGCTCGCCGGCCGCGCAGCGCGACGGATGCAGCGGATCGAGCATCCGGTAGCGCGCGACATAGGTGCGATGCATCGATTCAGGCATCCCGAACAGCTCGAAATCGGCCGGTTCGCCGCTCTGGTCGAGCCGGTAGAACACGATCGCGGACGGGCTCGCAAACGCGTCGAACGCGTCCACGCACGCGCGCAGCGCGCGTTGCCAGTCGGCGGCGCCCTGGTCGGCGGAAACGGATGAGGTCGGCATGGCGGAATCGGCGGGCGGGCGAACGGATCGAATCTCGAGGTCCGGGCCAGCCTACCGGCGCCGCCACGTGCCGGTGAGCACAAATCGGCAAATCGTCCCGGCCGGGCCGGGACGATGCGGACGCGACGACGGACGCGCCGTCAGCGCGCGTTCGCGGCGAACGTGTCGCAGGCGCTCACCTCGCCCGACTCCATCCCGCGCCGCAGCCAGTACACGCGCTGGTCGCTGGTGCCGTGCGTGAAGCTTTCCGGCACGACGTAGCCCTGCCCTTGCTGCTGCAGGCGATCGTCGCCGATCGCGGCCGCCGCCTTCAGCCCCTGCTCGAAATCGCCGGGCTCCATCAGCCGCCGGTTCGCGCGCTGGGCGTTGTTCGCCCACACGCCGGCGAAACAGTCGGCCTGCAGCTCCATCCGCACCGACAGCGCGTTCGAGTGCGCGCGGGTCGACCGCCTGCGCGCGGCATCCACCTTGTCGGAAATGCCGAGCAGGTTCTGCACGTGATGGCCGACTTCGTGCGCGATCACGTAAGCCTGCGCAAAATCGCCGCCCGCCCCGAATCGCCGGCGCAGCTCGTCGTAGAAGCCGAGGTCGATATACACCTTGCGGTCGGCCGGGCAATAGAACGGCCCCATCGCGGTCTGGCCCGTGCCGCAGGCGGTCGGCGTCGAGTTCGTGAACATCACGAGCCTCGGCGGCTGGTACTGCGCATGCAACTGGGTCGAGAAGATGCCCGACCATGTATCCTCGATGTTGGCGAGCACCTTGCGCGTGAACACCGCGCCCGGATCGTTCGCCGGCGCACCCTGGCGCTGCGCCGGGGCCGGCTGGGCCTGCTGCTGGCGGCCCTGCAGCGCCGAGGCGCCCTCGAGCACCACGCGCGGGTCGATCCCGAAAAAATACGACGCGGCCAGCGCAACCACGATCGTGCCGATGCCGATCGTCGCGCCTCGCCCGCCACCGAAACCGCCGGCGCCGCGACGATCCTCGACGTTCGTGCTTTCCCTTTCGTCGTCCAGCCTCATGGACGGCCCTCCCTTCGTTGTCGTTGTACGTGCCGGACAGACCCCGGCACGCGATGGATTCCCGTTGCGACGGGCGGCGGGCGGCGTCCGGTCCGCCATCGCATCGAGGCGTCATCCGGCCGGCCACGCGTTCGCCCGCTCGCGGACCTGTCGATACACGACGACCGGGGCACCCGCATGAAACACCGGCGCGCGTCCCTCGACGGCGCGAGCGCGGACATTGTGCCGTCCCCGGCGGCTTATCGCAAAAAAGCGAAGCATAGTGGGATCGGGCCGGCAACACCGTCATTCTTTGCAAAATGCCGACAGGCGCGGCCGGAAGGACGCGACGACGCCACGGGCGGCTGCGCCCGTCGCACGGCGGCACCCGCCGCGGCTTACCGCGCGCGACTCCGGCGGACGTCGCTCACCGCATCGAGCAGACGATACTTGCGGATCTTTTCGTAGAGCGTGCTCTTCGCGATGCCGAGCTGGCCCGCCGTCTTCGTGAGGTTGCCGGCATGACGCGCGAGCGCGCGGCGGATCGATTCCGCCTCGGCCTTCTTCAACGAATCGCCGACGTCCGGCGCGAGCGCGTCCGCGGCCTGCACCGCGCACGCATCGACCGACGCCGCCGCCCCGATCTCCGCAGGCAGCCTGTCGGCCCTGATCACGGGGCCGTCCGACAGCAGCAGCGAGCCTTCGATCGCGTTGCGCAGTTCCCGCACGTTGCCGGGCCACGGATAGCGCAGCAGGCGCGCATACGCGTCGTCGTCGAATGTTCTCGGGGCCAGGCCATAGCTGTCGCACAACTGCGCCAGCCAGTGCGCGATCAGCGCCGGCAGATCCTCGCCCCGCTCGCGCAGGCTCGGAATCGACACGGTCGTGACCGCGATCCGGTAGTACAGATCCATCCGGAACCGGCCTTTCGCGACGGCGTCCTTCAGGTCGCGGTGCGTCGCCGCGACCAGCCGGAAATTCACCCTGCGCGGCGTGTTCTCGCCGAGCCGGTAGATTTCGTTCTCCTCCAGCACGCGCAGCAGATGCGGCTGGATGTCGAGCGGCATCTCCCCGATCTCGTCGAGAAACAGCGTGCCGCCGTCGGCGGCCTCGATCTTGCCCGCCGCGCCGGATTTGCGGGCGCCGGTAAATGCGCCTTCCGCATAGCCGAACAGCTCGCTCGCGAGCAGGTCTCTCGACAACCCGCCGCAGTTGAGCGCGACGAACGGGCCGTCGGCGCGCTCGCTCGCCTGATGAATGCCCTGCGCGAACAGCTCCTTGCCGACGCCGGTCTCGCCGAGCAGCAACACCGGCACCTTGGACGGCGCGAGCTGGCGCGCCCGGTTCACGGCCTCCCGCAACGCGGCGCTATCGCCGACGATGCGCGCGAACCCTCGCGGCGCATCGCCGTGCCGTTCCCGTCCGCGTGCGAGCGGCACGGCGCCGCGCGGATTCGCGACGCCGGGCGTCACGATCAGGTAGCCGAGCACGTCCGCGCCGTCGCGCACCGTTTCGATGTGGCTGAGTCGCAGCCACGCCGGCGCATTTGCCGGCAGGCGGCCGTCGCCCGTGTAGCGGTCGAGTTCGGGCAGCGCCAGCGACGCGTCGCACCGGATGTCGAAGCCGAACCGGCGCAACACGGGAACGACCTGCGCGTTGGCCTTGACGAGCCGGCCGCGTTCGTCGACGACGAGCACCGCATCGGTGGAAGACGCCCCGAAGCGCGACGCGCAGCGGTCGAGCAGGCTCAGGCGGCGCGCCATGCCCAGCTTCGCGAGCCGGCTCTCGATACGGCCGGCGAGCGACACCGCGAGCGCGAGACCGTAGCGGTTGTAGGTGTCGGCCAGCCCCGAGATGTCGATCACGCCCAGCACGTGTCCGTCGCGCGGATCCTGGATGACGGTCGCCGAGCAGGTCCAGCGCTTGATGCCCGCGCAGAAGTGCTCCGCGCCATGGATCTGGACCGGCTGCCTGAGCGCGAGCGCGGTGCCGATCGCGTTGGTGCCGCAATTCAGCTCGGTCCACTCGCATCCCGGCACCAGGCCGACCTCGCGCGCGGGCTCGACGATCCGCAGGTCGCCTTCCTGCTGGAGGATCATCCCGCTGGGATCGGCCAGCAGCATCACCGTGCCCGTCTGCGAAAGGAAATCGCGGGTCTGCTGCATCAGCGGCAGGCTCGCGTCGACGAGGCGCGCGTTCGACGTCCGCCACTGCACGAGCCCGTCCTCGTCGAGCGGCGGCGGCGCGCGGTGAACGCCGGGATCGACCTGGCCGACGAGACAGCGCTGCCATGAGTCGTCGATCACGCCGCGTACGTCGGGCGAGCGCCAGTCGCTGCCGGTCACCAGATGCTCCCAGGCGGCCATGATGCTCGCGTCGTGATGCGGACTGGGAAACCAGTCCATCGGCGTGCCTCTCTGTTGCATGTCTGTCTCCTGGCGGCTTCGCGACGGCACGAACCGCAAGGCCGTCGCAGCGGCCTTTTTGTCGACTTGTGGGGGCCCGGCCGCAGCCGGCGGCGGGCGTGGCGACTATCGTACTCCGTTCCGGCGCAGCGACGGCCGTCCGGACGCAAGCCACCGCAAGCCACCGCAAGCAATGCGCGGGCCAGCCGGCGCGCGCCCGCGCGTGGTCGCCCGGCCCCGCGCGCCGGCGAAAACCCGGGTCGACGGGCGGACGAAAAGAAACCGGCCGTTCGAAAATCGAACGGCCGGAAATCGAACGCCTCGCGCGGACGCGCCGAAGCGGGGCCGGCGCATGGCGAGCCGCGCCGGCAGCGTCGAGCGTCAGATCATTGCGCGCGCTCCGGCACCGGCAGCTTCACCCATTCCGAATAGAACGCATCGATGTCGGGTTCGAAGTCGTGAATCACCGGATACCACGGCGT
Organism: Burkholderia paludis; assembly: GCF_000732615.1. GTDB lineage: Bacteria > Pseudomonadota > Gammaproteobacteria > Burkholderiales > Burkholderiaceae > Burkholderia > Burkholderia paludis. The sequence goes on from NZ_JPGL01000019.1 coordinate 39,982, forward strand.
GGGCGCCTCGACGTCGTGCATCGCGCCGCAGGTCGGGCAGTAGTACTCGCGATACACCTGCCATTGCGTGTCGGGGGCCATCAGGCGCGGATAGACCTCGTCCATCGCCTCCTCCGATTCGCGCACGAAGATGCTCGCGTGCAGCTTCCAGTTGTCGCGGTAGTCGCAGAACACGTGGCCGCAGTCGCACTGCGTGACCCAGTGCTTCGTCGCCCATTGCTGCACGATGTACAGGTGCGGGCCGAGCGGCAGCACGATGCGGTCCTTCCAGCCGAGCTTGTGCTGCAGCGCCTCGACATACATCCGGAAGCGCTCCCCGTCCTTCGGCATCGACAGCATGCGCAACGTCGTGTCCCAGTCGAGCTTGCCGTCGACCATGTTCCTGATCTGTTCCTTGGTGTAGGTAGACATCTCCAGTCCTCCATATGGGTGGTGGTGCGAACGGTCCGGCTCACTCCTCGACCAGCACCACCGTATTGACGTCGGGCATCTTCGACAGGTCCATGCGGAATTTCGAGCCGTAGGTCGGCACGTCGAGTTCGTCCTCGGTCAGCGTCCACGTGTCCGGCAGCTCCCAGAACGCGCGGAACCGCTGCTCGAATTTCGTCGACAGGCCGAAGCTCGTCGCGAACATGTGCTGCACCTGGGTCGATGCGTGCTTGCGCAGGATCCGCTCGCGTTCGCCCTTCATCCATTCGCGGGTCGGTTGCGCGCGTGCGAGACGCTCGTTGCGGATCTCGATGCGCCGCAGCGCCGTGGCCTGCGCATCGACCGTCCAGATCCCGTTGGCGTCCCGCGTCGCGACCGCCCCGTAAACCTTCCTCGCGTATTCCGGCAGCAGCACCGCGTTGTTGAGGTCGCGCTCGATCGCGTCGGTCTCGCGGTCGAGCGGATCGCCGAAGCCGGGGCCGCCGCGCAGGTAGTTCAGGTAGAGGTCGTAGTTGTCGTAGCAATCCTCCGTGGTCATGCATTGCTGGTCGCGCTTGACGACCGCGCCGGCATTCAGGTGATGTTCGTAGTCGGGGAGATCCGGATTCGCGTCGCCGCCGAGCGGCAGGCTCTCGCCGCGCGCGATGCGCTCCTCGAGGCCCGTGCGATGCGCCTCGAAGCGATAGCCGGTGGCCGGCGGATAGCCGCCCATCAGGCCCCAGTCGCTGTTCATGTAGCCGTTGCCCATGAAGAACATGGTCCAGTCCTGCGCCTTCCAGACCATGCGCAGCGTCTCGAATCCGCAGCCGCCGCGATACTTGCCGTAGCCGCCCGAGTTCGCCTTCACGTTGCGGCCGAGGTACAGCAGCGGTTCGGCCATCTCCCAGATCTCGATGTCGCCCATGTCGCCTTCGGGGTTCCAGATCGCGGCCGCGTGATTCAGGCCGTCCTTGATCGCGCACGCGCCGGTGCCGCACGACGACGCCTCGAAGCTGTTCACCGCGTGGATGTCGCCGTCCTGGTTGATCCCGCCGCCCTGCAGCCAGTTCGACGTGTTCGCGTTCCCCGCGTTGACTTCCTCGAGATAGCCGCGGCTGAAGTACGCCTGCGACAGGCCGCGCCACATCGCGCTCCAGCCCGACACCAGGAAGTGCCATGCGTACGCATGCCCGGTACGGCGATCGTCCGGGTTCATCCACGCGCCCTTGGGCAGGTGGAACTCGGTGCCGAAATACGCGCCGTCGTTGATGCGCTGCGTCGGCACCAGCGTCTGCGTCATCATCACCCAGATGCCGCTCGTGAACGCGACCTGGTGCGCGTTGTACGAGTGCCAGCCCCAGCGGCTCGCGCCCTCGAAATCGAGACGCCACGAGCCGTCCTTGCGGATCTCCATCTCGACCGGCGAATGCATGATCGAGTCGAGCTTCGCGAACGCCGACGAGGTCTGCACGTCCGGATGGTTGTACGGCACGTCGACGAACGCGACCTTGCGATACTTGCCGGGCAGCGTCATCGCCTTGATGCGCGTCTGCAGGCCGCGCCGTCCTTCCTCGATCACCTCGAAGCTGAATTGCTCGTACGCGTCGAGGCCCTCCTCGCCGATAACTTCCTCGATCAGCGCGCGGATCATGTGGCAGCCGGCGATGCGCGTGCGCTCGTCGAGAATCCAGTACTTCGGCGTGCGGACCGAACGCTGGCTTTCGTGCAGCCAGTCGCGCAGCGGCGTGTCGTTCACGCCCGTCTTGCGGCACGTGATCATGTAGCCGTCGCCGAAACGCTGCACCTGGCCCGTCGACATCGAGCCCGGCGTCACCGCGCCCGTGTCGATCACGTGCGTGACGCCGCCGACCCAGCCCACCAGCTTGCCTTGCGCGAAGATCGGCACGATCGTCGCGATGTCGCACGGGTGGACGTTGCCGATCGAGCAGTCGTTGTTGGTGAACATGTCACCGGGCTGGATGCCCGGATTGGTTTCCCAGTTGTTCTCGATCATGTACTTGATCGCCGCGCCCATCGTGCCGACGTGGATGATGATCCCCGTCGACGTGAGCACGCAGTCGCCCGCCGCGTTGTAGAGCGTGAAGCACAGCTCCCCTTCCTGCTCGACGATCGGGCTCGCGGCGATCTTCTTGGCCGTTTCGCGCGCATGCACGAGGCCGCCGCGCAGCTTCGAGAACATCTTCTCGTAGCGGATCGGATCGCGCTCGCGCAACGCGAGCCGCTCGAGCCCGTTGTAATGGCCGGTTTGCGCGGTGCGCGCCAGAATGCCATCGCGAAACTGCTTGAGCGTCTGGCCGTTCTTCAGCAGGTCGGCAAAGCCGACTTCCTGGCTGGACATCATGTTCATCGCGTGTCTCCTTGAACGACTTCCCTGAGGTGGAAAAGGCGGTGCTTGTCGAGCGTGGTGGCGAAACCCTTCGGGACGACGAACGTCGTCGCGTCGGACTCGATGATCGCGGGCCCCGCGATCTCGTTGCCCGGCCTGAGCGACTCCATGCGCCAGATCGCCGCGTCGTGCCACTGCTTGTGCCGGTACAGGCGCCGCGTGCCGATGCGTGCGTCCGCCGGCGGCGTGGGGCCCGCGACGGGGTCTTCCGGCAGCACCGGCTTCTGCGTGACGACCATGCCGCGCATGATCGCGCCCGTGACCGAGAAGCCAAGCTCCGGCGAGCGCGCCGAGCTGGCATACACGCGGCCGTAGGTGTCCTCGAAGGCCGTCACGATCCGGTCCCAGTCGTCCGCGCCGGACGCGCTCGCGATCGGCGATTCGATCTCGAGATCGTTGAGCTGGCCCATGTACTGCATCCGGAAGCCCGGCCGCAGGATCACGTCCCGCTCGCTGAAGCCGTTGATGCGAAATTCCTCGACGACCTTGGCGGCCAGTTCGGACCACGCCTTCTGGATCGTCTGCGCGGCCTGCGCCTTGTCGGCGTCGGGCGCGAGCTGCGGCAGCGCGAGGTCGACGCTCTTGTCGTAGCGGTACTCGAAATCCGCGCACGCGCAGCCGAAGGCCGAGAAGCCGGCCGCCCACGCCGGCACGATCACGTCCCGGAAGCCGAGGCCGCCGGTGTAGCCGTACGTGTGGACCGGCCCCGCGCCGCCGTACGAGAAGCACACGAATTCGGTCGGGTTGTAGCCTTTCGCGCTGACGTTCGAGCGCAGGTATTCGCGCAGTTGCAGGTCGAGCAGTTCGATCACGCCGGCCGCCGCGTCCTCCACCGAGAGCCCGAGCGGCCCGGCGATCTGCGCGGCGATGTGCTCGCGCGCGCGATTCACGTCGAGCCGGATCTGGCCGCCGAGGAAGTTGTCCGGATTCAGGTAGCCGAGCACGACGTGGCAGTCGGACACGGACACCGTCGTCAGGCCGCTGTCGGGCCAGCACGTGCCGACGCGATAGCCGGCGCTGTCCGGGCCGAGCTTGATGGCGCCGCTGTACGGATCGAGCCGCACGAAGCTGCCGGCGCCCGCGCCGACCGAATCCATCGTGACGAGCGGCAGCGACAGCACGAGGCGCGCCATGTCCGGGTCGGACGCGATCGCGAATTTGCCCTTGGTGATGAGGGCCATGTCGAACGACGTGCCGCCGATGTCCGAGCACGCGATGTTGTCGTAGCCGAGCGCCTCGCCGAGGAGCTTCGAACCGATCACGCCGCCGATCGGCCCCGATACGATCGTGCGCGCCAGTTCCTTCGCCTTCCAGCTGATCGTGCCGCCGTGCGTGGCCATCACGCGCAGGTCGAATTTCGCGCCGTGCTTGCGGAAGCGGTCGCTGACCTTCCTGAGCGTCTGCCGCGACGGCTCGGCCGCGTACGCCTCGAGCACCGTGGTGTTCATCCGGTGGCTCTCCTTGCGCTGCGGGTAGTAGTCGACCGACGCGAACACCGGGAGATCGACGCCGCGCGCGGCCAGTTCGTCGCGCACGATGTCGCGCGCCGCGCGCTCGCTCGTCGCGTTCTTGTGCGACTGGAGAAAGCAGATGACGATCGCCTTCGCGCCGGCGGCGACCAGCTCCCGCGTGGCCTGCCGCACTTCGTGCTCCCGCAGCGGAATGACGATCTCGCCCTGGACGTCCGTCCGCTCGGTGACGCCGCGCGTTCGCGACAGCGGCACGAGCGGCTCGTCGTAGCGGTGCGTATTCAGGTGGATGCGCTCTTCGAGCGCGTAGCCGAGGTAGCTCTGGATCGCCCGCCCCATCAGGTGCACGTGCTCGAAGCCCTTGTTGACGAGCAGCCCGACGTCGAGCCCCTTGCGCTGCACGACGCGATTGAGCATCGCCGTGCCGGAGTACACGCAGGTGACGAGCTCCGGATAGACGTCGTCGACGTCGCGCTGCCAGTGCGCCAGCGCGTCCTGCGACGAGTTGAAGATCGCGAGCGATTCGTCGTCCGGATTGCTTTGCGCCTTGCCGACGACGAACCGTCCGTCGTCGCGCACGAAGAAGGTATCGGTCATCGTGCCGCCCGCGTCGATGCCCAAGACCTGGACTTGCGAAAGTCCTTCCATGGTGATGTCTCCAATGATTGAAGTCGTGACGAGCCGCGTTCCGGTTCGAGCGGGGTCGTCGTTCGATCCCGGGCGGCGGCTCGCTTGCAAGGAGGCAACAACCATGCCACTCGGTGGCCCCGATCCGTCCGGCACGGCCAGGCCCCGCCGGACGGTGCGCTCGCGGGGGCAACGGGCCGCGCCGAACGGCGGCGCGCCGTGCGGACGGCCGGATTCCGGACGGTTCCCGCGTTCGAAGACCGGTCGGTGGGCGGTGGGCGGTGGG